>CAWJVV010000008.1:0-390067 GCA_963846375.1 uncultured Acidobacteriota bacterium
AGATCGACCCTTACCCGGAAGCGGCTAATGATCGTGAGGACCCAGTTACAGGAAGCGAAGGACATTGCGAAAGCTAGGCCCAACCGAATGATGGAGTTACCCCCACAGGTGTGTCATTGCTGATCTAGGTAATTGGCGTCATTCTTTATCTGAGCGCTTGCTCCGTAGCAACGTCTATCCATTAATACCGCTGGTAGCCTTGGGCCTGAGAAAGCTGCAAAAGGGGGAAGCATACCCGGCGCGGGGTCTTCAGCGACAGGTTTTTCTTCGCTGAGGTATAGGTAGCACATCCCCGCCGGTTAAAGAGCTATGGCAGAGTTCGTCATCAAGCTGGCCGATGAGCGTGGCCGCGTGCAGGAGCAGGTGCAGACCGCGGCCACCGCCGAAGAGCTGCGCGCCCGCTTTGCCCATGCCGGCTACCACGTCTTTTCAGTCCGCGCGCGCGGCGGCTTGCGGCCTGCAGCGGCGCAAGGTCAAGCTCGAGCCATTCCTCATCTTCAATCAGCAGTTCCTCACCCTGATTCGCGCCGGCCTGCCCATCCTCGGCTCGCTGCAGATGCTGGGCAAGATCCAGAAGAACGCCGCACTTCGCCGGCCAGCTGGACGATGTTGCCAACCGCGTCAAAACCGGCGAGGCGCTTTCCGCGGCCTTCGAGGCGCAGAGCGGATTTCCGCTCATGTACACCACCACCCTGCTGGCCGGCGAGCGCTCCGGCAATCTGCAGGAGGTGCTGGAGCGCTACGTCAGCTTCCAGAAAGTCGCGCTCACCTTCCGCAAGAAGCTGGTCGCCTCGCTCATCTATCCCAGCGTGCTCATGACGCTCGTCATCGGCCTGCTCATCTTCATGTTCACCGTCGTGGTGCCGCAGTTCGCGCATGCTTTATGACCAGCTCGGCTCCAAGCTGCCGGCGCATGACCGTCGACCTGCTGACTTCGGCAAATGGATGCAGCACAACATTCTCTGGCTGGCGCTGGGCAGTGCTGATCGTCGGCGCCGCGGTCTACCGCTTCGCCATCACCGAGCGCGGCACGCGACTTTGTCGACGGCGTCCGCGTCGGGCTGCCGGTCTTCGGCAAAATCTGGCTCAAGTACCAGGTGGCGCTCTTTGCGCGCACGCTTTCCACGCTGCTCACCGGCGGCTTGCCGCTGGTGCCTTCGCTTGAAACAGCGGCGCGCTCCATCTCGTCGCGCCGCGTTTCCAAAGCCGTCAGTCACGTCGATCACCACCGTGCGCGAGGGCAAGAGCCTGGCCGAATCGCTCATCAAGACCGGCGTCTTCCCCGATCTGGCCGCGGAAATGATCACCGTCGGCGAGCAGACCGGCGCGCTGCCGCAAATGCTCAACTCGGTCGCCGAATTTTTTGAGGAAGATGTGGCCACGGCGCTCACCGCGGCGCTGGCGCTCATTGAGCCGGCCATTCTCATCGTCATGGGTGTGGTCGTCGTCTTCATTCTCATTTCGCTTTACCTGCCCATCTTCTCGCTCGGGCATGACGGGCGGCGACGAGTCAGGAGGGTAATCGCCATGGCCGAACCAACGTCCTCGCACTTCCCATGCCCGACCGGTCAGGACGAACGCGCGCAGGCCGAAGCGCTGGCGCGCCGCTATCACGCCGAGTTCGTCGACCTGAAGAACTTCAAGATTCAGCACGACCTGCTGCGCACCGTGCCGGTCGAGCTGATGTTCCGCTACAACTTCGTGCCCATCGAGCAGACAGGCCGACGCGCTGGTCATCGCCGTCAGCGATCCCTCGCGCCTCATGGTGCTCGACGAGATCGCCGGCCTGCTCGGCCAGCGCATTCAGGCGCGCGTGGCCACGCTCTCGCAGATCACCGACCTGCTCAAGAAGACCGAGCAGTCGCAGCGCGTTCTCGACGAAGCCAGCGAAGGCCTCACCTTCGACGTGCTCACCGGCGACGAAAACTCCGACGAAAACATCTCCATCGAAAAGCTCACCAGCGAAGAAGACATCAGCCCCATCATCCGCCTCGTCGACACCACCATCTTCACCGCGCTCGAGCGCCGCGCCTCCGACATTCACATCGAGACCCACGACGATTCCGTGGTCGTCAAGTACCGCATCGACGGCGTGCTGCAGGCGGCCATGGCGCCCATCGCGCGCGAGCATCACGGCACCATCCTCGGCCGCATCAAGATCATGAGCGAGCTCGACATCGCCGAGAAGCGCGTTCCCCAGGACGGCCGCTTCCGCGTGCGCTACAAGAGCCGCCTCATCGACTTCCGCGTCTCGATCATGCCCACCATTCACGGCGAAAACGCCGTGCTGCGCGTGCTCGACAAAGAGTCGATGAGCGAGAAGTTCAAGCAACCTCACGCTCGACGTGGTGGGCTTCGCCGAAGAAGATCTGCGCCGCTTCCGCCGCTACATTCGCGAGCCCTACGGCATGGTGCTGGTCACCGGGCCCACCGGCTCCGGCAAAACCACCACGCTCTACGCCGCGCTCAACGAGATCAAGAGCGACGAAGACAAGATCATCACCATCGAAGATCCGGTCGAATACCAGATTCGCGGCATCACGCAGATTCCCGTCAACGAGAAGAAGGGCCTCACCTTCGCGCGCGGCCTGCGCTCCATTCTGCGCCACGACCCCGACAAGATCCTGGTCGGCGAAATTCGCGACCAGGAGACGGCGCAGATCGCCATCAACTCCGCGCTCACCGGCCACCTTGTCTTCACCACCGTCCACGCCAACAACGTGGTCGACGTGCTGGGCCGCTTCCTCAACATGGGCGTCGAGGCCTACAACTTCGTCTCCGCGCTCAACTGCATCCTGGCCCAGCGCCTGGTGCGCACCATCTGCGAGTACTGCGCCCACACGGTTCATTACGACGACGAACTGCTGCATCGCCAGCGGCATGGATCCGGCCGAGTGGCGCGGCTTCGCCTTCCGCGAGGGCGCCGGCTGCATGGAGTGCGGCGGCACCGGCTATCGCGGCCGAACCGCCATTCACGAACTGCTCGACCTGACCGACCCCATCCGCGAAATGATTCTCGACAAGAAGCCCACCTCGGAGATTCGCAAGCTGGCGCAAAAAGAGGGCATGAGCTTTCTGCGCGAGTCGGCCCTCGAGCGCGTGCGCCGCGGCGTCACTACACTCAAAGAGATCAACAAGGTTACATTTATTGAGGCTTCGCGCTTAACCGGGTTTGCGATGATGATGTTTGGAAGGGGCTCGACTGAGCGTCGGCCGAACGATGCCATGGTGTTTTTGAACGAGCAAGAGTATGAAGTTCTGCGAGGGGAGAGCCAGATGGCGGCGTTTTCGCACGACTTGACCGATTGCGGAAGATCGCTTACGAAGGGCGCGAGAGCGTAAGGCGCTACTTTACTGGTTGCGGAAATCTTTTTGGGAGCACGAAGACGTCAGGGCACGAGTTTTACATCGTGCCGCAAATCTGCCGCAGAATAAAACGCGGGCTTTCGCCCCTGCGGACGTTCACCGACAAGAGAGCGCTCGCCGGTCCTGTGCGTCAATGAACTTCGAACCATCCGGCGAACCCACCAGCCTATAGTATCAAGAGGCAACAGAACGAAGGAGACAGAGTGGCCGCACTATCAAACAAGCTCAAATCTGGGTCGCAACCCGGCGGACGTCCGCTGGCTGCGGTGGAACTCGCACCCGAGGGCGCGCTCGCCGCCGCCGTTCCAGCCGCCGGACAGTCTGCCCAGTATGCCTTTGCGCCCTTCCCCGCCGGCGCGCTGGTGCCCGGCATCGCTGAATCCAATCTGCGCAATCCCGACGCCGTCGCCGAGGCCCTCCGCTCCGCCCTCGAGCAGGTATCGCCGCGCAACCGCCATGTCACCGTCGTCATCCCTGACACCGCGGCCCGCGTCTTCGTCCTCGACTTCGACTCCCTGCCGCCAAAGTCCGTTGAAGCCATTCCCGTCCTTCGCTTCCGCCTTCGCAAAATGGTTCCCTTCGACGTGGAGCACTCCGCCGTCAGCTACCAGATCCTCTCCCAGCGCGATCAGGGCGAAAAGGCCGGCTCCATCGTGAGGGTGCTCACGACTGTGATGCCCGGTCCCGTCCTCGCCGAATATGAAGCTGCCGTCCGCGCCGCAGGCTACGAGCCGGGAGCCGTGCTTCCGTCCAGCCTCGCTGCCCTGGCCGCCCTCGATTCGCCTCACCCCGTGCTGGCCGCCAATCTCAGCGGTCTGGCTCTTACCACCGCTATTACCTCCGGAGACGACCTTTTGCTGTATCGCACCGTCGAACTGCCCGAGGATCCCGCCGCCCGCGTTGCCGAGGTCCAGCGCAGCGTTGCCGTGGCCGCCGCCTACTTTGAAGACAAGCTCAACGCCCCGCCTCGCGAAGTTCACTATGCCGGCGCCGTGGATGCTCGTGAATTTTCACGCGCCATCTCCGACGCGCAGCTTGCCGTGTTGGAAGTTGCGCCCGCTTCATCCGCCGGCGGCGCCTCACCGGGCCCGATCGGCTATGCCGGCGTTATGGGGGCGCTATCGCAGTTCCAAGGTTGATGAAACCCCGCCAACCCGACGCAGCCCCCGGCGTCCTGCGGGCAAGCATCTCATTCACTTGGAACTTGCGATCTGTGGAGTAGCCTAAATTCATGCGGATTACCGCCAATCTTGCCTCACGCCCGTTTATCGACGTGGGGCCCATCGTGCGCCGTTTGCGCTTGGGCATGGGTGTGCTCATCCTGGTCGGCATCGCCCTGGGGGGCGGCCTGTATGCGCTGCATGCCCGGGCCGCCGCCGTCCGCGACCGCGAGCACTCCCTCGACACCAGCATCGCTGCCGTTCGCGGTGAGGAACAGGGCTACGAAAACCTCGTCCGCCAGCCCGGCAACTCCACGGTCCTTGAGCACGCCGCCACCCTCAATAAGCTCTTCGACGCCAAGGCCTTCTCCTGGACCCTCGCCATGGAGGACCTGGAAACCGTCCTTCCCGGCGGCGTCCAGGTCAGTAACCTAGAGCCCATCCGCGACCCCAAGGACGGACACATCACCCTGCACATGCGCGTCCTCGGCCCCCGCGATAAGGCCGTCGAGCTGGTCCAGAACCTCGAGCGCTCCCGCCACTTCCTCGCCCCGCGCATCACCGGGGAAGCCTCCGAGACCGCCGGCAACAGCAACGCCAACCAGGTTCTGGAGCCCGTCGGCCCCGCCAACCGGGTCACCTTCGAACTCATGGCCGACTACAATCCTGCCGCCCCCGCTGAGCGCCGCGGCGCCAAAAAAGCCAGCCTCGAAAAGGTCTCCGAAGAATTGCCGGCATCAGGCGGTGAACCTCCAACCCCCCGCCATCGCGCCCAGCACGTTCCCGCTCCTCAGGGACAACCCTTGCCCCAGCCGGCTCGCAAGACTCCGCCTCCGCAGGGAGGTCCGCAATGACCGAAAAACGCTCCGAGTGGCAGGAACGGCTCACCTCCCCGCTTACCTGGCACTACATCGGCTTTTCCATTCTGCTGGTCGCCGTCATCGTGCTGGGCGCCCGCTTTGCCCTCGACTGGATCGCCCTCAGCTCCCATACCACCGACGTGCTCGCCGGCAAACAGATTGAGCTCAAGGCCTTGCAGCTGCAGACCGCCCCGCTCAAGGGCCTCGACAAACGCGTCGACCTTACCCGCGAACAGATCAAGGACTTCTACGACAAGCGCATTCCGGCCAATTACTCCTCGATTCTTGGGAGAATCGGCACGCTCGAAGTCAAGTCCGGCGTGCGCCTCTCGCGCATGCAGTACACCCAGGGCCTCGCCGGCCGCGATCTCACCGAGATCGCCATGGACGCCGGCGTCAGCGGAGACTATTCGCAGATCATGCGCTTTATCAATTCGCTCGAGCGCGACAAGACCTTCTTCGTCATCCGCAACATGAACCTGACCGGCCAGCAGGGCGGCTTGGTCAACCTCCGCCTGCGCGTCTCCACCTGGCTCCGTCCTGAGAACGTCCCCAGCGGCTTGTCTCTGTCCAGCGACGTGCGCAACTCATCCTCCGCACAGGAGGGCCAGCAATGAAGACCGGCACCGACGATCGCCGCAAGGTCTACATTTTCATCGTGCTCGCGGCCATCGCCCTCCCCATTGGAATATGGGAGCTGAAGGGCTATCTCTCCACACCCGCGCCGAGATCAGCTCAGCTCCCCACTATGGCCGCCAATCAACCGGCGTCCGCCGGACAGGCCCAGGCGAGCGATCCCGAAGGCCCCGCCGCCGAAAAGATCAACAACATTGACCCCACCCTCCACCTGGGCAAGCTCGAACAGAGCGAAGACGTGGACTACCACGGCACCGGCCGCAACATCTTCTCGCCCGAGTCGGCCCCGGTCCACATCGAGCGCCAGCTCGCCCCGCCGCGTCCGAACCCAGTGGTCGTCAATACTCCGCCGCCCGCGCCAACCGCTCCTCCCATCGACCTCAAGTACTTCGGATACTCCGAAGACAAGGCCAACCGCGGATCCATCAAGGCCTTCCTGGTGCACGGCGAAGACATCTTCATGGCCCGTCAGGGCGAGGTCATCGACCATCGCTACAAGGTGGGCGCCATCTCGCCCGGCAGTGTGCAGGTTACGGATCTGGCCTACAACAACACCCAGACCCTCCCCATCTCCGCCAACTAGTGTCGAGCGAAATCCGAGGGCGCCCCGTCCTGACTTGTTAGGGCTGGAGGCCTGCCGGCTTCATTTATGCTGTTTGGGCCTCGTCACAAGGTCCCATCTCATGACACCGGGCCGAAACGAACCCCCGCCAATGGAATCTAATTAACCAGGGAATGCCCATCATCCGCCCAACCCGCCGCAAGCCGTCTGAAGGCAAGCCGTCCGAAGCTGGCTACGTGCTGCTCTCCGTCATGATCCTGCTGGCCGTCTTCCTCATCCTCATGGCCATGGCCGCCCCCAAAGTCGCCGAAAGCATCCAGCGCGACCGCGACCTCGAAACCATGCACCGCGGCAAGCAGTACATCCGTGCCATCCAGCTCTACTACCGCAAGTTCCACGCCTATCCGCCCAACGTCGATGCCCTGGTCAAAACCAACGAGATTCGCTTCCTGCGCAAGAAATACCTCGACCCCATCACCGGCAAAGACGACTGGAAGCCCATCACGTACTGCCAGAACAAGACCCCCATGGCCATGGGCTTCTTCGGCCAGCCACTCGGCGTAGCGGGTTGCGGTGGACTCGCCGGCGTCGGACCCAGCGGCGGCAATGGCATGCAGGGCGCCAACCTGCTCAGCTCGTCGCCCACCGGTGGCACCCTGATGAATACCTCCACCAGCCCCACCTCGGGCGGCCTCTTCTCAAACACCAGCGGCAGCACGGGGTCCACGGCCCCTGTGGGCTCCAGTGTCGGCGGCTCCGACTCCAGCTCCCAGGTCGACGCCAACGGCACCCCCATCAACAACACCGGCTCCCCCATGGGCGACGGACAGACCTTCGGCGGTGGCGGCATCATCGGCGTCACCGTCCCCAGCCCCAAGCAGTCCATCCTCATCTACAAAAAGAAAACCCACTACAACGAGTGGGAGTTCCTCTACAGCCAGCTTCAGGACATGCAGATGATGACCGGCGGCAACGCGGGCGGCATCGGCCAGCCCATGAACGGCGCGCCCGGCTTCAATCAGCCCGGCGGCATCGGAGGACCCGGTACCAACCAGCCCGGCTCCGGCGGCACCATAGGCTCATCCCCCTTCAACAACAACGGCAGCACCCCCATCCAGCCCCCCGCCCCTGAACCCCCCAGCACCACCCCGCAGTAGTAGACCCTTCTCAGCCCCCGCAGTGCTCCACCCCGCCCAATCTCCCACACCGCTCAGGGCCGCCGGCACATTCCGATAGAATGCAACGAGCCGCATGAGCCAACCTCTTCCCTCTAAAAAGATCAATACGCCGCAGCAGGTTTTGTTTGCCAGCCTGGTGGGCACGGCTGTCGAGTTTTTCGACTTCTACATCTACGCAACGGCAGCGGTGCTGGTATTTCCCAGGCTCTTCTTTCCGGCCACCGATCCAGCCACGTCCACGCTGGCTTCGCTGGCTACCTTCGGCATCGCCTTTGTCGCGCGGCCCATCGGCTCCGCGCTCTTCGGACACTTTGGCGACCGCATCGGACGCAAGCGGACCCTGGTTCTGGCGCTATCAACCATGGGCATCTCCACATTCGTAATCGGGTGCGTGCCCTCCTACCACGCGATTGGCCTTGCGGCGCCGCTGCTTCTCTCACTGTGCCGCTTCGGGCAGGGCATCGGGCTTGGCGGCGAGTGGGGCGGAGCCGTGCTCCTGGCCGTCGAGAATGCGCCGCCGCGCAAACGTGCTCTTTACGGCATGTTTCCGCAACTCGGTGCTCCGCTGGGGTTCCTGCTTTCAGGCGGAATTTTTCTGGTGTTGTCGCGTCTGCTCACCAACGCGCAGTTCTTCGCGTGGGGATGGCGGCTGCCCTTCCTGGCGAGCGCCGTACTTGTGCTGCTGGGGCTCTACGTGCGGCTCTCCATTACGGAGACGCCGGTGTTCCAGGCCGCGGCCAGGCGGGCCATCGCTGCTCAGCAGGCCCCGGTGCATGTGCCCATGCTGGCGGTCCTGGAGCATCATCTGAAGCCGGTCATCGCCGGCGTGCTGGCGTGCCTGGCCACCTTCACCCTCTTCTATCTGATGACGGTGTTCGCGCTTAGTTGGGGCACCACCGCGCTGCACTACGATCGCGGAACGTTTCTGATCCTGCAACTGATCGCCGTGCTGTTCTTCGCCATCACCATTCCTCTGTCGGCATGGCTGGCCGAGCGCGGCCGCCGCCCGGTGATGATCGGCGTGACCGTTCTCATCGCGCTGTTCGGTCTGGTGATGGATCGCATGTTTACTGCGGGCGAGATGGGTGCGCTGACCATGATGATCATCGGGCTCGCGCTGATGGGCGTCACCTACGGCCCGCTGGGAACGGTGGTTTCAGAGCTGTTCCCCACCAACGTGCGCTACACGGGCTCCTCGCTGGCCTTCAGCCTCGCGGGAATCCTGGGTGCGTCGCTTGCGCCGTACGTGGCCACCTGGCTCGCCACCAATCCGCACTACGGACTGAAGTACGTGGGTTATTACTTGACCTCGGTGGCGGCGCTCACGCTGGTTGGGTTGTTGATGATCCGCGAAACAAAGGACGACGATCTGGCCGCCGAAGTGGTGTTGCTGCCGGAAGAGCTGTAGGCGTTAGCGCAGGCGGCCAACGCAAAGGCATTCAAAACAAACCCTGTCATCGTGAACTGAAGCGCAGCGCAGTCGAAGGACCTGCGGTCGCTCTTCGCGCACTCCGCACCGGCTTCAGTCGCCAATGCACATGCCCGGCGCTTTCCTTTGGACATTCCATAGGAACGTGTGATAGCTTCTTTGCGATGTCCAAAGGAGCGGACGGTGGCCGAAAAAGATCGGAAGTGCTGCAGGGGACATTGGATCTGATGGTTCTCAAGACGCTCTATGCGTTGGGTCCCTTGCATGGATTCGGCATCGCGCGCCGCATTGAGCAGGTCAGCGATGGCGTTCTCGACTTGAACGAGGGAACCGTGTACACCGCTCTCCTGCGGCTGCAGCAACAAGGTTGGATCGCGTCGGAATGGGGAACAAGCGACAACAACCGGCGGGCGCGTTTCTACTCAATCACCAGGCAGGGCGCCAAACAGTTGGAGCGCGAAACGGAGAATTGGGAGCGCGTCGCCGGCGTGATGGACAGGGTGCTGCGCCTGGAAAGGCAGCGGTGAGCCATGCGGAAACTGCGGATGTTGTGGGCCAGAGTCAAAGGGCAGGCGGCGCAGGGGCGCGAGGACGAACAGTTCGACGAGGAGATTCGCGAGCACGTCGCCCTGCTTGAGAAGCGCTACGTGGCGCAGGGAATGAGCGCGGACGACGCGGCACGGGCGGCGCGGCGGCAGTTCGGCAACGTGACGGCCCTCCGCGAACGGCAGCGCGCGCAACGTGGCTTCCTGTCGCCTGTGGAATGGGCCCGCGATGTGCGCTTCGGTCTCCGCATGCTGGCCAAACGTCCCATGTCGAATGCCGCCGTGGTGCTGGCCCTCGCCTTGGGTATCGGGATGAACACCGCGGTGTTCACATTCGTGAATGGGCTGCTGCTGCGGCCCCCGCAAGGGGTAGCCGAGACGGGCAAGATGATCGAACTCTGGCTCAAACTACCCAAGATAACGGGACCGCAGGCATATCTGCCATTCAACTATCCCGACTACGCCTACTTTCGCGACCACGCGCGATCGCCCGAAGGACTGTTGGCCTTTGACGGAGATGGCGTGGACGTAATCTGGAATCATTCAGGATCGGGCGAGAATCTGAACGTCACGGCCGCCTCAGGAAATTTCTTTTCGCTCCTCGGCGTCAATGCTGCGATAGGTCGCACCTTGTCAACCGACGATGATCGCATCGAGAATCCACGGCCGGTCGTGGTGTTGAGTTATCCGTGCTGGAAAAACAAGATGAACGCCGACCCGGGTGTTGTAGGGCGCACGGTGATGCTCAATGGAGAAGCGTTCACCGTGGTGGGCGTAGCCCCTAAGGCCTTCCTGGGGCTGATGGTAGGCACCGAACCGGACATGTGGGCGCCGCTCACTGCGCAGGAAAAGCTCACTCACGACAAAACACGCCTGACGAGCCGCGACACCTCCTGGCTGATTGTGGTGGGAAAGCTCCGCCACAGCGGCGACAGGAAGAGCGTACAGGCAGAGATGCACGTGATTGCGAAACAGCTGGGGCTGGCGCATCCCGAGGAAAAAATGGTTCCGGATGCGGAAGTGTATGAGATGACCATGCTGCCGGGGCCGTTTCGCGGATACGTCTTCGCATTCACGGGATTGCTGATGATCGTCTTTGTGCTGGTGCTGTTGATTGCGTGCACCAATGCCGCCAGCCTGCTGCTGGCGCGGGCCACGGGGCGCGTCCGCGAAATGGCGACCCGCGCCGCACTGGGCGCGGGACGCGCACGGCTCGTGCGTCAGATGCTGGTGGAGAGCTTGATGCTGGCCGCGCTCGCCGGCGCCGCGGCCGTGGCGATCGCTTGGTCCGCATCGCGGCTCCTGATGCAGCTCAAGCCTGCCAATTTGCCGGTCACCATCGAGATACCCATGGACTGGCGGGTCGTGCTGTTCACCGTGGCGGTTTCGATGGTCACGGGAATCGTCTTCGGCCTCGCGCCCGCCTTGCGCGCGAGCGCGGTTGACGCGGCTCGGGTTCTACGGGAAGAATCCCAGACCGCCGGCCGCAAGAAGGCCCGCATGCGCAATGTGCTGGTGGTGGCCCAAATGGCCATGTGCGTCGTGCTGCTGGCCGGCGCCACTCTGTGCGTACGCAGCCTCAGAAACGCCAACGCCATTGATCCCGGATTCGACACCCGCCATATCGCGCTGGCCGATCTCGATCCCGGCAGCCTGGGATACAAACCGGAAAAGGTGAAGGACTTTTATGCGCGCCTGCTGGAGCGCGTGCGGCGGCTCCCGCAGGTTACATCGGCGAGCTACGCGGCAAACTTGCCGCTGGGAACATCGCGGCAGACCGGCACCGCCGGCAAGTTTTCTGCCGATCCGAATGCGATTCCGATATCCGTGTTCCGCGTCGAACCCGGACTGCTGGCCACCATGGGCATCCCGCTCCTGCGGGGGCGTGACCTCACCGACAAAGAAGCCGACAGCGCGACCCCCGACGGAGTCGTCATCAACGAGTACCTGGCAGAGCGGCTCTGGCCCGGAGAAGACCCTTTGGGCAAGCGTCTTGCATTGAGCGGTGAAAGTACTACCAGCCAGGTGGTGGGCGTTGTAAAGAACGGCAAGTACCACACCCTGGGAGAAGGGCCGACGTCGGCGGTGTTCCGCGGCACTCTGCCTGCCGCGCGAACGCTGGTGGTGCGCACTGCCGGCGACGAGCGAGTGATGCTCGACGAGGTGCGGCACGCGGTGCCCGCCGTCGATCCCTTGATGACGGCTACCATTATGCAGACCATCGGCGACTTTATGGCCCTGCCGCTGTTCCCCGCGCGTACCACCGGGTGGCTCCTTGGAGTGTCGGGAATTCTGGCCGTGGTGATGACTGCCATCGGGCTGTTCGGGGTCATTGCCTATGTCGCCTCGCAGCGGACCCACGAGATCGGCGTGCGCATGGCGCTGGGGGCAAGGCGCAGCGATGTCCTCAAAATGGTAATGGGCCAGGGGCTGCGGCTCACCGGGATTGGGCTGGGGATCGGCCTGTGTGCCGCCTGTGCAGGAGCCCGGCTGCTTTCGCCGCTGCTCTATGGAATTGGAGCCAACGACCCGGCGACGATGATCGGCGTAGCGGTGGGATTGGCGGCCATTGCTTTGATGGCCTGTTATCTGCCCGCACTCAAGGCAACGCGCGTCAACCCATCTGTCGCGCTGCGCTACGAATAGCCTCGTATCGCAGGCGTGCCGATCGGCCGTTTCATCTCACATACACCCGTAACGGCAGTCACAAGCAGCCACGCGGTAACCGGTGCACACTCAACCTGGGTTCCCAAGCCCGGGGGAAACGTGTCTCTTCCTCCGGCCTTGCAAAGCGGGGGAAAATGCCAAAAAAATTTTCATTGGGATATCCACGTTTTCGCCCCTTACGAAGATTCAAGTATATTTAAATCAGAATCTTACAGGGGCGGCATTAACAGAACCTTCGCTTTTTAGGGATATCCATAGAGCGCTCTTCAACCCCTCGCCGCAAAGGCCGAAAAGGACCGGGTCAGTGCTCGTGCCTGCCAGGCCGCAGCATCAGGTCCTTAATGGCTTCGCGCGGGTCTTTGCCGTGCTCGAGGATCAGCTGCATCTGCTCGGCAATCGGCATCTCGATCCGGTGCTGCCGCGCGAGGCCGAGCGCGGCGCGGCAGGTGTGCACGCCTTCCGCCACCTTACCGCCAAGCGAGGCCAGGATCTCCGGGAGCTTGCGCCCTGTGCCCAGCTCACAACCAACCGTGCGGTTGCGGCTCAGCGAGCCCGTGCAAGTGAGAACCAGGTCGCCGACGCCGGAGAGGCCGGCAAGCGTCTCGCGCCGTCCTCCGCAGGCGACAGCAAGCCGCGTCATCTCCGCGATGCCGCGCGTGATGAGCGCCGCGGATGAGTTATAGCCGAGACCGATGCCGGCCGCGATGCCGGCGGCGATGGCGATGACGTTCTTGAGCGCGCCGCCGAGCTCGACGCCAATCACATCGGAAGAGGTGTAGAGGCGCAGCGACTCGGAGGCGAACTCGCGCTGCACCAAGCCGCTGATGGCCGGGTCGCCGAAGGCTACCGTGACGGCGGTGGGCTGGCCCTGCGGCCACTTCCTGCGCAAAGCTGGGGCCGCTGAGCGCGCCGATGGGGAGCGTGAGACCGGCTTCGGCAACGCTGGAGGCGATGACCTGGGTCATGCGCAGGAAGGTGTTGTCTTCAACGCCCTTGGTCGCACTCACAAGGATCTGAGCCGTGTGCATGTGCGGGCGCAGCCGCGCCATGGTGGGGCGCAGGAACTCCGAGGGAACGACGGAGAGGATGATGTCGGCGTAGCGACGGCGGCGTTGTCGCCGGTGACCGTGATCTCGGGCGGCAGCTTGAAGCCGGGCAGGAACTGGACGTTCTCGCCGGCATCGAGATCTCCTGCGCGGCCTCAGGGCTATGCGCCCACAGCGTGACCGCGTGTCCGCTGCGCGAGAGCGAGAGAGCGAGCGCGGTTCCCCAGGCGCCGGAGCCAAGCACGATGATGCGTGGATTGATGGGAAGAACGGTCATGCGGTCTTGGCGGCTCCGAAGCGGTATTCCGTACCGGAGAGCAGGCGGCGGATGTTGGGATGATGCTTGACGATGATCAGCAGCGCCACGATGACCTGCACGGCGATGAAGAACGGCGGCGTGCGCCGTGACACCGTGAACCACGCGAAGATGGGAAACGCCGCGGCGCCCAGGATCGAGGACAGAGAGACGTAGCGCGTGATGGCGCAAATAACGATGAAGAGCGCGATGGACGCGAGCGCCGCCCAGGGCGCGGCAACCAGGAAGACGCCAAAGCCGGTGGCGACGCCTTTGCCGCCTTTGAAGCGAAGCCAGACGGGGAACATGTGTCCGATGACGGCGCACACCGCGGCGAGCGCTTCCACGTCGCGCTGGGGCCAGGAGGGGAGCAGCGGCGCAGCGAGCGCGGCGCCCATCAGAACGGCGGCAGCGCCCTTCAGCGGTGTCGAGGACGAAGGTGGCGCCGGCGAGCCCTTTGCCGCCGGAGCGAAGAACGTTTGTGGCGCCGATGTTGCCGCTGCCGACGGTACGAATGTCCTGTTTGCGAAAGATGCGCACGAGCAGATAGCCGACCGGTATGGACCCGAGCAGGTAAGCAAGAACAGCGATCCACAGGCTCGCAAGGGGCATCACTGAGTGAGTTTAGCAGGTGGGACGAGGTGATTTCGGCCCACCATGGCGAGCACGGGCGGCGATCGATTCAATGCAGCCCGTACGTGGCGAGTACTTCAGAGAATTCCGCGGAGCGACGGTAGAGCGACTGCCAGGTGTTGAGATTCGAAGTGGACTGCAAATTGAGCAGCTTTGAAATTTCGCAGGCAAATTCGAGCGGCGCCTTACCGGAGGCGGTGGTGACATTGCGATTGGTAATGGCGGGGACGTCGCAGTAGTGGCGAGCGCCGCGGTAGCCGCTGGCGGCCAGGTAGGTGGCGCTTTGGCTGGTGTGCAGGCGGGTGTCTAGCAGGCCCGTGCGGGCTAATGCGAGGGTAGCGGAGCCGATGGCGGCGACGGGTACGCTTTCGTCAACGAAGGCGTGCGCCCGTTCCAGTGCTTCGAGATTGCTGCCGTGCTCCCAGGATTCGCCGCCGGGAAGTATCAGCAGAATGCTCTCAAAGGGGCAGACCTCGTCGATGGTCATATCGGGAAGGATCCGCATGCCACCAGCGGTGCGGATGGGAGCGTGAAAGCGGGCGGCGGTCGTTACGCGGAAACAGCCGCTGTTCGACAAGGATTGGGGATTCTGGATGGCGGCCATGGCGAAGGAGGCTTCCCAGTCGGCCATGCCATCGAAGACGAACAGATGCACGCTGCAGTTCATCATGGATTCCTCTCTACGAAATCCATATTGCCGTTTCATATATGACAGGCAATGTCATAATTGAAAATACATACTGGAAAAGTGATGAACGAGGGGTTAATTCGCTATGAAGGCTGACCGGCTGCTGTCGGTTCTGTTGCTGCTGCAGGCCCGGGGAAGGGCCACGGAACGGGAACTTGCGGAACGGCTGGAGGTTTCGCAGAGAACCATCCACCGCGACCTGGAGGCGCTGAGCGCGGCCAATGTGCCGGTGCTGGCGCTGCGGGGCTCGCAGGGTGGCTGGGAACTCGCGGAAGGCTGGCGGACGCAGGTTCCGGCGCTGGAGGCGAACGAGTTGCGAGCCCTGGTAATGGCGCAGCCTCGGGCGCTGGGGCATCCGCGGCTGAGGGCTGCGGCGGAGAGCGCGCTGAACAAGCTGATGGCGGCGTTGCCGGGGCCGATGCGCGAGGAAGCGGCGGTGATGCGGGAGCGCATGCACGTTGATCCCGCGGGCTGGTGGGAGGCCGGCGAGGACGTATCGGGGCTGCCGCTGGTGCAGGACGCGGTGATGAGGGAGCGGAGACTGACGTTCGATTACACGCGCGCGGATGGCGAGGCCTCAGCGCGCACCGTGGATCCGCTGGGGATAGTGGCGAAGGGTTCGTCGTGGTACCTGGTCGCCCGCGATCCCAAGGGCATGCGTACCTTTCGCGTATCGCGGATGAGAGAGGTCACGGTTCTGGCGACGGGATTCAAGCGGCCGAAACGGTTTGACCTGGCCGAGCACTGGAAGAAGTCGATGTCGGAGCTGGAAGGGAAGCGTCGGGGGTATGCGGCAGTATTGGCGGTAAAGGAAGGTGCGGCGAAGTGGCTGCGTGGCTGGCTGCGGGCGACGCCTTCGGACGATGCCGATGCCATGCTGCCAGGCGATGGTTGGACCGCAATGCGGGTGGAGTTTGAGGACCTGGGGCAGGCGCGATTCATGGTGATGGGACTGGGCGCACGGGCGCGCGTGATCAAGCCCGTGGAACTGCGCGAAGCAGTGGCAGCAGAGATCGGCGGAATGCTGGCGCAGATGAACGAGCAGGCAGCAGCTAATCAACCATGAGTTCGCCAGGCAGGATGGGGCGGGTGCGAGGCAACTTGCCGTGCCAGGCTGCAAATGCAACTGCGCCGAGTGTGCCGGCGTAGAGAACGAGCTTGATGGCAGACCCGGTGCGAGTGTGCGCCAAATCTGTGGGCATGGCCTTCCACAAGATGAGCAGAAGCGTTTGCGAGATGGTGACGGCCCAGACGGAGCCATAGAAGTAGCGGCGCTCATGGCCTTCGCGTTTGGTGGAGCGGCCAACACGCGGCAACAGGCCGGCTGCGCCGAGCAGCAGGATTACGAGACACAACGGCAGGTAGACGTAGTGGTAGAGCTTGTCCATGATCCACGCGCCGGTGACGAGCGCAACGATGAGGCCGGTGAGGTTGAGCAGCGCGAAGTTGAGGATGGCGTTCCACGCGAAGGTGTAACAGACCCTGCGATAGAGCGGGTTGGGCTTGTCTTCGTCGAAGCGCAGGATGTAGGGGGCGGGCTCGCATCCGGGCGCTTGCCCACAGAGCAGCGCGATGAAGGTGCCGATTAGGACGAGGCCAAGCCAGATGGAGTTGGCTACGCTGAAGCCGTGGGCGAAGAGGCTGAAGGTGAGCGGGCCGGGAGCGAGGAAGAAGACCCAGATCCAGATGGGCCAGTGCAGGGCCCGATAGTAGCGCTTGTTGCGAGTACGAATTTTGCGGGCTTCCGCATATTCCACCCTGCCGCTGTATCGCATGGGCTGAGTTTTGCAGAGGCGGGCGGGGAGCGTCAACGGAGCGCGGTCTGCGGTTCGGGGTGCGAGGGGCGCGTCTCCGGAACGCCGGCCTGAAGAATGAATGCGGCAGCCAACGCCAGCGCAGCAAAGGTGATGAAGGCGAGAGAGAAGCCGAAGTGCTGAAGGATGATGCCGGAGAGCAACGGGCCGGCGACTCCGCCGATACCTTGAGCTGTGGCGAACACACCGTTGAGGGAATTGAACTGGCCTTTTCCATGGGTAAGGTCGGCGGCCATGGCGGTAATGACGACACCATAGATGCCGGCTCCAATGCCGTCGAGGGCCTGGAGGATGACCACCATCGTGGGATCGTGCGCCAGAGTGTAGGAGAGAATGCGAAAGGGCAAGACCCAAAACGCAATGGCCATGACCGGCTTGCGTCCCCAGCTATCGCAGAGGCGGCCGGAGAGCCACGCTACCGGAATCATGACAAGCTGAGCCGAGAGCACGGTGAACGTGGTGAGCTGCGTAGAGCCGCCGAGTTGCTTGATGTAGAGGGCCGTAAGAGGCAGCACAGGCGCGTTGGCGAGATGGAATGCGCCCACGGCGGCAAGCAGCATGAGGGTGTTGCGATCGCGCAGCAGAGAGCGCCAGTTGGTGTCGGGGTGCTTTCCGTCGCCGGATGCACTGGTCTCATCAAGCTCGCTGCGGCGCATGGCGAAGACCGAGATCGCCGCGAAGAACGAAGCGATAGCCACGGCATAGAAGATGGAGGCGCTGCCGAACCTGCGGATAGCCAGGTAAGCGGCGAGCGCGGCCACGATGTTGCCGGCATGGTTCCAGCCCTGGTTCTCGCCCAGCGTGCGGTTAAGGGCTTTGTAGCCGACCAGGGCGAGCGCGAGCGCGCCAAGAACGGGGATGAAGATGCTCTGCGCGGCTCCGGCCAGGAAAAGAAACGTGTCCATCCAAAGTGCGTTGTGACGGGCGAAAGGCACGGCGATAAAGAAGACGCCGACGGCGATTGAGGCTGCAAAGAAGAGCAAGCGCCGGCTGCGGAAACGATCGACCAGCACGCCGGCTGGAGTCTGAAAGACCAGGGTGCCAAGGCCGAGCAGCGCTGTGGCGACGCCTATCTGGTCGTACCGCCAGTTCGCTTCTTTCAGGAAATCGTTGAGGACCGGAAGCACGACACCGACCGCTTCCGCCTGGAAGAAGTTGGCGGCGTTGAGGCCGAAGCGGCTCAGGAACGACCCCGGATTGACCCTGGAGGTTTGTGGCTGGTCCAAGCGGGAAGACTCTCCGGCGCGTGCTGCAAAGAGTGAGATGAGAGTTGCGGCAGGAAGAATGGTTTTGAAGGCGAAAAACATCGAGCGCGGTTTGCATCCAAGTCTAAGAAGCTATTGAGAACCTTGATCCGGACAACATCGAGTGCCCGTCTGGACGGTCGGAGCATGGAACGGTCGGGTTGTGGGTCGCGATGCATTTAGGCTGTTAAAGACGGAAACCGCCAACGCATGCTGCATCTTTCTGCCGCGCAACTCCTGTTGATCTTGATTGTGGCGCTGAGCATCGTGCTGATGCTGTTGCGGCCGCGCGGCATTGCCGAGGGGTGGTGGATTGGCGCGGGCGCGGCGCTGCTGGTGGTGCTGCGCCTGGTGCCGCTGCGGCTCGCCGGGCAGGCCATTGCCGAGGGAACGGATGTGTACCTGTTCCTGGCGGGCATGATGCTTCTGTCGGAGCTGGCGCGGCATTACGGTGTCTTTGACTGGATGGCTTCAGTTGCGGCAGAACACGCGCGCGGATCGGCGGTGCGGCTGTTCACACTGATTTACGTGGTGGGAACGCTGGTGACGGTGTTCCTGTCGAATGACGCGACGGCGGTGGTGCTGACGCCGGCGGTGCTGGCGGCTATGCGGCGCTCAAAGGCAGAGCCGCTACCGTACCTGTTTGCGTGCGCGCTGATCGCCAACGCGGCGTCGTTTGTGCTGCCGATTTCGAATCCGGCGAACCTGGTGGTGTTTCGGACGCAAATGCCGCCGCTGACCCACTGGCTGGCGTCGTTTGCATTGCCATCGGGGTTGTCGATAGCTGCGACTTACGGGGTGGTGCGTTGGTGTTTTCGGCGTGAGCTGCGCGAGAGCGTGGCGAAGCTCGAGGTGGGAACGCATCTGACCGGGACCGGACGCGTGGTGCTGGTGGGAATTGTCCTGGAGATCGGAGTGCTGCTGCTGGCTTCGGCCATGAACTGGGATCTGGGGTTGCCGACGTGCCTGGCGGCCTTGGCGATTGCGGGCGTGGTGCTGGCCCGGACGCGGACGAATCCCATCACCGTGATACGCGAGATCAGCTGGGGCGTGCTGCCGCTGGTGGCGGGGTTATTCATCCTGGTGGAGGCGATGGATTCGGTGGGGGCGATGCGCCTGTCGGCTGCGGCCTTGCGCTGGGCGGAGAGCCTGCCCGCGGCTGCGGGCGCGCTGGTGACGGCGGGCGTGGTTGGCTTGGGCAACAACCTTGTGAACAACCTGCCGTTGGGGCTGATTGCGGGAAGCACGCTGAAGGCCACACACACGCATGGGCTGATTGCCGACGCGGTGCTGATCGGCGTGGATGTGGGGCCGAACCTGTCAGTGACGGGATCGCTGGCGACGATTCTATGGCTGATTGCACTACGGCGCGAAGGGCTCCACGTGGGGCCGGGAACGTTTCTGAAGGTGGGCGTCGTGGCCATGCCGGTTGCTCTGCTGCTGGCGATTGTGGGCGCCGTGCTGGTGCACTGGCTGTAGCGGCTTATTGGCCGGGAGCCGGAGCCGCACCCGACATCACGATCGGCAACGTGGGTGACGCGGAGCCGGCGGCATTCTCGATGGTGACGCCGAAGGCCTTGGCGGGAATGCCCTTGGGGAGCTCAGGCAGGACGACGCTGGCGCTGCCTGAAGCATCGGGGCGGAAGAGGCCGGCTGGAATGGGCGCGCCACTTACCGGAATCACCCAGAGTTCGTAGGTCTTGCCCTCGGGAATGGGGGCGAGGTTGCTGGCCTGCAGCATGAGCGCTCCGCGCGACGGCATGTAGATGGCGCGGGCCGTTGGCCAAGGCTTGGGCGGCATGGGGGCGGTGAGGACAACATGCTGTGCCTTGGGGGCATTGAGCAGTTCGAGGACCTCGCGAGCGCGGGCGTTGGCTGCCTGCTGATGCGCGACGTCGGAATTCAGCAGATTGAGCTCCTGATTCAACGAGCGGACCTGCCAGAGGAGCGAGGCCGAGACAAGGATCATGGCAGCCACGGCGGCCCAGGGGATCCAGGCGGCGACGCGGCCGGTAGGACGCGGCGTGTCAATGGGGACGACTGTCGTTTTGGTTGCGAGTTGAGGAGCCGCGGGCTGAGATGCGGCATCGGCGGCAATGCGATTGAGGAAGCGCTGACGCGAGTCTGCGGGCACGGGTTGGGGGTCGACGCTCATGGCAACAAGCGCAAGGTCACCATTCAGTTCGGCGAGATCCGCGCGGCATTGGGCGCACTCGGCCAGATGAGCGCGGATGGGCGCGCACTCTCCCTCGGGGAGCGCCTGCATCGCGTAGAGCCCGAGATCGTCCTGCGAGATGTGCCTGCCGTCGGTCATGCCCGAACTGCCTTTCGTACACTCATGAGCGCCGTGCGGATACGTGTTTTCACGGTACCCAGAGGTTCGCCCTTCTTCTCTGCAATCTCGGCGTGCGTCATGCCTTCAAAGAAGGCCAGCTCCACGCTCTCCCTCTGTTCGGGAGGCAAATCTTTCATGGCTGTGCGCACCCGATCGATCATGGTGCGGTGTTCCACCTCGGCGGCCACGTTGGTCGGCGAGGGCAGTACCACGTCTTCGACCGGATCCGATGGTTTGCGGCGGCGGATCGCATCGATGGCCCGATTGCGCACCACCACCGCCAGCCATGCGCCGAGGGATCCGCGATCGGAGACAAACGCCCGGGGATTCTGCCAGACCTGGAAGAAGACGTCCTGTATAACGTCCTCGGCCTGGGCTGAATCCTTGACCACGCGCAGCGCGACAGAGTAGGCCATGCCGCTATAGCGGTCGAAGATCTCCGCCATCGCCGACTGGTCCCGGGCTAATACGCGTTCGAGCAAAGCCTTGTCCTCTGCCGCGGACGGGCGTCCGCTCTCATGATCAGAACGAGCGGCGGGCGGCATCGGATTGGAGAGGGGCTCCGGCAAGTGGGCGAGGAACGGCCTGCCCATTGTATTGCATGGGCGGCTGTACACAGGCTGTCAATTCAGATTTGCAGCGGAATCGGGGCTTCCAAGGCCTGGAAAAAAAGAGGGGCCAGAGCGTGAAAAGCCCCAGCCCCAATCGCCATCGTCTTGAGTACGCACGAGAGGGATTTATGGATTGCGGCGGTCTGATGGGAAGTCGTGCGGGTGGTCAGGCGGCCCAGGCCAGGGCTACACCGAGCAGAGTGAGGAATGCGAAGGCGAAGGGATAGCGCCAGGCAGATCCGACCCGATGCATTCCAAATGCGTTGACACCTTCGGCGGGCAGGACCAGCAGCAGGATGAGCCCCAGGTGAAAGCGGGAGGGAGCGGGGCCGGCGAAGAGGGCGATGGCGCACACCGCGAAGCCGATGGCGGTAAGCGCGCCGCCGAGAGCGCGGAGCAGTTCGCGCACGAGGCTTTGCGCGCGATGGCTGACGCCGCAGATGGCGAGGAGATTGAGAGGCAGCCGAGGGGCGAACAGATCGTAGAGGCCGCCAAAGGCGATGAGAGCGCCGGAGATCACGAGAATGATGCGCCCAGCCAGATCCATGAGTTCCTCTGCCGAAAAACTTAACACGGTTTGGCCACGCTGAACTTGACGCGGGGCATGCGGCTGTATCCGGCCAACCTTTGGTAACCGCGAACTTGCAAGGGTAAGCCGCGAGGAGGAGAATGTCGCTATCTCCTCCGGCACTGTTTTGTGGCTCTGTACAACCGAAAGGATTAGTCCATTTTTATGAAGCGATTTCTACTGTGGAGTTTCTGCCTGTTGCTGATCACGATGTCTGCGTCTGCGCAGGAGAAGAAGTCTGGCGGGGTGCCGCCGATCATCGATCGCGATCTGATCTTCGGCAATCCGGAAATCGCGGCGGCGCAGCTTTCGCCCGATGGCCAGTACATCGCGTTTCTGAAGCCATGGAAGGACACGCGTAACGTCTATGTGAAAGCGTCGATGAGCCGTTCAGCGCTGCTCGGCTGTTGACGACGGAGACCAAGCGGCCGGTGGCAGGATATCTTTGGACGCGGGACAGCAAATACATTCTCTTTGCCAAGGACCATGACGGAGACGAGAACTTCAACGTCTATGCCGTCGATCCCTCGGCCCAGCCCGCCGCGGGCGCGGATGCTCCGCCGTCGCGCGATCTGACAGGCCTGAAGGGCGTGCGCGTGCATGCTGTACGAAGCGCCGAAGAGCGATCCCGACATCCTGTACATCGGCATCAATGACCGCGACAAGGCGTGGCACGACCTGTACAAGCTGAAGATCTCGACAGGCGAGAAGACGCTGATGCGCAAGAACACCGACCGCATTACGGGTTGGAGCTTTGACTTGAAAGGCCAATTGCGTCTGGCCACGCGCAGCGCCGACAACGGCGATACCGAGATTCTGCGCGTCGACGCGGACAAGCTAACGCCAGATTTATTCTTGCTCGGTGTTTGAGACCTGTGCAACCCGCTGCATTTCCAGACCGACAACAGCCGCGTTTACATGGAGACCAACAAAGGAAGCGACCTGATCTCGCTTGATGCTGTTGGATCCGCAGACGGGGAAAACGGAGATGGTGGAATCGGATCCGCTGGGCAAGGTGGATCTCGGCGGCGCGCTGTTCTCTGAAGACGACCGATGAGCTGATCGAGACCTGGTACATTGCCGACGCGTGCCAAGACTATATTTCAAAGACAAGGCCTTCGGCGCGGACAATCATTGGCTCGAGAAGCAGTTCCCCGGCAAGGAGATTCGTGTCGTTTCGCGCACGCGGGATGAACACAACTGGCTGGTGATGGCGGAGAGCGACACCGAGCCGGGCAAGACGGTGCTCTTCGACCGGAAGACCAGACGGTCACGCCGCAGTACACGATCTGGGAGAAGATTCCGCGTGACGGGCCTGGCGGAGATGAAGTCCGTGACGCTACAAATCGTCAGATGGCTTGGAGATTCCGGCTTATCCTGACGCTGCCCAAGGGCATGCCGGCGAAGAACCTGCCTGCACTCGTTCTTCCGCATGGTGGCCCGTGGGGACGCGACAAATGGGGATACAACCCGCTGGCGCAGTTCTTCGCCAATCGCGGATATGCCGTGCTGCATGCCGAACTTCCGCGGCTCGACCGGATACGGCAGAAAATTTCTGGATGCGGGCAATCTGGAGTGGGGCCGCAAGATGCAGGACGACCTGACCTGGGGCGTGAAGTACATGGTCGCCGAAGGGATCGCCGATCCCAAACGCGTGGGCATCATCGGCGGTTCGTATGGCGGTTATGCCACGCTGGCAGGGGTGACGTTTACTCCGGATCTTTATGCGGCGGCGGTGGACATCGTCGGACCGTCCAACCTGATCACGTTGCTGGATTCGATTCCGCCGTACTGGGAGGCGGCGCGCAAGGTGTTCTCTGTGCGCATGGGCGATCCGAGCACGCCGCAGGGCAAGACAGCGCTGACGGAGGAGTCGCCGCTGAACTCCGCCGGCAAGATCAAGACGCCGCTGCTGGTGGCGCAGGGAGCCAACGATCCACGCGTGAATCGGCGCGAGGCCGAGCAGATTGTGATCGCGCTGCGCGACCGCGGATTTTCCGTGGAGTACATCCTTGCCCCGGATGAGGGCCATGGATTTGCGCGGCCCATCAACAATCTGGCGCTGTTTATGGAGTCGGAGAAGTTTCTGGCGGAGCATCTCGGTGGCCGATACCAGGAGGGCGGCACGGCCGAGGAAGTCGCGCGGCTGAAGGAAATCACTGTCGATCCGAAGACAGTGGTGCTGGCCAAGAAAGTGGACCCGGGCCGTATCGGCGCGCCCAAGCCGGCAACGGATCTGCAGGCCGGAACCTATCACTACCAGATGAAGATCGAAGCCGGCGGCCAGACCATGAACCTGAAGGTCTCGACGGCGATGCCGGACGGTGGCATCGTGGACCGCCACGGACGAGATGGAAACGCCGCAGGGAACTGCCACGGACAAGGCTTACGCTGGAGAAGGCAACACTGCTGCTCAAGTCCAGAAATCTGAAGCAGGGTCCGGTAGCGATCGACGTGACTTTGCAGATAACAAGGCGTCAGGCAAGATGAGCATGAACGGGCAGGACAAGCCCATTTCGGCGGACCTGGGCGGCCCGATCTTTGCCGATGCGCAGGCGGACCAGGTGATCGCCTGCCTGCCGCTTGCCGAGGGATACAAAACGAACTTCCGGAACTTCGACCTCCAGACGCAAAAGGTGAAGTTGCTGCAGCTGACCGTGGGTGCCGTTGAAAAGGTGACAGTGCCTGCTGGCACCTTCGACGCTTACCGGGTAGACGTGACATCGGCCGACGGAGGTTCCGACACCAGGACTGTCTGGGTGGCCAAGGACTCGCTGAAAGTAGTGAAGGTTACGGCGGTGGCCGCGTCGATGGGCGGAGCCAAGGTCACAGAGGAACTGACCGAGTAGCCCGATCAGCAAAGAGAAAGAAAGGCAGGCGCTTTGAGTGCCTGCCTTTTTCTTGGCTTACATGAGACGCCGGCGCACCATGTCGAGCGCCTGCTGGGCGGTCCACTCGCGAACACGCTGGCGCGGCCCGCGGAAGGTGCGCTTGATGACGTCGGTCAGTTGCGCATCGCTGACCGCGATGAAGACGAGGCCGACTGGTTTTTCATCGGTTCCACCGCTGGGTCCGGCGATGCCTGTGACGCTGAGCCCGATGGTGGCGCCGGTTTCCTTGCGGATTCCCTCGGCCATTGCTTTGGCCACCTCTTCACTCACCGCGCCGTGCTTTTCGATGAGCCCGGCCGGCACGCCTGCGAACGCGGTTTTCAATTTGTTGGAGTAGACGACGGCGCCGCCCACGAATGATCGCGAACTGCCAGGAATGGAGGTGATGCGCTGGGCGACGAGGCCGCCCGTGCAGCTTTCCGCCGTGGCGAGTGTGGCCTGGCGCAGACCGAGGTAGTAGAGAACGATCTGCTCGAGCAACTCGTCTTCGGACGAGTAGAGCCAGTCTTCAAGCGCCTCTTCCATGCGGCTGGCAAGCTCATCGACCCGTTGCTGCGCGGTCTCCATGTTGTTCTTGGCACAGATCAGCGTGAGTTGGATGTCGCCGTTGTGAGCGAGGATGGTGGTTTCGATGTCGGGATAGGTCTGGTAGATGGGCGCAAGCAGCTTGTCGGCCTGCGACTCCGGAATCATGGCCGCTTTGAGCGTGCGCTTGGCAATAAATCGCGGAGGGACGGCGTCGCGCAAGCGTGGCAGGCACTCAGTCTCGAAGAGCGGCTTGCACTCGCCGGGCGGGCCGGGGAGCAGGGCGAGGATCTTGCGATATCCCTCGAACGTGACGTCGAGCCACTGGCCGGGGGCGCTGCCGTTGGGGTTAAGGAGGACGGTGGCGTTCTCGATGACGTCGGCCTGCTTGAGATTGTTCTCAGGCATGACGATGCGCCAGCTTGCCGCGCGCGCATGCAATGTGGCGACCAGGGGAGCGTCGCGACGCAGTGTGAGCGAGAGCGATTCGGCGACGGCTTCGCGGGTGAGGTCATCTTCGGTGGGGCCCAGGCCGCCCATGATGAGCACGATGTCAGTACGGCCCAGCGCACTGCGAATGGCGTTGACAAGGTCTTTGCGACGATCGCCGACGATGGTTTTGAAGCCGACAGTGACGCCAATCTCGTTGAGTTTCTCGGTGAGGAAGAGAGAGTTGGTGTCTTGCCGGAACGGCGTGAGCATCTCAGAGCCGACGGCGATAATTTCACATTTCATAGAAGCAGCTGTTAGCTCCTGGCTCTTTGTCGTGCGCCTGGAATTTCCGCCAGATATCCGCTCGCCGCATCTCAGCTGCCCGTTCTTCGGGAGCAAGCCAACAGCCCAGAGCTGAATGCGAATGGTTAAAAAAGATTCTGGCCTTCGACTCCCAAATCCAAATCATAAACGGCCTCGTTGGTGGCGAGGATGGCGGTGCCGAGGGGGGAAAAGGCCAGGCCGACAATGTTGGTGCCGGAGAGCACGAGTTTTGCCTCGCCGGCGGCCGTGACGCGGACCACGCCGCGGCGGCCGTGCAGGCTGGCTGCGACATAGATGTCTGCCGTCTCGCGCGATGGCCAGGCCCTGCGGACGGCCGAGGCCGCGATAAAAGACGCGCGTGTCGCCGTTGGGCTCGACGGCCCAGATGGCATCGTTTGACGAGAGCGTGGGGCCGGTGACGAAGAGCGTGCCTTCGCGATTAACCGCGAGGTGATAAGCGGAGACGCTGGGCTCGAGGGTGGCGTGAACAAAGATCTGTGCGCTCGGTGTTGATCTTGAAGATGGTGCCGCTGCGATCGCCGACGAAGAGATTGCCTTCGCGATCGAAAGCGGCGCCGGTGGCGACGCCCATGCCTTCAGCGTATTGCGTGAATTCACCGGCAGGGTCGACGCGATAGACGTTGCCTTCCGCGCGCGAGGTGACAAAGAGGTCGCCGTCAGGATTAAAGGCCAGGCCGGTGGCATTGAGGATGCCGGTTACAAATGGAGTGCCGCGTCCATCGGGACTGATGCGAACGACGGAGACGGGCGTTGCCTTGCCGCGCTGGCCGGAGATGGTGGCGTAGACCATTCCGGAGCGGCTGACCGCGGGGCTGGTTACGGGGTGCAGGCCGTCGTTCAACTCGCGGGCGACACGCAGCGGCACCGCGTTGCTGATGGCGTGTTTGGTGCGCACCTCGACCATGCCTGTTCCGGCGAGGTCGGGAATCTTGAAGGCGAGATGGTTGGGGCGGCTGAGCAGGATGTGGGCCGGAGAGCCGTCGACGAGAACCAGCGGGGCCGCACCGCCGTTTGGGCCGAGGTTGGCGCCGGTGAGCTCGACCTCACCCTCGGGCAAAGCCGCGGCCGGATTGATGTCGTCGATGCGGGGCGCAGTGTCGGATTGGGCGCGAAGCCGAGGCATGGAGAATCTGACGTGGCGGCCTAAATCCAGATGCGGAGAAGCGAGGCCACACCCCAAGCATACAACCCGGCACCCACGTCGTCGAAGACGATGCCCCAACCTGCGGGAAGGCCTTCGATGCGGCGAATGGGGA
The DNA here is from genome assembly GCA_963846375.1 of uncultured Acidobacteriota bacterium. Lineage (GTDB taxonomy): Bacteria > Acidobacteriota > Terriglobia > Terriglobales > Acidobacteriaceae > Telmatobacter. The sequence goes on from CAWJVV010000008.1 coordinate 27,087, forward strand.
ACGGCTTGGTGATGTCGAAGAGGCGGAAGAGCACGAATGCGATGAGGGCGTAGCGCCAGTTTACGGGGCCGAGAAGGAGCGTGATCCACTGGCCCGCGACTTCGTCGATGACCACGAAGCCGGGATCTTTTCGGCCGCTCTCTCGCGCGACGATGGATGCAGCTGGAATTCCGAACAGCAGCGACAGGGCAATGCCGGAGCAGAGCATCAACAGCATGGCGTTTGGCGAGGGATGAAGACCCCATCCAGCCGCAGCCCAGAGTAGGACGGCCGCGGCGGAACCCCAGGTGCCGGGTCCGGGTTTGCCAAGGCCGGCGCCGAAAAAGGTGGCGATAGTCCAGGCCCAGGGGGTTTTGCGGACAGCCGGTTGGCTTGCGATGGGGCGGGCGCTATTCGTCTCGCTATTCATCATCGAGGGAGCGCTTTTTGTGGCCGCCGCCAAACTCGCCCAGGTCCTCAAGCACGTCGGGATCGAGTACCGGCGAGCTGATTTTGTAGACGCCCATGGCCCATTTGCCGAGGTCGATCTTGCGGCAACGATCGGAGCAGAACGGGAAATCCTCATCTTTGGGGCGGACCAGCATGCCACAGGTGGGGCATCGGAGAACCTTGGCGGATTTTTTCCTGGCAGGCATGAACTTTGCGGGCCGAAACCGGCGCTTCTCCATGGTACTAGGGCGCAGTCGGATCTTGTCTGGCTGGGCGGCTGTGTGCGCGCAAAAAAAAACGGGTAAATCTCTTGCATTCAGGCGGATGCATGCATGTTTGAGACCGAGTGTGATTTATATCACCTACAAGCCGCTTCTCTGCAAAACCCCGCAATCTGCCATGACAAAGATCGTATGGGGGACACAATTCCCCCCGGTTCCTGGGAACCTATTTGGAGTATGGCCGGTTGGGACTTGGCGCGATGTGTTCGTTGTCACGGAGGCAGGTGATGGGAAGACCGTACGAAACGTACGATCGGTGGGGAGGGAGTGGCTCAATCCAGTTGGGGCGTGTCGAGTTTGACGATTTCAGGCTCGAGGGTGCCGTCGCGTTTCACGTGCAGGTAGCCCATGGTGACGGCGAGGTTGAAGCGTCGCGGACCGCAGGAGCCGGGATTGAAGTAGAGCACGCCTTTGTGGTGAGAGATGGAGGCTTTGTGGGAGTGCCCGTAGAGGACAGCGGCGAAGCGCGCGGCTGCCGGGTCGAGGTGGAGGGTCTCGATGTTGTGCAGCAGGTAGAGGTAGGCGCCTTCGAGCAGGAGCACCTCGGTCTCGGGGAGGCGGCCGCACGGGCCCTTGGTGTCGACATTGCCGCGGACGGCAGTGACGGGCGCGATCTCTCGCAGGGAGTCGAGGATGGCTGGATCGCCGACGTCGCCGAGGTGCAGGATGCTGTCGACGCCTTTCAACCTGGGTAGGACTTCGGGGCGAAGAAGGCCATGCGTATCGCTGACGACTCCGATCTTCATGCGTTCAGAATAATCGGGCCTGGCGGCAAAGACAGGGACGCCGGAGGATGGGGCATCGGGTTTGTGTAAAGAGAGCAATTCACGCCAACGAATATGGGGGGGCAGAGAGAACAACGGCAAGAACAACTGCAGATCCCTCCGCTGCGCTGCGGGATGACAATGCATGGGGGGATCACAATGCATCGGGCGGGCGCGGGGCACCGATTCACGCCAACGAATGTGGGGGGGGCAGAGAGAACAACGGCAAGAACAACTGCAGATCCCTGCGGGATGACAATGCATGGGGGGATCACAATGCATCGGGCGGGCGCGGGGCACCGATTCACGCCAACGAATGTGGGGGGGCAGAGAGAACAACGGCAAGAACAACTGCAGATCCCTGCGGGATGACAATGCATGGGGGGATCACAATGCATGGGGCGGGCGGGGCGGTTCAGTGGCTGAGGGCGAGGCTCAGAGCCTGCGCGGTCACTCGTGTTATGTTAGCTTTGTTTGCCCACACCTTTGTGCCTGTCCCCGCGCTTTGTAGAGAATGCGTTTCGTGATCTTTTATTCAAGAAGCGGGGCAAGAGGCTGAACCAGGGCGCTAGAGAATTCATGACGGAATCTTCGCGAAGCGGCGAACGACACGTTCGAGGGAACTGGCGGCTCGCGGTGGCAACCTATACGGAGCCGCGCGTGCTGCAGGTACTGGCACTGGGATTTGCCAGCGGCTTGCCCCTCCTGCTGACCTATTCGACTCTGCAAGCGTGGCTTGCGACGGTGGGCGTGCGGAGGGCAACCCTCGGCGCGATTGCGCTGGTTGGCACTGCCTATTCTTTTAAGTTCGTGTGGGCGCCGCTCATCGATCGCGTGCCTCCACCGCTGCCTCTTGGGCGACGGCGCGGTTGGGGAATCACCATCCAGATTCTTCTCATCGGCGCACTTCTCGCACTGGGATCGTGCGACCCGAAGCACAACCTGCCGCGCATGGCTGTGCTGGCGGTGGTTGTCGCATTCCTGTCTGCCAGCCAGGACATCGTGATCGACGCGTGGCGCGTGGAAAGCCTGAGCATCGATAACCAGGGGCCCGGAGCAGCCATGGTTACCGCCGGCTATCGGATCGGGATGCTGGCGTCCGGCGCGGGCGCCTTGTTCATCGCGTCCTCCGCAGGGTGGTTTGCTGCCTATGCCACCATGGCGGCGCTGGTGGGCGTGGGACTGCTGGTGTTCCTGTTCGCTCCCGAACCGAAGGTCCCACCGGAGCCGTCCTATCAGGCGCGATCGATAGGGAATGTGATTCGGCATGCGCTTTTCAAGGCGGTCATCGCCCCCTTTCGCGATTTCATGCAGCGGCCGCTCTGGCCCGTGATCCTGCTCGCCATCTTCGGATACAAGCTGGGCGAAGCCATGGCGGGAGTGATGTCGACGCCTCTTTATATATCGCTGGGATTTTCACTTCCCGAGATCGCCACCGCTTCAAAGATATTCGGAGTCTTCTCCAATGTGATCGGGGCTTTGATTGGCGGCGTCGTGACGACCAGATTTGGAATCCGCCGCTCGCTGATTCTCTGTGGCATTCTGCAATCGATTGGGAACCTGTTCTTCATTTTGCAGGCGGTAGGCGGGCACCGGATCGGCTACCTTGCTTTTTGTGTCACTGCCGAGAATCTCACAGGAGCAATGGCCCTGACCGCATTAGTGGCCTGGCTCTCGAGTCTATGCTCGCCGGGTTTTACGGCGACTCAGTATGCGCTGCTTTCGGCGCTGGCTTCGCTTGGCCGTACCGTGGTGGCCTCAACAGGAGGGGTACTGTCTGAGAGGATCGGGTGGGTTCGGTTCTTCCTGCTTACGAGCGTGGTTGCCTTGCCGGCGATTCTGCTTATCGTGTGGATCGGACCACGCGACGATTTGAGGAGGGAGCGGCTCGAGAAATCGCTCTCATAATTTTATGGCTGTCGCGATCCTTCACAAGGCTTAGCTAGCTTCCACCCACGCTAGCGGCAAAAACAAGGACGCCGCGAGGATGGGGCATCCGGTTTGTGGGAAATGGAAAAGAGAACAATTCAACCCAAACGAATTTGGGGAGGAAGAGAGAACAACGGCAAGAACAACTGCAGATCCCTCCGCTGCGCTGCGGGATGACAAGGCATCGGGAGGGCGGGGTTCGAGGTATCCCACCCTAGCGGCAAAAACAAAGACGCCGCGAGCGTCCACCCCACGAACGAAGACCTGTTCATGGGGGACCCCGGGGTGGGACACCCGGCACCGGCGAGTGTGAAAAAAATCGCATGGGCATAACAAAGAACACAGCGACACCTTGCGCGAGTTTGGGTTTAATAGCGGTATGACTCCTATAGCTAGAGGATTGGTTACCTGGGCGGCGCTGGCGTGCCTGGGATTATTGCAGGGGAATGCGCAGCGGGGCGGAGTGCGAGGCCAGGGAGATGCCGCGGAACAGCTATTAGCCCTGGCGAACCAGGCACGAGCGCGCGAGGGTGCGCCGCCGCTGGCCTGGGATGCGGCGCTGGCGGCTGCCGCGAGAAAGCACTGTGAGCGCATGGTGGCCGAGGGGCCGATCTCGCATCGATATGGAGGCGAACCCGATGTGTCGGAGCGCGCATCGATGGATGGGGCGCACTTCAGCTTGATTGAAGAGAATATCGCCGTGGGGTCGTATGCGGCGGAGATTCATGAGGGCTGGATGAACTCACCGGGGCATCGGCGGAACCTCCTCAATCCGGAGGTGGATCACGTGGGGATCTCTGTGATTATGCGAGGCAGGCAGATGTATGCGGTGGCCGATTATTCCAAGGGCGTTGCCGTGCTGAACCGCACGCAGATCGAGGCCAAGGTGGCCGGACTTGTGCATATGAGCGGATTGTCGATCCGCACCGATCCGAGGGACGCGCGGGCCGCTTGTGAGTTGAATCGCGGACTGCCTTCGACGATGACGGGCAACCAGCCCGGGTTCATCATGCGGTGGCAGTCGGCGGACCTGGGGCAGTTGCCGCAACAGCTGGTGGATCGGATGGGGTCGCGCGAATACCGGCTGGCGTCGGTGGGGGCGTGCACGCCGCAGGGGGATCAGACGGCGTTCACGCAGTATCGGATTGCGGTGCTGTTGTACTAAAAACGAGCGGCGGCCGCTGGGATCTTTTTTAAAGACAGAGATCCTTGTCATAGACCAAAAAGGTGGCCATCGGTATAACTTTCCTGATGACGATGCATTCTCCGCAGCCGGGTTTTGAAACGGTTTTCACCGTGACCGACTATTACGACGGTCCCCGCCAAGGCATTGCAAACTACCGGGGATACCAGCATTTCTATGACTGCATTTTCTCTGACCAGAAAAAAGATTTCACCTGTTTGTATCACCGACTCGGGTTACTGAAGAGATCTTTGTGTTGGCTCTCGAAGATTGGGAAATCTGGAAACGCTGGGAACACACATTCCAAACCGGACAGACAGGATTGGATACTCATCCTGCGTTACCCGAAGATGCAGTTCGCCATCGGGAAATCGAAGCGCTTCTAGCCAATCGTCTCAAGACTGATCCAGCCAACAGCATCGTGCGCGCTGCCAAGTTTGTGTCCTTGCGTCAAGCCGAAGTTGGCTCCGGTGTACTGGTTGATTTGCTCGTCAAGTGGTCGGAGCCATCAGACGCACTGAGTGATCGAGTCTGGGCGGATCGGCTCGATGAGCCTGGGCAGATCGAATCGACCTGAGCCATGTGGGCGGCCGCAGGCGAGGAAAAGGTAAGTACAAGAACAACTGCAGATCCCTCCGCTACGCTGCGGGATGACACCTCTCTGGAAGAGCGGGCTTTGGTGGTGTTGGAGAAAAGTGTCTCAGCCGAAGTCGCGATGCTCATTCCATAGTTCGGCCCACGGCTTGCGCGGGGGCCCGCAGACGAAGATGTCGGGGTGGTCTTCGCTCTCTTCGTTCTTGACACCCAGGGAATTGCCGTTGTGGCCGGCGAGACGGCATCCGGTGAAGATCTCGTTGGCTTCTTCCTGCGTAATGCCGAGAGCGATGATGGTGGTTGGCTGAGGGGTGGGGTAGCCGCGCAGCCACGCCGAGTTGGTGGTGCTGATGGGCGGAGGCAGGTGGTAGGCCGGTCCGAGAATCTCGATGGCGCCCTGTTCACCGTAATTGCCCACGGTGATTCCCAGGTGGGCTTGCTGATCGGGGGGCAGGGAATCGCGAATGCCGGCAACGGTCTTCACGAGTTCGTCCCAGCCGATCTCTTCGCGCAGGTCGCCGTTGTTGCTGAGCGCATAGTCGCGGAGTGGCCCGTTGGGTGCGATGGGAACGAGTCTGGAACTGGCATACGTGCCGATGGCGAAGAGGCCCAGGAAGAAAACAGCTTCGATTGCGAGCCGGGGTGTGCGGTGCATGCGGGTCAGCCAGTGCTCCGCGACGACGGCGCCCATGGCGATCAGCATAGGGTAGGCTTCCGCCGTGTAGTAGAAGCGGCCCTTGTCGAGCCAGAAGATCAGCAGCGGAACAAGATACATCCACGCGAGCATGCGGTAACGGCGGTTGCGGAAGTATGCGATGAGGCCGGCAATCCACACGGGCACGGCGAACAGATTAGCGTTGGCGATAAATTGGTCGCGGAGGAAACCGTCGGCGCGGCCTCGGGCGACATCGCGCGTGTGGATGTGCTGCAGGAAGGTATAGCTGATGAAGTGGTGACGGAAGAGCCAGACGAGATTGGGCAGAAAGATAAGCAGCGCGACGCCGATGCCGGCCCAGAACCACTTGTTGAGCAGGTAGCGGCGCGCCTGCGAGAAGATCACGCCGACGAGAATGCCGGCAATGAAGAAGACGATGGAATACTTGGTAAGCAGCCCAAGGCCGACGGCTGCGCCGATCCCTAGCCACCAGCGCGGATTGTCCGTCTTAAGCAGCTTGATGGTGAACCAGGCGATGAGCGCGAACCATAGGAAGCTGAACGAGGTGTATTGAAACTCAGTGGCCTCAAAGATGGGCAGCGGGGAGAGCGCGACAGCGAGCGCGGTTGCGGCCTGGGCCAGGCGGCCGCCGCCGAGGTCGCGGGCCATGAGGCCGCTGATGACGATGACGAAGACTTGCGCGACGACGGAGAACATGCGCAGGCCGATGAGGGAGAGGCCAAAGAGGCTGAGGCCGATGTGCTCGAGGAAAGGCGTCATCGGTGGATAGGAGACGAAACCCCAGTCGAGATGGCGCGCATCGCTGAGGAACTGCAGTTCGTCGCGATGGAAGCCGTAGCGGCCATTGGTGGCGATATGCGCAAGGGCGCAGAGCGTTGCGATGCCGAACAGGACGGTTAGATCGCGTTGGTTTGTACGGACCGGATGGTCAATTCTGGGTTGCGAGGCGGTAGAGGACATGCGAACTCCTGCGTCGTCTCTTCAGGAGAGCGTACGTGGGAGCGAGGATAACAGTTCCGTAATTCGAAACGGGTGGAATGTTCGCGGCGTTCAGGCGGTTCGTTCGAATGGCAGCGGGATCTTGACCGACGCCATGCCCGCAGCGGTGGCCGCTTCGATGCCCAACTCGGTGTCTTCAAAGACGAGGCATTCAGAGGGAGCAACGCCCAGCCGTTCGGCGGCCAGCAGGAAGGCGTCGGGGGCGGGCTTGCCGTGTTTGTAGTCTTCTGCGCACACCAGCGTGTCGAACTTGTCGAGCAGGCCAAGGGCACCGAGGGAGCCTTCGACGGAGGCACGTCGGCTTCCGGAGACGACGGCGAAGGGGATGTGCCCGTGCTGCGCGTGGATGTGCTCGATGACCTCAGGAATGGCTTTGAGCTGCGGAAGAAGGGTGTGGTAGATGGCTTCCTTCTTTTCGGCCACTGCATCAACCGGCATGTTGAGGCCTTGCATTTCGTTGAGGAGCCGGATGATTTCGCGGATGGGGCGTCCTCCCCAGGCGTAGAACAGCTTCTCCTCGTAAACGCAGTTGTACTCAGCCAGGGAGGTCTTCCAGGCGATGTAGTGCAATGGCATTGAATCGACGATGGTGCCGTCGCAGTCGAAGAGATAAGCGCGGAACGAGCCCGCGGGAAGTTGCAATTTCATGCGGTAGAAAAAGAGCTCCTGCTCTTATGGTACCGAATCAACTCAGCCCATGGGTGGCAATGGCCTCCTGTTCAGGGGCCGCGCAACCGCCCTCGCCAGGCTTTGTGGGCTCCATCTTGAGCGCGTTGTTGAAGCGATTGAAGTAATTGAAGAGGCCGATGGCGCAAAGCAATTCGACGATCTCGCCTTCAGAGTAGAAGCTGCGGAGTTCGGTGAACTGCTCGTCAGTGACGGCGTGCGCGTCTCGGGTTACGGTCTCGGCCAGTCGGAGCGCTGCCTTTTCAGCAGGGGTGAAGTCGTCGCGGCGCTGCCATTCGGCGAGGTTGGTGAGCTGATCGTCGGACCATCCTAGGCCGCGGGCCAAGATGGTGTGGCTGGCGAGGCAGTAGGGAGTGTCGTTGACCTGGCTGGTGCGGACGATGATGAGTTCTTTCAGCTTGGTGGAGACGGTTCCCGTATTGAGCACCGCTCCAAAATGGGCCTGCATGGTGGCAAAGATTTCCGGGCGGTGAGCCATGACGCGGAACATATTGGGTACGTTGCCGCGCTGCGCAAACGCTTTGTCATAAAGGGATTGCAGGTCGGGGGTAACCTCGTTGCGGTCGAGCCTGGCGATGCGGGACATGCGGCCTCCTTTGGAGCGGCTTTGGTTCCAATTCCATGGTACCGGAGCCGAGAGGTGCCGGGCGGGGTCAGACGAGCGTGAGGCAGGATCAGGCGGGCCGGGCCAAGTGGTTGAGTCTTTTGACGCCCCCGGCGCACTCTGCTACTTTTATAGAGGACAATCTGACGCCAGTCACTCCTCAGTAGCTCAATGGCAGAGCATTCGGCTGTTAACCGAAGGGTTGTAGGTTCGAGTCCTACCTGAGGAGCCAAATTTTTACATCTAAAACGATTCAATCACAAGTAGTTATTCATCGTGTGTCTACGGCGTTACCAGCAAAATTACCCTCCAAAAATCAACCTTGCCCTACATCGTTTCTTTGTGTGGGAGATGGTCGCTATTTCACAGTCAAAATCACTTGCTCTAAAAGTGCTCGCGATTCTCGCAGATGCTGTGGTCCACTCTGCCGCCGGTCCACACTGCCGAAGATCACGCAGCCAATGGGTCCCCTTGGAGCTTTGCCAAAATCGATGCCGGGGGAGCCTCGTAACCCAGCCGCTCGACGTGAGACCACCTCGGACGTTTTGTCACTCATAGCCTCATATCTTTCTTGCATGGATTAGCGGCTTCAGGCAATCCGGGGAGCGTTTCTTAAAGCAGCCAGCCCTCACGCGTAGCAAGAAGTCCCTGTTCTTCTTCTTAGCCAGTCGTCGCCAGTAGCCACATTGAGACCGGCGAGAAGTATCCATCCGATCCGAATCACATCCACCCCTCGTCAATGCTGATCCCAATTCCTCCTCCGCGTTTTTTTGACGTCGCGCCAAAAAGCGAACACGGGGAGGCGGCGGAATGTGCTGGTTCGCAAGCAACTTCGGGGGGACTCACTTGGTTGACTCTGGATGCCAGTTCAGAGTCACGGTGAGTGAGGAGATTGTGGGCGTGTCGGGACTGACAATCAGAAATCGATTTCCGTCAGGCGACAGGTCCCAGCTGATCGGTCCGGTGCGGATTCCCGTGTCGACAATATCGGAGTCGAACAGCGGACGCGGAGTACCCGACTGAAACACGGGCCGCGTGTCGACGTCCACCGACATCATCTTCGAGTCAGCAGAAATATAGAAAAGCTCCTTGCCGTTACGCCGCCAACGTGGCTGTACCCCGCCGCCGCGCGAAACCAGCCACTTGGCGCCCGGCGCGGGCGGGTAGGGAACGACGTAAACTTCGGCCTGGCCCGATTCGTTCGAGGTATACGCGAGCCAATGGCCGTCCGGAGAAAACTGCCCCTGGTCCTCCGTCGCACTGGTCTGAACAACCGGAAACGGCTTGCGATTGCCGTTCACCGCAATCGCCATCAGATCGGCGCTAGTCCCGGATTAATTTGTGCGTATATAAGGACCTGTCCGTCGGGCGACCAGCTCTTGGGAACAGCCAGGCCCTTTGTCGGCACCAACAGCTCTTCATCGCCCGCCCCGCTCGCGAGCTTCCTGAAGATGCCTACACCGACCTTGCTGTAAGCAACGTAGCGTCCGTCGGGCGACCATGTCGGATTGAAGCCGCCTGCAAACGTCGAGTCGGGTCGTCCTCCCCCCCGCAAACTCCATCACCCATAGGCCGCCGGGCAGGCGATCGCCCACAAGCCGCTTTCCGTCCGGCGAGATCATGGCCACAGCGCCGGCATTCGGATAAGAGCCAAGATTCCTGCCTTCGCGATCACGCCATACGTATCGCCAGCCGCCCGCAGGTCCTGAAGCATAGGCCAGCACGCCTGCGTTCGATGCCGCCATCAACCGGTACACATCCGGACCGCCGGCGATTTCGGGTGCAATCGCCACTGCCTCGCCCGTCGGCGCCAGCCGCTCAACATCGAAAGACAGTGCCATCAGAGCACTCCCTCGAGTGAATATCACCGCACCGGTCCGGCTGCCCGTGGAAGGGCTCAGAAATTGAGCGTTTGTGACATCGGGCACGATTTGTTGGGTCTGTGAGGAATGCATCGCACCTAGCCAGACACCTTTTTGCCAAGTCGCCAGGTAGTGCTCTCCATCCGGGAGAAAGGAGGGGAGCTCTCCCCGGAAACCCCCGTCTTCGGGCAAAAGGGAGACCGCCCCCCCGGCCGGCGAAATTCTCTCCGTTCCATCCAGGCTTGCAATCAGAATGTCGCCCTTGGAATTCCATGTGCCTCCCATCGCCCCGAGTGCATCACACAGCGTCTGCACCGGGCCGCCTAGACGATCGATCTTTTTCAGCTTCGCATCCGCAAAAAAGCCGATTGAATTCCCATCCGGCGACCAGAAGGGATAGATCGCTCCATCTGTCCCGGCCAGCGGACTGAGTTCGAGCTTATCGAGAGCCCTCACCCAGATCTGCTGCTTGCCGTCTTTGACAAGAACCAGTGCGATGAAACGCCCATCTGGGGAAATCGCCAGGGAATGGACTCGAGAGTTTTGCGGAAGCACCAGAGACAGGCGCGTCATGGGCTGGGGTGAAGATGGCCGACGAGCGAGGTAAAGATAGCTCAGTACCCCGGCAAGAAGCACCAAGAGTCCAACGGCAGCGAAGAGCCGGGTTTTGCTCGCTCTCGATACAGCAGGGGAGGACACCTCGACCGACTCCAACTCCCACTTAAGGTCTCGCGCCGATTGCCAGCGCTCGTCGGGGTCTTCTTGAAGGCAGCGCTGCACAACACGTGCCAGCGAGGGAGGGGCCGTTTCTGGAAGCGGTTCGCGTTTTCCGGCCAGCATTTCCCGCAGGATCAAGCCGAGGGCGTAAATATCGGTACGCGTATCGGCCGGCCGTCCCTCGAATTGCTCGGGCGCCATGTAGGCGGGTGTACCTATGAGAGCGCTCTCGGTGCTGCGCGGGCCATCCGCGATCGATTTCGCCAAACCGAAATCCAGCACCTTCACGCCGGACTTGGTGACCATCACGTTGGCGGGTTTAAGGTCCCGGTGAATGATGCCCTGGGCGTGCGCCGCGGCGAGGGCCTCAGCGATCTGGGATCCAAAATGGATGGCCTGATCACTGGACAATGTGCCGCGCTTGAGCCGTGCCGCAAGCGTTTCTCCTTGCACCAACTCCATGACAAGATAGTTCGGACCCACGTCGTGAAGTGTGCAGATGTAGGGATGGTTCAGCGCGGCGATGGCTCGCGATTCCTTTTCGAAGCGGCCGCTCCATTCCTTCAGGACCTTGATGGCAACTGTTCTATCAAGGCGCGTATCTCGGGCCCGAAAAACCTGCCCCATGCCGCCTTCGCCGAGAAGTCCTTCAATTTTGTACGGACCGAGCTGCGCCCCGGTTTTTACCTGCGACCCGCGCAAACCCGCAAGCAGTTCAGCCACCGGCTGGTCGAGCAGTTTGTCTCCACTTTCCGAATCCTGCGCGAGAAGCCTTTCCACCTCGTGTCGCAGTTCAGGGTCAGCGCCTGTCAAAACCCCCACGCCTCTCTCCCTGGCAGAGTGGTAGAGAGCTTCGATTTGGCGCAGTCGTTCCGAACTCATGGGGCGGTCGGGAAATGCCTTCCATCATAAAGGCAGCCTCAGGCCGCCGCAAAGTGGCAATCGCAAATAACCAATTCATGGCAAGGGCTATAATCTGCCCAACAAAAGGTGGCAGACGAGCAGATTTCGGAGACGACGCTACTTCTTCGTGCCTGGGCCGGAGGCGACCGGGAGGCGCTCGAGAAGTTGACGCCGCATGTCTATCGGACTCTGCGGCGCATAGCGGGACGATATATGCGGGACGAGAGGGAAGGGCACACGCTTCAAGCGACGGCTCTGGTGCATGAGGCATATCTGGAACTCGTCGATATTACCAACGTCGACTGGCAGCACCGGGCCCACTTCTTCGCCATATCGGCGCAGATCATGCGCAACATCCTGCTCGATCGCGCGCGGCGACGCCTGGCGTCCAAGCGGGGCGGCGATGCTGAACATGTCAATCTTGATGAACTGCCCGATATTGGAATGGGGCGCGCCCGCGAACTGATCGCCCTCGATGATGCGTTAAATGCGCTCGCCCGGGTCGACTCCCGCAAAGCCCAGGTGGTGGAGATGCGTTTCTTTGGCGGCCTGAGCGTCGATGAGACAGCCGAGGTCCTTGCCGTATCGCCGGAAACCGTGATGCGCGACTGGAAGTTTGCCCGGTCCTGGCTGCAGGCCCAAATCACTCAGGACTAAATTCCAGAATTTATTTCCGATTCATGCCAGTTTTTTGCGTTGTTTTGCGCCTACAGGGTTGAAGGCGATCAGGACACCCGGATTGGCCGGGTTGTTTGCCCCGCCCCAACCCACTTCACATCACAAATGGAGGTCAACATGACGAAGACGATGTTCCGTGTGCTCGCGACGATCGTAGTGACATTAGCCGGTTCCCAGAACTTGCTGGTGGCTCAAGGAAACCACAGCGTGGAAGGTACCTGGGACGTAAGCGTCACGGTTGTGGACTGCCAATCCGGCGCCCTGATTCGGACCGTTCGGTCTCTGCAGATGTACAGTCACGACGGTTCCTTCACTGAAACCGCCAATACTTTTCTGCGCGGCAGCAGCCTTGGAAGCTGGTCCCATAGCGAAGGAAATATGTATGCCCCCACCTACTGGTTCTTCCGCTACAACCCAGACGGCACCTTCAAATCGCTCGCCGAAGGCCAGAACAAGGTTGAACTCAGCAGTGACGGCAAGGGATTCACTGCCACGGGCATCATCACGGATTACGACGCGACCGGCAACCAGATTTCCGTTGGCTGTGTCACGCAAACGGCGCAACGCCGCACCTCTCTCAACGACGAATAGTCGCTCGGCTATGGGCGGGCCGGGGATTTGCAATTATCCTGGCCCGCGAGTCGCCCCGCGGCTGATGGTGCTGCACGCGAATCCTGAAAGGGAATTGTCAGACCAACTGGCGATCTTCCTCAAATGCCGTTAACGGAATTGATAGAAAGGGTGATTACCCGCGGTAGAAAGCCTTGTAGATTCATTGCTTCAAGTTGAGGGTAATCCGTAAGATCGGTTGTTTAGCCATAAAAACCAGTCTGCCAGAACCCGCCAGTTCTCGAGATCCTCAGCGTGTTGTGGCTTCTGGCTAGCTATTGAGCGCGTTTGTGGTCGTGTGGTGGGTGACCCTGACGTGTCGTTAGCAAGTGAAAAGTGTCCGCTTTTCGTAGCAAGTGAAGTGTCCGGTTTGGTCAAGTGACAGGAATCATTCAGTAGTAGCCGTAGAGGCGGTGGAAAAGTGCGAATCCCCGCGTTGTGTGCGGAATTTGCGAGTTTAGAGGGAAAGTCTGCTTTTGGACTTTTGCTCTAATGCGCTCCGCCCAGGCGGTCGTCTGATCCCTGCAAGCCACAACAAGACAGCATGTCTGAGAAGCGGCTATTCTCAGACCCTCAAAGCCTCAAAGGGTTCGATACCAATTTGTGCGGTTCCCGGCACACCTCCTGCACGCCGGCCCTGCCGCAACATCGCAAGGTTCGAAAACGCGCGGCCCGGGTTGGCTGATGCCGGATCAGCAGTCGCAACGGCACACCGTGCGCTTGATCGCCGCTGGTATCGGGGCGATTCTTTGGATCTTTGGGTCGGCTGACTGCTTTTCGCTGCGGGCGACCTGCCGAACGGAAATCTCCTGAAACTGAAAATGCCTGCGCGAATGCGCCCGACATTCAGGTTACGCAACCTTGTGAGAGAGGCGGAACTCGCCGGAGTACACCACGAATCGTTGACCGCGCAGGAAGCCGACCAGGGTGAGCCCCAGCTCGCGGGCAAGTTTCACGGCCAGGCTGCTGGGGGCCGAAACTGACGCGACGATGGGGACGCCGGCCGCCAGCGCCTTCTGCGCAATCTCAAATCCGCCGCGGCCGCTCACCATCATGACGTGCCGAGCGAGCGGGAGACGGCCTTGGTTTAACGCCCAGCCGACTATCTTGTCCACCGCATTGTGGCGGCCAATATCCTCGCGAACCACAAGCAGGCTGCCTTCTTCATCAAACAGCGCCGCGGCGTGCAGGCCACCGGTTCGGTTGAAGACGGCCTGCTCCGCTTGAAGTCTCTCAGGCATCCTGCAAAGCACTTGCGGATCGATCCGGAATCCTTGTTCGAGCGTAGGCAGGTCTCGCCGTCGAATTGCCTCAATGGAGGCTTTGCCGCAGATTCCGCAGCTCGATGCCGCGAAGAAGTTTCTGTGTAACGCGCCACGCTCGAAGTTGGCGTCGCGCAACTGGACATGGACGACGTTGCGCCTTGTGCCATTCGGGGACGCTGGCGCATGGATGCCGGCGATTTGATCGCGCGAATGGATGATCCCTTCAGTCAACAGGAATCCCAGAGCAAGTTCCACATCCTGCCCGGGGGTTCGCATGGTGACAGTTAAGGGCGCGCCATCGACGCGAATCTCCAACGGTTCTTCCGCTGCGAGACTGTCCTGAACGGACCGTACCTCTCCTTCGTTCCACTCCGTTACTTGCGTCAGTTCGATACTTCTCAGCGGCGTTCGCATGGGATAGGCAAGCTTCCCTATTGATAGATCAGATGCTTGGAAGCGGAGTGGCGGTGCAGCCTCTGGCGTTTGCTGTTGGATCATTGCTAGGCTGCGTGGTAAGTGCGCATCTGGGGGACAAATCAGGCGTATTTCGTTTCTGGCTGCCCTGGGCGTCGGAGGTTTGTGCGATAACTGACTGGTTGACGGAGGAGTGGGATGGAAGGGGATAACAAGGATCGTTTGAGCCGGAGGAAGTTCCTGGGTGGTTCCGCTGTGCTGGCCGCAGCGGCGATGGCACCTGCCGTTGCAGGAGGACAGACCCAGGAACAAGATCGCCAGCAGCGCAAGAAGGACCTCAGCGGTGATACGAAGACCGGGATCAACGAAAAGGAATTGGGGCCGCAGAATCCCATGGCGGAACAGGCTGAAGACGATTCGGTTTTCCCACCCGGCACGGATGCAGGTGGGCAGCCGCCATTCAAATATCCGTTCGCGCTTGCGCATCGCCGCATTGAGGGAGGTGGATGGACTCGGCAGGTAACTGTGCGCGACCTGCCGATCTCAAAGAAGGTGGCGGGCGTTGAGATGAGGCTGATCCGCGGCGGCGTTCGCGAACTGCATTGGCACGTGGGTGCCGAGTGGGCCTACATGACCGCCGGCACGGCGCGTATCACCTGCGTAGATCACAAGGGACGCGGATTTGTTGAAGACGTGAACCAAGGCGATTTGTGGTTATTCCCGGGGGGATTCCCGCATTCCATTCAAGGCGTTGGCGGCGATGGCTGCAAGTTCCTGCTGGTGTTCAATGACGGCAACTTCAACGAGTTCCAGACGTTTTTACTTACCGACTGGATGCACCACACTCCCGATTCCGTGCTGGCGAAGAATTTCCAGGTCTCCGCAGACGTGTTCAGGAATGTGCCGGAGCGCGAGCTATTTATTTTTCCTCGCGACCTGCCCCGCCCGCTCGAAGAGGAGAAGCGCGAAGTGGAAGCAGGGAACGGGGCACCGCCGGACAGTTTCGCTTTCTTCGCGAGCAAGATACAGCCGGCAAAAGTAAGCGCAGGCGGGAGCGTGAAGATTGTTGACTCGCACAATTTTCCCGCTACCACGATTGCGGCGGCAATCGTCACGCTCAAGCCGGGCGGACTGCGGGAGTTGCATTGGCACCCGAATGAAGACGAATGGCAATACTATGTCGCTGGCCAGGCGCGCATGACGGTTTTTTCCGCTGGCGGCCACGCTCGCACCATGGACTTCCACGCCGGCGATGTGGGCTACATTGAACAATCGATGCCACACTACATCGAAAATACGGGCGATGACGACTGCGTATTCCTGGAGGTGTTCCCTACGCGCGAGTACCAGGACATCTCTCTGGCGGAGTGGCTTGCCCACACACCTTCGCGGCTGGTCAATCAGCATCTTGCGACGGGCGAGGACTTCATCAGATCGATTCCCAAGAACGAATTGGTGATTCGTCCAAAGTAAACGCCATGGCCTTGGCGCTTTTAAAACGGAGACGATCCTTTCTCGAGGCGGGCCCACAGACGCGGGCGAGACCTGACGCTTTCATATCTTCAACTCAAATTTCGATTCAATCCTCTCGCTGATTTTTACCGGCGAACTCCAGCATCTGACCCCGGCATCATAGCAGTCATCTTATGAGGCGCTGGGGTATTGCCGTCGCCGGGTTCCTGATGCAGGTCGCCTTGGGAGCAGTGTATGCCTGGAGTGTCTTTCGCAATCCCCTCTCGAAACAATTTGGCTGGACGATTGCCGAAGTGACGGTGACGTTCACGATCAGCATCTGCGTGCTAGGTGTAGCCGCCTTTTTTGGCGGCTTATGGCTGAATCGACAAGGTCCGCGAGTTGTAGCGCTTACCGGCGGCTTTCTCTACGGACTCGGTGTCTTTTTGGCCAGCTTCTCGGCGAACAAGTTGTGGTGGCTTTATCTGAGTTATGGCGTAATTGGCGGGGTCGGACTCGGGTTCGGTTATATCGTGCCGGTCGCCGTGCTGGTGAAGTGGTTCCCCGATCGACGCGGCCTGATCACGGGCATAGCGGTGGGCGGATTCGGCGCCGGAGCGCTGGTGACCGCGCCAGTTGCCACCCGGCTTATTCAGAGCGTAGGCGTGCTGAAAACCTTCGCTTATCTGGGAATCGCCTACCTGATCGTTACCATGATCACCGGCTGGTTCATGCAGAACCCGCCGGCGGACTGGCGACCGGCGGGATGGGTACCGAGCGCAGCGCTTAGGTCACAGCGTGCGGCCAAAGACTACACGCTGAGCGAGGCCCTGCGTACATGGCAATGGTGGGCGCAGTGGACATTGTTGTTCTTGAACACCTGCGCGGGCATTTCGGTCATATCGCAGGAAGCGCCGATGTTTGAACGATTTGCCGGTGTCACCGCTGTGGTGGCCGCGGGCATGGTGGGAATCGCCAGCATCGGCAATGCTGCCGGCCGCATCTTCTGGGCGTGGGTTTCGGACACCATCACGCGCCGTTGGACGTTTGCGGTCATGTTCGCCCTGCAGTTCTTTTTGTTCTGGCTGCTGCCTTCACTCACCGCGACAGCGATTGTCACGGTAGTTTCATTCATTATTCTCATGTGCTACGGCGGCGGTTTCGGCACCATGCCGGCGTTTGCCGCCGACTACTTCGGAAGTCGGAACGTGGGCCCGATCTACGGCCTGATGCTTACAGCTTGGGGAGCGGCCAGCGCGTTTGGGCCCCTTCTGATTGCGTACACACTGAAGGGCACCGGCAAGTACGTTACGGGCCTGCACATCATGGGCATCATTATGGCGGTCTCCACAATTCTCCCCATTCTTATTTCGCCCCCGCGCGTTAAGGGCGAGTCGAAGGAATTTGCCAAGGCTGCCTAGGCGGGCCGAGTACGGTCAGCCAACGTCGCGTCGGAATGCTTCATCCTACCGCCGTGTAGGGGATCGAACCGTGTCTACGATGAGCAAACGTCCCGTTCCTGTCCGTGACCCTGAACGCGCCACCGAAAATCAGCCTTTTAGCCCGAACTCTGTGAACAAGAAGGCGCGCATCTCAGGGGCGACTGAGGTGCCCAGCGTCTGTCCATACTGCGCCGTAGGCTGCGGGCAGCTTGTCTACACCAAGGGCGGCAAGATCATCGATATCGAAGGAAACCCCGAAAGCCCCATCAATGACGGGACGCTTTGCCCCAAGGGCGCGAATACGTTTCAGTTGACTGTGAATCCGCACCGGATCACGCATGTGCTCTATCGAGCCCCCTTCTCGAAGTATTGGGAAAGGCGCTCCCTGGACTGGGCGATGGATCGGATTGCCCACCTGACCATGGAAGCGCGCGAAGAAGGCTTTGTCGAGAGTCGCGAAGGCAACGTGCTCAATCACGTTACCAATATGTTCTCGCTCGGCGGGGCCACCATGGACAATGAGGAAAACTACCTCATCAAAAAACTGTTCAATGGCGGCCTGGGGATCATACCGATCGAAAACCAGGCGCGAATATGACACAGCGCCTCGGTGCCCGGTCTGGGCGCCTCGTTCGGCCGCGGCGCGGCCACCAGTTTTCAAGAGGACATGCAGAATGCTGACTGCATTCTGATCATGGGCTCGAACATGGCGGAAGCGCATCCTGTCGGCTTCCGGTTTCCGGTGATGGCGCGGGAACGCGGCGCGCAGCTAATTCACGTGGATCCGCACTTCTCGCGCACATCGGCCATGTGCCAGCAGTATGTGAAGATTCGTACCGGTTCCGACATCGCATTTCTGGGCGGGCTGATCAACTACATTCTCGAAAACGACAAGTGGTTCCGCGAGTATGTGATGGCTTACACCAACGCCGCGACCATTATTACGGAGGAATATCGGGATGCGGAGGACCTGGGCGGAATCTTCGCGGGTTTCGATGCGGAAAAGCGGGCCTATGAGACTACGCATCGTGCCTGGCAGTATGCCGGGCATGAAGGCGCAGGTGAGCAAACCCAGGCCGGCCACCACGAAACTGCGCATTCGTTCAGTGAGCGATCCGGTTCACTTCAAGGCGCGCAGGTCGAAACCGACAAAACCTTGCGCGATCCGCGGTGCGTATTGAACATTCTGCGCCGCCATTACGCACGCTACACGCCCCAGACGGTGGCTCGCATCTGCGGATGCAGCAAAGAGCAATTCCTGCGT
Source organism: uncultured Acidobacteriota bacterium (assembly GCA_963846375.1). Taxonomy (GTDB): domain Bacteria; phylum Acidobacteriota; class Terriglobia; order Terriglobales; family Acidobacteriaceae; genus Telmatobacter. The sequence continues at coordinate 45,839 of CAWJVV010000008.1, forward strand.
GTGGCCGAGACTCTTTGTGCCAACTCCGGCCGTGAGCGCACTTCCTGCCTGGTATACGCCGTGGGCTGGACTCAGCACTCAGTGGGCGTGCAGATCATTCGTGCGGCCACCATCGTTCAATTGCTGCTGGGCAACATTGGCCGGCCCGGGGGGGGAATCATGGCCATGCGCGGCCATGCCAGCATCCAGGGGTCGACTGACGTGCCCACGCTTTACGACTTGTTGCCGGGCTACATCATGCAGCCTTCGGCTACCCGAAATCACAACACCCTTGCCGGTTACCTCGAGCAGGAAGAGATCAAGACAGGGTACATGGCGAATCTGCCGAAGTTCCTGGTGAGCTTACTGAAGGCGTGGTATGGCGATGCGGCGACGAAGGAAAACGATTTCGGCTTCCGATGGATTCCCCGGCTCGACGGCAACTATTCGCATCTGGCAAGTACGGTTCTGATGCTGGAAGGCAAGATGCGCGGCATGTTCCTCTTCGGCCAGAATCCGGCCGCCGGTGCTCCTAACGGAAGAGCCCACCGGGCCGCGCTCAAGAAGCTCAATTGGCTCGTGGTGCGCGACTGGTTCGAGATCGACACCGCGGCGTTCTGGTACAAGGGGCCGGAGAATCCCGATCCAACGACCATTGGAACCGAGGTCTTCTTTGTTCCGGCGGCTTCGAGTTCCGAGAAGGACGGCACGTTCACCAATACGCAACGCTTGCTGCAATGGCACGACAAAGCCGTCGATCCGCCCGATGACTGTCGCTCTGACACGTGGTTTGTATATGACCTGGGCAAGCGGATGAAAGCACTCTACGCAGGATCGACTCGCGATCGTGACCAGGGCCTTTTGAATCTGACGTGGGACTACGAGTTCAATCATCCTGAAGTGTTGCCCGATGGAACGGTCAGCAGGATCGAGGGGGAACCCGATGTGGCCAAAATCTTGATGGAGATTAATGGCTACACCGACTCCGATAAGAAGCAGGTTGCGGACTTCAACAGCCTTCGCGATGACGGGTCCACTGCGTGTGGATGCTGGATCTACAGCGGTGTCTTTCCTGATAGGGATCGAAACCGTTCTCGCTCGCGCAAGCAGACGCCGGGCCAATACACCAGCCCGGAGTGGGGATTTTCGTGGCCTCTCAACCGCCGCATGATGTACAACCGCGCCTCGGCCGATCCCAAAGGGAGACCGTGGTCCGAGCGCAAGAAATACATGTGGTGGAATACGGACGAGAAGCGATGGACGGGTCCAGATGTTCCTGACTTTGAACCAACCAAGTCACCCGACTATCGCCCGCAAGCTCATTCGCTGGGCATGGAAGCCATCGCGGGCGATGCTCCATTCATCATGAAACCGGATGGACGGGGCTGGCTCTTTGCGCCCATGGGCGTGAAGGACGGACCGCTCCCAACGCACTATGAGCCAATTGAATCGCCGTTCGGCAACCTGCTCTATCCCGATCAGCGCAGCAATCCCACGGTGGATAAACACGTGGACAACCTCAATGAATATAATCCTCCGACTGATGAGTTTCCCATCATCGCGACCAATTATCGGCTCACCGAGCACTATCTAAGTGGTCCCATGAGCCGGTTCGATAGTTGGTTGAACGAGCTGCAGCCCGGCATGTTCATCGAGATAAGCCCGGAGCTGGCACGAGAGAAGGGCATTGAACACGGAGGATGGATGGTGGCCTGGAACAGGCGCGGCTCCATTGAAGCACGTGCCATGGTGACGCGCCGCATAATGCCGCTCACCGTGCATGGGAGAACTGTGCACCAGATCGGCATGCCGTTTCATTGGGGATTCTCCGGCGAAACGGTTGGCGCTATTGCCAACGATCTAACCGCCATCAGCACAGATCCGAACGTGAGCATGCATGAAGCCAAGGCTATCACCGTGAATGTGCGCGCCGGCCGCCTGCGAGCGAATGCGGAAATGGAGCCATTGCCGCCCGCGCCCTGGCCGACCCGCGAGCCCTCGCCCGAAACGCCGAAATCCGATCAGCCGGAGGGACAAGCTATATGAATCAAGCGCTGGTCCAGATCGCCACCGATTTGTTGGACACGTGGATTCGCCCTGAACCTCCGCCGGCCGAGGAAGAGACCGGCTTCTTCACCGACACGACGCTATGCATCGGCTGTAAGGCATGCGAGGTCGCCTGCAAGCAATGGAATCAGCTGCCGGCCGACGGATTTACCTGGACCGGCAACAGCTACGACAACACTGTCACATTGTCTGACACGACCTGGCGGCATGTGGCATTCGTCGAGCAATTCGATGCGGCCACAGAGACTGGCCGATGGCTGATGATGAGCGACGTGTGCAAGCATTGCCAGCACGCTCCGTGCGTGGAGGTGTGCCCAACCGGCGCGCTCATCTACAACGAATTTGGGAATGTCTACGTGCAACAGGACATATGCAACGGGTGCGCCAATTGCGTGGTCGGTTGTCCCTTCGGTGTCATTGCGCGAAGCAAGGGTGACGGCCGCGCCCACAAATGCACCCTGTGCTACGACCGTCAGAAAGACGGGCTGATCCCCGCGTGCGCCAAGTCGTGCCCAACTGAGTCGATCAAGTTTGGCAAGGTAAGCGAACTCCGCGAGCACGCCAGAAAACGCGTGGAGGATCTGCATGCGCGCGGTGAAACTGACGCGTACCTCTATGGCGCGGAACCTGCAGGCGAATACAGCGCGCTCAATTCGTTTTTCCTGCTCAAGGATCGGTCGTCGGTCTACAATCTGCCGGAGGCGCCCCGCCGTCCCGCTGCCCACCTGAAACGTAATTACCTTTTTAGCTTCGCCGCTTCGATTGCGCTGACTGCCGTGTCAGCCTTGTTGTTCTCCGGAGGGCAGCGTGCCTCCCATTCCTGAGATTCACGATTCGCGCGATGTGTTCGCCAAGTTGATGCCAGCCGGCGACGTTGAGAGAAGTGCCACTCCCGAGCACCTGAACCAGCCCGGTTACTACGGTCTGCCCATCTTGAAGCGGCCTTTCTGGAAATGGGAGATCGCTCTCTATTTCTTCTTCGAGGGCATTAGCGCCGGATCGCATGTGTTGTGCTCCATCGCGCAGCTTACACGGAATGAGAAGTACGACACGATTGTCCGCCAGGGACGGTATCTGTCATTTTTCACGATGATGCTTTGCCCGCCCTTACTGATTGCCGACCTGGGTCGGCCTGAGCGCTTCCATCACATGCTGCGCATTTGGAAGAAGACGTCGCCGATGAATCACGGCGCGTGGGCACTCACCGGATTTGGAATTGTCAGCAGCTTGCAGCTCGCGCTTGTCTGGCCGGCAACGCGTATGCCGTTCGGCAGAGCCCTTTTGCGCCTGCTGGTGCGCGTGCTGCCTGAGCCGCTAGTGATCTTGTTGGGCTTGCCCTTCGCGCTGGCGATGATCAGTTATCCCGGGGTTCTGTTGGAGACTACCGCGAATCCGTTGTGGTCGCGTAGCAACTATCTCGGCCCGCTGTTTGCGGCCAGTTCCATGAGCAACGCGGCGGCCGCTCTCACACTCCTCAATCGAGGCGCAAAGGGCCACGAACTCCACCATCGCCTCGGACGGTTTGAAGATATATCAACGGCGGCCGAAGCCGCAGCTCTCGGGTTGTACGTGGGGACGTCCCGCAAGGCCGCTCGCCCCCTGTTCAAGGGCAAGCAAAAAAAGCTGTTCCTCTTCGGCGCTATTGGCCTCGGGATGATTGTGCCTGCCATTCTTCGCCGAAGCCGTTCTCCTGTGCTTCGCAATGTGGTGGCACCGCTGCTCACGCTGGCGGGCGGCGCCGCACTCAAGTGGTCCATCACTTATGCCGGCCAGGAATCCGCCGCCGATTCCGAGCTTGCCAACCGCAATGCACGGACACTTGATGGGCGCCCGTTCTGGGGCCCGGCCGAAGACGCTGCATTACCCCCAAGTGGCCGGCAGAAACTTAGGCAGCAGCCTCAAGCGGGCGAACTTCCTGCGGACTCCGGACCGGCTGCCGGTAAACCGAAAGAGCGTGCAATGCGAGTCTAAGTTCACAGCCGCTCAGTTCTATCGGTAGGCTCAACTTCGGTGATCTCGTTAAATAACTCTTTGACCCGTCCGATCGCTTCCTTCAATGCACCTTTGCCTGCTCGGGTGGCTACGTAAGAGCGTCGTCTTCGACCCGCGACTACGATGGGCTGTGCTTTTAACCAACCCCGTCGCTCCATGCTATGCAGAAGCGGATAGATGGTTCCCGGGCCAAGCCGGTAACCGTGTCGGCCAAGTTCTTGCATCATACCCTGGCCGAACACCGGCTCCATTGCGGCATGGTACAGCACGCGCAGGCGCACAAGCCCTATATAGAGATCCTGGTGCTTGTCACGGCTGCGCGTGGTCATTGAAATTCCTGTTCCGTTCAAGACTGTCTTGCGGCGCGAAGACTTACGGTTTGTCCATTGCGTATGGAGTCCGATGCAATGCGAACGACCTGATCGCCAGGGCGGAGATCTCCAAAGATCTCCGTTTCTGCTCCCGAGGACTGCCCGGTTTGAACATTGATCCATTCCGCTTTCTGGTCGCGAACACGGATTACAAACGTGTGCTGTTGATCTCCCGTCACGGCGGTCGAAGGCACAAACAGCGTCGGGGCATGGCGGCGGACCGGCCAGGACACGGTTGCAAAACTCCCCGGAGCCAGTCTGCCCGCGGCATTATGCACGTCGAGCTCAACATGCATCGTCCGCGTACTCACATCGATGTCGTGGGCAATCCGCGCGATCGGCGCGTGGAAGGCTTCGCCCGGATACGCAGGTACAGAGAAGCTGACCGACTCTCCTTGTTTCATGTCGCCCACCTCGGCTTCGGGGATCGGGACGACAAGGCGCAGCCGGTCGGTGTCTACGATCCGCACAATGGGCTGCGAACCGGCCTGGCCCGAAGCTGGACCAGTCAGCGCTCCGGGATGAAGGTTACGCGTGGTGACGACGCCAGAGAATGGTGCTGTGATGGTGAGATATGACTCCATCTGCGAAATGCCGCGGAGCGCGTCGCGGGCAGCACTTACGTTGTGATCGGCGGCGGAGACGGCGCCTTTGTCGGCAGCGACTGTTTGATCCGCAACCATCACGTCGTTCGGCGCAACAACGCCTGGTGTTTTCGCAGCGGTGGCCAAATGCTCATACGTTCCCTGATCGGAAGCGAGTTTTGCCTGGGCGGAGGCAAGCTGCGACTCAGCGGCGTGCATTGCTGATTCTGCCTGAGAGCGCTGTGCCACGAGTTCTGGTGCAGACAAACGCATCAACTCCTCACCCTGGTGCACACGGGAGCCGACGTCCACGTGAATCGACTCAAGAAAGCCTGTCACCTTGGGGTATATGTCGACAGCTTGGTAAGGGAGAAGCTGGGCGGGAAGACTTACCTTCAGATCAAGCTGCCGCGAGGCGACAGCAATGGTTTCGACTTCGGGCGGAGCTGAAGCTTGTGTCGGGTGTGCATTATTCTTCGTTTCATTCCCGCACCCGCTCAAGCAACCAAGCAGAACGATTAAGACAACACGGTATCTTCTCATCGCGAAGGCTCCGAGGCAGGAGTGTAATAGCGGCTTTCGGGGTCCTCCGGGTCGAGCGAACCGGACTCGGTTGAAGCGTTTCGTTGGATGATCCCGAAGATGGTAGGAAGAAGGAATAACGTAGCGAGCGTTGCTGCTGCCAGTCCACCGATAACCGCCCGGCCAAGTGGCGCTGTCTCCTCGGCTCCCTCGCCAATCGCCAGCGCCATCGGGATCATGCCCGCGATCATCGAAAGGCTTGTCATCAATACGGGACGCAGCCGCTCGGCCGCGGCATCGCGAGCAGCCTGGTGCGATTCGGCTCCGGCTCGTCGATTCTTCTCTGCGAATGTCACCAGAAGGATGGCGTTGGCGACAGCGACGCCGATAGCCATGATGGTTCCCATAAAACTCTCGAGGTTCAGAGAAGTGCCGGTGATCAGCAGCGTCACCGCGACACCCACCAGGACGGCGGGAGCAGTGGACAAGACCACCAGCGAAAGTCGAACGGATTGGAAGTTTGCAGCCAGGAGCAACAGTATCACCAGGACCGCGGCTCCCAGACCGATCAGAAGCTCGCCAAATATCTGCCGCAAAGCGCTGATCTGACCGCGAACCGACGTTGTAACTCCACGAGGAGGATCGCCCGCGTCGTGGACGGCGCGGTCCACGTCCGCGGCAACGGTGCCGAGGTTGTTCCCAGCGGGATTCGCACTGATTGCCAGCATCCATTGTCCGTTTTGCCGGTCCAACTCGCCGGGCACGCTGACTTGGCGAAGAGATGCGACCTGGCTGAGAAGTGGCTGAGCACTGGTGGTGCTGGAAACAGGAATGTTCGCTACGTCCGCCATTGATATCATCTGTGCCTGAGGAATCGCGACCTCAACCTGGTAGCTGACACCGGACCGTGGATCACGCCAATAGTCCGGCGCCACAAACCGGCTCGATGAGGTTGCAGACACAACGGCTGCTCCGACATCCGTGGCCGTCGCGCCCAACTGTCCCGCGAGTACGCGATTGATGCGAACATCGATGGTGGGATAATGCAGTGGCTCTTCAAACTCCACATCGCGCAAGGACGAGACGCGCAATAGCTGTTGGCGAACTCGCTCGGCATACGACTGCACATCGGCGTATTGCGGCCCCGTGATCGCCACTTCGGCAACCGAAGGAGAGCCAAAATTGAGGATCTGACTAACCAGGTCGCCCGGATCGAAGGAAAAGTGAATTGCGGGGAAGTCTCGTCCAAACCGGCTTCTCAGACGTTCTTCCAGCTCTTGAACCTTGATCCCGCTGCCCGGCATGAGACCGACGTTGATGATTGCCTGTTGCGGTCCGCTTGTCCAAAGAAAGACGGCATTAATCGGGTATGAGGAGCCTTGCGTTCCGACATAGCCTAGGCTTAGCTGCAGATTATCTGCGCTCGTCTCATCGCTGATCGTGGCCAGCACGCGACGTACCAGGTCCTCGGTCACTGCTACGCGGGTTCCGTCGGGCGCGTCGACGCGCAATCGGAATTGAGTCGACGCCGAGGATGGAAAGATTTCTCGAGGGATACGCGAGGCAACGAGTGCCAGCATGATGAAGGCGACCAGCGCATATCCGACAAGAAGCAGGGCAGGGAACCGCATCGCCCGTTCGAGAACTGTGCGGTAACGGCGCCGAAAGCGAACAAATCCGCTTTCTCTTTCGGAACGCCGATCTTGTTGCTGACTGCGAAGAAACCAGTTCGACATCACCGGTACGAGCGTGCTCGAGAGCACGTACGACGCACCCATCGCGAACCCGACAGCCAATGACAAGGGAAGAAAGAGAGAATGCGCAGGGCCCGTCATGAAAAATGACGGAAGAAACACAGCGAGCACACTCAGCATCGCGAGCAGCCTCGGAGTTGCCACCTCGCGGCTGGCCAGTAACACCGCGCGGGCGTTCGTCTCGCCGTGCTCAACGTGCACATGGATGTTTTCAAGAAGAACGGTCGCTTCATCGACCAGCACCCCGACTGCGAGCGCCAGTCCGCCGAGAGTCATGATGTTGATCGTCTGTCCAACGAGCCTGAGCGCCACCACAGCGCCTAGCAGCGCAACGGGTATTGTGATGATCACGATCAATGACGATCGCCAATCGCGCAAGAACAGGAGAACCATAAGCCCGGTTAGCCCCGCGCCTATCAAGGCCTCACGCAGAACCGCACCGAGAGCAGATCGCACATATTGCGACTGATCGAACTCGTAGGTGATTTTGATATCTGCTGGTAACAGCGATTGGAACCGGTCAAGACTCTGGCGCACTTCGTTCACCACCGTGATGGTGGAGGCATCCGGCCGTTTTGTAACCGGAATATAAATGGTGCGCTTGCCATTCAAAAGCGCGTATCCGGCCAGGATGTCTGAAGTATCGGAGACTGTGGCAACGTCCCGCATGTACACCGCAGCGCCGGCGCCGGCCTTCAGTGGAATATTCAGCAAGTCCTGGTAGTCGACGACAGTCGAATCTGTTGCCACCAGAGTATTTGTCGTGCCAATATCTGCATTGCCAGCGGGTTGAATGCTATTGCCCGCGATCAGGGCCTGCACCAGGGACTCCGGGGACATTCCATACGCGTGGAGCTTGTCGGGCTTCACGTTGAGGATTATCGTGCGCTGGTTGGCGCCAAAGGGAGGCGGTGAAGAGACGCCAGGCAATGTTGCGAAGACGGGGCGAACGCGATTAAGCGCCAGATCCTGAATCTCAGAGAGGGTTCGCGACGGGCTGGAGAAAACGAGGTATCCGACCGGAAGCGTACCGGCGTCGTATCGAATGACAAACGGAGACACTGTACCCGGCGGCATGAAGGCGTGGGCGCGGTTCACATACGAAATCGTCTGCGCCAGGGCTTCGCTCATGTTGGTGCCGGGATGAAAGTTGAGCCGCAGCAAGGCCGTGCCCTGAATCGACTTTGCCTCGACACTCTCGATACCGTTGATGTAGAGGAAGTGATACTCGTAGTAGTAGGAGATGAAGCCTTCCATCTGCTGCGGGCTCATTCCTCCATATGGCTGTGCCACGTAGATCGTGGGCAGGTCGAGCGATGGCAGGATATCGATGCGGGTGCGCATGAGGGCGATGACCGAAGCCATTGCCAGTGCAATCACGAGAACCAGAACTGTGATTGGCCGGCGAAGTGCTGCGCGAATCAGACCCATGCCACTATGCTCCTAATCTCCGGTTTCACGGCTTTCGTTGTAGCAGTTGCAGAAAGGGAGCAAAGTCTCCCTCTGCCTCTGCCACTCCGGCCAGACCGCGCCACACGTTCAACCTCGCGACAGCATCATCGCCTTCGGCCTGCGCGAGCGCAGACTCTGCTGCCGAGACTTCAATTACAGTTGCCAGCCCGGCTTGATAGCGTGCTCGCTGCTGCTGTTCGCTTTGCCGCGCGGCTTCAAGCTCTACTGGGGTGTTCTGCGCAACTAGTCTCGCACCGTCCAGCAAGGCTTGGGCCTCCTTCACCTGTGCGGAAATGTCGCTGACCAACCGCTCACGGTTTGCCTCCGCTGCACTGACTTGAGCCTGCTGTGCTTTCTGCTGTGGATGCAACGTGAAGATCTGAAGGGCCGGGAATGTGACCTGGACTGCGGCAAGCCAGTTATACGTTTGCGGGGCAAGCCCAGAAGATCCACCCCGGAAACTAGGAGTCGGCGTACTCGTAAGACCGGCCCCGAGGCCGGAAACAGACCCGTACAACGAGAAGGCAGGAACCCACGATCGATTCAGCAAGTGAAGCTGCTCTTTCGCCTGATCTCTGATTGCGGCCTGTTGTTGAACCAAAGGATGCTCCCCAACGGGATTGCGCAGATCCGGTTGCGATGGCGCATCCCCGAGCAAGTTAGACTCCTCAATTTGCAGCTGTTCCGCGGGGATTTGAAGAAGATTCGCGAGAGCCTCCAACTTGATCTTCTCTTGGGTCTGTGCCTGAATGAGCTGGGTTCGCGCTTGCGCGAGTTGTGCATCTGCCTGAGATGCATCCGCACCGGGCCGAAGCGTGTTATCGACCAGGACGTGGATGGAGTGGGAGAATGCCTCCATTCGCTCCACATTTGCCTGCTGCACTTTGACGAGCTGGCGCGCGGATACAACGTCTAAGAACGCTCCCGCCGCGGCAGATTCGACATCCAGCCTGGTCAGGTCCGCTGCGTGTCTTGCCGACTCGTAGCCAAACCGCGCTACTCCGACTTGCGCGCGCCGAACGCCAAAGTCGAACGGCTGCCAGGAGAAGAGCACTCCGGTGAGCGTATTCCAATCACTGTGTCCCGTTGTGTCTCGAGCAGGTTCAGTCGGGATCGGCACAACAGATTGGCCGAGTGGTGTCAGATTCGCTTTGTTCGTGGTAGCACGGTTGAGTTGCCAGACCATGTCGGCGCGGGGCAGATATGCAGCCTGGGCAATGCTGATTGCGTTTTTTGCGGATTCTCTTTGAGCCTCGGCGGCTCGTATTGCGGGGTACCTGTTCGCAGCCTCCTCTATGGCCCGTTCGATTGTGAAAGGGCCATGAATCGCCGGCTGGTTCGCGGGGATATCTTGGGCGCGCACTACGCCCAGGAGCAACACCAGCACAATCGCAGCGGTAAATTGCGTCTTTCGCACGGCACTCTTCAGCGATGCAGTTCTTGCGGAAGCATTCGAAGCAACTACTATCGAATTCCGATATTTGCATCAAACTGCAGTTGTGTCAACGAATCGCTTTTGCCGAAGTGGCGAGGCTCTCGATCACCAGCTCAGGCGCAGCAGCGAGATGCCTTGGCGTGGCATCTCCATGGAAATATTTGCTTTTCCATCGGCCACACTTATCCAGATTGGTGACCCGAGAAGGTGAAGCTGGCCGGCACTCTTGAGCTCAGCGTACTGTGCCGTGGTTGGCTGCTGCGGTGAGCCCATCGCCTGCCACACCGTATAGGCATTGCTATGGGTCTCATCGATTCTGAAGTGCTCAAGCAGCACGCGGTCTATTCCCCTGGGAATCCCTGTGACCGTCACGGTCGTTGGACTCGGCGGTGCAGGCTGATTCACATCGTGGTAATTCCATACCAGGATTGCGGCCTCGCGCTCCTTCCGTGTCGCCATAGCATCAACATCCGCAGAATCTCTCACGCCTGTATTCACGAGCGCATCCAACTGGACCGCTCCCCTGCTCTCGGTTTTCACTTGTTCGCCGCCCATTAACCCGAGCATGCGAAAGACGTTCAGCACCGGCTTGTCGATCCCGTTGGTCGCAAGCGAGCGAAACCCCTCGAAGTAGTCCTTGTCCTCAAACTCAAACGACCAGCTCAGCATCGAGATGAGGTTGACGTCGTACTTATCCTTTAACCCAAATATCGCTTTGTACGCAGCCGCCGTATAAGCCGGATAGAGTGTGCCATTGCGATAGTTATTGGCCGGGTTCACTTTCGAAGAGCAGGCCGCGCATCCTTCTGGGTCAGCTTCGCTGAGGATGATCGGCAGATGTCGGAACCTGGGAAAACTCGAAATCAAAGCGAAGCCCTGCTCCACGTCTTTCAACTCACGATTCAATCCCATGGTTACAAGGCCGTCGTGCACCGTGGGCTGCCCTTTGGCATGGAACGAGATGAAGTCGATCGGGATCGTTCCGCCGGTCGCGGCGCTCTTGCCGGAATCCACATGTTCAAGAAAGTTTTTGAGGAAGACGTACGCTTTTTCATGACCGGGGCTGGTGCTCGCCGGACCGCCGACTCTCGCTCCTGGTAACGCCGCTCTGACACCGGCCACCGCGTAGTCGTATAGTTTCCAGTAATCCTGCGGGCTGGCGTGCCAATAGTCGATGTCCGGCTCGTTCCACACCTCGAAGTACCAGGCAAGGACCTCGTTCTTGCCGTAGCGCGCGACAAGATGCGCAGTTAGCACCCGAACAAGCTCTTCCCACTTCTGGTAGTCCTTCGGCGGGTTGTTTGACATACCGGATATGGTCGATTGCGGATAATGCACTTGGTACGGCTCGTGCCGGTCAGGTAGCTCAGCCGCAAGATCCTTCGGCATGAAGCCGATTTCTACGAGAGGACGAACGCCCGCAGCTTTGTAGGCATCGAAGATGCCGTCGACGATCGCAAAATCATAGATCGGCTTTCCATCTGAATCCTCGCTGTAGATATTTGTGGAACTGAACTTAAGTTCCGGCTTGCCGTTGCCCGAAGTCAGCAGGTGATGAACGCGAATGTATACAGGTTCCGGACTGAGATCGTGCAACTCTTTCAATAATTCGCGCCCATGAGGCATGGTCGTGTAGTTGGCTTCGTCATAGCCAAACCACCGATAGATTGGAATGTAGGTCCCCTGCTTATCATTGAGGTCTACATGGATCTGCACCGCCGAATCCTGCAACGGCTCAATAACCGGCAGGCCAGAACACTTCACGCCCGTGACCAACAAAGCCCCAAGCCAACCCAGCACGCCTAGACTGCACTTGAAAGTAGCGCTGCCTGGCTTGCGCAGTGGTTTCTCGCCACAAGGCCGGAGCGGAGATTTGAGGCTGAGCCGAGCGCACCCCAGACTCTTAAAGCGCCGGCAGCCGCAGGCAGCCACACAGAGAGAATGCCAGCAAATTGTGCCTCCAGACCAATGCTTGCTTGATGTCAAGGTGTTCGCCTCGCGGCCACAGGTAAAGTATCAATCAAGGACCTGTGATTCATCCAGGGTCCGAACGGGGGCCGTGGGTTCTGGGGGAGGGCTCGCGGCCTTCAATGCGTTTTGCCGATTCGTCTGCTTCAAAAGCACCCCAGGTCGCCCTTAAGCCACGTTTCGGTTCACCGATAAAGTGAGCGAATGGGTTCCGAGTTTCTTCTTCGGAACAAAGCATTTAAAATCAATCATTTATAAGCTCGGTATTATTTGTGTTACTAAATCCTGGTTTCCACTGGAAACCGCTGGACATAGCGGGAAACACTGGAAAAAACTCAGCACTCGTCTAACGAAGGAACGAGCATGGGCTTGGCCAATCGATCGGTTGTCCTCTATCAACGTACAAAAATCAAGAAAAAGTGGGCCTATCGCAAGGTTTCAGAAGACCTCTCAAAGCTCACTCTGGGAAAAAGCTCAGATTCGTAGAAATGCGGATCGTTGGATAGTAGCCCGTCTATCTAGGCCCTTCACTTCCCTAGGCCGGATCTTCGCCACGACTTGGCGTTGGCAGCCCGGCGCCCGAACAACGCCGCACAGCAGTGATCGCGGCAAAGCACAACACAAACAGACGGCGGCATGCGGATGGGTGATTCTCCGATCGGGAAGAATCATATGTTCAAAACCTTAACTCGTTGTGCTCTCACCGCTGCGCGGGCATGAGATCGACCCAGCTGCATGATCACGCTTGGCTGCCTTGCAAGCGAGTCGTCGGTGAATCAGTTGCGACGAAATGATCAACCAGCCTTTCAGAGAATTCCGAGTCACAGTTCATGGCTAACCTCACGAAAAAGGGGGGAAGAATGCATCAGACATTTATTGGATTTATTTGTTTCATTCTTCCCTTCTCAGGAGTCGATTCTTCTCGTGGCCTCTCAGCTGTTTCGCAGCGCTTGAATGGGGTCGATGCGAGAGGCTCTCCGTGCCGGCAGATAGCCGGAGAAGAGAGCTACAGCAAGGAGAGCGAGGGCCATCAAGACGTAGGTCGCGGCATCCGAGGGCGAAGTCTTGAAGAGCAGGGCAGCGGTGAACCGTGCACAGGCGAGTGAGGTCACGCCGCCAAGCAAGATACCGGCGCCGGCGAGGCGCAAGGTATCGGAAAGCACCATGCGCCGGACGTGCGAGGCACTGGCGCCCAAGGCCATGCGGATACCAATGGCTTGCGTTTGGCGGGCGACGGAGTAAGAGATGACGCCATATACTCCGAGCGTGGCCAGGATAACGCCGAGCGACGCGAAGGCGGCGACAAGCATCATGAAGAACCTGCGCGGGAGGAAGCATGATCCACGATGCTGCGGATGGGCCGGAACGCGGTAGCGGGCTGGTTGGGATTGAGTTCGCGCAAGGCGTGGAGGACGCTGGGTGCCAGTGCGGAAGGCGGCATGGTGGTGCGGACGATGAGTTGCATCCCGTTGGGGCCTTCTTGGCGCATGGGGAAATACATTTGCCAGCTTGGCTGATTTTCGGCATTGCTGTCGTGCACGTCTGTCATGACGCCGACGATCTGGCGATCGAAGTTGTTGACGGAGACAGTCTTGCCGAGTGGGTCCTGGCCGGGAAAGAGGAAATGGGTGACGGTTTCGTTGAGGATGATGACTCCCGGGCCCTTCGGCCCTTCGTCCCAGTTAAAGTCGCACCCTCGAATGCTCATGCTCATGGCATGGAAATAGCCAGGAGTGACCACGTAGACCAGCGTGTCTGGAAGATTGTTGCCTTTGATGCTTGAACGTTTGGGAACCGGCGCGCCCCATTCGCGGTTTTGCTCCATGGGAAGGTAATCGACCATGCCGGCTGCGGCGACTCCTGGCAGAGTTCCGACTTTGGCGATGATCTGCTGAAAGAGCGCCGTGCGCCGCGCGATAACATTCTCCAGCTTCGCGTTGGGAAGACTTCCGCCATCGTCATAGTCGATCTGGATGGCCGCAGCGCGGTCAGGCTGGAAGCCGAGATCGACGTCGAGCACCTGAAGAAAGCTGCGCAGCAGAAGCCCCGCGCCGACCAGGAGCATGCAGGCGAGAGCGACCTCGGAGACGACAAGAATGGAGCGGACGCGCTCGTGGGAGCGCCCCTGGCCCGCACCGGCGCTGGTGTCTTTCAGTGCCTCGCTAAGCTGACCGCCGGCCATGCGCAAGGCGGGAACGAGGCCGCAAAGCGGAGTGGCGAACGCAGCGGTGAGCGCAGTCCATTCGAGCGCCGCACCGTCGATGCGCAGGCTGGAGAGCAAGGGAAGCGCAAGTGAACCATGGGGCGCGAGCCATAGCAGCAAGAGGAATGCGAGCCCGAGACCTAAGGAAGCGCCGGAGAATTTGGGGAGGCAAGTTGGAGCAACATCGCTAACGCACGTTTCGAGTCCGGCTCATTCTGGAAATGTGCATTGCCTGTTCACGTCAGTTTGCGAAGTACTCGAACTGCGCTACTCGCAGCGCAGAGCGGCCATGGGGTCGACGGCAGTGGCGCGGCGGGCGGGGAGGAGGCAGGCCAGCGCAGCGACGGCAATAAGAACCAGCAACACCGCAAGCATCATCCACGGATCACGCGTACCGCTCTCGATCCAGCGGGCGATCAGCCGGTTCAAACTCAGGCTCAGCGCCAGTCCAACAGCGATTCCGATTCCCACACTGGTTCCGGCTGATAGGGCGACAAGGCCCAGCACATCGCGGCGGCGCGCTCCGAGCGCGACCCGCACGCCGAGCTCGCTTGTCCGTTGCAGGACGGTGTAGGAGACAACGCTGTAGAGGCCTACTGCGGCCAGGGTCAGGCCTAGAACGGCGAAGGCTCCGAAGAGGATGGAAATGAGCCGCCCGCGCTGAAATTCCGGCTCGCGCTGGATCCGCCCTTGGAGGTCGGTGACATCGTTGAAGATCTGCTGATCGGGATCGAGAGAGGCGACCTGCTGGCGGATGCTGTGGAGCAAGGCAAGCGGCTCGCCCTGGGTGCGAACCATGACCTGCGTGAAGGGGGGCATCACGAAGGTGTACGGCGCGTAGACCGCCGGGGCCACCGGCTTGTTCAGCCCGTCGTTCAGCGAATCGCCTACGACCCCGATGATTTCGAGCCATCCCGTGATTCCATTTGCGGCTAACAGCATGGGAGGGAGAGTGGCGAATCGGGGAACGCGGAGGGAATGCCCCACGGCATCCGCGCCGGAGAGATAGTGACGGACGAACGCTTGATTCACCAGGACCAATGTGGCGCCGCGCGCTATCTCGCTATGGTCCCAAAGGCGGCCGCTGAGGAATGGAATGCGCAATGTGGAAAAGTACTCGGGGCCGACGAATTCAATGTGAGCCTCCTGCGCCTGCGCGGCCGGCTTGCCGAGGATCTCAACGGGTTGCGTCCAGCCGCTGTCGGGTGGAGTGGCATTCGTGGAGATGCCGGCGGAAAGGACGCCGGGGATTGCCGCGATCTTGTCGCGAAGTTCGGCGAAGTAGCGGGCACGATCCGCCCAGGCGGTATGCGCGTTTTCGCGAATGGGAATCGCGACGGACATGGCGCGCTGCGGTTCATAGCCGAGCGGAACGGTGTTCATGCGAATGAAGCTCTGAATAGCGGCGGCAGCTGCGGTCATCAGGAGGAGTGTCAGAGCGATCTGGCCCGCTATGAGGGCCGTGTGCATGCGCTTTCCTTTCACACTGCCGGTGAGGCGACGGGTGCCGGCCTGCATGACCTGGCTGATTTCCGGCTGCGACGATTCGAGCGCGGGGAAGAGACCGAAGATCACTCCGCTAAGGACCGCCAGGCCCACGCTGAAAAACAAAACAGGCAGGTTGATGTGGAAGTCGGCCTCGTAGGGATAGGAGTGGTCGGGAAGCCGGGGAATAATGAACCCGATCGCTCGCCAGGCAACAAACACGCCCATTCCTGCCCCAAGCAGAGACAAGAGCAACGATTCGGTGAGGAGTTGGCGCACGATGCGGAATCCGCTCGCGCCTACGGCGGAGCGGACGGCAAACTCATGCTGACGGGCCGTGCCGCGTGCGAGGAGAAGAATCGAGACGTTGCCGCAGCCGATGGCGAGCAGGAGCGCAACAGCCGCGAAGAGTAGGTACATCGTTTTCTTGAGATCGCGGGTGTAGGTTTCCGCCAGCCCGAGCACGCTGACCTTGAATTGCCTGGGGAAGATGTTCGGCGTCTGCCTGTCGAACTCCTGATACAAGGGTCGGAATTCGGCGGCGGCAGCCTCGAAACTGACGCCTGGCTTCAACTTGATCTCCGGACCGTACCGTTGAGTCTGGTCGGACGCCATTTTCAGAGGAATGTAGACATCTCCATCCCTCCACGTGAACCGTACCGGCATCACGCCGAGGATGGTGTAGGTCTTATGGTTGAGCTGGATGCTTTTCCCCACAATGGCGGGATCGCCGCGGTAATGCCGCTGCCAGAACTTGTAGCTCAATACCGCAACTGGCTGGGGATCCTGGCCATCGGGGGCATCGGCCGGCATAATGTACCGGCCAAGGATGGGCCGCAGCCCGAGGAACTGGAAATGCGATCCCGACATCTCGTCCACAACCACGTCGTCGGGTATATCACCGCCGGTGACCGTCTGGCTCGTGTAGTTGGAGACAACCACGTCCTCGGCAGCGTGGGTCTGGCGCAGTTGGCGAATTTGCGGCCCGGTCAGGCCCGAGGGTCCATCATGGCCGGCGGTGTCCGTGATCGAGACGTCGCAGATTCGCTCGATCCCGGCATACGGCCAGGGGTGGAGCACGGCATCGTAAAGGATGCTGTAGACGGCGACCGTGGCTCCGATGCCAAGGGTGAGCGAAAGGACTGCGATGAGAGAGAAGCCCGGGTTGCGGATGATTTGCCGGAACGCAAAGCGGAGATCCTGGAGCAGTATTTGCATCAACGCCTCCTGTCACCTGGAAAAGAGGGAAGATAGCCCGTTCGAACGAGAGCATTTCGGCTGCCAGTCTTTCGCTCGGCTCGAACTATGTCCATTCGACGCGCCATGCTGAAGAACGCTCGGCGCCAAAGCATGAGAATCTTCGATCTATCGCTCCGGAGAAGTCGAAACAACGATGGAATCCCCCTTAACGACAACCCTGCTGGCCTCCCTTGAATGTCCGTGGGTGTGCATGCCTGTTCGAAAATGAACATTCCTCCCCTGTCAAACCCCTATCGAAACTGCCCCCAAAAACTCCTGGGGCAATCCACCATCGTTGCGTTGGGGCAGTTCCGATAGGGACCTGACGTTTTTCAGGACCTATTCGTCCCAAACAACGCAAGCAACTCAGTTGTAGAGACTTCCAGGTCGTCCGAGTCAGTTTTGGTGGGTCGGCCGTTTTACAGCCCTTGCCGATAACACTGATCGGCTTGAATAGCTCAATGAGCGACTTGGGCTGTTGGCAAAAACTGAGAGGGTTTTGTGATCATGCTGGCACCGCTCTTCCTCAGTGTCGTGATCTGACAGGAGAGCGGATGCCCGCCCAGACAAGAGCGATCAGTGCTATGAGACAAAGGTAGGCGAGCCAGTTCCCGAAAAGCGAGTACACGGTGCGAACGCCGTGAATCGGAAGCTGCGCCACCATGGTGAGTTCCTCAGACTGATATTGATCCATGTGAGCCAACTGGTGCCCTTGGTAGTCGTACGCCGCAGAGAGACCTTGATTGGTTTGCCTCGCCAGATTGAATCCCTGTTCAATAGCCCGAAAGCTCGCCATCTGCGTGTGGCGGGGATCGATTGCCCGCCAGTCTCCGGCGGGGCTGATCACAATATCTGCTCGATCCGCGCCCGCTTGCGCCATCAGAGAAGGGAAATCCATGTCGTAACAAATTGCGGCCACGACCCTGCCGTACGGAGTGTCGATCCATCGCAACTTTCCATCGGACAGGGCTGCCGCCGCGGCCTCTGGGCCTGGTGTTGGATGCGCCTTCAGGTATTGCCAGGCAATGTTCCCGTCCGGCTCAATCATGACGAGTTTGTTCTGCAATGGCTTCGCCGCGCCGGGCGTCCAGGTGCCAAGCGTCACTCCAAGGTAAACGCGATGAGTTTGTGCGAGTTCGCGCCCTCGCGCCAGCAACGCCGGCTCATCCTCCGCAAGAAGATAGACCGCGCTCTCTGACCAGAAGATGACTTTCGCTCCCGCGGCGGCCTCCAGGGCTGACCGCGACAGGAGATTG
Source organism: uncultured Acidobacteriota bacterium (assembly GCA_963846375.1). Taxonomy (GTDB): domain Bacteria; phylum Acidobacteriota; class Terriglobia; order Terriglobales; family Acidobacteriaceae; genus Telmatobacter. The sequence goes on from CAWJVV010000008.1 coordinate 64,146, forward strand.
TCGGCCACTGCAGCCGATGCGTTTCGGACCGCGCTTACCTCATTGACGGTGGCTCTTCCCGCGACAATCGCGTCCAGGTAACCGAAGGCGGGCTGAAGTGGTTGCTTCGGAGGGGAGAGAGAGGCCACCCGCACCGCCGGGGCCGATGGAGGAAAGAAGGCGAGCCGCGCTCCTCCTCCCAGCATGACCGCGAGGTATACGAGCACAAAGGCCGCGAGCGGGCGCAGGTTTCGAGGATGGTCGAGAGCCTGATTTGCAACCGCTGCAAACCAGCCGATGAGGAATGTCAATCCCCACAGCCCTGTCACCGACAGCAGTTGAAGCAGCGGCAGATTGCCTGCCTGCGTATAGGCCATCGTGCCCCAGCTGCCCTGCGGTCCATGGGAATAGAGAAATTGTGCGGCCACCAGAGTGCAGGGGAAGACAAGCGTTCCGGTGAAGCTTCCCAGGTGCTGCGCAAGGAACCTGTCGGCGAGGTAGGGCAACAGAGCCGAGATGGCCGAGATCACCGCAAAGATGTAATAGAAGACTCCGGGTATGGGAACCATTCCACGGAATGCGATGCCTCGCGTGATCACCAGGAGAACATACGCGATTGCGAGCCCGCGGAATGCGCGCTGGTTGCGGACGAAACGCAGGAGGCACACCGGCGCGAGCCATGCTGCGAGAGCTATGGTGTTTCGCCCGTCGGCGACGAGCAACAGCCCACCCGCCGCGACGATCCAGGCGAGATCGACTCTAAGCGCGTCCCGCAATCCTCGCGAGCTTTCGGGTTGGGGATCTTTTTGTGATGCGGCCTTTGCCATTTTCGCCTCCGGGGGATAGGGCGCGTGAATTGACGAGCAATGCATTGACAGCGCTGTCAATCACCCGATCAACTAACTTGCCGCGCGCCACCCATGGAAAGGATGGCCGCTGCACCAGCAGCGACGTAACTCCATGTGCGGCGGCCCATAGCGATTGGGCCAGCAAGTCCGGATCAGCAGGAAGCATCCGGCCACCATCGAGGCACCGCTGTACCCTCGCGAGAAGCGCTTCGTATGCGGCTCTGGGCCGTTGGGGCCCTCTTGCCGCTCGCCCGCCAAGCAGAAACGCAATCCGGTAGTGGTCTGGATTCTCTAGACCGAATGCCACATATGCGTGCATGCCGCGCTTTAAAACGGAAACTGGATCTTCATCCGGTTCCGCAACCACGGCGGACGAGGCTTTGATCAACAGATCAAAGCTCTCTGCAGTCAGGCACGCGAAGATTTCTCCCTTGCTTTTGAAATACCGATAGATGGCTGCCGGGGAATAACCAATCCGTTGCGCCAGACTGCGCAGGGAAAAATCCTCATAGCCGTCTGCGACGAAGCTCTTCCGGGCACATTCTAGAATCAGGCGCCGGATGTCGGCTTTGTTCTTTTCGCGTAGATGCTGCACACCGTTCATATCTAACAGTAATTACAATAGTGAACAGTGTTCACATTTGTCAAGGAGAAGGGGCCTACTTCTGAAAGAAGGTGAAGCGGAGTTCCCGAAGCCGAGCATGAAGGTCCCACTGAAGATGGCTCATGCGAAAGCAAAGTGGATTAGTGCCGTCCAGCCACTTTCAATCCAGCCAACTCTCCGCGGCATCCGGATCTCGATGAGCGCTAGATCTCTAGTGCCGAATCGACAGCGCTCCGCGTGCAGGAATTTCCGGCAGTCGATGCTGCTGGCGCGGAGCAGTGTGGATACGGCGATTAGCGCTAAGCCACTAGTGCGGTGGACGTATGGGGATTGGATGCCGCCTGCGTGGAACGGAGACGGCCGACCGGGCACGAGGGGATTCGCAGGGCGCCCTGTCTGAACGGATTCGCGCTGCTGCTGCAGACCCGACGGGGTGGTTGGATGGTTGCCGGGAACTGCGCGGAGTCGATTCGAGGCATAAGGGAGGAGGGCGGGGTCAGAAGCCGTCGAAGCGAAGTGCCGGGTTGGAAGACAAGGCCGCACGGTTTCCTCAGGAAGAGTCGAAGGCTGCCCACTGAATGGCTTGGCTGGTGCTGGGCGACTCAACAATGACGCAAGAGACACTCTGCTGAATTTAGGGGAGAACTACCACTGGGGGCTTCAGGTTGCTTACTCGATTAATCCAACTGGCTGTAGCTAATAAGTTGCGCACGCCTTGTCAATTGTTCCTTCCATTCTCCTAAAAGCAATGAGGACTCCGCGGCGAACTGATCACTTCCGGGGTGACACATTACCTCGATCGATCCGCGCCAACCAACGCCTGCCTGCAGGCGTTCGTGAAAAGTTGAAAATGAGGTAAAGCCATCTGTGGTATGCGCAGCGACATAATGCCGCAAAGCGAAGTTCCAGGCAAAGTTACGACTGCGTCGTGGACTTCTCATCGGATGAGATATCCCGGAAACGTTGCGCCTTATCCGTACCTTGTGAATCCCAAACCGATCCATGACTCTTTTGAGGACGGGGAGCAGACTCGGTCTGGTGTGTATGTGGTGGTGCGAGTCAACATGGCTGATGGTCAGGCCAAATTCTCGGGCGCGCTCGAGTTGAGCGCACCACTCTGCATATACGCCCTCTCGCACTGCAGAGTTCAACCAAATGTGTCGGGCGCTTCCTGAAAATGACCCAGTCTCATCGAGCAACGGCCGGAGACCGGGGTGTTCCGAAAGCGGCGAGAATTCAGTCACATTGAGATGAATACCAATGGAGTTCTCTTTAGGGCTGCTTAGCCTCTTAATCGCATCCTCCACTGCCGGAGCATTCATCATCAGAGTGGCGGAAGTGGCGCGTACCTGCTTCATCAGTTCCAATATGCTGTCATTCACGGCCGTGCTGTAGCCAAGATCATCGCAATTGATAATGATCCTCATATGATCTGCGGAAGCCATTAACGGTTATCTCCTCGACAATAGTCTTTAAATACCTGAAACAAAGACATCCTAGTGAAGAATCCTGATCTGCCTTTGAGCCCCACCCAACCCCCATCGAAACCTGAACGCCAATTGAGGCTTCTCAATCTGCGAAATGGCAGGTACTCTCATGATCGCCACGAGAAACGCCAGCCACATGGATCCCATCATCTTGAAGCCCGCTTCGCTCAGATCGAACATGAGGGCCGCGGTAAAGAAAGCCATCCTGAGTTTGCCCATGGTCGGATCGATGCGAAGACCGCTGAGTGCATTTCGATATCCGACAACAAACAGAGCGCCGAGCATGATCAGTCCTAACCATCCAAGGGTCACGTAAACCTCGATGTAGCCGTTATGCGCTTCGGCGAAGTTCTTGAATCCCACGATGCGCCAAACCTCTTCGATCCGGTCACCGAGCCAGAAGCTTTCATAACCTGCGCCCAGGAAGGGATTTGTATGGATAGACAAAACCGCCTTCCACACATCCGTACGGCCGGTCAGATCAGCGCTTCTTCCCAATGGGCGAAGGAGCGCTCCTGACGAATCGAGCAGAGTTGAAAATACGGCCAGAGCGACAGCACCCCAGACCACAATGTTGACTTTGCTGGTTTGAGCTCTGATCCATAACTTTCCCGTCAACAGCATCACCACTCCTGCGATCACAAGACATGCGAAGGAGGTCATGGAATCGCAAGTTTTGAGAAGCCAGAATGCCAAACCCAGAATCACGCCATGGGCTGTCAATTGGCGTATGCGATGAGGCAGGAGTCTGTCCTCATATGCCCGAAGCAATGACCAAAGCGCGCCCATCCCGCAGATTAAACAGGTCAAGCCCAGCTCGTTTTTTGAGGTGGTCACTCCGTTGTAGGTAATACGTTTGGACCACTGATCGTACATGCTTCCAAGATTTGGGAAGCATTCAATCAAAAGCACAGACACAGGTAACAACAGAAATGCCACCCTCGAGAACAGGCGCCTTATTGCAGTTTTAGGATCAGCATCGGTAAGTACCACAAAGACCATCACCAGCGAGCCAACGCCCTTGATCCAGCGTTTCAGCGCCACAGAAGGATAATCGGACCACATCGCACTGGCCGCGCAGTAAATGAGAAAAAACATCAGGGGCGCATTCAGACGAAGGAATGCTGACACTCGGTAGGGCCGGTAATTGAGCACCAGTAGCCCGGCGGCGATCAGGATTCCATAGATGGCCGCTTCGAGTGGACTGCCCTCGGTGAACCTGTCTGCCGCTGTCGCGTTCATGGGGAGGCCTCCCCACTCCAACAGGGGCCGTGAACAAACGATGAGCATCCAGATCATGGGAATCCATATGGCCTTTGAGGTGCGAAGCTCCGGCTCCCGGTTAAGGAAGAAGAGACCGCCGATGACAGCTAATACTGCCAGTGTGCCGCTCAGAGGGTTCATGCGGCGTCCACGCGGATCGAACTTCGAGGCCACACGGTAATGGTCATTGTGATGCTTGCGTCACTCGAATTCCGCTGCACGTTTTAACAGGTAATTGCTGACGATGGGCTTTACGTTCCTTCAGTGCGTCTCTAAGCCGGAGAAGCGATTGGCTCAACGAACCGGCGCTCGCATCGAACTTACCTAGGAAAGTCGCTTCGCGGCCGTGCTTTCCAGCAAGATCCCGCTTGAAGACGTAAGTGCCATGATTGCCGGCCGGATCGACTCCGTTCAAATCGTAAGTGGATGTGCCTTGCTCCTTCAGCGCCTGGAGTATTCTCCACTGAATGAGATAGGACCCTCTGCTTTTCATGCCATCGTTACTGGTCGCCCCGAATAGATAACTTGCACTGTTCCCCATTCGGCTGTAGATGGCGCCGGCACACAGCCCTTGCGCCGACCTGCAAAGCAGCACCCGCATCTTGAGAGTCTCGGGCAACTTCGACTGTACCTGTTTGAACTGGCGCGGGTTCGCGTTCACAGCGAATCCCTTTCGGGACGCCATCTCCGCATGAACCTGAATGAAGCTATCCATCAATTCATCGGTTGTGCCTTCAATGATTTCAAGGTGATGTTTCTCCGCAACCTTCAACTCTCGCTTCCAGTGAGAACTCATCCCTTCGCGCAGTTCGGCTATGGAAGGCGAGATGTTCATCAGAATCGTCGCACTCTGCTTCTCCTGATCGATCGATGAAAACCCTTCCTCCGCAAGGATTGCACTCAGGCGCGAGGCATCGTCCGAGATTGCGGGATTAAGGCGGAGTGTCAACCCGCGCCGGCATACAAACTCATTGCGCAACGCGCGCACCACTTGCCGGAAGTGCTCCACGTTCGGTTCCACTTCCTTGCGGCGCCATATGGGTCCTCTGTGGACGTAGGCAAGTCCGATGCCCACAACCGGCAATTTTCTGAATCTGGCCAACGCAATAGCCACCACCTCGCCATTTTTTGTAAGGTTCAGCGTGCTTATGTGCTTCTGTCCTCCTTCTACAGCCGCATATGCCCAGGTTTGGTGAATGTTGCTGTCCTCGAAATCGGTCAGCAAATGGTGCCAGGCATCCGTGCTCGTCGCATCAACCTCATAGTCATAACCATGGGCCAGTGGAATTGATCGTGGTTTAAACATGCTCCGGATACCTCTGCTCGACCTTGACCGATCATCCTCCTCGGGCGACGAACGAGGAGTCCCTGGAACGATCGACTCGCCTGTGCAACCACCTTGCCATTGCATCGCCGCTGGCTTTCCTGATCCGAACTTGTTGCACAAATCCAGCGACTAAAGGAGAGGGGACCAGTGTATTAGCGTCAGCGGCCGTCCCCTAGTGATCGGCATCACGATTCACCGTTGAGCAAGTTTAGGCAGCCAGCCGATGCGTCCCCACACTTACGCAAGGACTTCGGGGACTTTCCGGCTGCGCAGATGTTGAAACTTCACCTCTCGTCTGGGACGCAACACAGGTCTGCAAAGAAACGGGTATGATCGGAATTTCCGATGTCGCGGCAAGTCGCTTTGTTACCGGTCTGCACTTTCTTGGTTAGAACATATGAGAAAATACGCTCCCCTTTTGCACTCCTTCTCGCTTCTGTTTCTCTCAATGTCAATCGGCGCTCAGCCATGGGTGCCAATCCTGAAACCTTCACGGGGAATCGACTGGTCGTCCTCCGGAGTGGGAGGGATTCCCGAACGTGCCGTAACCTGTGCCCGCCTCACACCTTCCGCCAATCTCGCCCAAATCAACGCCGCTCTCCATGCTTGCCCTGCCGGGCAAACGGTGTTTCTAGAGAGCGGGACTTACTCAATCCCGGGCACGATCGCCATTCCCGGCAACGTTACGCTGCGCGGTGCTGGAGCAAACCGAACAATTCTGAATGCGACCGGCCGGGGCCGAGGATACGTCGTCAGCATGGGGTCGGAATCGGTCCCCTACCTACCAGTCGCAATCATCCGTGGCCCGTTTACAGGATCGACCGAAATCACGGTCAGCAACTCTTCCGGCATTCATAGTGGAGGCTATCTCGTGATTGCCGAATCGAATAGTCCATCCTATGTGTCGGCGTCTGGCAGCCAAGGAAATTGTGACTGGTGCGACGGTTGGACCAGGACGGGAGAACTGTCTCGCGGGCAGATTGTGGAAGTTGTCGGCGTCCGCGGCGATACGATCATTATCTCGCCGAGACTCTACGGAGACTACACCAATTCACCGATTGCCGTTCCCTTCAACATGTCCGCAACCTACACAGGCGTGGAGGACCTTCAGGTCTACGCAAACAATACCGGCTATGACGCGGACTTTGGCATGATCAGGTGCGCCTATTGTTGGGTAAAAGGAGTTGAATCGAATTACACAGACGGCGATTATGTCGAGATACTCTGGGGCTTCCGCGACGAAGTTCGTGAGAGCTATTTCTCCAATTCGTTCACACACAGTGCTGGACAACACGATTCCGGAATTCACCTTGGCCTCAAGACCAGCGCCAGCCTGGTTGAGAACAACATCGTCGACCGCGCCCGCGTTGCCTTCGATGTGGGATGGGGCGCGGCTGGAAACGTCATCGCCTACAACTACACTCACGGCGAATTCGCCTCGTCCGCGCCGGATGTCGTGGTCGGCGGGTTCCGGACTCACGGGGCGCACCCGCAGTACAACCTTCTCGAAGGAAACGTCTTGACGACGATCGAGGAAGACCCGATCTGGGGAAGTTCAAGCCACACCACAGCTTTTCGAAATTGGGTGGTGGGGACCAACCATGTCTGCGCACCGCTCCGCGGCCGGGGCGCTGTCGATTGTTCGAGGGAAAATGGCCATTTCGGGTTTCAGGCTGCTCGCGCCATTCAGATCTCGTACCTGGGATTGATGAATAACTTCGTGGGCAATGTTCTGGGTAGCGCTCAAATGCAGGCGTTGACCAGCCACAAGCGTCCCCTCGTACAAGTGGCGGCGATTGAATATCCTGCGGAACGAAGCTATGACGCCGCGGCCTATGGGTGGTCTTTCGGCTATGGTCCGTTGGAAGATTCGGGCGCGGGGAGCGGGTGCTCCGGGGGAGCACCTCCCTGCCATCTCGCAGCAACGTCCTCCTCCAACGTGTTACACGGCAATTACAACAATATCGACGGCTCAATTGAATGGGCAAAAGCGCTTTCCCATTCTTTACCGCCATCGTTCTATCTATCGCATCAGCCGGCATGGTGGGGCAGCATGCCGTTTCCTTCGACCGGGCCGGACATCTTCGGTGGAGTTGGTCCCCGCGGGCACAGTTATGGAAATCCTGCGCAGTTTTGTTACCTCAGAATTATGGGCGGATCAGACGGTGGTGCCGGCAGCCCGAGAACGTTTAATGCAAACAGCTGCTATGGACCAAAGCCTTCCCGCCAGGTTTCCGTTTCCAAGAGTCCCAAACAAGCCGATCCCTGAGATCGGGAGTTCATGCCAAGCGCTCCGTCTCGATTGTTCCGGGAGTACGGATGAGAGTTCATCGCACTTGCGACGCATTTGGGGCGAGCCGACGATTGAGGATGGAGTTATCTAGGGCGCCCTAGGGCCTTTCGCGCTGGCCTTTTTCCTGGATTTAGCTTTGCTAAAGTCGTGCCAGGCTTTCAAGCAGTAACTAAGGTCTTCTTAGACGGTTTGGCTTGGCCGACGCTCAGGGCGAGGCCTTCATGCGTCCCAAGAAGAGCCGTACGTGATTTAGATTTTCAATTTCCGCATCGAGAGCGGCAATGATCGATTCGACGTTCATGGGTTCGATATTCCTCTTTGCCGTTGTATTTCGCTGGCCTTCGTTTTTCTGGATTTGGCAAAGATAGGTTGCGCTAAGTCCCTTTGTCATTCACAAAATCTGACACCAGATTGAGGTTCTAGTGCCACGAGGATCTTGGCCGGTGGAGCGGATTCTCGCGCCGCGGTAGGTAGGGTTCGCAAGCTGGCTGACAGGGAAGATGTGCCAGCCACGTTTCGCAGCATGGCGCACAGCGTCGGGCAAGACTGAGGGGGGATGTGGGAGGCGAGAAGGGAAGCGGCAGGTGACTCTGGCGGAGTGCCAGACCGGAGAAGAATTCTTCGATCGACTTCATATTGCGATCAGGATGGTACGGCTTGGTACTTCGCGCCATGCTGGCGCCATTGCGGTGGGGTCGTGGATAGTAGGTACCAGTCTGCTCGCCGTTGCCATTTTTGCGGATGGTTTCTTTGCCTAATTTGCGGAGTTTGTAGTCCCGCCCGAACATTTGGGGATTCTGCTTTACGGTTGGAACTGGAATTAGCGACCCTCGCCGTAATGGCGTCGTAGTCCTGAAGAAGGAAACTCCCTCATCCCTGAGGCGCTCAGCTGTAGGATTTGAAAACGGCTTTTGGCGTGGGCGACATTCACTCAGATTCAATGTGAAGGAGCGAGAAAATGGACAACGTCGGCAATTGGGATTGGCGGATTGGCGGCTTGATGAGCCAATAAAGAATGAGGATGAGATACATGACGGCTGGGACGCGAAGGATAGGCGAGATGTGTCTTGCGCGATTTCGCAGCCTTCACTTCATCCAGATATTCATTGATCGCGGCGGCAATGGAACGACCTGATGATGTTTCCTGATGGTCATTGGCGACGACCTCAACATTGGCTTCTTCTGCGGTCAGGATCGCATTCCGTTTTCGGAGGGCGATGGCGGCGGATGCGGTATCTGTGCCAACCGGTTCCCAGACCCTCTTTCCTCGGCGAACATAGCGAACGTAATACACGCTTTCCGGGTGGTGTTCAGGCTCCCCGTTCACCACGGCATAGAAGGGCTTGATTTTCGCGTCGGCAGAGTACGCCGGCTCAAGGAATGGGTGGTGTCCATCCTTCAGCCGGACCCGGATGTAGAGACGTGCCCGCATGATATTGCCCTTATGAGTCAATACCCGCTCGCGACGAAGATCCTGATTAGCGATTGAGGAAAAGTGTCACACGAGGTGTAACACGAACCATAAGTCTTTATTTTCAAGGAATGGCGGAGAGGGAGGGATTCGAACCCCCGATAGCCTTACGACTATGCCTGATTTCGAGTCAGGTGCATTCAACCGGGCTCTGCCACCTCTCCGTTTTGTTAAATTATTTGTTTTGATCTGTTTACAGAAGATCTAATTCCGCCTTTGCCCGGTTTCGGCTGCTTGGGTTCTGGGGGTGTCCCTTTCGTTTTCGCGCACCACAAGCCGGTTCACGGCCGACGCCGAGCAATTCTGCAAAAGTGCGCAGATCCACTCCGGCCATAACGAGTCTACCGGCAAAGGTGTGGCGGTTGCAATGTGACGAATGGACTTCGACTCCCGCGCTCCCCGGAGAGCACGAACGGAGCCGACTCCAGAACATTGGTGTCCACCCAAAGGGGTGCCTATGCAATCGCTCGCGCCACCTGCGGCGCTCCGGATGAACCCATACACCGTGGTTCGTGGCGCATTTTGACTCCGGCAGTCTTGCGCTGCTTAAGGGCCTTCGAGTGAGGCAAGTGTTATGTTAGTTGCTTGCAAGCGGTAAGGCTCTCGGGGCGTTCAAGTAGAGGTCCATGTAAGCGTCGACCACGGTTTGCAAAGAAAAGCGCGCCGTAAACGCTGTTTTCGCGCCGATTGACAATTGCTCGCGTCCGGTTTCGCTGCTTGCCATCCGCAGAATTGCACCAGCCATGTCCGTTGATTCTGTTGCTGACACAGTAAGGCCTGCAATCGCCAGCCGAACCACCTCCGCCATTCCACCCACGTCGGTCACGATCGCCGGCAATCCTAGCGAGAAGCCCTGCAAGAGGGCCATGGGCAATCCCTCGGACCTCGACGACATAACCAAGGCATCGGCGGCGGAGAAGAACGGTGCCACGTCAAGCTGCTGTCCCCAGAAGGTTAGTTGTTCGACGACTCCTAGTTCGGAGGCGAGGTTTTCCAGGGCCTTGCGTTCACTGCCATCGCCGACCATCCAAAGCCGGAGATCCGGCCTGCTCGAAAGCGCGCTCTGAAAGGCATGGAGAAGCATTCCGTGGTTCTTTACCGGCGCTAGCCTTCCGACGTACAGAAGAGTGAATCCGCTCTTTGGAGGACATTTCTCAAACGCTACTCGCTTGAGCGGCGCTGTGCCGTTATAGATGCGCACAATCTTGCGCGCCGGAACGGTGTGAATGCTCTTCAGATTGTTGACCGTTGCATCGCAGATCCCCACAACCCAGTCGCAACACAACGCTGCAACAGCGTATTTCAACTCCACGGCGAGCCTGCGTGGCTGGGCTATCAGACTGTGCCGAGTCGAGACGATGCTGGGAACGCCCGCCATTCTGGCAGCGATCGCGGCATAAATCGTCGGCGAAGGGTTATGGAGATGTACGACGTCGGGCTTTGACTCTTTAAAGACTCGAAAAAAGTTCCGCGCCGCATCTGAGATATGGCGGCCCATCTGCGGGTGCACCGCGAAGGCTTCCCTCCTCAACTGCTCACCGAGCGCACCAAGATTCGCGATCGCGTACACGCGCGGGTCGTGCCCCTGCTCTCGCTGCAGACGGCACATCTGCGAAACCAGGATCTCGGCGCCGCCCACTTCCATGCTGTCGACGACGTGAGCAATCTTCACGCACACCTGCCCAACCTTCCGAGCGTGTCGTTGCGCTGTCTGCTGTCTCCGGCGTCTACCCGGGATGGTTGATTGCCGATCAGCGCATTACGTTCAGAACTCTCATCCTTCGTTAGTCGGACCCGCTCGCCGGCATCAGTGTTGATGGCCTCAATGTGGGTAGATATTTCTGTCTAGGATCCAATCGATAGATCTACATCTTTCAAGGCGTCGAGGAATGTGTCTCACGTCACCGCATGAGGGGAGAGGGCGTCGAGGCCGCGCAACCAGAATTCCGTCGCAACTGGTCAGGAGCCCGACACTCCCTTGAGTATGCGGATTCGTCCCAGTGGTAATCGGAGTAACAAGCTGGCGCACTTTGCAGCACGAGCGACAACAACTGACAACCCGGTATAAGCGCAAGGATGGAAGCGCGCGAGGCGATCGTTGTGGCTCTCAAATCCTTGCGGGACGCCCGTCAGGGGCGTCCCGCAAGCAGCGCTAAGACCAAAGTTGTATTTAGAAGCAGGCAGGTCCGGCGTCGGTGGTGAGGGTGTTGTTGCTGGAGTACCAGCCGTTCACAGCGAAGGAGGGTCCCCCGTAGAAGTAGGAAAAGAAGCCCAGCTCCTGGAGCGTGTAGCTGTAGCCGTTTTTGCCCACGGTAGGCGGCATGAAGACGCCGGCCAGGATGTCGCCCACCTCGTAGTTACCCTGGCAGACAACCGGTCCAGTGGCGGAGAGAACGTTTTCGTTGAAAGCCGGGACATAGTTGGAGACGTCGGGGTCGTTTGCCCACTCGCCTATCTCGTGGGAGAGGACCATGGCGTCGGGCCAGTTCAACACGTTATCGTCGCCGAAGGCAACCACGCCGTAGGTCTGGCTCGGGTCAAGGCCGCTGATGCTGTGATAGCCGGCGGCCTCGCCCTCGAAGTAGGGGAGCTGGTTGATGACCGCGCCCCAGGTGATGTTTCCGCCGATGAAGAGGGGAAGGTTTCCGGAGTTGACGCCGGCGGAGGCCATCTGCGGAAGGATGACGTAGTCGAGGTACTCATCGAAGAGATTCATGTCGACGAGGACGGTGGGCGCGCATGCGGAGTAGTTGAGGAATGTGCTGGACTGCGGGAGGCCGATGGCGGTTCCGGCGGGGAAGTCGAGGACGAGCGGGGTGAGGACTTGGGGGTTGAGGCGGAGGTGATAGTCTCCGGGATCGTCGCCGGTGGCGTTGTAGAAGTTGGCGCGCTGGAAGGCGTCGATGTACTGGGTGTTGCCCAGGTCGGTGCCGCCCCAGACCCAGCGGTGATTCTGAAACAAGGGCGACTGCACGGCGAGGGTGAAGGGGACATTGTTTTTGTTGCCGAGGCAGGCGGGCGCCGGCTTGGTGGGATCAAACGTCTCGTCCTGATTGGTGATGCCGGTGAGGATGAGGTTGCCGTTGGCGTCGGCGCCGAAGTCGGTTGCCACCTGGTGGACCTTGATGACGACCGGAACGAGGAAGGTTTTGACCGTCGTGCTGGGTCGTCCTTCGCCGCCGGTGAAGGGGTTATTGCCGGCCAGGAAGCCGTAGCTGTAGGAGCCGCTGCGCGAGCTGGCCGCGAAGAAGGGAGAGACGACCGGCCGAGGGGGGTCGATGGGCTTGATGGCCGCATTGGCGTCGCGGGCGGCGGCAGCCTGATTGCCGAGGAGCGACAGGTGATGGAGAGACTTGTCGGGGCGGGCGTCTAGGTGGCCAATCACCTGCGGGAAGTGGCCGTTCTTCATAGCGTCAGCGGAGATTTTTTGCGCTGAAACCGGCAGCGAAGCGAGCGCGAAGGCGCTCACTAGATAGAGGTTTTTCATAACCGCAAAGCTAGGTCTATGCATTGAGATTTCCTCACTTGTTGGAGTCGCTCGAGCGAATTGTCAGGTCTGGCCTGGAAAGAGGAAGCGCCGCAACGACGAACAGCGGCGAGGAATCGATTGTGCTGAGCCGGGGAAAACCGTGTCAAGCCGATTTGTGACCGGGCGGCGAGATGGAACTCCGTCAGGCAAGTGATTCCAGAAAAGGTAGGCCGGGTGAAGTATTGCTTGCGGTCTTACCAGCCCATCTGGCGCATGCGTTCCTCAATGAGGCCGCTATAGCGGTTCATGCGATCCGGGCGGCGCTTGAGGGGCGCGGGCAGAATGGCGGCCAGGCGTGCGGCCTGTTCCCGGCTGATGTTCCGGGCCGAGGTTCGCTCCCAGGCTCGCGATGCGGCTTCAGCGCCGTACACGCCGGGGCCCCACTCCACCACGTTGAGGTAGAGCTCAAGAATGCGCTGTTTGCCCAGGACGAGCTCCGCGACGGGCACCAGTGTGAACTCGGCGCCTTTGCGCAGGAAGGACCGGTTGGTTCCGAAGAAGATGTTTTTCACCAGCTGCTGCGTAATGGTGGAGGCGCCGCGTACGCGCTTGCCCTCCATGTCTTCGTCGGCGGCGATCTGAATCTCGTGCCAGTCGAAGCCGTGGTGCTGGTAAAAGCGCGCGTCCTCAGCGGCGACGACGGCGTGCTGGAGGTTGGGCGAGATCTGATTCATGGGGACGAAGACGTAGCGCTCATGATAGGCAGCGCCGTGGAAGAAGGCCTGCATGCGGCGTTCGACGCGGACGGCGGTGGTGGGCGGGTCAATGAAGCGCAGGGCGACGAGAGTGAGCGCGGCAAGCAGCCATCCGGCGACCAGGACGAGCATCAGAAAGAGCAGTGCGAGTCGCACGAGGTCTTTGCGGGGCAGCGCCTTGATTCGCTGGAATGGATTGCGGATCACACATCAGGATAATGCGCCCGAAAGCTGCCGCCCGCGTCATTTGGTCTCCAGCAGTTCTTTTGCTTTGCGAATCCCATACTGCAGCCAGCCGTCTTCCACTGCGTTCTCGCATTTTTCGCGGAGTGCCTCGAAGGCCTTGATACGCGCATTCAGGGCTGCGGCATTCTTTGGGTCAGATGCCAGCACAACATCCGTCAGGTGCAGCGCCTCAACCGGCTGTCCCGCCTGCAGCTTGTCAAGAGCCAACTGCGTGATGCGTTCAGGCCCGCCGGCAAGCTTCACTAGGTCGGGATAGACCGACGAAGGAGGCACCTCGTACATGTGAGACGGGTTTCCATCGAACCATCCGGCGTATCCCTCGTAGATGCCGCGCACCGACCAGGTAACCTTTCCCCAGATCTCGCTCAGGTTGTAGCTCGCTGGCAGCTTGATCTCCTGCATGAGCGTGTAGACGTCTTTACCGGCATTCATGCCCTTTACGGTTTCATCGTGGACGTACTGAAGAGCGTCGCGATAGCGCGTAAGCTTTTGGGCGATGTTGGCCTGGCCCATGATGAAATCGCCGTGGCCATTGAGCACGATCTCCGGCTTGAGCGCGAGCACCGTGTCGATGGACTTGATCCAGTCGAGCGCGGGGCGGGGCTTGCTTCCGCGGATTGGGTAGATGGCGGGGAAGGACATGGGCTCGGGAATCCCGGCGCCCGTGTAGTTATCGCCGATGAAGGCGATCTTTTGCGCAGGAAGCCACACCGTGAGGTGATCGGGCGTCTCGCCGGGCGTGCTGAACAACTTGAACTCAGTACCGCCCAGTGTGAACTCGTAGTGCTCATCGAAGAAAATCGTGGGCTCGATGACCGCACCGAAGTTGCCGGCCCACGTACCCGCCTGGTTTACGGGCCGGTTGAATGCCACGGCATTGCGGGGAGCAAAAAAACTGTCGAGGCGCGCGACATAGTTGAGCAGCTCAACGTAGTTTCGCTGCGCGATGATCCGTGTGCCGGGCTGCTTCCACAGGCCGATCCCGCCAATGTGGTCGGCGTGGCCGTGCGTAAGGATGATGTACTTCACAGGCGCCTGGCTTAAGGCCGTGAGCATGTCTTTGGCTTTTTGCGCGTCTCTCGCGGGGGCGGTATCGATGACCACGTTTCCTTCTGGCGTCATGACGAGGTAGACGTTGGAGCCCATGGGCGCCATGTAAACGGAGTCGGTAATGCGGACGGCCTTGGGCGCTTCCTGTGCGGCCGCGGACGTGGCAATGCTGATCCCGGCGCACACCGAGAGCACGAATGGGACTCGAAACATACCGCAGTGACCTCACCGATTCAGTTAGCAATGCAGTGTAGAGCGATCGCGAACTCATTGGGTGAAGTTTGGGATGGGTGGCAGCGGAATGGTGACGCGCGGATAGGCGGGTGATGAAGTGACGGAGTGATCGAGTGAAGAGCGAAAAGTAAGATGCCTGTCCAGTTTACGGCTTCTTTTCACTTCTCACTTTTCACTCTTCACTTTTTTACTTTGGCAAGCGAGCCAATGGACAGACTCAAAACAACGATGTCGGTGTCGCGGTCGCGGGCGGTGACGAGGATGTGGCCGTTGCCGTCGGCCACGAAGCTGGATCCGCCGTAGGTCCATCCTGCCCACGGGCCATGAGTCATCTCGCCCACCAGATCCACGCCGGCCATGGGGCACTGCACCTGCGCCGCGCGATTTTCGACCAGCGACTCCAGCTGTTTAGAGTGTTCCGGCCACTTGTCGTTGGTGGCGGCCCAGCCGTAGGGAACGAGCATCAGGTCAGGGCGCAGTGATTTGAGGCGCTCAACGTATGCGTCCGTAAAGGTATCGGCGCAGATGAGCACAGCAATGCGTCCGTACTCGGTGTCAACCACGCCAATGTCTTCCGCGCGCCCCTGGGAGTAGGGCGGCGTCATGAGTTCGGGAAGCACGTTGATCTTGCGGTGCTTCCACAGCAGCTTGCCAGTCTTGTCCACCAGGATGGCGGCGTCATAAAGCTTGTCCCCGGCTTTTTCGTCCATGCCAATAGCGATCATGAGGTTGTGCTTGCGCGCCAGGGCGCCGATGCGGTCGCTGTCGGGGCCGGGGATGGGCGCAGCGAGTCGGTGCGCATCGGGATTCTCCCAGCCCAACAGCGACGACTCAGGAAAAACGGCGATTTGCGCATGCTGCGCCTCGGCCTGGTCGAGCGCGTACTCGATGCGGCGGAAGTTGCCTTCGCGGTCGCCGTCGATGACGAGGATCTGGCAGATGGCGAGGCGGACGGATTTGACGGGTGCTTGTGCGGCGGCGTGGAGACAGAGCAGGGCGAGGACGAAGAAGCAAGTGATCAAGTGATCAAGTGACGGAGTGGTCGAGTTACTGTCCGGTATCACGCGGCTTCGATTGGAGAAGGTCACATCGCCCTCCTTGATCTGCGCTGACAAGAATAGCTGGTTGCGATCAGAATCCGGCCCATGTGAGATAGGCCGCGATGATCTGCTGTCCCCACAACGCGGAGACAATGCCGCCGATGCAGAGAAAAGTACCCAGCGGAAGCTTGGCCTGCGCGGTGCGATGCGTCATCACCAGCGGCACGGCAACCAGCGCGCCCAGGATCACGCCGAAGAAGAAGCTGAGCAAAGCGCCGGGAAGGCCGAGCCATGCGGCGAGCAGGGCCATCAGCTTGGCGTCGCCCAGCCCGATGCCCTCCTTGCGGCGAAAGAGCCAGTAAACCCAGCGGATGAGAAAGATTAGAGCAGCGGCGATAAGCGCAGCAACGACTCTACTCAGAAGGACGTGAAACGGGCGCCTAGCGGTGTCGAAATGGAATCTCACCCAGTCAAGTAATACAGAGAAAACTAGGCCAGCCGCGATGCCGGGAATCGTGAGGAAATCAGGAAGCCAGAGGTTTTCGGCGTCTAAGGCGGCCAAGGCGACAAGGAGCCAGCAGAGAATCCAGTTGAAGACCGCGAGAACAATGACTGATGGGCCAAGGAACGTAAGGTCGAGGTCATCAATCGAAACGATCAATGGCCACGCGGAGACTGCACAGAGAATTCCGACAACCGACTCAACGAGCGGATACCGCCAATGGATAGCGCTCCCGCAGGTCCGGCATCGTCCCCGCAGCGCCAGCCAACTCAGCACCGGAATGTTTTCCCACCACGCCAGCGTCCGATTGCAACTGCGGCAATGCGAGCCCGGTTTGACGACGCTTTCGCCCTCGGGCCAACGGCTCAGGCACACGTTCAAAAAGCTGCCGAACGCCAGTCCCAGCAGCGCTGCGAAGATCGTCGCGAGAATGCGGAGCATTGCAAGCAGAGTAACAGTGATCAGCCGTCAGCGATCAGAAACTGCCCGCGGTTTCGATTCGGAGATATAGGCTATGGCGAAACCCGCCACGCCGTTCTGATCTCTGATCACCGATCACTGGCGACTGACCACTGTCTCTCACTGCGTCGCGCTCGCCGTCAGCGCATGTGCGTTGATTCGATTCAGCCGCGTGAGCACAATCTTCTCCGCGGCCGACAGTGCCGTCCAGGGCGCTGCGGGCACATCGGGTTCTACGCCTTGACCCTCCCAGTCGGTGCGGGTGACTGCGTTGATGTAGCGGTACTCGGGCGTGGCAATCAGGAAGTGATCGTCAAGGCGATGGTTGCGAGTCGGATGCGCTGCGCCGCCGGTGCGCTCGCCTATGAGAATCGCACGGTGCAGATTGTGCAGGTCGTAGCAGAACTGCTCGGCCCCGGAAAATGTCATGCGCGAGGTGAGCATGTATACCGGCTGAGTGGACAGCTTGTCAGCGACTTTTTCGGGCGTGGCCCAGTATTGCGTGGTCTTGTTTTCGCGGCGGTTGTACAGGTCGTCCAGGTGCGTGGGGCGGTCGAACAGATAGGAGGCGAGCAGCGCCACCATGGCGGGGTCGCCCCCATGGTTCTGACGCAGATCGAAGATCACCGCATCGGTGTGCGCGACGAACTTCATCGCGGTCGCCGCTGTGTCGGCGCACCGGTCGGGCGCTCCAAAGTAATTGAACGCGATGTAGCCGACGTTCCCGGGAAGAATCTCCACACGCTGGAACCCGCAGTTGGTGCGGTCCAGCTCCTGCCGGTACTCGTGCTCCTCCTCGGCGCTCGGTCCGCTCTGCTCGGGAGGAAGCTTCTCCACGGAGTACTCGATACGAAGATGGCGGTCGTGCGATACCGTCTGCAGATCGTTCGTAAGGCGCGTTGCAAACAGCGCGCCATCGGTGACGCCGTTGTAATCGCCTTGCTGCTGATGCGCGCGAAGCGTGGTGACCAGCTTCTCTGCCATCTCCGGCAGGATATAGGAGCTTTTCAGGCGCGCCACAATGTTGTCGATCACGCGGTGTTGGTCTTCGGCCGTAAGCAGAAGTTGAGGCGCAGCGGTGGTTGGCTCATTCGCCGGTTGGGACACAGTCGGCGCCCGCTGGTCAGTCTCCTCCGGAGGCGGAGCGTTGGGATTCGGCACATACATCGGGATCCCGGGCGGAGGTCCCGATTGCGCCCAGCCGATAGCAGGGGTAAGCAGGAGCAAGGGAAGCAGCTTCCGAAGCATGGAAAGCCCTCCTGAAACCGAATCCGGCAAAAATGCCCGGTGCAAGTTGGGATGCGTCGTGACGGAGGAACGAAACTCCGGTTGTGGAAAACATTGCGCCGGGGGAAGAAACGGATTGCGGAGAATTGAAACATACCGCCGCAACGAGTTCCAGCATCTTGGACGAATTTGCTGTGGAAAGGGTGGGCGAAACAGCGGCACAGATACACGGACACAGGGGAGAACCCAGTGCACGCCGGTGACCTGGCTCACGTTACTAGTGAATGGGACGGCGCCAGGAAGGCTCGCGTTAAAATAGATCTACATGGACTCCCAGCCTGACAGGGAAAAGGAACAGGCTCCACAGCGCTCGCAGACCGACCCGGCGCGAGCGGGAATCCTATTTGAAGAATCGGCTGCGATTATGGCGCGTTTGCGCGCACCGGGCGGCTGCCCGTGGGATCGCGAGCAGACATTCGACACCATCCGAAAATACACATTGGAAGAGGCCTACGAGGTCTTCGACGCCATTGAGCGGCGCGATTTTCCGCACCTGGCCGAGGAACTGGGCGACCTGCTGCTGCAGGTACTGTTCTATGCCGAGATGGCGGCCAACGAAGGGCACTTCACCATCAGCGATGTGCTGGAGCATTTGAACCGAAAGCTCATCCGGCGACACCCCCACGTCTTTGGCGAAGAGGCGTCGCGCGCGGCCGGAAACGTTGCGGACGTGGATGCCAACGTGGGCGGATCCGCGTCGGCGGTGCTGCGGAATTGGGAAGAGATCAAGGCGCTCGAGAAAAAGGCGCCGGAGGGGACAGCATCGCGGCTGGACTCTGTTCAGCGCGCCATGCCGGCGCTGGCAGAAGCGGCCAAGCTGGGATCGAAGGCCGCCAAATCCGGCTTTGACTGGCCGCACTGGCGCGATCTGCTTCCGAAGATTGCCGAAGAAATTGCCGAGCTGGAATCAGAAGCCCAGGCCGGCCGGAATGCGGCAATCGAATCGGAGCTGGGCGATCTGCTTTTCACCGTCGTGAACCTGGCGCGGCACCTCGGCGTCGATGCAGAGATGGCGCTGCGCGGCTGCAATCTCCGTTTCCGCCAGCGCTTCCGGGAGATGGAGCTGGCCTCAACCAGGCCGTTGGAAGATCTGTCGGCGTCCGAGCTCGAAGCGCTTTGGACGGCCGCCAAGCGAAAGCTCAGCGACCAGATCGCGGCGGTCATTCATGCCCCGGAGACGCGCGCATGATCGTCATCCGCGAGTGCCAAGGCCTCGACGAGCTCGAAGCCTGCGTCCAGCTCCAGGTGGAAACGTGGGGCTACGACGCGACGGACCTCATGCCGCGCAAGGCGTTTCTGGTGATGCAGAAGGCTGGCGGCCAGGTCGTGGGCGCCTTCGATACGGAGTTGCACGGAGCCGGTCCGCGCGGCGATGCAAATTCCATGGTTGGATTCGCTTTGTCTTTGCCGGGCGTAAAAACAAACCCGAGATTTCCACAAGGCGAGCCGCTGGCTTATCTGCACTCGCACATGCTGGCGGTCAAAGAGGGATATCGCAACTGCGGCATCGGAGCGAAGCTCAAGCTGGCCCAAAGAGATGAGGCACTTAGCAGAGGAATCCGGCTCATGGAGTGGACCTTCGATCCGCTCGAGATCAAGAACGCCTTCCTCAACATCCATAAGCTGGGCGCCTTGGTTTGTCACTATCGTGAGAATTTCTATGGTGTATCCTCTTCTCGACTGCAAGGCGGGCTTCCAACAGATCGTCTGCTGGCCGAGTGGTATCTCGACTCGGACCGGGTTAGGAGCATCCTGGATGGCCGCGCAATGGCAGTGCCTCACATCGAGGAACGAATCACGGTCCCCGCCTCCATCTACGAATGGAAGGCTACAGAGCGAAACCGTGAAAGCGCCCTCGCCCTTCAGTTGGAGAATCGCCGGCGGTTTCAGCACGCGTTTTCCCGGGGACTAGCCGTATTGGGCTTTGAACGGGATCCAGAAGGAAACGGGATTTTTGAGCTGGGACCTACAACCCAGCTGGAATCGGGCATCCAAACTTTCAAGGAACAACCAACTTATGAGAATTGATGGAATCATTCTTCGCGAACTCCACTTACCACTGGTGCGGCCATTTGAAACCAGCTTTGGGGTCACACGGGATCGGCGCATTCTGCTGGCCGAGGTGCGTTCCGAAGGATTGACAGGGTGGGGCGAATGCACGGCGGGCGAGCGGCCGTATTTTTCCGGCGAATCGACCGACACGGCCTGGCAGGTGATCGTCAACGAGCTGGGGCCGATGCTGGCGCGCGCCGAAGATGTGGAACATGGCGGCGACTGCCCGCACATCTTCAAGCTGGTGCGCGAAAATCGCATGGCAAAGGCCACGCTTGAAAACGCCATCTGGGATCTGGAGGCGCAGCGCGATGGAATCTCGCTGTCGCGGCTTCTGGGCGGCGTGCAGGGCAGCATCTCGTGCGGCGTCTCGATCGGCATTCAATCGTCGATCAGCGAACTGCTGAACGTGATTGAACGGGAGCTGGCCGCCGGCTATCAGCGCATCAAGCTGAAGTGCAAGCCAGGCTGGGACATCGAGGTCTTTGAACGGGTGCGCAATCGCTGGCCTGGCATCCTGCTGAGCTGCGATGCGAATTCAGCCTATCGCCTGCACGATGCCGAGCGCCTGCGCAGCTTCGACCAGTTCGATCTGCTCATGGTGGAGCAGCCTCTCTGGCATGACGACTTCTTCTATCACTCCATGCTGCAGCGTCAGATGAAGACCGACATCTGCCTGGACGAGTCGATCCGCAACCGGCGCGATGCGCTGGCGGCCATCGAAATGGAGTCGTGTCGGATCATCAACATCAAGCTGGGACGCGTGGGTGGCTTCTCCGAGGCCATTGCGGTGCACAACGCGGCGATGGAGCGGGGAACGCCGGTCTGGTGCGGCGGCATGCTCGAGTCCGGTCTGGGCCGGTCGCACAACATCGCCTTGGCGTCGCTTGAAAACTTCACCCTGCCCGGCGATGTGTCGGCTTCGGCGCGCTACTTCCGCGAAGACATCATTGAACCCGAAGTGACGGTCACATCCAAGGGCGAGATCGAGATTCCCGATATCCCCGGACGCGGCTACGAAGTCCGCGCCGATCTAGTCGAGCAACTCACCGTGCGTAAGGAGACCATCCGCGCATTCGCCATGGCGTAAGGCTTCGGCGGGATCATAGCGCGCGGCGGAGCCGGGTGTGACGATCTGGCCGGAAGGTTTCAGATTTTGTGGGCTGGGAATCCTTCGACCAAAAGTCGAAAAGATTCCCGGCCCTCGGTGTTTTTGGGCCATCCGGTCTTCGACATTGTCGAAGACAGGATGGCCTGTGCTAGAACGGAATGTCGTTGCAGAATGGAGGAGTGGGAGTGGCAAGAACGTCAGCCATCGTTGCAATCATGGTCGCGCTCCTGGTGCTTCGCAGTCCTTCCCAGGAACACGAGCATCCAGCCTCGGAGAAGCTGGGTGTGGTGCATTTCGACACCTCCTGTAACAGTGAGGCACAGCGCGAGCTCGATCGCGCCGTGGCCCTCCTGCATTCCTTCCAATTCAGCCGCGCAATCGAAGGGTTCCACGCCGCACTGCAGCAGGATCCCGAATGCGGAATCGCCTGGTGGGGCATTGCGCTGAGCGATTGGAGTAATCCTTTCGCATTGGATATGAAGGATCCAGTGCAGTTGGAAGCCGGCAAGCGCGCCGTTGAGCAGGGCGTGGCCGTCGGTGCGAAGACCGAACGCGAAAAGGCGTATATCGCCGCCGTGGCCAATCTCTTCAACAACTATCTTGAGACTCCGCAGCGCGCGCGCTTGCGCGCCTACCGGGACGCGATGCAGAACGTCGCCGCCCAGTACCCTGAGGATCGCGAGGCGCAGATTTTCTATGCGCTGTCGCTGGCTGCTTCTGAGGAGCCAACCGACAAGACCTATCAATCGCGGCTCAAAGCCGGAGCGATTCTCGAGAAGCTGTTCGCGCAGGAGCCGGACCATCCCGGGCTGGCTCACTACATCATCCACACCTATGATGTGCCGAGCCTGGCGCCGCGCGCACTTGAGGCTGCACGGCGCTATGCGCAGATCGCGCCCGATGCGCCCCACGCGTTGCACATGCCATCGCACACCTTCACGCGCACTGGACTGTGGCAGGAATCGATCGACAGCAATACCGCCGCGGCTGCTTCGGCACGCCGGGAGGGGCAAACCGTCGAGGAACTGCATGCCAGCGACTACCTGATGTACGCCTACCTGCAAACCGGACAGGACGAAGCCGCGCGGCGCCTCCTTCTCGCGCTGCCCGAGATCGAATCGCGATTCGACTCGAAGACGGTGGTCGGCGGAGCTGGCGGCCCTGCCGGCGGATACTTCGCCCTGGCCGCCATCCCCGCCCGATATGCCCTGGAGCGCCAGGATTGGAAAGCGGCCTCGGAGCTGAAGCTTCGCGAAACGCCCTTCGCCTATACCGACGCGATGACCTGGTTTGCGCGAGGTATCGGGGCAGCCCATTCGGGCAATGTCGCCGTGGCGCGCCAGTCTGTGACAGCTCTGAATCAGATCGAAGCGACACTCGTCAAAGCTCGCGAAAATTACTGGTCTGGGCAAGTGCGCATTCAGGCCGTCGAAGTGAGGGCCTGGGCAGATTTCGCAGACGGCAGAAAACAGGATGCACTGCGCCAGATGGAGTCGGCTGCGGAGATGGAGGACGCAACCGAGAAGAGCGCGGTAACTCCCGGTCCGCTCGCACCGGCGCGCGAGATGCTGGGTGAGATCTACCTGCAACTGGGCGAGCCCGACAAGGCCCTCCACGAATTTGAGGAGACGCTGAAGAAAGAGCCGGAGCGTTTTCGCGCGCTGTATGGCGCATCGCGTGCGGCGCAACTGGCCGGTCATCGCGACTCCAGCGCCCGCTACTCTCAGGAATTGCTGAAGGTCTGCACCCGCGCGGACAGCCCGGGCCGCTCCGAGATTCAACAGGCGCGGAGCAGCAAATTGAATCCGTGAATTCCAACTCACCCTCAAAGCAAAAGCGGAGACCTGGTCGGGTCTCCGCTTTTGTTTTGCCTTGCAGTTGAGGGAGGGTGAAGCTTACCAGCGATAGACGGTCGTGTTGTCCATGTAGACCGTGGCTGTACCAGGGAGGGCTGTCATGCCGTCGATTTGCAGGTTGGTAATCAGCGACGAACCCCAGCCGAGCGCGAAGGCTGAATAAGCCGTGATGTTCAGGTCCTGCTCCTTGCCATCGAGCCAAACGGACTTGTAGGTCACGTTGCCGGAGTTGTCGCGCGAGTAGCTGATCTGCACGTGGTGCCAGGTGTTCGTGGCCCAGCTCTGCGGGTTGCAGGTCTGGTTCGAGTGCAGCCACCGATCGGAGTATGAAGTCGCCGAGCCCGCGTTGATCGTATAGTCCCAGGTCATCGACCAGCCGTCGCACTGGAATCCGTAGATCACCGTCTGCCCGTTGGGCATCGTCTGGTTCATGTCCATCTCGACATTGGCGATGTCGTTGATGGGGCTGGCCAGGTAAATGTACGTGTCGTACACAAAGTTGGTGGCCGCCGTATCGGCGCCGAAGTTTACCCAATATCGCTCGCCGCCATAATTTGAATACCCGGTGACGAACCTGCGCGCCGAGCCGCTCACAGCGGGACTCGTAACCAGGCCCATCACGCCCGACGAGGTGGCCCCTCCGGTAGTGATTCCCGTGTCAAAAGCCTCTGTCCAGTTTGGGAGGTTTTGGATAGCCTTTACGGCTACCGCATTGGAGGGAATCGTCGGGCCAGAGCCCGCCGGTGCCGTGGCCGCGCCAATATTCAGCGTAAGGTCGGTGTCGCACGCAGCGCTATTGGGTCCCCACGACTTCACGTGCAGCACATGAGTGCCGGCCGATCCAGTCACCTGCGCGTTCATGCTCTGCCCGTTCACAAAGATCGTGGCGCCGCTGTCGAATGAATAGCCAAAGGCGCCGATCGGCTGTCCCTGGCACAGCGTTCCGGATGCAATCAAAGGAAATGTCGAATTGACGCTCGCACCGTTAGCGGGACTGCTCACAACCACGTTAGTTGATGTCGAGGTAGGTACCCCCGCAGCCGAGGCGCTGATCGTGATGGTTACGTTGGTAACGCAAGAAGCGCCTTGGTTTCCCCACGACTTGACGTGCAGAACGTGAGCGCCCGATGTGCCTGTCACCGAGGTGGCAATCGAAGCGCCCGTGAAAAACGTGTTGGCTGCGCTGCTGTCGAACGAATAGCCCATCGAGACAATGGGCTGCGACGAACATGCGCTCGCGGTTGCGTTCAAGCTGAAGGTCGTGCCGACAGCGGCCCCATTGGCGGGGCTGGTGATGGTCACTGCGGCGAGTGCTGGCTCACAAAGAACGGTGGCCAGACCAAGAGACAGGAAGAGAGCTTTCATCGTACGAAGGGCCTAACTCTTTCTTCCGAGCAAACCTGGTCGTCTTACAAGATCTCGCTTGCGGGAGACAGGGAACACGCGATCAAGTCTGTGAGCGTTCCGCAGCTCTCTATCGATCTAAAATCGATCGGCAAACTCTGGATTACTTATCTGAATGTTGTCTGAAGATACCCTGTCGGTAACCACCGGTCAATGACCAAAAGGCCATTGAACTAAAGACTGTGATATGGATCACAATTCAAGAATTTTGTGTCCGATACACAACATTGGGCGGACCAAGGCAGGGGGTGGCTGTGGGAAAACACAGCTCAAATCGCACACGAATACCCGCAGATTTCCTGTCGGAACCGGCGCAGTATTGATTGCGTAGAACGAAACGGCAGGGCAACTTTGGAAGAAGGCCTGCGTCTCAATCGTGAGGCGCGGCTCAAAACAATCAAGTGGCTTTGCCGGAGGAATTTCAAGTGACTCCCCAGGAACAACAAATGTTAATGTCGTTGGCCCAACGGGTCAACCAGACGCAACTGCAGGAGAAAGATCCCGACGCCGAAAACCTGCTCGGTCGCGAATTGGGCGCCAACGCCGACGCTCTCTATATCCTCGCGCAAACTGTTCTGGTGCAGGACATTGCCTTGCAGCAGGCCAAGGCGCAGGTCACCCAGCTGCAGCAGCAGGTTCAGCAGCAGCCTGCGAAGACAACCAGTTTTCTGGGCGGCCTCTTCGGTCGTCACGATTCCCCCCAGCCGGGACAAGTCCCGCAGCCTGGACAATTCCAGCAGCCGGGACAGCCGGCGCCCCCTCCGCAGGCGCAGTCCCAGCCCGGACAGGCGCCCCCGTATCAGCCCGTGCCCCCCTATCAGCAGGCGCCTTATCCTCCCCAGCAACCGCAGTACTATCCGCCGCCTGGCCAGCCCCAGTATGGACAGCCGCAGTACCCGGGAGCACCTGCGGGCCAGTCTAGTTTCCTGCGCGGCGCCATGCAGACGGCGGCAGGCGTCGCTGCCGGGGCTCTGGCCTTTGAGGGCGTTGAATCCATCCTCCACGGCTTTGGCCATCCCGGCGGCTACATGGGCGGATTTGGCGGAGGCATGGCAGGCATGGGCATGGGCCCCGGCATGGGCCTTGGTGGCGGCTTCGAGCGGCCCGTCGAAGAGACCGTGGTCAATAACTACTACGACCAGCCCGGCCCCGGCGAACGCGCCGCGCACCATGAATCCGGAGATCAGTTCGCCGGCGCAGCCGGCGGCGCGTACAACAACCCCGACGCGGCCTATAACAATCCCGACGCCTCAGGCTCGCAGGGCGGTGCCTACGAAAATACCGACGCCAACTTCGCACAGAACGACCAGGACGTCGGTCAGGGTGGCTACGACCGATCGCTTGCAGACGACTCCTCGGCCTACGACAACAGCGTCGCCGACGTACAGATCGACGATAGCGGCAGCGGCTTGGACGATGGCGGAGGCGGATTCGACAATAGCGACAGCAGCGGCTTTTAGCTGTTAGCTCTTAGCCGCGCGTGCGAAGGAAGCAGCCGCAGGGGCTTCGGTCGCGGTGCTCAGCAGGGTTTCGATCGCAGTACAGGCGGAGGAGAGCCCCTCTTCCGCCTGCATCTCTTTTTGAATTGCACCAGCGCGCTGTTCGAAGTGCGGATTCGTGATCATCCGCTCCAGCATCCGCGCCGCCCGTTCAGGCGTATAGCGGCTGCGCGGTAGCGTGAGCGCGCATCCCTGTCTGACAAGCCGCGCCGCGTTGTCGGGCTGATCCCATCCGAAAGGCACAAAAAGCTGCGGCCTGCCGGCTTGCATCGCCTGCCCGGTTGTGCCCGACCCGCCCTGGTGGACGATGACCGCGGCTCGAGGGAAGATCTCCGAGTAAGGCGCGTAGCGGACACCAAGCAAATCGGCTCCAGCCGGAACCATCTCAGGACTGGCCCCCACCAGCAGCGCGCGCCGTCCAATTTTTCGTGCAGCTTCGCTGCTGACCGCGTAGAAATCGCCCGGATGATGGACTGCAGTGGATCCCTGAGTGAAGACGAGTGGTGCTTCGCCATGGGCCAGGAACTGCGCCAGGGCAGGGAAGTCCGCATCGGGACTTGCATGCGACTCATGCGGCCGATCGAAGAAGACAAATCCCGGCTGCACGGTCTGCGGGGGCCAGTCGGGCTGCGGCTGCGCCAGGCATCGCGAAAAGAGCGCCAGTACCAGCAGAGGAGCGAATTTGTCATCCAGCAGCGGATCGCGCCCCGCAGACAGCCCCTCGGTGCGGCGCAGGTCGCGAATGGGCCCCCACCACGATCGGAGCAGTATCCGGCTGAGGCCGAGGATGGCGCGGTTGATTCCGAGGCCGGCCTTGCGCAGCAGCATCAGCTCGGGACAGTTCACGAGAACGGAAGGATCGTGGGCCGACAAGAAGCTGACGGGCGAGAGAGTGGCAGAGGCCCAGCGCAGGTTCAGCTTTTCCGCCACGAGCGGCGCGGCGAAGACGAGTTCGCCGGCGATCATGAGATCGGTGCCGCGCGCGGCCGCCAGCAGGTCGGTGTACGTTTCGCGCAGGTAGGGCAGCACCATCTGGCGCAGCAGGATCTCCGGGCCGCGCCGAATATTGGCGCACTGTGCGATCAACTCGCCGCTGGTAGGATCCCAGTCGGGACGCAATGGGAGAAAGGCGATCCCGTTGTGCTCGACTTTTTCGCGATAGAACGGCGTAGCGGCGATGGTGACGCTGTGTCCCCGGCGCTTCAATTCGAGGCCCAGCGCCAGGCAGGGGTGCAAATCGCCGAGTGAGCCCATGGTCGCGAACAGGATTTTCTTGCGCATCGAGAACGAGATTATCGCAGACAGGGCTCAATGTTCCGGCGGCCGTACGCGTTCAGCCACGATCTGCTTGCGCAGACCAATCAGGCTGTGGCCGGGTGGGAAGCCCTCAAGACAGCCGTAGCGGCGATACCCGAGATGCTCATAGAATCCCGGCGACTGGAACGTGAAGGTTTCGAGGAAGACTCCGCGGCAACCTCGTTGGATCGCTTCCGCTTCGGCCTCTTCGAGAAGGCGGCGGCCCAGGCCTGATCCGCGCAGTTGTTCCGGAAGATACAGGATTTCGATTTTGAGCTGATCGTAGACCGTGGCCCCGTAGAGCCCGCCGACAACTTCGTTAGTCTCGGGATCAGACACAAGAATCACCAGCGGACGGGCATTGCGTGGGCCGCCGTGCGCTTCGTTGTATTCGATCAGCGCCTTGACAAGCTTTTGCAACGCAGCGGCATCCGGCTTGTCGGAGATTGCGAGAGTTGGCGTCATATCGATCCATTCTGAAAGAGAGCGAGTTGACCTCCGCTGAGAAGAGAGGCGTTGCCGAGACCGGGATCAGGGCTGGCTGTTCTTGGGATGCGGTGGGGAGTGGCCCCAGTTGAAGCGCCGCCCCAGGATGCCCTTGATGATCCAGTGATCGGTGGCCGCCGTCGGCCCCACCCCCACCCCGAAATTGATCTCCCAGTCAGGCGACACATTCAAATCAATCGCCGGAAAGATCTGCTGCTGCTGGTCGTGCAGCGAAGCGATGTTGGTGATGCTGCCGTAATCTGCGTAATACTCCACGCCCCCCGCAAACACCTTGGTGAAGTCCCAACTGACCTTCACGTTGGGCGAGAAGTCGATCCCGAGGTTCACGTCCGGCCCATGCCAGGTTCGTTCCAGGGCAGGATTGATGGCCCAGTACAAGCGGCCCTTCTGCTTATCGACGATCGGACGGATCTCCCACGTCCAGGTATCGGGTGAGAACTTGGCGCGCTGATAGCCGGCCTCCGTCGACAGGCTCACGCCCACCGGCCAGTGCCACGACTCAGGAGCCCGCACGCGCGGCCGGATGTGGTCGCCAACCCACTGCATGCCCAGCCCGCTCTGCTCCGAGGTGAAGATGTAGAAGCCGAGCTCAGACCAGTCTGTCAGGCCCTGCGTGATTTCTACCGTTTCATGTTCGGCGTGATTGGTGGCAGCCAGGATGGTAGAACCCGGGTGGCCGGCCGCGGTGAAGTTGGAGTGAAGCTCAACCATGGTGCTGCGCGGGCCCTGGGTCTCCGAACCGTACACCTGGATCTCGTAGTTCCCCTGTGCGCAAGCCGCGGCGCAGGCAAGGGCGACAAAGATGGCGATTGAGACAATCGACTTCAAACCAGGCTGCTCCTGTTGAAAGACTGCCGTGCGTTGGAGGGATTCTTGAAAGCCGTCTTGCCTCGCTGGGCCGTTCCTTCTTTATACGATTCCACACGGTCTGAAGTCGCTACGTAGAGAAATCTGAAGCTTCGTTGACGAAATTCTCCGGGCCCGGAACGGGAAGTCTAGCTCGGATGAGAGCGCCGGGCCGGGGTGGTTTCGGGCAATCTTCGCGGTGATATACTCGCAGGGGCGGGGCGTCCAATCTGCGGCTGGAACCGCTTGGCGCACCTGCATTTCACGACGATTCAGAGGTTCCCATGTCCGGCCATTCGAAATGGGCCACAATCAAGCACAAGAAGGGCGCGCTCGACGCCAAGCGCGGCAAGATTTTCACTCGCCTGATCAAGGAAATCACCATCGCCGCCAAAGCCGGCGGTGGCGACCCTGACGGCAACCCCCGTCTGCGCGCTGCAATCCTGGCCGCCAAGGCGGAAAATATGCCGGGCGACAACATCAAGACGCGCCATCCAGCGCGGCACCGGCGAACTCGAAGGCGTGATCTACGAAGAGATCAGCTTTGAGGGCTACGGCCCCGGCGGCGTCGCCGTCATCGTTGACGTCACGACCGACAATCGCAACCGCACCGTCAGCGAAATCCGGCACATGCTTCTCCAAGAACGGCGGCAACCTCGGTGAGACGGGCTCGGTTCGATTCATGTTCTCGAAGAAGGGCGTCATCGCCATCGAAAAGTCCGCGGCCAGCGAAGAGAAGTTGATGGACATCGTTCTCGAGCACGGCGGCGAAGACCTGAACGACGAAGGCGATACCTGGGAGATCATCACCGACCCGCCACGCTATGAGGGCGTTCTCAATGCGGTCAAGGCACGCAAACATTCCCACCGTGATGAGCGAAGTGACCATGATCGCGTCCACCTACACGAAGCTCGAGGGCAGCCAGCGCCAAAACAGATGGTCCGGCTGCTCGAGGCCCTGGAAGACTTCGACGACACCCAGAACGTCTACTCGAACTTCGATATGGACGCCGAACAGATGGAACAGGTCGCCGGCTAAACGCGCTGCATCGGCAGCAAGATCTGAAAGGCCGCCCGAGATGTGGCGGCCTTTTCTGTGGAGCTTCAGCGCTGACTTTTACCACCGATTTGACAGGGAACCACGTTGACTCGCAAGCTTAAGCTTTGTTTATTTGTCCTGACTCTGGCTCAGCGCTTTGGTTGCGCAGGACGATCCTTTGGCGAAGCTGAGGCGAACGCTGCCAAGCCGGCATGCTGGAAACGAATATCAGCGATCCGGATCCAAACGATCCCGTCGCCGAGGTTCGCGAAGCACAAGCTGGGAATACGGGCCCTTCGCTCAACTGGGGAACAGGCGTCGGCGAGCGCTCGGACTTCAAATTCTTCTTTGCAGGCGCACAAATCGGCAAGACCGATCTCCCCGGTCCTTCACGCCGGCATACTCAGCGGTCAATTCGAGTTGGCCGGCAACATCATGCCGCTTCTGGCAGGCCTACACTCCGGCTCCGCATAATCAGACCTTCGTCTACAACGGAGAACACGTATTTACGCGCCGGTGGGCGGAGGAACCTACACTGGTGTCAGCCTGACCCCGGTGATCTTCCGCTGGAACTTTCTCACCCAATCGCAACGCATTCAGCCCTGGTTTCAGGCAGCCGGCGGCCTCATTTACACCACGCACAAGTTTCCGCCCGATGTCCTCGTCCCTCACGGCTATCCCGGCGGCACATCGGTATGGAAT
The DNA here is from genome assembly GCA_963846375.1 of uncultured Acidobacteriota bacterium. GTDB lineage: Bacteria > Acidobacteriota > Terriglobia > Terriglobales > Acidobacteriaceae > Telmatobacter. The sequence continues at coordinate 94,772 of CAWJVV010000008.1, forward strand.
TTTTCTCCGCAGGGCGGCATCGGCATTCACTACTTCTTGCGCTCCCAGCCGATCGATCGATCTGGGCGTGAACGCCGTGCACATTTCTTCAGCCTCTCTGGGTGATCGCAACCCCGGCGTCAACGCCAGCATCCAGATACAGGCGGGATACACGTTCTGGAAATGAAGCGAAGAAGTGAAAGGGAGCCGTTCAAAAGTTCCGGAGCTAAAAGCTAATAGCTGATAGCTGCCTCATACGGCCAGAACATGACCTGACCAGCCCCATCGTCGAATGCGTTCCCAACTTCTCTGAAGGCAGGGACGTGCGCGAGTCGAGGCCATCATAGCCGCGATGCGCGTCGAAGGAGTGCGCCTGCTCGACTGGTCGATGGACGCCGATCACAACCGCTCGGTCGTCACCATCGCCGGAGACCCTGCGGCCGTTGTCGAATCGGCCGTCCGCGGGGCAGGGAAGGCAGCCGAGTTCATCGATCTCACCACCCAGCAGGGCGTGCACCCCCGCATCGGCGCCGCCGACGTCATTCCTTTCGTGCCCATCTCCGGCATCAAGCTCGAGCAGTGCGTCATGCTCGCCCGCCAGGCCGGCCTCGAGATCTGGCGCCGCTTCGGCATTCCTGTTTATTTCTACGAAGCCGCCGCAGCCCGCCCCGACCGCGCCAATCTCGAAGACGTTCGCCGCGGCCAGTTCGAGGGCCTTCGCGACGCCGTGCGCAAGGAGTCTGCCCGTCGCCCCGATGTCGGCGGTCCCGGCCTTCATCCCACCGCCGGAGCCTGTGCCGTTGGCGCGCGCAAGTTCCTGGTGGCCTACAACATCTACTTCGACTCCACAGACGTCGCCATGGTGCGCGCCATCGCTCGCGAGATCCGCGCAGCCTCCGGCGGCCTCAAGGGCGTGAAGGCGCATGGGCGTCCTGGCCCACGGGCGCGCTCAGCTCCCCATGAACATCACCGACTTTCAAGGTCACGCCCGATCTCCGAGGTCTTCGCAAAGTTTCCCGGCTTGCCCTGCGCCACAAGACAGCTCCCGTCGAAGGCGAGGTCATCGGCCTGATTCCCGAGGCCGCCTGTGAGCGCGAAAGCGAATGGATGCGTCAATTAACGAGTTCGATCCCGCCGACCAAGATCCTGGAAAATCGTCTCGCCGCTCCAATGGCTTGGCCGGCAGGGCTGGCGATAAGTGACCAAATTGGTTGCAATCCGCGTCAGAATTGGTTACGAAGGTAAAATGAAGATAAGGAGATGCGTGCAGCCGCCGGAGCGGTCAAACCATCGCGTCCAAGCTGTCTTTTACTCGCTGCAATCCGGAGGAAAGAGCTTTGTCCCGGAGGATGATCGTAGTTTAGATTTCTTGCTGGTTTGCGGTTTCGTCTTGCTCTTGCGGCAGGCGCTTTCGGCATAGGCTGCACAGTTGTCCACGGACGCGCGCACCGCCATTCCGCACGACGTGCAGCAACTGGTAGTCGTCGACTACCGGGCCATGCAGAATTCGACGACTGCCATGGATCTGCGCGATCGCGTGATGCCGCCCGATCTCAAGCAGTTCGACGAAGCCTTGCGCAAGTCCGGCCTCAACGACAACCACGACGTCGATCAGCTCGCGTTTGCCCTCTTCCGCCCCGGGCCAGAACCGATGAGGTCGTCACACCGTCGGTATCGCGCAGGGACAATTCTCCGTCCAGGACATCGTGGCCGACCTTCAAGAAGAAGGGTCAAGCCCACAGTCTTCCGCGCCAACAAGATCTATCCCATGGGCACGACCGGCATGATGCTCTGCTTCGTCGATCCGTCCACCATGGTCTTCGGCGGCACTCGAAGCCGTGAAGGCCTCGCTCGACGCCCGCGACGGCAATCGTCTCCAGCATGCTGACCAACTGCCACCATGATGGATTCCATGCGCTCCGTCGACTCCGAGCCGCTGTGGAGCATCCTCGACCAGAAGGGCACCCAGACCATGATGCAGCAGATGCTGGGCGAGGCCGGTTCGGTCGCCGACTTCGATTCGGTGCGGAAGCGCCTGGTAGGTCTCCTGCGTACTCGATGGACTTCCAGCACGGCGTCCGGTTCGACCTGACCATCTCAACCGGCGACGCCTTTGCTGCCGCCACCGTCTCTTCGCTGCTGAATGCAGCCGTGGTCGTTCGCAAGATGAGCGGCTCCGACTCCGAGAAGGCCGCCCTTGCGACACCGATATCGTCCAACTCAGGCAAGCTGCTCGTCCATTTCGCCACGTCCGACTCCGACTTCGCCAGCCTGCTCAAGTCGCCGCTCTTCCAGAGCATGGTGCGCTAGCGCAGCAAAAGATCGATAGGGTCAAAGCAAGGCCGCACCAAATATTGGTGCGGCCTTGGTGCATTCTGGTCCCTGATCCCTCACCCCTGCTCATTGATCCTTCGCGGGATTCTTTCCGCTCTCGGGAATCTTGATCGGCTTCAGATCAGGTATGAAATCGGCCTTCCCCGCCGGCTCCAGCACGATCTCGAATTCCCCTCCTGACCCTGTGCCAGCATCGGCCCCGCAATCTGCACCTGGTGATTATCCGCCGGCGTGTACTGCACCTTGATCTGCCCTTTGTCCTGCAGCTGGATCCGGTAATGCATTGCCGCGCCCGCGGCCAGGCTGTCGGCCCCAAAGCTCGCGCTGGGATAATCCACCTCCAGCAACCGGATGGGCCCGCCTGTCTGGTTCTCCACTGTCACCTCAACATGGGCGGAATGGCGGCAACCCGCCAGCACGGCCAAACCAAGACTCGCCGCCGCGACTGCTTCCAATCGGGTCTTCATTCCTCCGTTACCTTTCTGCAAGTGGCTCGCCACCTGTTGGACCAGCGGGTTGTTTCGGGTGCATTTTCACTTCAGCTGTGAGGAGTAACGCTGCGCATCTGGGTTCAGACCTCGATCACTTGATCACTCCATCACTCGATGACTCCATCACTGTCCTTCTTACCTGACTCCACCCGCTTCTCCAGCCGGTCCAGGCGCTTCAGCAACTCCGGCAGCCGCTGAAAAATCGTTACCGCCCGCAGCCAGACGCGATTGTCGAATGCCGGCGAGCCCGACAGCATCTTGCCCGCCGGCACATCATGCGAAACGCCGGACTGCGCCGTCAGAATTACCCCGTCTCCCAGTTCGCAATGTCCCGCCACACCCGCCTGCCCGGCAAGAATCGCATTGTTGCCCACCACCGACGACCCCGCCAGCCCCGCCTGCGCGCACAGCAGCGTATTCTCGCCCACCCGCGATCCGTGCCCCACCTGCACCAGGTTGTCGATCTTCGTTCCGTCCCCAATCTCGGTAGCCCCCACCGTAGCTCGGTCGATGCACGCGTTGGCCTGCACATCCACCCGGTCGCCCAGCCGCACCGGCCCCGATTGCGGAATCTTCTCCCATTGCCCCTCTTCGTTCTTGGCGAATCCAAACCCGTCCGCGCCCACGATCGCACCGTTCTCCAGCGTCACGTGGTCGCCCAGCACGCACCCCTCCCGGACCACCGCATGCGCATGTGCGAACAAATGGCTCCCCGCCTGCACGCCGGGATACAGCACCACATGCGGCAGCAGGGTAGCGTGCGGTCCAATTCGCACTCCCGCCCCAATCACCACATAGGCGCCAATGTGCGCTCCCTCGCCAATCTGGGCGGTTGGGTCGATCACAGCCGTCTCGTGGATCCCCGATGGATAAGCCGGCGGCCGATAGAAAAATCCCAGCGCCCGCGAAAACGCCAGGTAAGGATTCTTCAGCCGCAGCGTCGGTGTCTGAATCTCTGGAAACTCCGGCTCCACCAGCACGGCCGCCGCCTTCGTGGTCCGCGCCAGGGCCGAATAGCGTGGGTTCGCCACAAAAGTGATCTCCGCCGGACCCGCGGCCTCAATCCCTTTTACCCCCGTGACTTCCACCTCTGGGTCGCCACGCAGTTCCGCACCCAGCCGCGTTGCCAGCTCGCCTAACTTCATCGCGTCGATTGTAATTTGTCCCTCTGTCCCTATGTCCCTCTGTCCCTAGTGTCCCTCTGTCCCTTTGTCCCTCCGTCCCTTAGTCCCTTAGTCCCTCGCCAAACAGCTCCGGCTGATCCGCCGCTCCCGGCCTCCGCTTCGCCGCGCCAATCAGACTCACCACCTCCAGCGTCTGAATCGCGCTTCGCGGCACAAAGATCCGCTGGGTGTTCGACCGCTGGTCGGGCGGGGTCAGCAACAGCCCCGCGCCTTCAATCAGCGAGCGATCATTCGCAGCCAGCCCCTCCAATTCCTCCCCATCCTGCAGCGTCATCCGAAGCCACAGGCCAGCCGTCCGCGGCCGTATCGTAAACCGCTTGTGGATCAGGCGTTCCGGATTGCCCTGGTCCCCCGGCGACACCGCCAGGTCGCGCACATAGCAGACCCACTTCACCGTGCTCCAGGCCAGCCGGATTACTTTGCCCCCGGTATCCAGAAACTCCAGCTCCGGCCACTCCGTCGGGAATACCGCAGGCGCATAGCCCGCCATCCAGTCGCGGGTAAACTTGCGTACAATCACCGGCTTGCGTTGCGAGGCCATCGCTCTGGATTGTCGCACGCGGGCAAGCAGCATGCACCATGTGCCGCCCCACCCGGAACCCTCCCTGACATGGGAGGAGACCATTCCGGCACGTCGAGCGTCCCAATTCAGTCGAGGGCCGAGTGTCCTCCGGAGTGACCCGATCCCGGTGCAGCACCCTGTTAATTCCCTAGCTACTGGAGTCTAGCCAACCGGGGCCAGTTGTGATAAGGTACACCTTTGCAAGCCTGCCCGGCACTCCGTAAGCGGTTCTGCATCAGGTACTTGGCAAGACAAACAAGGGAGCGGGATGCCCGACTACATTTACCTTCTGGAGAACCGGCTTTCCCCAGACCAGCGACATGCTCTGCGGCTGTTGCGGGAGGCTGCCCGCGAAGCGGAAATGATCCTTTTCCTGACCGGCGACGCGGTCCGCGACCTCACCAGCGGCCACGCCGTCCGCGAACTTGAAGTGGCGGTTCACGGAAACGCCCTCAAGCTCAAGAAACATAGTAGAGAAGGCCGGAGGAAAAGTCTGGGGTGAAGACGACCCCTCCCAATCCCTCTATCCTCTGCTTCCCCGGCACCGTCCGCGTCGACGTCGTCAGTACCCACTCCATCGAATATCCAAAAGCCCGGCAAGCCCGTCTACCACTTCGCCTCCATCCAGGAAGACCTCCGCCGCCGCGACTTTACCGTCAATGCCATGGCCATCTCGCTGAACGAGGGTTCCTTCGGCCTGCTCATGGACCCGCTCAACGGGGTCGCCGACATCGAGGCCCGCAGTCTCCGTCTGGTCTCGAACTACGGGTTTCTCGAAGATCCCGCCGTCATGATCCGGGCCACCCGTCTACAAAACCCGGCTCGGCTGGGAGTTCGATCCCCGCACCCAAACCCGCTACGAGAACGCCAAGGCCGAAGACACCATCGAATACCTGTCCGAAACAGCCCGCCGCCGCGAACTCGAGCAGATCGGCCACGAGGATGACGGCCTGCGGGTCCTGCAAGCGCTCGAGGCCGAAGGCTGGATGAAGGTGCTCTATCCTGCGTGGACATCCGCCAAGGCGGACGAAGCGCGAATCTCCGCCCTCCACGAACTGGTCGTCGAACTGCTCATGCAAGGCGTCCACCCCGACACCTCCGCCGCCCAGATGCAGCTCCTCACCGCCAAGATGGCGCCCAAGGACCTGGCCGGACTCAAAAAAGAAATGCTGCGTCCGGGTTTCGTCGAGGAATGGAACAGCCTCGACAGCCTGGCTGCCGGATTCGCGAAAGTGCTCCTCTCCAAGGAGAATCAGACGCCCTCGGCAACCTTCAAGTTGTTCGCGAGCTATGATCCGGAAGCGGTTCTATGGCTTGGGTTTACGCAGCAAGGATTCGGCGGTCAAAGACCGCTATAACAACTTCCTCAAGGTCTGGCCTGAGGTGCGCCAGCGCATCCCGTACGCCCTCATGCAGGAGATGCGCATCACGGCCCGAGCTGCCCAACTACAACGACATCATCCACGCTGATCTTTCTCCAGCTCATCGACGGCAAACTGACCACGCCCGAAGAGATGCGCGCGTTCCTGGAACCGCATTCGCCGCCCGCGCCTCCGCCTCAGGTCACCATCAAACGCACGCGCGGCCGCCGCGCCGAGGCCAAAGTCAAGGACTTCGACGAAGAAGAGGAGTCTGAAGAGGCAGGCGAGGGAGACGAGGACCTCGATGATATGGGCGGCGGCGATGACGACGACATCGGTATCGGCGGCGTGCCCAAGATCGACATTCCTCTTGACGTGGACGAAGGCGCCGACGAAGACGAAGAGGACGAAGAAGAAGGGCACGCCGAGGAATCAGAGGACGAAGAGGAGCCCGAGCCTGTCGCCGCCAAACGCGGAAAAGGAGCAAAACCGGCAAAAGCCGAACCGGCCAAGCCCAAGGCAGCCCATGCTCCAGCCGCAGCCGACAAGCACCTCGACACGCACGTAGCCGCCGACAAGCATGTCGCAGCCGACAAGCATGTCGCAGCCGACAAGCATGTCGCAGCCGACAGGCACGCCGCGGCCAAGGCCCCCGCGAAATCCGCCGCTCCGGCCGTAGCCAAAGCGCCGCCCGCACCCGCTAAGGCACAACCCGCCAAACCTGCCCCGGTCAAGCACGCGCCTGCGCCCGCCAAGCCGGCCCCAGCGGCCGCCAAGGGCAAACCCGCACCAGCTAAAAAAGCAGCACCACCGGCCAAGCCTGCCGTGAAAAAGGCCGGGCTCAAGCCGCACACCAAACCTGCGCACAAATCGGTCCCCAAGGCTCCTGCCAGGAAGGCAGCCCCCAAACCGGCCGCCAAGCCCAAGCCCCACAAGCCAGCCAAGCCCGCGCCTAAAAAGCCGGCCAAGGCCGCCAAAAAGCGCTAAGAGTCCATCGAGTCGTTCCAGTTCCCCCGCGCTGTCACAGTGCGTAGTGACGGGCCGCACACAAGAGCTCCCGGTCCTTTCGGCATACTCGACTCTGGTGAACCATGGGCCATAGCACCAGAATTCGGGAGTTCGCGAGCAACGGGCAAAAAGACGACGCTTCTGCGCGCTGTAACAACACCGCGACATTCCCGCAGCTTTACCCTCAAAGGAAAAAAATTTTCGCTTATTATCGCCGTATCTTCGCCTAAGGTTTTCCTGTAAATAATAATAAAAAAACAACTTACTTAAAGTATCCAGGCGATCAAAGAGCGAAACAACTTTACAACCGCGATGCCTCTCGTTAACCCCTGATCCGGCCTGCGAAACCCTCGTGATATCGTCAACCTCATTCCAGGAGGTTCCATGGGCCTTTCTCGCCGCGTGCTGTCTCTGCTGTCCCTGCTCACCTTGATGATCGCCTCTGTTCTTCCCGCTCGCGCCGCGCAGACCGATACATCCGGCAAAGGCTATCGATTCGCCAAAGGCGGCTGGACCTATGTGCATCTGGAAGGCTCGCCCGAGCAGATCGGCTTCCAGCACGGCGCGCTCCTCGCCTCCGAAATCGAGGACATGGTCCACGTCATGCAGGTCGAGAGCCAGCACTCCACGAAACGCGACTGGGACTTCTACCGCGACGCCGCGCGCACGCAACTCTGGCCGCACATCGAAACCGAGTATCAGCAGGAGCTGACCGCCATGGCCAAAGGCGTTCAGTCCAAGGGCATCAAGCTCGACGTGTGGGACATCGTCGCCCTCAACGGTGACGAGGAGCTGCCGGAGTATTACGTTCCCTGGCTCAACAAGCGCGAGAAGGCCGCCAACGCGCCGCACATCGTGCCCGAAGGCCGCTGCTCGGCCTTCATCGCCACCGGCAGCTACACCAAAGACGGCAAGATCGTCATCGCCCACAACAACTGGTCCAGCTACGCCGAGGGCGCGCGCTGGACCATCATCTTCGACATCGTCCCATCGAAAGGCCACCACATCCTCATGGACGGCCAGCCGGGCGTCATCACCAGTCAGGACGACTTCGGCGTCAATGACGCGGGGATCATGATCACCGAAACCACCATCACCCAGTTCGAAGGATGGAATCCGGACGGCAAGCCGGAGTTCATGCGCTCCCGCAAGGCGCTCCAGTATGCCGCTTCGATCGACGAGTACGTCGCCATCATGAGAGACGGCAACAACGGGGGCTACGCCAACGACTGGCTCATCGGCGACCGCAAGACCGGCGAGATCGCCTATCTCGAGCTCGGCCTGAAGAACACGCCGCTGTGGCGATCGAAAGACGGCTACTTCATCAGCTCCAACTTCGCCCGTGATCCCAAGGTCCTCAAAGAGGACACGCCGGAGTTCGATCCCAACAACCTTGCCGCCTCAGAGAACGCTCGCCGCGTTACGTGGGAGAAGAAGATGGCCGACCACAAGGGCCGCATTGATCTCGAAATGGCGCAGCAGTTCCTGGCCGACCACGACGATAGCTACACCGGCAAGGCCGGCGCAGACGAGCGCACGTTATGCGGCCACGTCGACAAGGTGAAGGCCGGCATCCCCGAGTGGGAATGGGGTCCGTACTATCCCGGCCGGCGCCGTTACCGGCAAAGTGGCCGACTCCGACACCGCCGCCAAGATGTCGCTCATCGCGCACACAGGCCATCCCTGCGGCGAAGACTTCCACGCCGCCGAGTTTCTGTCGGCGCATCCCGAGTACGCGTACCTGAAGCCCATCCTGAAAGACATGCCCTCCGGCCCATGGACCCCTTTTCATGCCGGCGAGAAGTAGGGAATTGCGATGGCAGGCCGTTGGCCATTCCGCAAGCTGCTGCCGCTGGTGATGACCAGCGTGCAGCTGGTGCTCCTCGCACTGAATCTTGCGCATCAGTGGCATCTGCCGACGAACCTGAGTGAGCTGCATAGAAAATACCCGCCAACCGTACCGCAGGTAGACAACGTTGAAGGCGGGACCGTCAGTTTCAGCCCTGGTCCTGAAGATATGAAAACCACGACGCTCTTCAAGATGGCGTTGCTGCTCAGCCTGCCTGCAATGATCCTTGGAATGCTTGTCGGAATTCCGTTAATTGCGATGGGGCTTCAAGGTAGCGAGTCGTTTTGGATTGCGATGAGTGCGTTGATCGGGATCTGGCTGTGGAGAAGGATCGGTCGATGGGCCGACAGTCAAAAAGAGATGAAAGAAGGGACTGTAATCGTCAGGTCGCGGCTTTTCGAATTGCGGCGTGGGCTTTTGCGCGCCCTTGCGATATTGCTGTTCTTGGTTTTCGCTCTTGAGCTCACGCCTGCGTATCATCACCGGTCAGTCGAAAGTGTGCTCACGGCATTGTCCGGCATTTCATGGAGCGGTATGTATCTCCTGCTTTCGTTTTGGGGCGAAAGCCGAGAGACGAAGCTGGCTCGCGTTATCGAGGGAACTCGTACAGCGCCTCGATCCTGACGGCGCGCGAGTCACTTGTAGATCAAATGAATCGTGACATCGGTCGCCGGACAGCCCACGTGGACCTTGGCGGCGCTGAACGGCGGGGCACTCAACGTCACGCGCGGGTTATTGGCAAACCCAAACCCTTCTTTGGGAATGCCGATGAAGTTTCGGTCCAGATGGTGATTGCTGTTCTCATCGTGAATGGCCGCGAGGGCATAGTCGCCCGGCGGCAGATTCGGCCACTCGGCAATGGCCGTGTGCGTCGAGGGATTGATGGGCGCAGGTCCGTGACGAAACGACTTGTCCAGGTTCTCCGGCCAGCCGTCAGGCGCCGTGAACACAACCGTGCCTAAATTGCCCTTGGTGTTGCGGAATCCGTCCACGTGAATGCGAAGCGTGCAACCGGAAACACCGGATTGGCCGCTCGCCTGTTGCTGCGGCGCACACGTATTCCCCCAGGCAAGCAGCGCGAGCGCACAAGTGAACCCGGGCACAAAGCTTTTCATCATCACAATGACACACCGCTATTGTTCAAGTTGCGCCAAAGGGGAAGGGAGCCAAAATCGCGCCGCTATGGAGTCGCTTGAGGGTTTGTCACAGAAGATGGGATCCGGTCGATCTGGAGAAGAACCGGATGTTGTCGCTAGTACCGTCCGCGTGCTCGCCCGCCACCCGCGCCCGCGCTGCTACCCTTGCGCGCCTGGTAGCAATCACGGCAAAAGACGGGACGATCGCCGCGTGGCTCGAACGGGACGGTAGTGGGCTGACCGCAACCGGAACAGATCACGGGCGTACCCTGCGCCGGAGCCGAACGGTAGCCGCCGCCACCACCACCACCCTGGTCGTTCTTCTTCGCCATGCGGCAAGGCTTGCACCGCTTCGGGGTCGAGTAGCCGCGCTCCTGGAAGAACGCCTGATCAGCAGCGGTGAAGGTAAAGTCCTGCCCACAATCGCTGCAAGTGAGTTGAATATCGCCGGCCATGGGTCTCCTCGTGCAGAGTGTACCGCCTAACTGTACCATTTTTGACAAAAGAATCCAGTAGCTTCAGGAAATGTTGATGGAATGGACCGGCAGCTACTGTGTTGTCGGAATTCGACAGCCTTCATGGAATGTATAGTTTCTAGATAGAAACGCCGCCGTCGAGTTACTTTCGCACCGAGTGCCCACATCGCCCAATCCGGAGTTCGAAGCCGAGTGCATTCGCCGGATCCTGGCGGGGGAACGGCACCTCTTTCACGACCTCATTCGTCCCTGTGAACATTCGATTTTCTTTCTCTTGCTTTCGCTTCTGGGCAACGAATCCGATGCCGAAGATGCGGCGCAGGAAACAGTTATCAAGGTTTACCAGAATTTACATCGGTTCCGGGGAGAGTCGCAGTTCCGCACGTGGGTGCTGTCGATCGCGCGCAACGAAGGACTGGGCCGCTTGCGCAAGGTCCGTTCGCGTCGCGAAGATTCGCTCGACGCGGAGACCGACGAGACCACGGGCGATTACACGCCGGCGATTCTGACCAGCTGGCGTGAAGTGCCGCTCGAAGCGCTGGAACGGCAGGAACTGAGTGCCCTGTTGCGGGCCGCAATCGCTAGGCTGCCCGCGATTTACCGTAACGTCGTGTTGTTGCGGGACATCGAAGAGATGGATGTCCGTGAAACCGCGCAGGCGCTGGGAATCAGCGAAGGGGCCGTCAAAGTTCGTTTACATCGCGCACGCGCGATGCTGCAACGCGAACTGGCGCAGAAGCTGGAGGGATTTGCACCAAAACGGAAGCGCGTCTTTGGGTGGGGCTCATGAGAATCGACTGCAAACACGTCTGGGAGTACATCTCGGCCTACATCGACGGCGAGGTGGACCCGGAACTGCGTGCGCAAATCGACAAGCACTTGGAGACCTGCGAGATCTGCTCGGCAGTACTGGACTCGACGCGCAACGTGGTGGTGCTGGTCGCCGACGACCGCGTCTTTGAACTGCCCGCAGGATTCAGCAAACGGTTACATGAGCGCATTGACGAGATCGTTCAATCGGACAGCCTCAGAAGATGACGGGAATCAACCGACAGGACCGTGATACCCCGCCGGCGGGGGACCAGTCCGGTGGACCATGGGATGAGTCCAGGTCTCCAGCCCGACGAGGATGAGCGTCACAATTGCGAGAACGACCTGTAGCCGTTCTGAGCGCTTCTCCCTGGCGGTCAGCTCGCGCCGCCGCCACTGTGCGGCGGGACGGTTGCGCAGGTGGCGAATCCAGGCAAGCACTCCCAGGTTCAGCACCGCCCCGGCCGCAGCAACAATGAGCATAGGGATGCGGATGGCGTCCTGGTGAAAGCCGCGGGCCGGGGCGTAGACCCCGCTGGCCGCCGCCAGCGCCGACAGGCCGATGGCCACGCGAATGCCGCTGATGGTAAGCACCGCCGTGCACAGGCTTTGCAGTAAAGCGAAGAGAAGGCTGGCGCCGCCAACGACGGAAACAGCTTTGGGTTCGGAGATCTCAGCCTGATCGCGCCGAGCGGGTTTGTCGGGAAGATGCGAGGAAGCCATGCTCCAATCAGGCTATCGCGGCCTGTTGCGAATGCGCCAATCCAAACTGTCCCCAATCCCGTTCATAGTGCAGGGAGTCCGTCGAAAGAATTTCATTTTCATTCGCATGGGTTTCCTTGTAACCTTTCGCGCAGGCTCCCACTCTCTATGTGCGGAGCCACGGATTGCGCAGGAGCGTCCCCCAGGGAATGGCCTGTGCCGACCCCATCGCGGATCTATCCGCCCCAACCCCAACGAGGTCAAAATGAAGAACCTGAACGCACTGCTTCTGACGGCTGCACTTTCCGGACTGATCGGCGGAACGACCGTCGCCAAGGCTGCTACACCAACCTCCTCCAACGGCGCAACGGTGAAGGCCGCCAAGGTTGGCCTGCGTCTGACCGATGCCGACAAGCCCCCGAAGCATTCCTGCAAGGGCAAGAATGACTGTAAAGGCCAGGGTGGCTGCAAGAGCAGCGACAATGGCTGTAAGGCCAAGAACAGCTGCAAGGGCAAGGGCGGCTGCGCGACCGACGGCTCCAAGATGCCGAAGGCCATCTAATTTGCCTCGACTGGGGATCAGGGCCCGCGATTGTTACTCGAGACGACAGTCGCCGCGGTGCTGATCCCCTTGTCTTTTTTCCAGAATCGTTTACGTCATGGCAGGCGCTGCGCAATTAAGGCGGCGCGGAGATCCAGGGATTCGTCTTCATGCAAAATCGCTTCAATGCTTATTCGAACCACGGTATCGGCATCGGATTGCGCATTCCTCACTACCAGCATATTTTTTCGCGCAAGCCCGTGGTCGACTGGTTTGAAATCATCTCTGAAAACTTCATGATCGATGCCGGCCGGCCTTTGTCGACTCTGGATCGCATTCTCGAGCAATACCGCGTGGTGCAGCACGGCGTCTCGATGTATTTCGGGTCAGTAACCGCGCCCGATCCGGAGCACCTGAAGCGGCTGAAGACGCTGGTCCGGCGCACCAACACTCCGTGGCTCAGCGATCATCTGTGCTGGGGCAGCGTCGATGGCACCTACACCCACGACCTGCTGCCGCTTCCGTATACCTGGGAGGCGGTGCATCGCACGGTGGAGCGCGTGCGCATGGTGCAGGACTACCTGGAGATTCCGGTTGCCGTGGAAAACGTGAGCAGTTATGCTGCATTTACCGCGATCGAGATGACGGAATGGGAGTTTCTGAACGAAGTGGTGGAGCGCGCCGACTGCGGCATTCTGCTCGATGTGAACAACATCTACGTTTCTGCAATGAATCACGAGTTCAACCCGATGGACTATGTGAACGCGGTGCCGGCGGAGCGCGTGGCGCAGATTCACATCGCAGGGCACTCCAAATATGAGAAGTACATCCTCGATACGCATGACCATCCGGTAATCGATCCGGTGTGGGAGCTCTACGCGCGCGCCATCGAACGCTGCGGGCCGACGCCCACGCTGCTGGAATGGGACGATCACATTCCCAGCTTCGACGAGGTGCATGCCGAAGCCAAAAAAGCGGAACGATATTTGCATCGCGACGCGGCCACGCTTGCAGGAGTCGCATCAGGAGTCGCGCGATGAGCCAGACGATGGAATTGGAAGCGATTCAGAGGGCCATGGCGTCTGCCGTGATGATGCCCCTGACTGCGGGCGACGAGATGCGCCGCACAATCCGGATGGCCGCGCAATGGAGGATGTGGCCGCGGAGTTTATTGCGCCCAACAGCCGGTTGTCGCCGTTTGAGCGTCTCGAGATTTACAACCGCCAGTACTGGTATCGCGTGCTGGGCGCGTTGGCGGAGGACTTTCCCGCGGTGCGTGCCGTGGTGGGAGCCACGCGATTTGATGCGATCTCTGTGGCGTATCTCACCGAACACCCCAGCCGCTCGTTCTCACTGCGCAACCTGGGATCGAAGCTGGTGGAGTGGCTTCAGGCCCATCCGCAATTCGCCGGGCGCCGTCATCTGCTGGCTGTGGACGTGGCCAAGATCGAGTGGGCATTTGTAGAGTCATTCGACAACCCCGAGTATGAACCGCTGACGCTGGAGCAGATCGCCACGCTGGACGGCGATTCGCGGCTCGCCTTGCAGCCACACGTGCGTTTGATGGCGCTGAACTATGCCGCGGACGAGGTTGCGCTGAAGCTGCACAACCGCGAGAAACGGCAGACCAGCGAAGCTGGGGTGCGGCACGAGGACCTGGAGGGTGCGCCGGCGCGTCTGCCCAGGCTTCGCCGGCGTGCCCTTTGGGTGGCTGCACATCGCGTGGATCTGTGCGTTTACTATCGGCGGCTGGAGCAAGAAGAGTACCGCACCCTGCAGGCGATCCGCGCCGGGGAACCGCTCGGAGCCGCTCTGGAAGCGGGGTTCGGCGCATCCCAGATTCCCGAGGCGCACCTCGCGGCAAAGGTGCAGGCATGGTTCGCAACATGGGCAGAACTGGGGTGGATTTGCGCACCAGACCTTGAATCGCTGGTCCCGTACCAGGAAGGCTAATCCATGCAAAATATTCTTGGCCCGGCCAGGCAATGGTATGGGCGCGGAGCGACGTCGCTCGGTTATCTGCAAAGCCCATTGTTGTTGGCCATCCGTCTGTACTGGGGCTATCAGTTCATGCAAGACGGCATCGGCAAGCTCTCGCATCTCGGCAAAGTCGCGGAGTTCTTTGCATCCCTGGCCCTGCCTATGCCGGCGGCGACGGCGTTCATGGTCGGGTCCATCGAACTGGTCGGAGGATTCCTGTTCACATTCGGAATCGCATCACGGCTGGTCTCGCTGGTGCTTTTTTTGAACATGACCATGGCCTATCTCGCCGTGCCCGACGACCGCGCGAATTTTACTCACATCTTTTCCAAGCCGGAGGATTTCTACGGCGCGACGCCTTACACTTACTGGTTCGCCGCGCTGCTGATTCTCATTCTGGGTCCTGGCGCATTCGCCATTGACTGGATCCTGGCGCGCAACTGGCGAGTAAACGAGCCGGCCAAGCATGCCGCCACTGCTCCGACCTCTGTCCCCTAGGACCACGGTCAGCCATCACATCGGGCAATGCACACTGCGCGTTATTCTCGACTATCTGGTAGACGCAGATCGAGTAGCCATGCGCATCGCGTTCATGCTCACATCGTTGGGAATTGGCGGGACCGAGCGGCAGGTGGTCGCCCTTGCCGAACGCATGCGGGCACGCGGCCACACGGTGTTGATCGTGGTGCTTAGGGAGTGGATTCCGCAGGAGTGGCCGGCGCAAACAGACGTAATTCATCTGGCTTTGCGCAAAACCCCGCTCGACGCGATTCGAGGCGTGGCTCGCGCGGTGCCGGCTTTGCGCGCTTTCCGGCCCGACATTCTGCATTGCCACAACTTGCATGGCAACCTCCTCGGGAGGCTGCTCAAGCTTGTATTCTTCCGCGTGCGGGTGGTCTCGACGATCCACAACATCTATGAAGGCGGCCGGCTGCGCATGCTTGCCTATCGTGCAACCGATGGGCTGAGTGAATGCACCGTTGCCGTGTGCGAAGCCGCCGCACAGCACATGGTGGAATGCGGAGCCGCGCCAAAGCAGAACCCATGCCAGGTGATTCCGAACGGTATCGACCTGACTGCGTTCACGCCCAACGAGGAGCGGCGCGCGGCACTGCGTCAAAAAATGGGAGCCGCGGATCGATTCATCTGGATCGCCGTTGGCCGCATCGTCGTAGCAAAGGATTACGAAAACATGCTGCGCGCGTTTGCGCTGACACACCAGGCCGAGGAACGCTCCGAGCTATGGATCGCCGGTGAGGGATCTGGTCTCTATGCGGACTGCATGCTGGCGTTCGCCGACCAGCTTGCAGTGAGCGGTGCCATCCGCTGGCTGGGGCTGCGCACAGATGTGAATGCATTGCTGGACGCGGCCGACGCTTTTGTCCTGGCATCCGCCTGGGAGGGCATGCCCCTGGCCGTAGGCGAAGCCATGGCAATGCGAAAGCCGGTGGTAGCCACTAACGTGGGTGGCGTGCATGAACTGCTTGGCGAGTGCGGAACCCTGGTGCCCGCGATGAACTCCGGATTGCTGGCCAAAGCCATGCTCGAGGTGATGCGAACTTCCACATCCGCCAGTTGCACGGAAACGTGTCAGGCTGCCCGGCGGCGAATCGAAGAACAATTCCGCATGGATGCGATTGCCGACAAGTGGGAACAGCTTTTTCGCTCGCTCCTCGCAGAGCCGTCTTAGCGAACGAGGCGCGAAGACAAAATGCGAAGGCCGGAGCTTGTACCCCGGCCCTCCGTGCCGATTGGTTCCACTCAGAATGCGAAGCTAGCCTGCAGGAAGATGCGGCGCACTGCGGAACCGCTGCTGAACATCTGCCCAGCCAGCGTGGTTGAGCGGTCGAAGTAGCGCGAGCCGATAGTGCCGTTGGGACCGCCATAGTCGACATTGTTGAACAGGTTGAGAGCCTGTGCGCTGAACGTTAGCGTGTACTTGCGGCTCGACCCTCCGCCGAACATGCCCCGCATCGCCCCCGGGCCGCCGCCCAGGCCGCCGGGTCCCAGGCCGCCTCCTGGAGGTCCGCCGCGCCGTCCGCCGCCATCTCCTCCCGGACCACCGCCCGGTCCGCCAGGACCGCCCATTCCGTTAGCTCCGGAGCCGCCCAATTCCGGACCGAAGCCGAATCCGCGGCTGACGCGAAGGTTGACCGCGACCGATGCCGGTCCACGGCCCAGGTTCGCCGGAATGAGCGATCCCGTTTGCGCCGTCTTGTCCAACACGCCCCACGGCGTCGCCACCTGATCGGCCGCCGGTGTCGCCGCCGTGGCGAACGTCGGCCGCTGGTTAAAGAAGCCGTTCAGAGGATCGGTGGGCATAACAATGTTGAACGGCCGGCCGGAACTCGCAATCAGGAACGGGTTGAATCGCAGTCCCCAGGGGCCGTTGTAGTTGGCCATGGAAAATATCTGGTGGCGCGACACGAACGTTGCCGGGCCGTAGTCCTGGGCCAGGTTGTAGGCATTCGATGCGTTTGACCCTGCGCCGCCGTCGCTGTGGGCAAAGCCCAGCGTGTAGAAGCCCACAAGGCTCAGGTTTCTGGTCAACCGCGAGTTCACGCTGGTAATCACCTGGTCCTGCTTGAAGACGGCCTCCGGATCGAACTGGTAAATATAGCCACCCGCCGGGTCGAGCGGATATTCGCCCTGCGCATTGAGCTGGTTCGCATTGATGGTAATCAGCTGATGCGCGCCGAGAGAGTGCAGATAGGTGACGGTTGCGTTGGTGCCCTTATTGATCTGCCGCTCGATGCTGGCGCCTACCTGCCCGGTGTACGGCGCATGGAAGTAATGTGCAACTTCGTAGCGCACCGGAGCGTTGGCTGTGGTGCCGGCGGAGCCGTTGCTCTGGCAGCTCGTCAGATCGAGCGCTTGGAGAGACGTTGCCGTGGCTGAGCACGTGGGATTGTTCAGCACAATCTTTGTCTGTGCCGTTTTACTCTGCGCACCCAGGTGCTGCACGGTGATGAGATTCCGGTAATCGAAGCGATCGTAGAAGATGCCATAGCCTGCGCGAACAACCGTCTTCGCCTGTTTGCCCTTGCCACCATCAAGAGCGTAAGCAAAGGACGCGCGGGGAGCCCAGTCGTTGTGGTCGGATATGTGATTCTGCGCCTCGAAGCGCAGGCCGCCCGATACGGTGAAGCGCTGGCTGACCTTCCAGTCGTCTTGTACGAACAGCGCCGCGTCGAACATGTTTGCGACGGCCGACTCGGGTCCCGTCGTCACGCTGGCTTCGATGGGACCATCACCCTGCGCTACCAGTGAGTTGAACGACTGCCCCTGGGCCAGGCCGTTGGCCATCGCCACGTACTTGTCGGGAGTGTCAAAGCTGATCGAACCGTTGAAGTCGGAGTTGGTGAAATCGGCCTCGCGCCCGTCGCGCAGCCGGGTCCCGAACTTGATGGCATGTGCTCCGTGGCTGATCGTGGTCAGGTTCTGGAACTCGAGCCGGGTATAGTGGGTGCGGCTTACCTGCGCGGGGTAGCCACCGGCGGTAAAGTCACCCATCACCGTGATCGTGCGCGCGCTCGAGTCCGGATAATGATTCTCGTTCTGGCGCTCGTACTGGAATCGGCTCTCGTTCACCATGTGATCGTTGATCACGACGGCGTCGCTTGCCTGAATGGTGTGGTCGGTGTTGGACTCGTGCGTTGAGGCGGTCGGAAACGATCCCGCGCTCAGATTGCCATTCTCATCTTCGCTCCAGAATCCGTAGCGGACTGTGAATGTATTCTTGGCCCCGAGCTGCCAGTCGATGCGGGCCGATGCATTGGTGCGCTCGCGGCTGTTCGGCGAGTCCACGTTAATCGCGCCCGCGTCGTAGTAGGCGCCCGAGCCATTCTGCAAAACAGCATCCGGAATCAGCCAGGCGTTGTCCTGCCCGATATTGCGGCGCTCCGCGCTTACAAAGAACGAGGTACTCTTGTTGATTGCCCCGCTCACCGTGCCATTGAACTGATAGCTGTAGTACGAGGGAATCGTCGGGGCAACCGTGGATCCCGGCTGCGAGAAGACGTGGTTGGTATTAAACGCGCTGTCGTTCCCCATGATGAAGGCCTGGCCGTGCAGCTTGTCGGTGCCGGGCTTGGTGAGGATTTCGATGCGGCCATAGCCCAGCCGGTCGTACTCGGCGGAGAAGGGATTCTGATTGATGCGGATCTCGCGAATCGCCGACTTGGGCGGAAGCTGGCCGCCGGAGAATCCGTCAATGAAGATCTGTCCGCCGTTGGGCCCGGCCGAAGGTCCGGCGAGCGCCTGCAACTCGTTCGATAGCTCGTCAGGATCGTCCGATAGCGCTTCAAGATCCTTGCCCTTCAGCACAATCGAGTTGGCATTGCCTGAGGCTTCCACATTTACCGTGGGCGAGTCGTCCGTGACGGTCACGTTCTGCTGTTCCACCTGGATAGCCATGGAGATGTCGACGCGCTTGGCCTGGCCCGCACCGAGCACGATGACTTGCGAACTGAAAGGTGCGAAACCGGCGAACTCGGCCTTCACTACGTATCCGCCCGGCGGCAGATTTTGAATCTCGTACGCGCCGGCCGAATCCGCTGTCGCAGACGCGGCGGCTTTGCCCTGCGCCGTCACCATGGTGATCTTCGCGCCCGGAATCAGCGCACCGGTCTGGTCGGTAATGTGTCCGCGCACCGTTGCGGTAGTGGTTGCGGCCGTCTGTCCACCCGAAGCTGCTGCCTGACCGTCATCGGGCGTTACCAGCGCCTGGGCTGAAAGGCTGAGAGAATATAAGGAAGTCACGCAGGCCATCGCCGCGAGCGGCAAATATCGTTGAAAAAATTGCAGTCGTAGGTACACTTTTTCCTCTTACTTCTTGGATTGATCGAAATGAGAATTACTGCCCGCCCGGACCCCCGGCTTCGCCACCACCACCGCCGCCGCCACCCATGCTCCAGTTCGACAGCAGGTTCGTTGCCGCCGGCGCCTCCAGCAGAGGCTCCACACCGGCCAGCAGCGTAATGGCGTTTACATCTGTGGTTCCATCGGTAGCCACCACCATCACTGCTTCGCCCTTCTGCAGATCGGCAAGCTTGATGGTCGGGGCCATGGAGAGAAATCGCGACGGATCGCCGCCGCCCGCTCCGCCCTGTCCGGCATATGGACCGCCGGCGCCAGGTGCTCCCCCCGCAGGCGCGCCGCCGCCAGGTGCTCCACCGCCGGGTGCTCCGCCGGCAGTGGGCGCGCCACCGCCATTTGCCGCGCGCTGTTGCCATCCGCCGGCCGGCATGGTCCCTTTCAGCCGCGCTGCAAGCATCTGCGCCATGCGATCGGGAATCCGGTGCAGTTGTGCATCCGCGGAGAAGTGAATCGTCACCGGCTTCTTGGTGGTCAGATCCTTCACCACCAGCGTGCCGGCAGCCGCGTCAATGGAATTGATGGTCCCCGCAACGTTGCGGAAGGTGCCCGAGACCACTTCTTCGGCGTCAATCGAAGAACCATCCGCAGCCTTGTTGCCGCGCGCGCGCAACTGGTCGCCGCTGTGGATGGCATCGATCGGCGCGGGCTGAGCATCGGAAAAGCGTACCGAACCCGGCGCGTACCGCTCAGCGTCGTAGCCTTGGTGGTCTTCACCGTAACAGTCTTGGTAGTGGGCCCCGCGCCGGTGGTCACCTGGATCTCGCCGCTGCCGGCGTTCAACACTCTTCACCAGCCCAGCAACCCCGCGCTTCTGCCAGTCGGCCTGATCCTGCTGCTGCTTCTTGGCCACGTCGGCAGCCTTGATCGCTACCACAAGCGACGCCTGAGGAACAGCACCCGTGGCGTTTGGATCGAGCTTCACCAGCACGCGATCACCGACAGCGAGATCGGTTAAAACCATCGATGCAGCCGTGCTCAAATCCTTCTGCCCCGGCTCGATGCGCTTCAGCGATGCTTCTGCCGGAACCTCCACCTGCTTTTGATCGCCTGCATCGGTCTTGACCGTGAGCGTGTTCCCACTGATGCCCGTAATGGAGCCCATGAACCGGGCGGCTGCCTGGCCCTGCGCAAACAGGGCGCAGCACACCAGCGCCACCACCGCGGAAATCTGCGCGAATCTCAATGAATGCTTCACGTTCCCTCGTCTTTTCGTCCGCGTCTTCGAGCGGAATCCGACTCTCATTGGGGTAGACGAACCACCCGGCCAAAAGGTCGAAGAACGCCGGATTCTGGAGTCCGGCGCCAATTAAGTCTTTTAATTCAATCAAATAAATGCTTAAGAAGGGCTTAAAAGCGGCACGGCCCGTCTCACCGCGAACCCGAAGTCTGATCAACCACTTCCGCCGTCTCAAGGAACGTGAGGCTGCCCGATGGCGCTGGAACAACCTGCGTCCGCCGCTCCGCGTCAGGCTTCAAACAAACGTCACTTGGCCCAGAATCACCGCGCGCTTTGCGCCTGTAGCCGCCGGCACATTTGCGGGCATCCGATGCCACGTGTACCACGCCATCAGCGCGAAGGCTGCCGCCTCCTTGGCCTCCACCGGCAAGCCAAAATCACCGGTGGCCGCCAGTTGGCATCCCATCGGCTCCAGCCGCGCTGCCAGCATCGCCATCAGCGTCGCATTGCGCGCGCCGCCGCCTGAGACGATGTAGTCCACCGGGCCGCCGCCCATCAGCGGTGCAGCAAATCTTTCGTATCCAATTCGCGAACGACTCCGCCGTCAACGCCGTCGCCGTCGCCAGCGCATCTTCCGGTTTCTCTCGGCGCCGGCAGGCGGCGAGAAATCGCGCAGCAAACTCGCGTCCGAACTGCTCGCGGCCCGCCGACCGAGGCGGCTTCTGGGCGTAGTATTTGTCGCGCAACTGCGACTTCAGCACGCTTTCAAGCACCGTGCCGCGCACAGCAATGGCGCCATTGCGATCGAATCGCTCGCCGAACAGCTCCTGAGCCAGGGCGTCCATCACCATGTTGCCTGGACCGGTATCAAAGGCGACAACGGCCTCCGGTCCCGCGCTCTCGGGAATCGCTGTCAGATTCGCGATGCCGCCGATGTTCTGCAGAACGCGTCCACGCTTGCATCGGCAAACAACACATAGTCGAGCAGCGGCACCAGCGGCGCGCCCTGTCCGCCGGCGGCCATGTCCGCGGGCCGAAAATTCGACACGACGGGAATGCCTAGCTCCTGCGCATCGCCGCCAGCCTCGCCGGCCTGCCACGTGCACGCGAAACTACGTCCTGCATAGGGCGCAGCCGCGCCTGGTGATACAGCGTCTGGCCGTGGCACCCGATCGAGTCCGGCTTGATGCGGTGTTTCTTGATGGTCGCAGCGCACGGCTTCGGCGTAGGCCAGCGCCAGCCGCCAGTTCAGCCGCGCCAATTCCGCCGTCGTCGTCGAACCCGCATTCATCGCTCCCAGCACAGCGCGCCGCAGCGGGGGCAGATAGGGAAATCCTTCATGCGCCAGAAGTGTAAGCGTGGGCTGCAGCTCTCCGCTTCTCGATGCGCACCAGCGCCACATCCACCCCATCGGCCGATGTGCCGCTCATGATGCCGGCCACTATCATCGCGTTGGTTTCATGCGTCTCCACCAGGGGCGATCTGGCGTCTGCGCGGAGCCTGCATCTGCCGCTTTGCAATGCGCTCGCCGAATCGCAGGATCGGCTGCGAAGAGTTCAAGTTGCTTCGGAGTCAGAGCCTGCGGGCACGCCTGCCGCAAACATCCGTTTCTGCCTCCGTGCCGCATCGCGCGCCCCTGCAACAGCAGCGTGCGAAACGTTGCGGAGCTCTCCCCTTCGCGCAATCAATGCTTCGTACGCGCGCAGAATCAGCTCCGGGCTGTGACAGATCTCCAGCGTTGCATCCCCGCCCGCACGGCCTCCACCGCCGCCTCCTCAATGGGCATGAACTTCAGGATCCCGCCCATCTCCATATCGTCAGAGAAGAATGAACCCGCGATAGCCCACCTTCTTGCGCAGCACCTTGCTGACCCAGAACGGCGATGCCGTCGCGGGAAGATTCTTGCTCGGCGTCGGGATACGCCGCATGGTTCACCATCACCATCGGCATCTCGTCGCGCAGCGCGCGATAGGGCGCCAGATCTTCGTGCCAAAGGTCTTCCCACTTGCGCCGGATCTCCGGCGTCTCCGCATGCGAGTCGAGATTGCCGCCGCCCAACCCAGGAAAATGCTTGCCGCATCCGGCAATGCCGTGATCCGCCAACCCCGCAAAAATGCGCGTGCAAATGCGGTCGTTTCCTCTGCGGTGGCGCCAGTCGTGCGCGTCCCCATCACCGCCGCGGATTCGGGCAGCGCCAGATCGAGCACCGGCGCCAGCGTCACATTGAATCCGAATGCCTTCACTCCCCGTGCAATCAGCTCCCCGTGTTCGCGCGGCAAGGTAAGGTTTCCGGTGCTGCGCATGGCCTTGTCCACGGCCTGCGCCGACGGCATGGGAGCCAGCGCGTCGCGCAGCCGGTCAACGGTGCCGCCTTCCACGTCGACGCAACGGAAAGCGTGCCCGGCACACAGCCCCGTTGCCTCGGCAAGCAACGACCGCGTCTGTTCCGAGTCGGAAATGTTGCGGCGAAAGAGAATCACGCCGCCCGGCTGCACCACGCGCATCCACGCGCGCTCCAGCCCGGTCATCTCCATCCCGGAGAGCCCCACCACCAGCAGGCTCCCGGCCGCGCGCCGCAGGTTGGCCGTCATGGCTTCTCCTTCAACTCCTGCTGCAACTCCTCCAGCAGATTCAATGCCTGCAGCGGCGTCAGTGCGTTCACATCCACTTGCTCAATGCGGTCCACAATGCGCTGCGACAACGGAGTGAAGATGGTTAGCTGCATTGGCTCGGGAGCTGTTTCCACCTGCACACTCTGCCGTTCTTGCTTCTCATGTTGGCGAAGGATGCGCCGCGCGCGTTCGATCACCGCGGGCGGCAGGCCTGCGAGCTTGGCTACATCGATGCCGTAGCTCTTGCTGGCAGCGCCCGGCTCAATGGTGTGCAGAAAAACGATGCCACTGGCATTTTCCTTTACGCCCACCCGCAGGTTGCGCACGCGCGGCAGCTTCTCGGCCAGCATTGTCAGCTCGTGGTAGTGCGTGGCGAATAGTGTCCGCGCGCCCGTCTCCGCGTGCAAATACTCAACCGTGGCCCAGGCCAGGCTCAGCCCGTCAAACGTTGCGGTCCCGCGCCCCATCTCGTCGAGAAGTATCAGAGACCGCCGCGTGGCCGTGTTCAGGATCGTCGCGGTCTCCGTCATCTCCACCATGAACGTCGACCGCCCACGCGCCACGTTGTCGCTTGCCCCAATGCGCGTGTAGATGCGGTCGCAGAGTCCCAAACGCAGGCTCTGCGCGGGCACAAAGCTTCCCATCTGCGCCATCAGCACCAGCATCGCCGCCGTCCGCAGATACGTGCTCTTGCCGCCCATATTGGGCCCGGTAATCAACAGCAGGCTCGGCCCATTCTCCCCGGACCCGTCTTCGCCCGACCCGTCTTGCCCGGAACTGAGAAACAGGTCATTCGGAATGAACCTTCCTTCGCGCATCTCCTCCAGCCACTGCTCGATTACGGGATGCCGTGCCGCAACCGCCTCAAGCACGGGCTCATCAACCAGCTTCGGCCGCGCGTACCGCCGCAGCGAAGCCAGGTGGGCGAAGGTGCTCAGCAAATCAGCCTCCGCCACCACCGCCGACGACCTGCGAATCCGCCCCGCCGCCTCAAGCACAAACCGACGCAACTCGGCGAAGATGCGTTTTTCAATTTCGATTGAGCGATCGTGCGCCGTGAGGATCTTGACCTCGTACTCCTTCAGCTCCGGCGTCGTAAACCGCTCCGCGTTCACCAGCGTCTGCTTGCGTTCGTAGTCCGCCGGCGCCAGCCCCAGGTTCGCCTTGGTGATCTCAATGTAGTAGCCGAAGACCGAGTTATAGCGGACCTTCAGTGACCCGATCCCCGTCCGCTGCCGTTCGCGTTCTTCGATTGCCGCAATCGACTGTCGGCCCGTGGTCGAGATGGTGCGGAGGTCATCCAGCTCCGCATCCACTCCGGCTGCAATCGCGCCCCCATCGGCCATCGTCAGCGGCGGTTGCGCCACAAGTGTAGTAGCAATCCGCGACGACACATCGTCAAGCCCATCGAGCCGTGCCGCAAGTTCCCGCCACAACCGCGCCTGCATCGCGTCGATGGCCATCTTCAATTTTGGCAGCCGAGCAAGGCTCGCTGCCAGCGCGCACACATCGCGCGGTCCTGCCGAGTCCAGCGAAATCCGCGCCAGCAGCCGCTCCAGGTCCAGCACCCCATCAAACGCGCGCCGCATCTCTTCGCGCCGAAGCAGACCGCCGTGCGCCTCGCCCACAGCCTCGTAGCGCGCTTCAATCGCACCCGGATCCACCAGCGGACGAAGAATGGTCGCTCGCAGCATCCGCTTGCCCATCGGCGTGCAACACGCGTCCAGCGTGTGGAAGAGCGTTGCGCGATCGTCCTGCCCGGCAAACAGCGGCTCCACCAGCTCCAGATTCCGCACCGTCACCTGGTCCAGCTCCAGCTCGTTCGCATGCTCCTGGAACCGCAGAGAGTCGATGTGCAGCGCTTCGTTCTTCTGCGTCGTACGCACATAATGCAGCACCGCTCCCGCCGCGATGGCCGCCGCATCATGCCCCACCAGCCCGTAGCCTTCAAGCGACCGCACCCTCAGCTGCCGCTCCACCAGCGGCGCCGCGAAGTCATGCGTCCACACCCAGTCGTCCACCCGCGTCCGTGCTCCGCCCGCGCGCTCCAGACCGGCCGGGACCTCAACACTCATCGGCAGCAGCACCTCACTCGCTCCCGCCATCGCGATCGCATCCACAGCCTGCGTCCGTGCATTTGGCCCCGCAAACTCCAGAGTTCGAAACTCCCCCGTCGAAACGTCCAGCAGCGCCACCGCCCACACCGACGGTCCCACCGTCGCCGGGTGCCCCACCCTCGCGGCGTCTTTGTTTTTGCCGCTAGAGTGGGATGCAGGCATCTCAAACAGCGCGGCCAGAAAGTTGTTCTTTTCCTGCCCCAGCGCCGCATCCATTGCCGTCCCCGGCGACAAGACCTTCGTCACCTCGCGCCGCACAATCTTCTTGGTGAGCTTGGGGTCCTCCATCTGGTCGCAGATGGCAATCCGAAACCCTCGCCGCAGCAGGCGCGTCAGATAGCTCTCGACGGAATGGTAGGGCACGCCGCACATCGGCACCTGGCGTTCGCGGTCGCGCGCCGTCAGCGTCAGTTGCAGCTCGCGGCTGGCTACCACCGCATCGTCGTAAAACAGTTCGTAGAAGTCCCCCATGCGGAAGAACAGCAGCGCATCGGGATTCTCGCGCTTGGCTGACGTCCACTGCCGCATGAATGGAGTCAGTTCACCCGCTGCTTTATCCGGCTGCGCGGCCGGAGGATTCTCCGGGAGTAGCTCCTCCGAGCGGGCAATCTCCGGCTCAATAACGGATTGAGGTTCTTCGCGGATCACGCTGGTTCCAGACTACCGTGACCGGAAGGCGAAGGATAGCTGCTGATCGGAGTTCCACACCCGCTTTTTCACACCGACAACCAGCCTGGCATCCTCCCCGCACCGCCGGCGTTAGAATGGCTTCCGGATCAGATCGAAATCGAAGAAAGAGGACTTGCCTTGTTCGCAAAGCGCTGGATGCTCTGTCTTGCCTTAGCTGGATTCTTCCTTGCAGCCAGCCCCCACATCAGCTCCGCCAAATCCCCCAAGCCCGTCCCCGCCAAAAAGTTCGACTCAGCTGCCCAATCGGCCCTGGCCGCCATGAAGGCCAAAGCAGCCCAGCTGAACATCGCCGGAGTCGCCGTCGTCGCCCTGTCGTCCGGAGAAACCGTCGAGGGCTGGTCGTCCCAGATGGCCGTCGTCGGCCGCATGACCGACCCCAAAGCCAGCGAGAAGGGCAACAACCTCCTCGGAATCGCCTACGCCAAAGCCGCCGAGATGGCGCGCACGTCAAAAGATAGTGGCACATCCGGCCTCACCCCCATGACCGGAGAATTTGGCTGGCAGGGAGGCGTCGTCGCTCGGACCGGGAAAGGCCTCATCATCGTCGCTTTCAGCGGCGGCAAGTCTGAAGACGACGTGGAGGTCTCCAAGGCCGGTTTGGCCATCCTTAAATCGGTGTTGTAATCAATCGGCTCAGGAGGTGGCTCCGCTATCCGCCCTAGCTCGTTGCCCGGTGTTACCCTGTTAAAGACTCAAGGGCCCATCGAGGTTCCCGGGGTCCCCACGAACTGGTCTTCGTTCGTGGGGTGGCCTCTTCCCTGTACTCTGTTCTGCCCTGGTTCAAGTCCGGCCCGACCAATCTCTTGATCGTCGCGTGATTTAGATCACAGAGAACTGGCGTCTGGAGCCTTAAGGTAAAGAACGGAATGTACTTACTTTGGCTGAGAGTGGCGGTTTTCCTTTACGCGGGCGCCAGCATCGCCGCGTTCCCCGCCGTTCTCCAGGGCAGCGTCCGCTGGCGTAGCACCTGCGTTCACCTCGGCGGCCTGGCCCTCCTCCTTCATAGCGTTTCCGTCATCGAGATGCTCGCCCAGGCCCATCGCTGGCTGCCCTTTGGTGTCCGCGAGGCCGAATCAATGCTCGGCCTCGCGGTGGCCGGCCTGTTCTTCCTGGTCTGGTGGCTCTATGGAGCCATATCCCTTGGAATCTTTGCCTTACCCATCACTTTCTTCATCGTTTTCATCCCCGCGCTGGGCAACGAAAAGTACGTCTTCCCCTCGGAAGGCGTTCGCATCAGCTGGCTCGTCGCCCACATCGTCGCCCTGCTCGCCGCCTATGCCGCCCTGGGATTCAGCATTCTCGCCTCGGCCCTCTACCTGGTCCAGGAACGCCGCCTCAAGGCCAAGCCGACATCGCACTGGCTCTCGCTCAGCTGGCTGCCGCCCCTCGACACCCTCGAACGAATCGCCCACGCCATCCTCCTCTTCGGCTTTCCCTGCATGACCGTCGGCCTTGTCATCGGCTCGGTGCTGGTCAGGAAACGTCTCTCGGCGCCGCCTACTTCCGTGACCCCAAGGTCATCGCCTCCTTCGTCATGTGGGCCGTTTACGTTCTGCTGCTCTTCGTGCGCAGCACCGCGGGCCTGCGCGGCCGCAGGGCCGCCTACTCTCCGGCGCCGTCTTCATCGTCATGCTGGCCGTCTGGGCTGCCAACCTCTCAGCCACGTCCACAGGTACGGTGCCCCATGACCCTGACCCTCATCGGAGTCAACCACAAAACCGCGCCCATCGAGCTTCGCGAGCGCATCGCCATTTCTCGCGATGCAGCTTGCCGAGACCACCCGCGCCTTGGCCGCGATTCCCGGCGTCGCCGAGTGCATGATCGTCTCCACCTGCAATCGCGTGGAGTTGCTCGCCGCCGTCGATGCCAGGGATACTGAGCTCGCCGGCTTTCTCCGCCGTCAGTTCGCCTCGATCCCGCCTCCCTCGCTCCCACATCTACGAGCACCGCGACCAGGTCGCCGTCCGCCATCTCTTCCGCGTAGCCGCAAGCCTCGACTCCATGGTGGTGGGCGAGTCCCAGATTTTAGGTCAGGTCAAAGAGGCATTCGTCGTCGCCCGCGCGTCGGACGCAGTCGGCGGTCAGCTTGAGCACCTGCTGCAGAGCGCCTTCGCCGCAGCCAAAAAGGTTCGCACTGAAACCGAGATCGGATCCAATTCCGTCTCCATCGCCTCCGTCGCCGTCGAAATGGCCCGCAAGATCTTCGGCTCGCTCCAAGGCAAGACCGTCTTCCTGGTCGGCGCCGGCAAAATGAGCGAACTAGCCGCCCGCCACCTCGTTCAACAGGGCGCAGGAAGATCCTCGTCACCAACCGCACCATCGAACGCGCCCACCGCATGGCCGAACCATTCCAGGGCCGGGTCGTTCCATTCGAGCAGATCTACGAGCCGCCGCCGAGGCCGACATCATCATCACCTCCACCGGCGCCCCGCACCACATCTTCCGCCCCGAACACGGCAAAGCGTTCCTGCACCGCCGCCGCAACCGGCCCATGTTCTTCATCGATATCGCCGTACCGCGCGACGTGAACCCGGCGATGAACCAGCTCGAGGGCCTGTTCGTCTACGACATCGACGACCTGCAGCAGGTGGCCGCCGCGCACATGGCCGAACGCAGCCGCAGCGCCGCTGACGCCGAAGGCCATGATTGCCGCCGAGGTGGAGCGCTTCCACCAGCGGCAGTCGCACTGTCAACATCGCTCCCGCCATCGTAGCTCTGCAAAAACAGGCCGAAGAATCTGCGCCAGGCGGAACTGCGTCGCATGCAGGCGCGGCTCGGCTCGCTCACGCCGGAGCAGTCGCAGGCCGTCGAAACGCTCACCCGCGGCCTCGTCAACAAATTCCTCCATCCGCCCATGCAGGCGCTCAAGCAGGCCGCGCGCGAAAACAACGCATCCCGCGTGAAGCCCTGTGCGACACTTATTCGCTCCTCCGCCGCTGAACAGCCGACCCCCTGAAGATCTCGCGCACAATCCGACTGCGCCAGCACCAGCCGGAGAACACCGAGACAATCCTGCGAAGCGAAGCCAGCGCGGGAGCCCGCCGATGAAACTGCGCATCGGCAGCCGCGGCTCCCAACTCGCCCTATGGCAGGCCAACCACATCGAAGGCTCTGCTCGAAGAGCAAGGCCACGAAGTCGCCATCGAGATCATCAAGACCACCGGCGACCGCCTGCAGGAAGTCACCTTCGCGCAAGTCGGCTCCAAAGGGCATGTTCACCAAGGAGATCGAAGACGCATTGCGCGAAGGCCGCGTCGATCTCGCCGTGCACTCCCTCAAAGACCTGCCCACCGAACTGCCCGAGCCTTCGCGCTTGCCGCAACGCCCCCGCGCGTCGACCCTCGCGATGTCTTCGTCTCCGTCAACTATGAAGATCTCGCCTCTCTGCCGCAGGGAGCCGTCGTGGGCACCAGCAGCCAGCGCCGTCGCGCGCAGTTGAAGGCCCTCCGCCCCGACATTGAAGCCGTCGAATTTCGCGGCAACGTCGACACGCGCCTTCGCAAGCTCGCCGAAGGCCAGGTGGACGCCATCTTGCTCGCCGCCGCCGGACTCGATCGCCTCGAGAAAACTGAATGGGTTCGCCAGCGCCTGGAGCCCAAGGAGTTTTGTCCGGCCGCCGGACAGGGTTCGTTCGGCATCGAAACCCGCGAAGACGACGCCGTCACAATGCAGGCACTCGCATTCCTCGACGATCGCCAACACCCGTTTCGCCGTCACCGCCGAGCGCGCCGCGTTAGCCGCGCTCGGTGGCGGATGCCAGGTCCCCATCGGCATTCACTGCCGCCGCATGATCGCGGGGGACGTGATGCCCCGGGGTCCCCGGGGACAGGTCCACGTCCCTGGGGTGGTCGAGATCTTCGGCGTGGTCGCCGATCCCGCCACCGGCCAAACCATCCGCGCCTACGAGACCGCCGACCGCGTTGCCACCCCTCCCGCCGCTCTCGGCGCGCGCATCGCCTACAAGTTGAAGGAGCACGGCGCCGCCGATCTCCTCAACGGTTCCGCCGAAATTCCCGCCGGAGCATAATCAACCCATGCTCCCCCTCGCTGGCCGCCGCATCCTCGTCACGCGTGCCCTGGAACAAGCCGGCAAACTCAGCGATAGTCTCCGCGCCCTCGGCGCTGAGCCGGTCGAAGTCCCTGTCCTCGAGATCGGACCGCCTGCAAGCTTTGCCGCTCTCGACAAGGCACTGGTTCAGTTCAACACCTATGACTGGCTCATCTTCACCAGCGCCAACGCGGTAAGGGCGCTGGTCCTGCGGGCATTGGCTCTCCGAATCTCACTCGCCAAGCGAGTGCCGCGCAAGATCGCCGCCATCGGCCCTGCCACCGCCGAGACCGTCACCAAGGCCGGCTTCACCGTCAACTACATCCCCGAAAAATACGTGGCTGAAAGCCTGCTGGCTGGATTTCCGGGAGTGGTGGAGTCCAGACGCTTCCTTGTGGCGCGCGCCGCCATTGCCCGCGATGTAATTCCCGACGCGCTGCGTGCCGCCGGGGCAGCATGTGTCGACGTGGCCGACGCCTACCGCAACGTCATGCCCGAAAACGCCCCCGAGGCCCTCAAACAAGCGCTGGCCACTCCGATCCACGCCGCCACCTTCACAAGCTCCTCCACAGTGAAGCATCTAGCCGAAGCCGCCCAGAAGGCCGGCATTCTTTTCCCGCTGGCGGGCGTCCCAGCCATCTCCATCGGCCCCGTCACCAGCCAAACGCTCCGCGAACACAACTGGCCCCCCGCCTCCGAAGCCGACCCCCACGACATTCCCGGCCTCGTCGCCGCCGTCAATCGCGTTCTCCAACAACCCTGAGCGTCGGCCAGTCGTGTGATCTCCCACGGGCTTGTCATCTCCAGCATCGCAACGCGATGCGGAGAACTGATCAAATTCGCGCCGTGCCCCCGAACCAGGCTCACATCCATACGTGACACTACTCACAAGCTCCCATATCGAAACCGGCAGATACTCTACATAGGTTCCCGGAACCGGAGAGGAGCGCTGTCCCTTCTGCTCCGGGAGTCGGGGAAGGGAATTGCCACCCCACCCCCTCCCCTGGATATCCAGACTTTCGCCCTCGTGAAGAGTTCAAGCTTATTGAATTAAGCAACTTAGAACAACGGCTGTAACATAACCTTCGCTTTTCGTGGATATCCATCTGGGATGTTGCGCCGGCGTTGGCACTTCGCTACAGTCAAGTGCAGGCTCGAACGCCATGCGAAGAATCTCTTTCCTCGGGATATTGGTCGGCGGGACGGTTTCTTACTTACTGCCCGCTTTTATCGCCATGCCGCTGGCGTTCCTTTTCGCAATCCGGATGGTGGCCGCTACCCACTCTCCGGCTGCGGTGCAGCACGAGATTATCTGGAATCCCTTTTATTACTACGGAATTCTCGGAATTCAGCTCGCCTGCGGAGTTTTGGGTGGATACCTGGCGGGCGTGACCGCGCGGCACGACGAGGTGCTGAATGGATTCCTCTCTTCGATCATTCCCATGCTCGTCACCACTCTGTTTCACGCGCTCGACCCGCATTCGATGTCGACCAAGCTCGTGAAGATGGCGGCGATTGTGACTGCTATGGGTTTTGGGGGATATCTGCGCGCCCGCAAGGCCCGGCGCGTGGCCGCGGCGATTTTTCAGCCAGGCTCCGACTAAGGCCTCGCCGGTCCCACAGGCCGCCCTCTTGACAACGCGCTTGATGCTCGATTATGGATATATCGATAATCGAGGTACGAGATGCCGAGACGCAAGCTCGATCCACTTCCCGCCGCCGCCTTTCAGATTCTGCTGGCGCTTGCCGATGGTGATCTTCACGGATACGCGATCATGCGCCTGATCGAAGAGCAGACCGAGGGCCGCGTCCGGCTGGGCCCCGGAACGCTGTACAGCTCGATCCAGGCACTGCTGGAAGAGGGATTGATCGAGGAGATTGAGTCCGCTTCTGACGACCGGCGGCGAATGTACCGGTTGACATCCAACGGACGAAAGATGGCGCGAACGGAGGCTGAGCGGCTGGCCGGGATTTTGCGGATTGCGCGCGCCAAGAAGATTCTCAGGGGGGAGTATGTCTGAGAAGATCTTTAGCTTTTTGCTTCGTTTGTATCCGGCGCGCTTCCGCCAGCGGTTCCAGGCCGAAGCTCTTGAGCTTTTTCGCGCGCGACTGCGCGATGAGCGCGGGGTTCAGAGACGGATGCGCCTCTGGAGGGATCTGTGTACGGACTTTGTTGTCGGGCTCCGGCAGGCGTACCGCAATTCATATCCGGCCGCCGCAACGGCAACCCAGGTCACGGGAATTCCTGCCTTTCGCATGCTCGAGGAGGAGCCGCTGCGGCCAGGGTCGATCGTGGTGGGAGGTATCTCCGCTACGGCTGCCCTCGGACTCTTCGTCTTCGTGATGAGCCACGCTTCCGCATACCACCGGTTTCAGGGTTCAGTCCAGCGGCTTGGCGCCGCTGCCGCAGGGACGGCGAGCAACCCTGATGTGCAGGAGGTGGCCGATCAGGCCCTCGAGAAGATGCAGCACCCAAGCCAACAGCAGATGTGCTCGTTTGACAAGCTCGAATTGCATCCGGGGAACATTGGATATGTAAAGCTGAGCTGGTTTGCCGACCCCGTGGGGTGCGGAGGCGTTGCGGACGCCGTGATGAACCGGCTCAACCAGACCGATGCCATCATCTTTGACCTTCGCGACACGCATGGAGGCTATCCGGAGATGGTGCGGAGGATGGCGAGTTGGTTCTTCGATCACCCGGTGCCGTGGTACAACCCGCGGGCCACGTCGGACGCGCAACGAACGACCAGGCCTGATCCTGCGAGCCGGCTGGCCGACAAGCCAATGTTCATTCTGACTTCGCGGCGGACCTTCTCCGGCGCGGAGCACTTTGCGTACAACTTGAAGACCCTGAAGCGGGCCACGATTGTGGGCGAGACGACCAGCGGCGCTTCGCACGCCGTTGGCGGGCCGCCGAACCGCCTCGCACTATCGGAGCCCAAGCCTATTTGGGAAGGCACCGGCGTGACGCCCGATGTGCGGGTCGATGCCGACGACGCGCTCGCCACCGCCGAAATGCTGGCGTTCCGCGCGCTGCACAAAGAGTAGGCTAGTCCACTGCAGCAGACGGTGAGTACCGGGGTGCGTCGCATCCCATGAACCCACCGAAAAGCATCAATGATCCGCTGCCGCCCCGGCTGCCTTCGCAGCAGGTCGATCGCACCCGGCGATATCTCAAGTTGCTCTTGCTGTTCATTTCGATTTCGGATAAGGTAGGTCTTCCCCCTCATCCCAACATCCGAGTTGCCCTGTGCGTAGAATCTCATTGCTTGCGATCCTTGTCGGCGGAGCCGTTTCGTTCTTTTCAGCGATCATTTTGTCGTTGCCACTGGGCGCCATTGTTGCCATGAAGATGGCTGCAACCCACCAGCTTGCGGACCCGGCGGCAGCACGCGCTTTCGCGATGGAGAACCCGCTCTACTACTACGGCCTTTTGGCGGTGGAGTTTGGGTGCTGCATGGCAGGCGGATTTCTGGCCGGGGTAACGGCAAAGCACGATGAGTCCCTGAATGGAGCGTCGTCGTCGGTGTTGATGATCCTGATCGAGGCGGGTTTTGCCGGCGTCGATCCCCACTCTGCGCCGGCGAAGATTCTTCGGGCCCTTGTCTACCTGGCGGCGTCCTGGCTGGGTGGGTATCTGCGAGCGTTGCAGGTCCGGCGGCGTGTGATCGCGATGCCGGTGCTGACCGATTAGAAGATGACTTCACAATCCTTTGCGGGCGCGGAACTCGGCGACCACTGCAGCGGGATCGCGATGCTGGCCGTCGACCGCTTCGTTCATGGCGCGCATCTCCTCGGCGGAAACTTTGCCGGCAAGAGCATCGAGCGCGGATTGGATCTGCGGCCAGCGGCGAAGTGCCTCGTCACGAACGAGCGGCACGGCCTGGTAGGGTGGGAAGTAATGGCGATCGTCCTGGAGGGCAGTGAGACCGAGGGTGGCGATGGGGCCGTCCGTGGAGTTGGCGGCGATCATGTCGACTTGGTGGGCTTGTAGCGCGCGATACAGCAGGCCGAGATCCATGGTGCGGGGCGGTCCCGCGAACTTGAGGCCGTAGGCAGCGCTGAGGCCGGGCAGGCCGTCGGGCCGTTGCTCGAACTCGTAGCCAACGCCAAGTTTCCATTGCGGAGTATAGGGCGAGGCCTGGCTCAGTGTGGTCAGATTGAGCCGGCGGGCATCGTCGCCGCGGATCACCATGGCGAAGGTGTTCTCAAAGCCTAGCGGCGGCCCCGCGGCAACGTGGTACCGCTGTTGATAGAGGCGTTGCGCCGTCGCCAATACGCGGTCAGGATCGTTGTCCAGTGGCTGCTTGAGGATGGCGGTGAGCGCGGTGCCGGTGTACTCGACGTAGGCGTCGATGCGCCCGGCGATGAGCGCCTGGTTGGCGATGTAACTCCCGGCCAGGTAAAAGCGGCGCTCGACTTTCAGGCTGGATCTGGCTTCAATCTCCTCGGCGAGCAGCTCGCCGAGGACAACCTGCTCGGTGAAGTTCTTGGCGCCGACGATAGGGTGGTCTGGACGGGGCGGGGAACAGGCAGTGAGAGTAAGAAAAGCTGCAGCGAGCCATGGCGCAACGCATCGGCGAGACAGGTTCATGCGGGTGCCTTGAACCAGCTCTCCATCAGGCCGAGAGCCGCGTCGGCTGCGAGGGCCAGCAGGGCGGCCGGGATGGCGCCGGCGAGGACGAGCCGGTTGTCGACCGAGGCTACGCCGCGAAAGATGAGTTCGCCGAGACCGCCGGCTCCAACGGCCGCGGCGATGGTGGCGATGCCGACGCAGGTGACGGTGGCGGTGCGCAGGCCGGCAAGAATGAACGACGCGGCAAGAGGCAGTTCAACCATAAAGAGTCGTTGGCGGCCGGTGAGGCCGAGAGCGCGTGCGACTTCAAGGACTGCCGGGTCGATGCCGCGAATGCCCGCGTACGTGTTCCGCAGGATGGGCAGCAGCGCATATGCGGTGAGCGCCACGATAGCGATGCGGGCGGCGCGTTCGCCCAGCCACGGCAGCGGGAGAAGAAATCCGAACATCGCCAGCGAGGGGATGGTCTGCAGCACGTTGGCCACGCCGATGACGGGTTTTGCCCATCGCGGCGAGCGGGTGAGTGCGATTCCGGTGGGAACGGCGATGGCCGTTGCGGCGAGCATGGCCGCGCCGGTGAGCCAGAGATGCTCTACCGTGAGGGTGGCGACTTCGCCGCCATATTGCGAGAGGAAGCCCGAGGTCATGCCTGACCTCCGTTGGCGGCCGCCTGGCCGTCGCCAGCTGCCTGGCCGTCGCCAGCTGCCTGGCCGTCGCCAGCTGCCTGGCCGTCGCCAGCTGCCTGGCGCTCGCCGCGGTGGAAGGCTCGAATGTAGCTGATGATCTCGGGCTCGCTGGAGCGCAGGAACTCCTCGGGTGTGAGGTGGGCGATGAGCTTTCCCTCGCTGAGGAGCACGATCCGGTCGGCGAGATAGAGCGCTTCGTCGAGATCGTGCGTGACGAGCAGGACGGTCTTCTTGAGGCGCGCGAGAAGTGCGCGCAACATGTCCTGCATCTCAGCGCGGGTGAGGGGGTCGAGGGCGCCGAACGGCTCGTCCATGAGAAGAGTGTCGGGCTCGGCAGCCAGGGCGCGTGCCAGGCCGACGCGCTGGCGCTGTCCGCCGGAGAGTTGGTTGGGCATGCGAACGGCGAAGCTGTCGGGATCGAGGCCGACGGCTGAAAGGAGTTCGCGGCTGCGATGACGTCGCTCGTCTTTACTGCGGCCTTCCGCTTCGAGGACGATGCCGACGTTGCGCTCGATGGAGAAATGCGGAAAGAGTCCGGTCTCCTGGATCACGTACCCGATGCCGCGCCGCAGCGAAATGAGGTCGGAGTCCCGCACAATGCGCCCGCCGCTGAGCACTTCGCCGGACGTGGGATCGATCAAACGATTGACGGTGCGCAGCAGCGTAGTTTTGCCGGAGCCGCTGCGGCCCAGGATGGCGGTAGTGGAGGACTCCTCGACGGGGAACGAGATGCGGTCCAGAAGCAACCGACCTTCGGAGGTGCGAAAGGAGACGTCACGAAACTGGATGCCGGGCGCCATGGGCTTCTCGCCAGTGTACCGGGCGAGTGATCGAGTGATGAAGTAATCAAGTGATGGCTCGCGGAAAGATCACGCCTTATGCGAGCATGATCCGGGTAAGAAGGAACGGCTGGACAACCGATGCGCGTAGCGTTACGGTATACACATGATCAAGAGCTTCCGGCACGCGGGAATTGAAAGATTTTTCCGTACCGGAAGTAAGGCGGGAATTCAGCCAAAGCACGCAAGCAGGCTCTCTTTGCAGTTGTTTGCGCTGAATCGGGCGAAGTCAGTAAGGGACATGGGCGCTCCAGGATGGGAGGTCCACCCGCTATCGGGCGACTTCCATGGCCACTGGGCGATCAAGGTGGACAAGAACTGGCGGTTGACATTCACGTTTGAAGGCGAAGACGCAATCCTGGTTGACTATCAGGACTACCACTAGGAGGCCTGTATGCTCATGCACAATCCGCCGCACCCCGGCAAAGTCCTGCGGGAGTACCTGGGGGAGATGGAGATCGCCGAGGCCGCCCGCCGGCTGCGGGTTACGCGGACAACGCTGTCACGCGTCATCAATGGCCGGGCGGGAATATCGGCAGAGATGTCGTTGCGATTGGCTGACGCACTTGGAACCCACACCGCGTTTTGGTCGGGCCTCCAGATGGACTACGACCTTTGGAAGGCGAGCAGAAGACGCAGGCCAAAGATTGCGCCGTTTCGAATTGCAGCCTGACAAATGCTATCTGATCAGCGATTGAACGGATAGTCCTGGATCCAGTGGAAGCCGCGGCTGAGAAGCTGCATCTTCTTCTCGTCCAGCCGATGAAGAACCAGCACCGACCTACGCCCCGCGATGGTTCCGTCCAGGGTGAGCCGATCCGGCGCCGTGCGCTTGAAGTTAAAGTCCGCCTTCCAGTTCTTGTCGCTACCGGTGATGAGCGCGAGTGTGCCTTTTGCGGTGTCGATCGCTGCGTTGTAGCCCTTGCCGGAGTTGTCCATGAACTGGATCTCCGCGTACTGCGGAAAATCGAAGATGAAGCGCCGCCAGGCTTGGGCGTCGGTGACGGCCAGCGACTGCGCCTTGCCGTCCACGGAGTACGATTCGATGTCCCAGATGCCGTAGAGAGCTGAAACCTGACGCCCGGGCCCATACTGATGCCAGCTGTCGTAGACACCGTAGAAGTTGTTGCCGATCATCCACAGCCACAGGAAAACCAGGACCCCACTGGTGATGCGGCGAGCGCGCTGGCTTGTAAAGAGCGCCTCGCGCTGCGGAGGCTCCGTGGCTCGGCCCAGGAAGAAGAAGTTTGCCAGGCGGCGAAAGTCGGGCGCCAGCAGGAGCAACGCCATGAGAATCAGGTGGAACGACAGTAGCTTCACGGGCACGTCGTAGGTCATGTTGAGGGTGAAGATCATGGTCATGTCGGCGAGACTTACCAGTGCGCCGAGCGTCACGGTGCGCGGAAAGATAAGCAGTAACCCGCCCAGGATCTCCGCACAGCCAGTGAAGGTTTCGTAGGCGGGCGATGCGCCAACGGAGCTCCATAGCACGCCCATGGGCGAGAGATTGCCGAAGGGCTCGGTGAGCGTGGAGAGAAACGGGAACGGCATCTGCAGCGGGAAGGCTTTGACAAACCCATACGCCAGCATCTGGCTCACGAGGCAGACACGCAGGAATATCAAGAACCATTTACGAAGCGCACTGTAGTCGCGAGGCTTGCGGTCAATGAGCGTCCAGGCCGCCGTCGCCATAATCGAGAAGAAAACGATGCAGAACAGCAGCGCCCAGTCGTAGTTCTTGTCGCCGCTGCCGCTCCCGGAGTAGACCAGCGGCGTCTTCATGCCGAAGAGATGGCCGCCGACCCAGAAGACCAGCGGACGCACCGGCCAGACGCTTCCCCAATCAGGCACGTCGACCTTGGGGATCGGAAAGATCGAGTTGATGATCTGGTTGGAGAGCGCGTAGAGGGTGAAGTAGACGACGCAGAAGCGAAGCGCAATACGGGAGACGAAGCTCGATGTCTGCTGACCCGACTGGGACGATTCGATAGCGGTGGCAGTGGCCATTGTCTCTCCTTGAGTTTTGAAGGGCGGGAATCGGGATGGAGAATTCTACCGCGGAGGTCTCAGGAATCGAAAAGTACGCCAGAGCAAACATGGGTTCATCGATCAGGTTCGCGCTTCGTATCGATTGGCTTCGGAATCACCGCCGTTCGACGGTTGGCGCTACTCCACTCAATCACTTCGATTTGTCGCAATGAGGCTTGGCCCTTAGAATCGGATGTGAGCCTGGCGGCCCTGGGGGTCACCGAGCTTTAAGGTGTCAATGAGCGAACAGCAATCAGGGAATCCAACACCGGCTCCAGCGGTATCGCCGGCCTGGATCAGAATTGAGCGGGCTCGACATCCCCAGCGGCCCTACCCGATGGACTTTATCGAGCGGATCTTTACGGATTTCAGCGAGATTCACGGGGATCGTGCCTTTGGCGACGACGAAGCTGTAGCCTGCGGAATGGCCCGGCTCGGTGACGAAGAGGTGCTGGTCATCGGGAATCGCAAGGGCGGCTCCACCAAAGAGCGGGTGCGGCGCAACTTCGGTATGCCCAACCCGGAGGGCTATCGCAAGGCGCTGCGTTGTATGCGCATTGCCGAAAAGTTCAACCGGCCCATCGTCAGCTTTATCGATCTGCCGGGTGCGTATCCGGGGCTGGGCGCGGAAGAACGCGGCCAGGCCGAGGCCATTGCGCGCAACATCCTGGAGATGTCGCGGCTGCAGGTGCCCACTATCTCCGTGATCACTGGAGAGGGCGGCTCGGGGGGCGCGCTGGCGCTGGCCGTCAGCGACCGCGTGCTGATCCTCGAAAATGCGCTCTATTTTGTCATCACGCCGGAGTCCTGTGCGGCCATCATGTGGCGCGACGCGAATCAGAAGCAGCTCGCCGCCGAAGCCATGCGGATCGCAGCGCCGGAAGTGGCCAAGATAGGTTGTGTGGACGAGATTATCCGCGAGCCACAGGAAGGCGCGCATGTTGATCCCCCGATGGCTGCGGTCTCCTTGACCGAAAGCCTGAAACGGCATCTCAGCGAACTGAAGGCGATGCCGCTGGAGGAGATGATTGCGGCGCGGCAGGCCAAGTTCCGCAACATCGCCCAGTTCTATACGGAAGGTTAGGCTATTGGCCGGGAGCGCTACGATGCGGGTTGAGAACGAGGGCAGCGAGCGCGCCGGCCACTATCTCCTCTCCTCTTCCGGTGAGGAGACCCGATGAGCGCGCCGCCGGTGGTTCCGGAAGCGACGCTTACTCGCAATGTCCCCGACAGCCGGCTGCGCGCGTACGGGCAGTTTCTGGCAGCGCTGTTCTACTACTTTCTGGCGCGCGCCATTGCGCGGCGCGGTGCCATGGGTCTTTCCGGTGAAGCGTGGCGTCCCGTGGTGGAGCAAGCCATGCTGGTGTTCCTGCTCGTGCTGGGGTTTGCGGGCATCGGCTTTGCGCTGAACCGGCAGATGCACCCGATCAGTGAGCAGGGACTGCCGCGGCGGCCCGGCTGGCTTCGCGAAGTGGGAATGGGGCTGGCGGTTGGCTGGTCGGCTGCCCTCACGTGCTTCATGGTCCTCGTCATCGGCGGGGGCGTGGCCATTCGGCTGCAAACCGGAGCGGCGGCCTGGGGCTGGCTCCTGGTGAACCTGTCGTTCTACGCCCTGGCGACGCTGGCCGAAGAAGTGTCGTTTCGCGGTTATGCTTTCCAGCGTTTTGCCCGGGCAGTTGGATCGGCGGGCGCTGTGTTGGGATTCTCGCTGCTCTATGCGTTTCTGCAAGCCATGGTTATGGGGACGACGCGAGCCAGCATCGCGGTATCGTTCGTGCTGAACCTGGTGCTATCGACCGCCTACCTGCGCACACGCGCCCTGTGGGTCGGCTGGGGCTTGAACTTTGGCTGGAAAGCGACGCGCGCGCTGTTGTTTGGCCTTGCCGTCAGTGGCGATAGCAGCCATTCGCCGCTGGTGCAGGGCGATCCCATGGGCCCGTTCTGGCTGACCGGCGGTGGGTTCGGGCTGGAAGGAAGCTGGCTGGCTTTCGTGGTTCTGCTGCTGCTGCTGCCGGCTCTCTATGCGGTTACGCGCGACCTCGACTTCCAGCACAATGCGCCGGAGCTCATCCCGGGTGGGATTCCAGTGGATATTGACGCGGCCGCGCGCCGCCAGCACGAGGTGGCCATGGGGCTGCTGAACGAGCCGGCCGCCCCATCTCTGGTGCAGATTTCTCCGTTACCGTTAGCGCCGGGTGAAGTCAAACGGACAGAAGAGCCTGCGCCGGATGGAGAGCCGGATGCAAGGCCAGATCCGGAGACGAATGAGTCGCGACCGGAATCAGGCAACGAAAGCATCCCGCAATGACTCCCAATATGTACCTGGCAGGCCGGAGTCAAATGACCTGCTCAGCGTACCTGGCTACCGGCTCGGTACGGGGTGAAAGCCAGTTTGACGTTCGCGCTTGCATGCGTCAACCTTGTGCGCGATGCTGGATGTCAGCCATGGGAGGGATCGGCCCATGAAACGGGACAAACGGAATAAGGTTGGGTGCAAGCCGGAGTGTTGCTGGATTCGAATCCGGATCCTGTGCGCGGGCTGCGTGCTGCTGTTGGCGGCCGGCAGCGCGTCGTCGCAGGTTATCACTGTCGACAAGCAGGGCAACGCCCGCAACGGCACTGTGGGATCGACCGTCGACCGGCGCTTTGCGCAGATTGAGCCGACTCACGTTCAGCTGACCAAGAGCGTTCTCGACGCCAAGACGCGCCTCGAACTGGAGCGGCTGCTCGATTCGGAGCAGGGCTTTGCCATGCGTCCGTTTCCCAAGGGGCACAAAGGGCTTACCCTCCAGGCCAACGGCAAGCTGGAGCCGGCCGGCGAGCCCTATCTCGATATGGTCACCGCCCAGGGCCTGTGCGCCAAGCCCGGCGACCGCGTCGTCCTCACCGACGTCAAGTTCGACAAGAAGAGCATCATCTTTATGCTCAACGGCGGCCCCGACGCCAAGCACCGTTTTCTGCGGCATATCCAGTTGGGGACCGGGACGCAAATGAACCCCGTGGTTCAGGACGATGGCACTGAAGCGCAGGGCGCGCGCCTCACCCTCACCTTCAAGGAGGGCGTGCCCGAGTTGACCGCGTCCGATGTGAAGGCGCTGCTGGCCCCGCTCATCTCCTTCGACGTCAAAACGCCCATCCAGGCCTTCACCGACACTCTGCCCGCAAAGCTGAAGGATGCAATCCTGAACCACCAGGTGATGGTGGGCATGAGCACCGAGATGGTGATCTTCGCGATGGGGGCGCCGCAGTCCAAAACCCGCGAGATGGAAGGGCAAATGCCGTTCGAGGAGTGGATCTACGGCGCGCCGCCCAAGCCGGTTGAGTTTGTTCGCATCAACGGCAACCGCGTGATCCGCCTTGAAATTGCCAAGGTGGGCGAAGCGCCCCAGATCTTCACCAAGGACGAGGTGGAAGGGTTGATGCGCACCGACGGCTCGCCGCTGGCGCCGCCTCCCGACCGCACCAAGGCCGTCGCCCTCGGCGACAAGGCTCCCTACAATCCGGACACTCAGGCCGCTCCGGCGCCTCCCAGCCTGCGCAAGGATGGCGAGTCGTTGCCGCAGGATGATCCCAAGGCTCCATCGACGGGAGTCATGAAGCCGGTGCAGTTCCCAACACAGAAGCCGGACGACTATCCCGACGCGTCGAAGCTGCCGCGCACACCCGCCCCGGCAGACAAGACCCAGCCGCCGCCCTCAGACGATGACGATTCGGACTCAGCCGGAAAGCCGACCGCGAATCCACCGGCACCCCCGGCCACCAAGCCGAACTGAGTCCCTGTTTCCGCGGTTCAGATGCCGGATGCGCCCGGGGCGGTGGCAATCTTGGTTGCCCCTGACGGATTTAGCTTCTCGGAGCTGTCAGCGCCCTTGTCGAGCCGTTTCAGCGCGAAGTGGCGCAGAATCCATGCGGGGATGCTGAGAACGCTGAACATCAGCATCAGGGCGAGAATCTCGACGACGGCGTGGCCGGCGCGAGACAAATCCTTCTCGGCGTCGATGGAGACGGATGGTGGATTGGCCGTAGCCGCGGAGGCCTGCCTGGCCGCCACCGCAGCCTGCTTTTGATCCTGGTCCCCGGCAGTTGGAAACGCGAGGAACGTGGCGATGAGCAGAACCATCGCAAGCCACGCATAGAAAGTAATGTGCAGCAGGTAGCCGCCGAATCCGCTGGGGCGATAGAGCAGAAACATGCGCCGCGCGCGGAACGAAACGTCGCTGCAGAACTGATGGAAACTGTAATGCTCGCGAGTCTGCAGGTACCTGAGCTCCGCGATCGTCTGTTCCAGCTCGTCGGTCAGAATCTTCTCGGGGGTGATCTTCATCGAGGAGGCATCACGCTTTGGAAGCTTGGCGATGTTGTGTTCCAGCTCATTGATGCGCTTGGTTAGCACTTCACTGCGGCGCTCGTGCGAGCGGTTTTGAACCTGGCTGAGCAGACCCT
The DNA here is from genome assembly GCA_963846375.1 of uncultured Acidobacteriota bacterium. Taxonomy (GTDB): domain Bacteria; phylum Acidobacteriota; class Terriglobia; order Terriglobales; family Acidobacteriaceae; genus Telmatobacter. Next base: position 137,279 of record CAWJVV010000008.1, read on the forward strand.
TGGCTGCCCCTGTGGCAAGCAGCGCCAGTGAAGGAAGAAGCGCCTTATGGAAGAACTGTGTGAGCTCTCCTCGCCAGTCCACAATTCGACCTCCTCAAGCGGGAATCGGCCCCACGACGCCAGAGAACGGGGTCTGGATTATGACAGAGCCGAGAAACCCGGCGCAAGTCAAAGCGCCGGCTGAGGTAAACTGGAGACAGCGAGTCCCGCTCCCGCTTTGCTACCTGCAAAATCATCCAGGCGACATAGCTGAGCCGTCAAACCGCGCCGTTGAAGCCGCGCACCGTCAAACCATGGGCAGAGTCTTTCCAATGGGTTCCTGATCTGGTTGCGTGCGAGCAGAGACAATCCCAAGAGGAGAACCACCAGCCCATGGCAAAGATTGCAAAAACAGGCGACCGCAAGAAAGTAATGGACACGACGAAGTCAACCGACTGTCCCAAGTGCAGCAAGCCCACGCGCATCGTCAAGCGCGTCAAGGACCGCGAACGCGGCGTTCCCGGCGGCGTCTACATCTCGTGTTCAGCATGCGACTTCTACGAGAAACTTTAAGCAGAACCTTCAGTTAGAGCGCCGAAACGGCCCGGCTTAATGCCGGGCCGTTTCATGTTGTGATCGAGCGCTGGGCGGAAAATGGCCATAACCGGGCAGGGTTGCAGCTATCCAAATGAAGTTGGGCTGCGGGGTGGGCGGAGTGGGTATTCCAAGGTACGCGACGATGGTGCTGCTGGCGGGAGCTTTGCCGATCTGCCAGGGCGCGCAGGAGACAACGCTGCAGGGTTCCGTGCCGCGCCCTCAAATCAAAGTCCAGACTAATGCCGTACTCGTGGACGTCGTGGTAACCGATCGCGATGGCAAGCCCGTGCCCGGGTTGGGCAAGGAGAGCTTTCGCGTCACCGAAGACGGCAAGACGCAGGCCGTCGATTACTTTGAGGAACACGGCTCGGGAAGCGCGGCTGCTCCCGTGGCGCCTGATCTGCCGCCCCATGAATTCACCAACCAGCCGTCGTCGCCAGAGAAGGGGGCGGTGACAGTGCTGCTGCTCGACCACCTCAACACGGAGCTCGACGACCAGGCGAACGTACGCAAGCAGACCGCCGACTTTTTGAAGAACACCGATGGAAGGGGATCGATCGCGATTTATGTGCTGGATACCAGGTTGCGTCTCCTGCAGGGATTCACGGCCGATGCCTCTCTTCTGACGGCTGCGTTGAACTCCAACGGTGCCTGGTCTGCAAAGACTGCCAATTCCCGTTCGCGCGAAGACGAACTTGGAGACAAGGAAGAACTGTCGATGATTCCGGACGCCGGCGCAGTCGCGGGCGAAGCAAGGGCAATGGCGGAGTTGGCTAAGACTCAGGCAGGAGGGCGGGCTTCTTTGACCCTAACCGCGCTCCAGCAGTTGGCGCGATCGCTTGCTGCGATTCCGGGGCGCAAGAACCTTATCTGGTTAGCGAGCACGTTTCCTGTTTCAGTCTTCCCGGATGGATCGAAACGGCAGTTACTAGGCAACGGAAAAGAGATTTCCGATGCAGGGCGCGCGACTGTAAACCTGCTCAGCGAAGCGAGGATCGCACTCTATCCCGTGTCGGCGCAGGGCATTCTCATTGACCGAACCATGAATGCAGATTCGGACGGACAGCCGGCAGGAGATGATTTTGAGAGGAATCCATTTCAACGGACGGGCGCCAATGCGGCGAATGCCGCGGCCATGGATCAATTGGCGACGGCTACCGGGGGCCACCCAAGCTTCTCGACCAACGATCTGAAACAGGCGATGAACGAGGCTGAAGAGGCGGGCGCTCATTACTACACGCTGGCGTACACTCCGGCAACCGGCGAAATGCACGGACGCTTCCGGCGCATAGGTGTGGAGATGGCGCACGGCAACTACCGCCTTGCGTACCGGCGGGGCTATTACGCGGCCGCGAGCGGCTCGCCGTACGTCGCCGAAGGGCGTGATCCATTGTCGTCGCTCCTGGCTCACGGCCTTGCGCCTTCGACTCAATTGGTGTATCGGGTCACTGCGAGGGCGGAGCCACGGCCCGCGACGCCGGCACGCGCGGGCGGAAACACCGCCGTTGCGGGAGACGCCGGCCGGTATCGAGTCGACTTCACGATTCCGGAGTCGTCACTCGAACTAACGGCAGATACGGGTGGCGTTCGCAGTGGCAAGATCGAGGTGGCTGGCGTTGCGTACGACGCGCAGGGTAAGGCGATGAACTGGACGGCGAGCCAGATGGGCGTCGGGCTTGATGAAGCCGCATTTGAAGCGGCGCGCACCAGGGGAATCGCTTTGCATGTTGAGCTTGATGTGCCCTCTGCGGGAGTGTCTCTGGCAACGGGCGTGTATGACGCGTATACCGGGAAGGCGGGCACCCTCGAGATCCCGCTGGACAAGTCAGGGAGTCTGCCTGCGCCCGCGCAATCTGTGGAGAGCAAGGCGCCTGCCGCGACAGGAACGGAGGCCCGCGCGCCGGCTTTGAGCGCGCAGTCTTCGACCCCACCCGACCCGGCTCTGCGGCACCGGCTGTCGGCTGAGGCAGCCCGCGTTTTCGTCGCTCCGGGAAGAATCCGGCTCGATCTCAAGGTGAGCGATGCTGCGGGTAAACCGGCGCCCGGGCTACAGCCCTGGGATTTCCAATTGACCGACAACGGCAAGCTGGCGAAGATCCTCTCCTTCAGGGGATTTGATGGCCAGGCGGCAAAACCCGAGCCGCCGGTAGAGGTGATCCTCGTAATTGATGAAGTGAACCTTCCTTTCCAGCAGGTGGCGTTTGTGCGCTCGGAACTGACCCGGTTTTTACGCCAAAAAGGCGGCAAACTAGAGCAACCAACTTCGCTCATGCGGCTTACGGACAGCGGGCTGCATGTTCAGCCGGCGCCGACGCTTGATGGGAATGCTCTGGTGAAGGTAGTTAACCAGATCAAGGGATCGATCGGCTTTATCAATGCCGCCATGGGCGGAGATGGCGCGCTCGAGCGCTTTCAGATCTCGGAGCACGGCATGGCGACCATCGCCGAAAATGAGACGGCCAAACCGGGACGCAAGCTGCTGATCTGGATTGGCCCGGGATGGCCGATGCTGGAGGGCGTGCGATTTGAGAACCCTGACACCATCAACAAGAGGCGCTACTTCGACGCTATCGTGGAGCTGACCAACAGGCTCAGGGAGGCGCGCATTACCGTCAACAGTGTCTCAGGAGCTACCGCCGACACCGACTATGCGTTGTTCTATCAACGCTTCTTAAAAGGAGTCGCATCGGAGCATGAGGCCAGTTCAGGAAACCTCGCGCTTAAGGTCCTTGTAACTCAGACGGGCGGCAGGATTCTAGGGCCGGGCAATGACCTGGTAGAGCAGATGAATGCGGTTATTGCCGACGCGAATGCGTTCTATTCCATCTCGTTCAACCCGCCCGCGATCAGCAACTCGCTGGAGTATCACGAGCTGAAGATGCAAGTGAACAAGCCGGGACTGACGGTGCTGACCAACACCGGATATTACTTCGAGCCTCCGGGGAATTAATGCGAGGCTACAGAACGGCGGCCATCTCTTCCAGGATGGCTTCGGCAGCTTTGGCGGGGTCGGGAGCCTGGGTGATGGGACGGCCCACCACGAGGAAGCTGGCGCCCTGCTGCAGGGCCTGAGCCGGGGTGGCGATGCGTTTCTGGTCGCCCGCGGCGCCGCCCGCGGGACGGATGCCGGGAATGACCAGGGTGCCTTCCGGTCCGGTAAGTCCGCGCAGGGCGGCAACCTCCTGCGGAGAGCAGACGAATCCGCGGATTCCGGCGGCAAGTCCCATTCTGGCAAGCATTTCCACCTGCCGGACAGGGGTATGGCCAACGCCGGTGGCCTCCAACTGTGCCGCATCCATGCTGGTGAGCACCGTGACGGCAAGCAGTTCTGGCGGGTGTGCCGTGCCGGCCAGGGCTTCGCGCGCGGCGGAGATCATGGCCGGCCCGCCGGCAGCGTGTAGGGTAAGCATGTCCACACCCAGGGAAGCAGCCGAGCGGACAGCGCCTGCGACGGTATTAGGGATATCGTGAAGCTTGAGGTCGAGGAAGATGCGGTGACCGCGGCGCAGGATAGGCTCCAGGACCGTGGGACCGGCGGCAACAAAGAGCTCGAGGCCCACCTTGAACCAGGAGCAGCTGTCGTCCAGCCGATCGAGAAGGACCGAGGCAGCGCCGGCGTCGGGAGCGTCGAGTGCCACGATCAGCCGCTGGCGGGCGATTTCACGAGGATCGGCCGGAGTTCTGGCGCCAGCCTTGGGACGGGGAATCGCGGAGCTTGGCATACTTAAATCGTAGAGCAAATCGTCTTCCGTGGGCGGGCCCATTTGCATCAACTTGAGAGTATGGGATCCAGATGCTGCAACCTGCGGGCAATGGTTTCCAGCCTGGTGGGAAATTTGATGTTGAGATCGATGCGCGGTGCCGGACGGTTGGCGAAGCTGCTGGCGATGAGTTTGCCGCTCACTCTGTGCGCCACGCTCTTTTCCGCCGACAAACCGCTCGTGGGCGAGCCGCACACCAATGCGCTGAATCGCGACCCCATCGTGAAAGAGGCGTTCCAGCACTTCTACGATCTTGATTACCCGGGAGCGGTGTCGCGGCTGGAGGGGTTCCGGCAGAAACACCCCGGCGATCCGCAGGCCACGGCCCTGTTGCTCGACGCGGTTGTGTTTCAGGAACTGTACCGGCTCGATCTGCTGGACACCACCTTCTACGCCAACGATGGATTCCTGACCGGCAAGCACGCCGTTGCTGAAGATCCCAAGGCGCGCGACCGGATCTTCGGACTCTCCGACGAGGCGGTGCACGAGGCGGACGCGCGAATCGCGAAGAACTCCAACGATATTGACGCGTTGTATGCGCGGGCCTGGGCGCGCGCGCTGCGGTGCGCGTACATGGCCATGGTGGAGCGGGGATTCGGCACCGGTTTCCGGCTGGCGCTGAAGGCCAAGGACGATGACGAGAAGCGTGCTGCAACTCGACCCGAACTACGTTGACGCCAAGCTGGTGGTGGGTGTCTACGAGTACGTGGTGGGAGCGCTGCCGCTGCCGTTCAAGTTCATTATCGGCTTTGCCGGGATCACCGGATCCAAGTCAAAGGGCATGGCGGTGTTGCGCGAGGCTGGGGAGCGTGGGCCAACCACCAGCGTCGAGGCCCGTACCGTGATCGCGCTCTTTCTGCGCCGGGAAGGAAAATACAAGGACGCCATCCAGGTGGTTTTGAAGCTTAAAGAGCAGTATCCGCACGATTATCTGTTTGCCCTGGAGGAGGCCAACCTGCGCAAGGATGATGGCGAGGGCATGGCGGCCGTGGGCTCGTACCGCGATGTGCTGGCCAACGCTGCCAAGCCCGGCTATTACGCGTCGGCGCGACTGGAATTGACATACTTCGGCCTGGGCGACGCGCTCCGCGGACAACGCCACTTTGACGAAGCGGCGGACGCGTATGAGAAGACGGCGTTTAGCCCGGGCGTCGTCGCCGGAGCTGAAGATTCGCTCGCTGCTGGCGGCCGGGCAGTGCCACGACGTGATGCACGAGCGCGACCAGGCCCGGCGCGACTACCAGATGGCTATCGACACAGGCCCGAACACCTCGCGCGCGGATACGGCTCGCAAGTATTTGAAAAATCCCTATCAAGGGTCATAATGCACGCAAGGCGCGCGGCGGCGCAGCCCGAAGCACGCGGGGAACCTCGACGGAGGATTTCGCGTATTTAGGAGTGAAATCGGAGGGGTTGTCATGGCTGTCTTCTGTCAACGATGTGGGACCGGGTTGCCGGCGTCGGCGCGGTTCTGCTCCAACTGCGGGGCAACGGTGTACGTGGCGGCACCGATGACCAGCCGGCCGCTGGTGCGGCCCATCATCGGGCGCATGATTGCGGGCGTTTGCATTGGCCTGGCCCAGGCCAATGGCTGGGACGTCGCCATTGTCCGCATGATCGCGGTGATCGGGTTCTTCTTCTCCGGCGGCCTGGTTGCCGTGGCCTACCTGGCGGGCTGGATCGGGATTCCCGAGGAGATCGTGCCCATGCCCATGTATCCTCCAGTTCCTCCTCCGCCGCTATGATGGAAAGCTTCATCTCCTCTGGAGCCGTGCTGCGCTACACCATGGTGGGCGCGGGGTTGCCGGTCGTCTTCCTACATCCCACGCCGCTCGATCACGATTACTGGCGCCCGCTCCTTGCCGGGTTGACGGGTATTCGCGCCATCGTTCCCGACCTCCGTGGGCATGGCGCATCCGAGATGGGCTCCGAGTTGCCGGTGGGCGGCTTTGCGCGCGTACCCGACGCGCCGGTGCTCACCATGAGCCAACTGGCTGCCGACGTGCTGGAGTTGCTCGACGCGATCGGGATCCGGGAGTCAGTGTTTGTGGGCTGCTCCATCGGCGGCTACGTGATGCTGGAGCTCTGGCGGAGGGATCCGGCGCGCATGCGCGCGATGGCCTTCATCTGCTCCAAGCCGCAGCCGGACGCCGAGGCCGGGTTGCAAAAGCGCGCCGACAACATCGCCCGAGTGCGCTCCGAGGGCGTCGAGCCTTTCTTCGACACAATGGCGCAGACGCTGGTGGGCGCCACGACGCGGAAGCAGCAGCCTTCGATCGTCGCCGAGGTGCGTGGACGCATGGTGTTGACCGCCGAGAGTGTCGTGGCCGTACAGGCCGGACTGGCGACGCGGCCCGATTCGGTGCCGACCGTACACACCATCGATGTTCCCGTGCTGGCTATCGCCGGCGGCGAAGATGGCGCCGTGTCACCGGAGGAGATGAAGGCGTTCCGTCAAGCTCACGCACGCTGTGATTTTTATGCAATCCCCGATGCAGGTCATTTTGCGGCCTATGAGCAGCCGCGGACCGTCGCCGGATTTCTGGAACCCTGGCTGGAACAGTTCGCTGATCAGGCCTGATTCGACTGCGTCTTCTTCAGGGGCCTCATAGGGCGCGCTCCATGCTGTAGGCTCGAAGAAGATCACTACCCAAAAGGGAACGCTATTTTGCCCAAGCCCGCCGAATCTTCTTCGCGTCCGTTTCATCATCCAAAACCTGAAAGCCCGCTGTTCTGCGACGGCGTTTCCCTTGAAAAACTGGCGCGCAACTTCGGCACGCCGCTCTACGTTTACTCTGCCGGCCAGATTGTGGAGCGCCTGGAGATGTTCAAGAGCGCGCTGGCCGGGCGCGATGCGCTGGTGTGTTACGCGGTCAAGGCCAACTCGGCGCTCGCAATCCTTAAGCTGCTGGCGGCGCACGGCGCGGGGTTCGATATCGTCTCCGGCGGCGAGTTGCACCGGGTGTTGGTTGTTTCTCGCGAGGGCGCGCATCGTGTGGTCTTTTCTGGAGTTGGAAAGACTGCCGGGGAAATTGATCTTGCTCTTCTGACGGGCATTCTCGCGTTCAATGTCGAGAGTGAAGCGGAACTGGAACTGCTGGCCGTGCGCGCCGCCAAAATGAAACGTAAGGCGCGGTTCGCGCTGCGCGTCAATCCCGACGTGTTCGCCGAGACGCATCCATACATCTCTACCGGCCTGCGCGAGCACAAGTTCGGAATCGACATCCGGCGGGCCGCGGCGTTGTATGAGCAGGCGGCGCAAAGTCGCTGGCTCATTCCGCACGGCGTCAGCGTCCACATCGGCTCGCAGATCCGCTCGGCGGAGCCCTTCGGCGCGGCGCTGGAGCGGGTGCACAAACTCGTGAAGCAGCTGGCGGCGAAAGGCATCGCAATCAAATCCATCGATGCCGGCGGTGGACTGGGCATCGATTACCACGGCGGCAACTTCGATCCAGAGGCGCGCGTGCGCGAGTATGCGTCGGCCATCGGCAAGGCACTCGCCGGATTCGAAGGCAAGCTGCTGCATTGAACCGGGACGATTTCTTGTGGCGCAGGCGGGAGCGCTGGTGACGCGCGTGCTCAACGTGAAGCAGAACGGCCGCAAAACATTTGTGATCACCGATGCGGCGATGAACGATCTCATCCGCCCGGCGCTGTACCAGGCGCATCATGAGATTGTGCCGGTGCGGCGGCGGCCGGGCCACGCGCGCGCGGTGGATGTGGTGGGGCCAGTGTGCGAGTCAGGCGATTTTTTCGCGCGTGACCGCGAACTGGCTCCGGTAGAGGCCGGCGACCTGATCGCGCTGCTCGATGCGGGCGCCTACGGCATGGCGCAGGCATCGAACTACAACACGCGCGTGCGTCCGGCCGAGGTGCTGGTGGAAGGCAAGACTGCGCGGCTGATACGGCGGCGCGAGACGATGGTAGATCTGCTGGCGCCCGAGATGGTGTAAGGTTCGTCCTGCGGACTTGAATTGCAAAATCAAATCAATGATCTGACAATGAACTCTGAAGGCGGAGGAGTCATGGGAACTCTGGATCGAATCACCCAGGATCCGGGCAGGATGGGCGGCAAGGCATGTATTCGCGGAACGAGGGTTACCGTCAGCATGATCGTCCACCAAATCGGTGCAGGTCGCTCCATTGAGCAGGTCCTTGCGGACTACCCGTACCTGGAGCGCGAAGATATCTTGCAGGCGGTCCAGTATGCCGCGTGGCGTTCCGACGACAGCGAAGTGCTTCCGGCGATGGCATGAGACTGCTGATCGATATGAATTTGTCGCCTCGATGGGTGATGAGTCTTGGAGAGTCCGGGATCGAAGCAGTTCACTGGTCAACTGTAGGTGCTCACGACGCCCAAGACGCCGTCATAATGGCCTATGCCAGAGCCAACGATTACATCGTGCTCACGCATGATTTGGATTTCAGCAGCATTCTCGCCGCAACCGGTGGTGAGAAGCCAAGTGTGATTCAGATCCGAGGAGGCGATGTAAGCCCCGAAGCGATCGGCGAGCAAGTCAGGTCGGCCATTCTTCAGATGAGTGATGTGCTGGAGGAGGGCGCACTGGTCACAATCGATACGCGCCGAACCCGACTCCGCGTCTTGCCCTTGAATTTAGGGAACGACAGAGCTACCTCCTGAATTCGCAATTCCCAATCGGACCCATCGCTTAATTTCATAACCTGAAACCTCGCGGCATCCCTCTCCGTCCCTGTATTGTTATCACCCGGAGGAGTTTGGAATGCTTCTACGTACTCAGGCATTGTGTGCCTTGGCGGCGGGATTGTTGCTCGCGGCCCCAGTCATCTCTATGGCAGCCGATCCGCTAGCGATTAAAACGGAGCAGGGCAAAGCCCACGGCAAGACAATCAACGACGGCAAAGTTCGCGCATGGATGGGCCTGCCCTATGCCGCGCCGCCGGTCGGCGATCTTCGCTGGAAGGCGCCACAGCCCCCGGCCAAATGGACCGGCGAGCGCGACGCCACCAACTACGGCGCGCACTGTGCGCAGAACATCGTTTTTCAGGACATGATCTTTCAGGACAAGGCCGGCAGCGAAGACTGCCTCTTCCTGAACGTTTACGCGCCGGCCACGGCCGACAGCAAGGCCAAGCTGCCCGTCATGTTCTGGATTCACGGCGGCGGCTTCTCGGGAGGCGGCAGCAATGAACCGCGCCACAATGGAGACTTTCTGCCGCTCAAGGGCGTGGTGCTGGTCACCATGAACTACCGCCTCGGTGTCTTCGGCTTTCTCGCTACGGCTGACCTTGCAAAGGAGGCTGACGGCGCGGCAGGGAACTACGGCCTGATGGACATGGTCGCCGGGCTCCAGTGGGTCAAGGCCAACATCGCGGAGTTCGGCGGCGATCCCGGCAACGTGACCATCTTCGGCGAGAGCGCTGGATCCTTCGCGGTGAGCACACTTATGGCCTCACCCATGGCGAAGGGGCTCTTCCACAAGGTGATCGGTGAGAGCGGCGCCGCCCTGGGCCGCGGTCCTCTGCCTTACCAGACGCTGGCTGAGCGCGAGGTGAAGGACGCGCAGTGGGTAGCCGGTCTGAATGTGACATCGCTGGCGCAACTACGCGCATTGCCGACGCAGGCGATTCTGGATGCGGCCAAGAAGCCCGGTGCGGGTTTCCCGCCCGACGTTGATGGCAAGCTGCTCACCGAGGCGGTGCCCGACACATACGCGGCCGGCAAGCAGGCGCATGTGCCGCTGCTCGCAGGCTGGAATGCCGATGAGGGCAGCTTCTTTGCCATGCGCGGCATGACAGTCGACCAGTGGAAGAAGCAAGCCGACACCCAGTTCAAGGATCGCGCCGCCGACTTTCTGAAGCTTTATCCCGGCGACACCGACGCGCAGGCCCTTCGCTCGGCCATCGACTTCGGCAGCGACTCGTTCATCGCCTTCGGTACCTGGTCCTGGCTCGAGGAGCACCGCAAGACGGGCGATTCGCCGGTCTATCGCTATCACTTTGAGCTTGCCGCCACGCCCAGCAAGTTCCATCCCGGCACATACGCCTTCCACTCCGACGATATCGAATACGTCTTCGGCACGCTCGACACGAGGCCAGGATGGGAGGTAAGGCCGGAGGACCGCACCCTGAGCGATCAGATGATGACCTACTGGTCGAACTTTGCGAAGACAGGCGATCCCAACGGACCGGGGGTGCCTTCGTGGCCCAAGTACAACGACGAGGGCTATCCGCTGATTCACCTGAACTCGAACATCACGTCGGGTCCCGACACCCTGCGGCCGCGCTATCTCTTCCTCCAGCAGGGCATGCCACCCATGCGCATGTAGTCGGAACAGACTGCAAGACCAAAGGGCCGCCCGCGGGCGGCCCTTCTTATTTCATTCAAGCTGCGGATCGAACCTGAATTTGTTCGCGAGGTTCTCAGTGGTTCACGCCTACTGACGCGACGGGAGTAGCGACGCCCGAAGCGGCCGCGAATCCTGCGGCCTGGCCTGTGGGGATCGTCGATGCGGGCGTCGGCGCGGCGAAGGACGAATCCTTGGCGTTCAGAGCGCCCGAGTAGTCGGGTCCCAAGCCGAGCGATTTCAGAGCCCGCGAATCCGGCAGCAACCTGGTCTGCCAGCCGTGGTCCGCCTGGTATTTCTGCATCGCCGCCTGGGTGGTCGTGTCCCACTGTCCGCTGGCCGTACCGCCCAAATAGTGCTCGCGGATCAACGCCTGCTGAATCTGCGTGGCGCGGTTGGTGTCAATGGCCTGCTGCCCATGCAGCTTATGGCCTTTTGTCCTGCTTTTGCCGGACAGCTTGTGGCTGGAACGAGAGTGGGTCCCAGTCTTGTGCGTTACTGTGGCGAACACGGGCACAGCGGCCATCAGGGCCGCCAAAGCGATGGCAATGCCTGCACGAGAGCTCAGCACGATAACATGTCCTCCCCAGGAAAAGGCAGTCTAATTTAGCTAAGAGTGCCAAGATTCTAACCTGCATTTCCACAAATTGACCAGCTAAAATCGATTGCTCTTTGCTGTGGTTGCTTAACATGATGAGAGCGCACGGGTTAACCTGCCCGTGCGCCCCGTCACTAAAGTTACTGGAGGGTACCGCCCAGGTAGTTGATCCCGTCGTTGGGACGGCGGGGATCGACCACCTCGAAGACAACGTCATCGTCGGTCTTCAACTTGCTTACGACGGCGTTGAACTGGTCGCGGTTGCCCGTTGGTTGCTTGTTTACACGAATAATTACCAGTCCCGGTTCCAGGCTGGTCAGGTCAGCAAATGATCCTGCCCGCACCGACTGCACCACAACGCCGTGATTGTGGATCTTGGCGGCCATCTCCGGCGGGACGTCGCGCACCACAACGCCAAGCTTGCTCTCGCCCGGGTTGCTGCCTTCTTCGGGCGCCGGATTGTTCTGCTGCTGGGCGATGTCGGAGAAGACCTTGTCGCGATCGCCGATCGTGACCGTGGCGTCGCTCGGCTTGCCCTCCCTGAGGAATCCCAGGCGAATTGACGAGCCCGGTCTGCGGCTGGCAATCTCGTTCACCAGGTCATCGCCGTCCTTGATCTGCCGGCCATCGATGGTAGTAATGATGTCGCCCGGTTTCAGGCCCGCCTTGTCGGCCGGCCCGTTGGGCTGAACCTGCTGCACCAGCACGCCGTTCTTGAATCCGTATATGCGATTCACAGCGCCGGAAAGTCCCGGCCGGAACTGAATGCCGATAGACCCGCGGACCACCTTGTGACTCGGGCTGATCAGATCGTTGTAGACCTCAGCCACGGTGTTCGCCGGCATTGCGAAGCCGATGCCCTGGTACCCAGCTGACTGCGTATAAATCGCGGTGTTCACGCCGATCACTTCGCCGTTCATGTTCAGCAGCGGTCCGCCGGAATTGCCGGGGTTGATGGCCGCGTCGGTCTGGATGAAGTGCTGGAATTGCCCGCTCGCACCAGGCTCAATGGTGCGGTTCTTGGCCGAGATGATGCCGGCAGTGACGGTCTGGGCCAGCGCAAATGGGCTTCCAATGGCCTCAACCCAGTCACCTACCTGCGTGCTGTCGCTGTTGCCCAGCTTGACGGTAGGAAGCGAAGACGGCGCGTCGATCTTGATTACGGCGAGGTCGGTGGCCTTGTCAACGCCAATCACCCGTGCCGGGCGGCCCAAATCCTGCGTGTCCGGGTCGGTGGAAAGCTTCACGTAGATTTTATCGGCCTTCTCGACCACGTGATTGTTGGTAATGATGTATCCCTTGGCGTCGACAATGAAGCCCGAGCCCAGCGATTCGCGCACCTGCCCGTTGTCCTCGCCGTCACCCTGATCGGGTCCCTGCCCGCCGAAGAAGCGGTTAAAGAAGTCCTGGAAGTTTCCCTGGCCATCCGGCTGCTGATCGTCATCGCCACCACCGCCACCACCGCCACCGCCGTTGTCGCCGTCGGGATTCTGCTGGTGCGGATTCCGCATGTGCGGATTACGATTATTCCGGTTCATCGACTGCTTGGGCAGCGTCTGCGTGTTGATGTTTACCACCGCCGGCCCCACTTCCTTGGCGATCTTCACAAATTCATTGGGGCTTACCGGCGAATTCACTACCTTCAGAGGTGTGGCGTCTGCGCTGTCATTCTGCTTCTCCTGCCCGCGCACACCGTGTGCCGCAAACGATCCGCCGATGACGGCGATCGAAAGGGTGCCCAGAAGTACAAAGGTCGATGTCAGACGGCGCGTGCGGAACCGTTCGAAAAGCGATTTCATGAATCGAAAACCTCGTTAGGTCACCAGCCGTTCAGGCCGGAGCTTTCAAACTACCAACTCCCAGTATACCGAGCCTTTACCGTCCCCGGGGCAGTCCGGTGACCAGCGGCACTTTGCCGGGCGCGTTGCCCTTGCGTATAGACGTAGATGCGGCCTATAAGTTCCGCGTTCGCAATGGTAACCGGCCCCTGCCGGCTCGCATGCTAACATCCGGCAATGGCAACCCGTTCGAAGCTGAAGTTTGCCCTTCTTGCTGCAATTTTTCCCCTCAGCCTTCCTCTCGCAGCGCAGAATGCGCCGTCTGGCCAGCCCAGCATTCTCGACCGCCTCAACGCCCGCATTAACGGCGCCACAAATGCATGGACTCCCGGCCAGATCGCCAATATGCAAAAGCTGCGCGACGCGGCCATGCACGACGAATACGCCCTCAAAGAACTGCGCCATTTGACTGACAACATCGGCCCGCGTCTCTCCGGCTCTCCCCAGGCGCAACAGGCCGTGGAATGGGTGGCTGGCGAGATGCGCGCCCTCGGCGCCAAGGTCACGCTCGAGAAAGCCATGGTCCCGCACTGGGTACGCGGCGCCGAAACCGGCGAGCTCGTCTCCTGGCCCGGCCAGGCCCCCGGAACCACCCAGAAAGTCGTCCTCACAGCCCTCGGCGGCAGCGTGGCGACACCTCCCGACGGCATCACCGCCGACGTCGTCTCCGTTGACGACCTTCAAACTCTGCGCGCCTTGCCGGCCGGAGCCGTAAAAGGCAAGATCCTGCTGTTCAACCATCCCTTCGACAAGGAACTGGCCGCCGTGGGAAATGGCGGCGGCGCCTACGGCAATGGAGTTGTGTATCGCGGCATCGGCCCGTCCGCGGGCGCAGCGGTCGGCGCTGTCGCCGTGCTGGTGCGTTCCGTCGGTGGCGCAGACTTCCGCCTGCCCCATACCGGTCTAACCGTCTATCCCGAAGGCACGCAGCAGATCCCCGCCGCCGCCGTCACATCTGAAGACGCCATGATGCTCGCCAATCTCTGCAGCGAGGGACCGGTGAAATTCCACTTGGTGCTGACGCCTAGGACCCTGCCGGCAGCACAGAGCTACAACGTGATCGCCGACTGGCCAGGCACAGAACATCCCGAGCAGCTCGTCATCGTCTCCGGGCATCTCGACTCGTGGGATCTGGGTACCGGCGCCATCGATGACGGGGCGGGCGTCGCCGTTTCCATGCAGGCCATTCACCTGCTCCACCACCTCGGCATCAAGCCGCGCCGCACGGTGCGCTTTGTCGCGTGGATGAGCGAGGAGGAAGGCTCGGAAGGCGCTGCGGCTTACATGACCGACTACAAATCCGAGATGCCCAATCACATCGGCGCCATTGAAAGCGACCTCGGCTGCGACCACCCCACCGGCATCTACTATGCCGGCAAGCCCGCGCTGGGCGACTGGCTGCGGCCCGTCTCGCAAGTCCTCGACGCCATTGGCGCGCCCGTGCTCGAAAGCTCACCCGCCACGGGCGAAGACATCTCCGGCCTCACCGACAGCGGCGTGCCCAGCTTCGCCCCCATCCAGGACAGCCGCTTCTACTTCAACTATCACCACACCGCGGCCGACACGTTCGACAAGGTCGACCCAAAGCATCTGAACGAGAACGCCGCCATCATGACGGTATTGGCCTACGCCCTGGCGGACTCCCAGGAGCCCGCAGCGCGATGAAAGCAGGGAAAAGGGAGTAGGGAACAGGGAACGAGGGAGGGAGCCGAGGCCTTCAGTGTCTGCGTAACTCGAATCCGGAGGGAGCATGTTGCCTTCAGGCCCCTGGATAAGACCCAAGATGGGTCGCGGCTTCAGCCGCGGGCCTCTCCAACTCACACGATGAGCAGTTCTCACGCAGACACTTCAGGCCCCGGCACTTCGTAGCAGAAATAGAGTGGCTTTAGCCGCGGGCAGTCACTCTGACGCCTGATCTCTGTTCTTTCTCTGTTCCCTGATCCCTGTTCCCTGGTCCCTGTTGTAAGGTCCCTGTTGTAAACTCCCGTCGATGACACGCTCAAAGTTTTACCCCCTCCTTGTCTTTGCATTTCTGTCGTCCGCCGCAATCGCCATTCAGGCCCAGGAACCCGCCTCCAGTTCGAGCACACCCAAACCCAAGCCTGAGGAGACCGAAGTCTGGACGCCCGTGCCTCCCGTCGTGACGCCCGGAAACGAAGGCGCGCCACCGTCAGACGCCATCGTGCTCTTCGACGGCAAGAACCTCGATGAGTGGGTCAGCGTGAAAGACAAGTCGCCAGCGTCGTGGGACGTGCACGATGGTGTGGCCACCGTGAAGAAGTCTGGCGGCAATATCGAAACCAAGCGCAGCTTCAAGGATTACCAGCTCCACATCGAATACCGGATCCCCGAAAGCATTACCGGCACCAGCCAGGCACGCGGCAACAGCGGCGTCTTCCTCGCATCTACAGGGCCGGGTGACGACGGCTACGAACTGCAAGTACTCGACAACTACAACAACGCCACCTACGTGAACGGCATGGCCGGCAGCATCTACAAGCAGGCCATCCCGCTGGCCAACGCCTGCCGCAAGCCCGGCGAGTGGAACGTCTACGACATCGTGTGGACCGCGCCCACGTTCAACGACGACGGCAGCGTAAAGACACCCGCCTACGCGACAGTCTTTTTCAACGGCATCATCGTCGAGAATCACTTCGAGCTGAAGGGCCAGACCCTCTACATCGGCAAGCCCTTCTACAAGAAGTACGATAAGGCCCCCATCAAGCTCCAGGCCCATGGCGACAAGAGCGAGCCCATCAGCTTCCGCAACATCTGGGTGAGGGAACTGCCGTAAGCAATGCGTAGCGCCGGTCTCCTGACCGGCTGTAGTGCGGGCTTCCAAGCCCGCACGATTCACGATCATCTCTACGAAGGCAGGGACATTGCGCGGGTGAATTCAGATCAGGAGTCGCGAGTCATGAAGCTCTCCGTCTTCTGCGGCGTAAGCGTCGATGGCTTCCTCGCCCGCCCCAACGGCGCGCTCGACTTCCTCGACGCCGGCGGCCAGGAACCGCACGGCTTCGAAGAGTTCTTCGCTAGCATCGATGTCCTGGTCATCGGCCGCAAGACCTACGAGGTCGTGCTCGGCTTCGGCGGCTGGGCCTACGGCAAGAAGCCGGTCGTTGTCCTCAGCAGCCAGCCGCTCGACTTCTCGTCTCTCCAGGACGCGGTCGTCGAACAGATGTCCGGCGAGCCAGCCGCCATCGTCGCGCAACTCGAAGCCCGCGGATTCCAGCACGCCTACATAGACGGCGGCATCACCATCCAGCGCTTCCTCGCCGCCGGCCTCATCCATCGCCTGATCGTCACGCGAGTCCCCATCCTCATCGGCGAAGGCATTCCGCCCTTCGGGCCGCTCCCCAGCGACATCAAACTCAACCACGTCGCCACCCGCACTTACAGCGGTGGCCTGGTCCAGTCCGAGTACGAGGTCGGCGACGAAAACCGATCCTCTACTCTCGAAACATAAGCGTTACTCTCGAAACATAAGCGGCGGACACATGGAATACGATCGCGACAAGGTGGACGAGATGGTCCTGGCGCTGTTATGGCTAACCTTGGCCGGGGATCATCGTGCGTGGAAGTCCCACGACTGGGACGCACTGGATCGTCTGCACGCCAAGGGGTACATCTCAGATCCGAAGAGCAAGGCGAAGTCTGTGGCGTTGAGCGAAGAGGGCGAGCGCCGGGCCGAGGAACTGTTCGAGCGCTACTTCGGGCGCACGTGATCAAGATTCAATCAAGTGCTGCGCGGGCTTCGGCGATGTCGCGGGCCTCTTCCATAGAGACAGGCTCGTCGTCTATCGGAGCGTTCGCCAGAGCGATTGAAACGGGATCAAGCATGGCATTGAGCAGTCCGACGACCGCCGCAACCTGTCCTGGAGAAAGACGGTCGATCAGCTCGTGCGCCTTCTCTTTCGGGTTGGTTGCAATACGTGGCATGGGAAGAGGTTCTTTCTACTATCCTGCGCCGTTACGCGCATGAGGTCAATGGTTGGGAGCTACCCCCATCGCACGCGCCGGCGCGGCTAACACCGCTGACTCCGCTGCTTCACCGTGCTCGCCATCACGATTCCACTTGACGAACGCGGAGTACACTGTCTAAGGCGTCGAGACCGGCTACCGGCCTGTGACACCGGCGCCGCATTTTCCGGGAGATCTCCCGACGCACCCATGCGGGCGCGACCACCTTTTAGGAGAGGTTCTGATGCGAATTGCTCTATTGACCGGCGGCGGCGACTGCCCCGGATTGAATGCGGTCATCTATGCCGCGGTGAAGAAGGGAATCAACCACTACGGCGACGAGTTCATCGGCTTTCTCAACGGCTGGCGCGGCGTGCTCGACAACAACTTCATCCCGCTCACGCTGGAAAACACCGATGGCATTCAGCTCAAGGGCGGCACCATCCTGCACACCTCGCGCACCAACGTCAAAAAGATCCCCGGCGGCCTCGAGAAGGTGCAGGAAGTCCTCAAGGCCAACAGTATCGACGCCCTCATCTCGCTGGGAGGAGACGACACGAATTCCGTGACCCTCTTCCTCGCCGAGCATGGCATCAATGCCATTGGCGTGCCCAAGACCATCGACAACGACATCAACGGCACCGACGCCACCTTTGGCTTCGACACAGCTGTAATGATCGCCACCGAGGCCGTTGACCGCATCCACACCACCGCCGACTCGCACAACCGCGTCATCGTCGTCGAAGTCATGGGCCGTGACGCCGGCTGGATCGCCATGGCTTCCGGTGTTGCCGGCGGCGCGCACGTCACCCTGGTCCCCGAGAAGCCCATTGACCTCGACCATGTCTGCGCCCTTCTCAAGTACAACTACGACCATGGCAAGCACTACGGAGTCGTTGTGGTCGCCGAGGGCTGCCACCTGCCGGAAGGCGGCCAGGTCACCGGTTCCGGCGAAGTTGACTCCTTTGGCCACGCCCGTCTCTCCGGCATCGGCGAGGCGCTGGCCAAGCTCATCGAGCAAAAGACTGGCTTTGAGACCCGCAGCGTGAATCTGGGCCACACCCAGCGCGGCGGCGTGCCCACCGCCTACGATCGCCTGCTCGGCCAGCGCTACGGACTGCACGCCATCGACATGGTGCATGAAGGCAAGTGGGGCCGCATCGCCGTACTGCGCGGCACCGACATCACCGACATTCCCATCAAGGACGCCATCGCCACCAACCGCCGCCTCGACCAGCGCTTCTTCGACGTGATCGCCGGCCTTGAGGCGAAGGTTTAAGTTCAGATGTGTGCGCAAAAATAAAATTGAACATCCTCTCTGGATTCAGGGGGATGCGCACATGTTTGTACGCGAGTGTGATTTAGATCACCCGCCTTTTATTGCAATTTGCAATAGCAAAGATCGGTGTAGGGACACAACACCTACCGGTTCCTTGGAACCTGTCTGGAGTATGCGCTGGTTGCGGTGCAGATGCTTGTGTCCGCGGTCACGGGTGGATGTGTGATGTTGCAAGGGACCAGGGATGAGGACCAGGGACCAGGGACCAGGGACCAGGGGTGAGATGGAATAACGGAGTGAGGGGATGGTCGTGGCAATCCCGGTCTCATCCTTCGACTTGCTCAGGACGGCACCAGGGACACCCGGTGAGGGAGTTGTTAGCTTTCAGCTCTTGGTGTAGTTAAGGAAGGCGACGCGGCTAACGCGTCCTTCGTGTTTTCTAGTTTGCCAAATAGAAGCCGACTTACGGGGCATGAACTGGCGGGTGGATTGGGAGTCTCCTCTCCACGGTCCCCAAAAGCAAGGGACCGTGGGCACCCTCGTTGTGGTTTGGAAAGGGCTGAGGGATCGGGGCCACCTGCCGGTTCGGGGCGAACGCCCGCTCATCGCGATGAAACTGCGATGAACGGGGCACAGCCCTAAGTGCGGGCTTTGGAACCTGAATGGGCCACCTGCCCCGCCCGCTCATCGCAAAAAGCGCGATGAACGGGGCACAGCCACACCGCTTCATTCTTCGATCCGGGTTATGAGACTCTTGACCGGGGCGCCTGCCTAACTGACAACTTGATCTTGCGATGCCGTAGCCGGCAAGAAAAGGGTGACAATCGTGCCGCAACGAGCTGGATTCTGGCTACTTCGCAACCGGATACGCCCCCGGTGGCGTTCCATGATCTCGGCGCTGATCCACAGCCCGAGTCCGGTGCCGCCAATTCCCTTGGTTGTAAAAAATGCTTCAAATAGCCTTGCCCGCGCCTCCGGGCTGATGCCGCATCCGTTGTCGGCGATGGTGAGGATAAGACCAACGCGGCCAGAACTCCAATTAGTGCCTGTGCGGCTTCGTATCACCAGACGGCCGCCATGGGGCATGGCATCGATAGCGTTGCCGAGCACGTTGGAAAGGACCTGGCGTATATCCCCTTCAAAGCATTCGACTGGCTGTTGCGTGTACCCGCGTGGCTCGACCTGGATGTTTGAGTTTCTAAGTCGCCCTTCATAAACGCCAATGACCGATTCAAACAGGCTTTCAGTGCTGACCAATTGAGGCTTGGAGGCTTGTTTATGAAACCGCAGAGTCTGTGTTGTGATCTTCGAGACGCGCCTAAGTTCCCGTTCAGCCTGCGTCAACAGGTCTTGCACTTCAACCGCGTTATCATGCCCGCGCGCGAGGTAAAGGAGATTGGTAATCGCCGCTAATGGGTTATTGATTTCGTGTGCTATTGAGGTTGCCAGGCGACCTACAGCGGCAAGCTTTTCACTGCGAACAAGGACGGCCTCGCCTCGCTTCTCGTCGGTGAGATCGTGGCTTACGGTCGCCATCCCCAACGCATCACCCATCCTATCCCGCATGACAAATACCTGGTAGCACATCCAAATGGGTTCATTTGTCTTGAAGTGGCGAAAGCGAATCTCCGTTTCCCCGAATCCTTCAGACCACGCGGCAGGCAAAAACTCTTCGATAACACGGTCCTGGTCCTCGGGAAAGAAGAATTCCCGTATCGGGACGCGATTGAAATCATCCAGGCTCTCAATTCCCACCGTCTTGAGCGCGGCTTTGTTGGCAAAGAAAGGCTTCCCCTCCATGTCACACATGGAGATGAAGTCTTTGCTGTTGTCGGCCAGGGCCACAAAGCGTTGGCGTTCTATCTCCAGACGATTTCGTTCCGCCGCGATTAATCTCTCCGTCTCTGCGAGCGCCGCCTCGGCTTGCTTCTGGGCAGTAATATCCAGTGAAACGGTGGAGATGGCGCGGAGCTTTCCGTCCGGCGAGAAGAGTGGGGCGTGGTTCAGAATCCAGTGCCGATGTACTCCGGGCTGCGCTGGCAGTTCTTGGCCAATGACGCGACTCTCAGCGTGCCCTTCTTCGGCGATTTTCTTGAAGAGCTGGGGAAGATCTGGAATGTGGTGCGCTATATCGACGATCGACTTTCCGAGCACCTCTCCGGCCGGAACGCCCAGTATCTCAGCCAGTTGGTCGTTCAAACGTAACAGGCGGAAGTGCTCGGGATCGTAAAGTGCTAACCCGATCGGAGCGGCTCTATAAATCGCCTCCAGCTCAGTCCACTGCTGATGCACCCGATGTTCCAGATAGGCCTTCTCGCGCCTCGCGATCACCATATCTGTAACCTCGGTTGCCTGAATCATCATGCCTTCCACGTGTCCGGTGATTCCACGCAAAGGTTGTAAGACAAGGTTCAAATATGCCAGGTTATCGGAATGAATCTCTTCAGCATGGAGATTCAAGGAGAATTCTGTGCCGCTATAGACGGTACCCGTATCGAAAGCTTGGTCAAGCAACTCGAAGAAGCCCTGACCCTCAATCTCCGCTAGCGCTTCGCGGATTGGCTTGCCAAGAAGGCTCTCCGAGGATGCGCGCCTGAAGGTTCGTACCATCGGTGGATTTGCAAATGTGATGCGGTGTTCTGCCTGCGCCGTGATAAGGATGGGCGTTGGCGCTTGCTGCAGAAGTTGGATCAAGGGAACGGGCGTCGGCTGCCCGTAATTGGAGCCCTCGTGACCGGAATGGGGTGGCACTTGAGTTGTCGGCACTTGGGGAATCAGTGCACCGTCGTTTTACCGGCAAGTGACCTAGTCCGACTATACGCCTCAGAACCGGCCAAATGTGCGCATCAGAATCTTGGCGCTTCGCCTCGGCCGGGTCACCTGGACCGCCCACTCATCGCGATGAAACTGCGATGAACGGGACACAGCCACACCACTTCATTCTTCGATCCGGGTTATGAGGCCTTTTGACCGAGCCACCTGCCCAAAGGCGGCGTGGAATGAATTCATGGATGAGCGGGCGGTTATAGGATGAGTTGATGCCCAGAGGGTTAAAGCGATTTCAGAACTCGGAATCGCTGCACTTTATCACCTTCAGTTGTTTTCGTCGTCTTGCGTTACTTGACGCGCCGGGCGCCAAGGAGACGCTGGAGGCCGTACTGGAGCAGGCCCGCGCGCGGCATCTTGCGCGGGTTTACGCCTACGTTCTGATGCCCGAGCACGTTCACCTGCTCGTCAATGAGCCGCCGCGGATTCTGCTGGCGCAGTTTCTCAAAGCCGTCAAGCAGATTGCTTCACGCAAGCTGAGAGGATCGCTCGATACGTTCTGGCAGGAACGCTACTATGACAGCAATGTCTACGGCGAGAAGGCGCGCTCCGAAGTGATCCGCTATATTCACCGCAATCCGGTCAAGCGCGGACTGGTCGAGAAGCCCGAAGACTGGCCGTGGTCAAGCTTCCGGCACTACGCGACCGGAGTGAAAGGAGCGGTCGAGATCGAATCGCAATGGACGGCATTCCGACGCGGGAGCCAGTTGCCGGAGGGAGTGCGCTTAAAGAAGGACGAGCCATCGTATCTTCCCTGTTCTTCCGCCGGGAAGGATGAGGATATCCAGAGCTAAAGGCGGGCGTGGAATGAATTCATGGATGAGTGAGCCGCCCGCTCATCGCAAAAGGCGCGATGAACGGGGCACAGCCAGACCGCACAGCCACAACGATTCATTCTGCGATCTGGGTGACCCGCGCCCGCTCATCACAAAAAGCGCGATGAACGGGGCACAGCCAGACCGCTTCATTCTGCGATCCGGGGTGTTTCATACTGCGATCTGGGGTGACCCGCGCCCGCTCATCGCAAAAAGCGCGATGAACGGGGCACAGCTGCCCGCTTCATTCTATTGAGGCCGCTTTTCTAGCAGGCCAGGCGCTGGCGGTTTAGCTTGATGCCGTCCAGGCGGCCTAGAAGCGTGACCGCGATTCGCTCCGGGTCGAAGAGACGCTGGGCCATCTCCTGCACCTGCTGAGCCTGCACTGCTTCGATGCGGGCGATGATCTCGTCGGATGAGAAGAACTGGCGGAAGTAAATCTCCTGGCGGGCCAGATTCGCCATGCGCGAGTTGGAGCTTTCGAGACCCATCAGGATGTTTCCCTTGAGCTGGTCTTTGGCGCGGGTAAGCTCCTCGTCGGGCAGCGGCTCCTGCTTCAGCTTCCGGAACTCGGTCATGATGAGGTCGATGCACTCCAGCGCCTTGCCCGCGGAGGTGCCGGCGTAGACGCAGAGCGTGCCGGTGTCGCGGTAGGGGCTGAGGTCAGAGAAGACCGAGTAGGCCATGCCGCGCTCTTCGCGAATGGTTTGGAAGAGCCGCGAGCTCATGCCGCCGCCGAGCACTGTGTTGAGGATCAGGGTGGCGTAGCGGTTCTCGTCGGTGATGGGCGGCGCGGGCACGCCGAGGCAGATCTGCACCTGCTCCAGCGCCTTTTTGTTCTTGAGGAGGATGCGCGCGCTCGACAGCGGGGCGGGGAGTTCGGTGAGCGGGTTGCCGCCAGCGAGCGGAGCGAACTTGGCGGTGACAGCCTCCACGAACTGGTCGTGCTCGAGATTGCCGGCGGCCGAGAGCACCATGTTGCCGGCGTGGAAGCGGCCGGAGTGGTAGTCGAGGAGCTTGGGCTGGTCGAGGCGCGCTACGGTCTGGGTGGTGCCGAGGATCGGCTTGCCCAGGGGATGATCCTTCCAGAAGTTCTGGGTGAAGAGCTCGTGCACCAGGACGTCGGGGTTGTCCTCGTCGATCTTGATTTCCTCGAGTATGACGCCGCGCTCGCGCTCAATGTCGGTGGAGGCGAAGACCGGGTTGAGCACCAGGTCGGCCAGCACGTCGAGGGCGATGGGCACGTGGTCGGCGAGCGATTTTACGTTGAAGCAGATGGTCTCCTTGCCGGTGAAGGCGTCGAGGTTGCCGCCGATGGAGTCCATTTCGCGGGCGATGAGCTGGGCGGAGCGGTTGCGCGTGCCCTTGAAGACCATGTGTTCGACAAAATGCGAGATACCGTTGGTCTCGGCGGCCTCACCGCGCGAGCCCGATTTAATCCATACGCCCATGGCCACCGAGCGCAGGTGATCCATGCGTTCAGTGAGCACGATGAGACCATTCGGCAGCACCGTGCGGCGAAGATTGCGTTCGATTGACATTTTCACCTAATAGAAAACAGTTGTAGGGCCAGGCGGCTCGGGGGAACGAACGGTAGAGGGGTCGCCCGGAACGGCGAACTCTGTTTGGATGACGAAGGACCCGGGTGGGCTGCATGGGGGGCCGGAAATGGGTTCTGCAATGGGATTGCGAAATGCTCTATGCTGGGCCATAGCGTGGCCTCGAAGTACACCCAAATCGTCCCCTCTAGGATAACCGATTTGCCCTCTCCGCAACCGCTGTTCGGGTTGAGCCGGGCGGAGCTTGCGGCTGTTTTGGGAGAGGCGGGGGAACCGGCCTGGCGGGGCGCGCAGTTGGCCGAGGCGATCTATCGCCAGCGGATTCAGTCGCTTGGGGAGGTTTCGACTTTTTCCAAGGGGCTGAGAGACAGCTTGCTTGCCAAAGGCTGGGATGTCTGCCGGCCCCGGATCGCCCAGGTGTTCCGGTCGGTGGACGGGACGGAACGGTACCTGGTGGAGGGGGTTGGCGGGCCTGAGACCGTGGAGACGGTCTGGATGCCGGAAGGGGATGACGGCGAGGCGGGGGACGGGACGGAGGAGCAGGGAACAGGGAACAGGGAACAGGGAACAGAAAAACCGGGAGAGAGGGACCCTTCGGCTTCGCTTAGGGCAGGGTCCGGGATAGAGGAGCGGGGCCGGGCGCGGGCGACGATTTGTGTTTCGAGCCAGGTGGGGTGCGCGGTGAACTGCCAGTTCTGCCTGACGGCGAAGCTGGGGCTGCAGCGGAACCTGACGGCGGGCGAGATTGCGGGGCAGGTGGTGGCGGTGCTTGATCGGCAGGGCGTGGAGATCGGGCGCGACCGCGTGAACCTTGTCTTCATGGGGATGGGCGAGCCGTTCCTGAATTACGACAACTTCATGGCGGCGGTGCGGCTGCTGGTGGAGGAAGTGGGACTGAGCCCGCAGCGGATGACGGTGTCGACGTCGGGGATCGTGCCTGGCATTGTGCGCTTTGCGGCCGAGCCGGCGGAGATGCGGCCCAAGCTTGCCATCAGCCTGAACGCGCCGGACAACGCGGTGCGCAGCGAGGTGATGCCGATCAATCGCAAGTGGCCGATTGAGGCAGTTGTGGATGCGGTGAGGGGAATCAGGCTGCGGCCGCGGGAACGGGTGACGTTTGAGTATGTGCTGCTGGCAGGAGTGACGGATCGGCCCGAGCATGCGCGCATGGTGGCGAAGCTGGTACGGCGCTCGGGGCTGCCGGCGAAGGTGAATTTGATTGCGTGGAATCCCGGGCCTGGAATTCCGTACAAGATGCCGGAGGCCGAGGCGATTGAAGAATTCCGGCAGGCGCTTGGAGCCGAGGGCGTGGCGGTGTACCTGCGCCGTCCGCGGGGCCGCGACATATACGCGGCATGCGGACAGCTGAAGCGAACGGTGGAAGGGTGAGCCGATTTTGGGAACAAGCAGAGCGGCTAAGGCTTACCGTTCTGCAATCCCGCTGAGTAGATAACTGGCTGCAGGTTAGTTGGCGAACATGCGCTGCTTGCCGGAGCGCAGGTTGTAACCCAGGACCTCAGCGCATTCCTTGAGCAACTGGAGCGGCGCGCCATCGACGACCTTGTTTGCGAGCGAAGAACCGTTATGCCTGTTTCCCGGTCCGAGCAGGGAGAGGACTGTTGGTTCCGGCTTCTGATTGCGCACCATCTCCACTATCTGGCGGCAATCGGATTCGCTGAGTGTGTCGCATAGCACGACAATGTCGAAGTCGTGCTTGGACAGGATTGATCCTGCCTCCGAGATGCGGCCCGCTGCCTCAACCTGGAAGTACGTTCCGAGTATGAGCCTGCGTGTTTGCAGCAGTAATTGATCGCGGCTCACTACGAGAATCTGCGCATGATCATGCATGTTTCCTTCTCACAAAACTAGAGTGAGGTAGAGAGGATTGTTGATCAAGCGAAGTGCAATTTAAACAGAACGCGGCTGAACGAACGCGTGACTTAATAGGGCGCATTCTTTCGTTTCGTAGTCTCAGTCAGCTACAAATCAACGTACAACGTCGATCGCCAGGAGTGTAACTAGGAGTGTTCCTAGTCAGCTCAGCGCTGCGAGTTGAAGATTGGGTTACGAGGAGCGCAGCTTTGAGCAGGCTCAAGCAAATTGAATTGTTCTTTGGCAGATTTACTGCTCGGTAGGATGCGCCTGTCCAAGCTCGAGCAACGCATCGGTAACGCGCTCGGCATTATGGCGAACGACGTTGCCCTCGATGGCGAAGTTACCCGTAATGCAGCGAACGCCGAGCGATTTGATGCGCTCAATATCAGCCTCGATCGGGGAGGCGCCTTCCGCCGCATAGCGCGCCAGCGTCTCACTGCTGAATGCGCTGGTGTTCACCAATGCGAAATCGAAGATAGGCGCGCGCGTGTGCTCGTAGATACGTTCGATATGGGCTGAGGCGCTGAGGCCGAGGCTTTCATTGGCTTGCGTCATGAGGTTGCAGATGAAGACGCGAAGGCCGCGCGCGGAGGCGAGCGCAGCGGGGACGCCTTGCACCAACAGGTTGGTGATCAGCGAGGTGTAGAGCGAACCGGGCCCCACGGTGATCAGGTCGGCCTGTTGAATGGCTTCGAGAGCCTCGGGCGTCGCTGCCGAATGCGGCGGGTCGATCATCAACTCCGCGATCCTGCGATGGCTGGCGGTGATTTTGGTTTCGCCGCGAACCAGCGAGCCGTCGTCCATGCGTGCAATGAGGCTGGCATTGGCGGTGGTGACGGGATAGATGCTGCCGCGCGTGGCAAGGATCTTGGAAGAGAGCTGGATGGCATGGCCGAAGTCGCCGGTGATTTCAGTAAGCGCGGCGACAAACAGGTTGCCGAAGTTGTGACCTTCGAGGCTGGTGCCGGCGCGGAAACGGTGCGCGAAGAGCTTGGCCAGCAGGTCGCCTTCCTCGCTGAGAGCAACCATGCAGTTGCGCAGGTCGCCGGGAGGAAGCATGTTGAAATCTTTGCGCAGGCGGCCCGAGGAGCCGCCGTCGTCAGTAACGGTGACGATGGCCGATAGGTCTGAGATCTGGCCGCGGAGCGTGGCGCGCGTGGATGGGGGCGGTACGTGCCGGCAGAGGCCGCGCAGAAGAGTGGACAGGCCTGTGCCGCCGCCGATGGCAGCGACGCGCAGGGAACGGACGCCGGCGGGCGGTTCCAGGTCGGCGGGCGAACTCTGCTGCAAAAGCTCCTCCGAACCACGCACGTTCAAGAATTCCAACGAGCTCACGGAATCTCAGGATACAGGAGTTCGGTGAACCGCGGATCATCGAGCATGCTCTGGAAATCATTGTCGGAGCGTGCCTGCAGGCGGTTCCGAGGGTTCAGATCGATGGCGCGAGACAGGTGGGTCAGGCACTCCTGCGGATGGTTGGTGATGCACTCAAGCACCGCCAGGCCGTAATACGCATAGTCGGCGCCGGGATGGTCGCCCACCACGCTGTTGAACTGCTCGCGCGCCTCTTCATACAGCCCCACGTTGAGCTGCGACACGGCGTAGTCGTAGCGCTCCTCCGGCGTTCTGAAGGCAAGCGCGGGCCGCTCCAGCTGCCGCTGGCATGTGCTGATATACATGCGGCAGCGCTCCCGCAGCTCGGGCGGGGCGGTCAGAAGCAACTTCTCGAAGGCAGCGAGGGCCTTGTCGTATTTGGCCTGCTGCAACAGCTGAACGGCCGATTGATAGTGTTGAAAGGCCGGGCCGGTGCCGGGTTGCGCGCTCGTCTTGCCGGGCGCCGAAGCATTCTTTTTGCGGCCTGCCGCCGCGATTCTGCCCTCTTGCATCATGTCCTATACTCGGCGTCGATTCTGTTCAAAAAACAGTCCCTCCGTCCTGCAGAAGGCTTGATATCAGATATTCGTCGCTCAGGCCATCTTTATACGCAGAACCCCTCCATCCGTCAATGGCCCATACAATGCGCGGCTTACTTGAGGGTCTTGCCGTAGATGGCAGGATTCAGAGTGGGATCGTTGTACATTTTCAGCTGCCGGTAAAGCTTGAATCGGCGTTTGCCGGCCAGGACTTCGGCCCAGATGTTGTCGAAGCAGGCGGTCAAGTCGGCCCGTTGCTCTTCAAGGATGGCCAGCCGTTCGCAATTTCGCTCGACGTGGCCTGCCGGCGCATCGTTTCGGCAGGCTTCCTCCCTGGTGTGATAGATCTTCAGCGCAAGGATGGAGAGGCGATCGATCATCAGGCCCGGGGTTTCCGAGTGAAGAGGCGCCTCGGGATTGGGCAGGCCACGGGAGGCCAGTTGGGACAGCAGGTATCGGTCCAGCTCTTCGACGGCATCGTTTCGGCGTTGGTTGGTGCTGTCGATGCGGCGCTTCACCTCGGCCAGTTCGGCGTCTGAGGCGCCGGGCCGGCGGGCTTCGTCTTCGATGTGCCACAATTCGAAGTTCGCCTGATGCTGCAGGGCGACGAGGGCAAGGACCGGGTCGCTTTCAGGCGAGGCGAGCACGTCGCGATGCCATTCTGCGACGAGGCGGTCATGGAGCTCAATGATGCGTTCGGGCGAGAGCATAGCTATCTCACTCGGACCTCAGCGACGAAGCTTTACCGCGAGAGATCCTCACCGCGGCGATGGCGCGCCGCAACTCCATCAGCCTGATGATGAAGAGGCCTACGAGCCACGCGAACCCGAACCAGAAAATGAAATTCACCGCGGCCACGAGCCAAATAGAAGAGGCACGGGCATTTCCCGTGATGATGGCGGCCATAAGTCCGGGAACTACCAGCGAAATGCCGACGGCATTGATTGCGCGAATGAAGAGATTGGCGTGGAAGTGGAACAGCGTGGCGAGATGATAGCTGAGGAAGGCGGAAAGACTTCCCAGCGTGATGCCCGCGACGATGCTTCGATATCGAAAACCCATTCTTCGATCTTCCTGACTTCGTTGGCTCCAGTCTATCGCTCTCTGCAAAGGCGGCAGCTTACCCGCTGGACAGGGGCTGAGTCCCCGGCAGGCGGTCTATGGTAGAACTATCGTCACTTGAGGCGAAACGGGGTTGGCGCTGCGGAGTCGGCCCGGGTTTTGCCGATGTGGTCCCAGTTCACCATCAGCGAGGGGCGCATGGCCGAGGCGATCGAACGGATTCTTTGCATATCGACGTATGAGAAGGGCCAGGATTTTATCCGGCAGTGCGCGGACATGGGTGCAAGGCCCACGCTTCTGACGGTGGAGAAGTTGCGGGACAGCCCGTGGCCGCGGGAGTGCCTGGAAGATGTGACGCTGATGCCGGAGAACCTGACGCGCGAGCAGGTTCTGAACACCGTTTGCTGGATGGCGCGGGAACGGCGTTTCGATCGCGTGGTGGCGCTGGACGAGTTCGACCAGGAGACAGCCGCGGCCATCCGCGAGCACTGGCGGCTGCCGGGAATGAATCTCAGCACCACGGCGTTTTATCGCGACAAGCTGGCGATGCGCACAGGCGCGCGGAACCTCGGGTTTCTGGTTCCGGAGTTCTGCCGGGTGCTGAACTACGACGAACTGCGCGACTACATGAACACCGTTCCGGGCCCGTGGCTGCTGAAGCCACGCGCAGAAGCCTCGGCGCTGGGGATTCGCAAGATCCAGGAGCCCGAGCAGCTTTGGCGCAACCTGGAGGAACTGGGCGACCGGCAAAGCCATTTCCTGATGGAGCGCTTTGTGCCCGGCGATATCTTCCACGTGGATTCGATCGTGAGCCAGGGCAAGGTGGTGTTTTCGGTGGTGCATCAGTACGGGCGGCCGCCGATGCAGGTGATGCACGAGGGCGGCGTGTTCACTACGAGGACGGTGGATCGCAAAGGCCGCGAGTGGCAGGCGCTGACGGAGCTGAATGCGCGGCTGGCGCCTGGCCTGGGCATGGCGTATGGAGTCACCCACGCCGAGTACATCCGCGCGCATGCCGACGGTCGGTTCTACTTTCTGGAGATCGCTGCCCGGGTCGGCGGGGCATTCATTGTCGAGCTGGTGCAGGCGTCGACCGGCATCAACTTGTGGCGCGAGTGGGCGAGGCTGGAAGTAGAGGACCTGCGCAGCCAAACCTATGCGTTGCCGGCCCATCACGAGGAGTATGCGGGCAGCGTGTTGTGCCTGGCGCAGACCGCGGAGCCCGATACCACCAGCTTCAACGCGCCGGAGATCGTGTACCGGATGAAAAAGCATCATCACGCGGGGCTGATTGTGCGTTCGCCGCAGCCGGAACGGGTGCGCGCGCTGCTGGAGGACTATGGCGACCAGTTCGCTCAACGGTACCTGGCGACGATGCCGGCGCCAGAGAAACCTACGGCTTGAGAGAGATCTATGGAGCAAAACGTGGAGATGACGGTCGCGCTGCTGCGGCGCACGCCGGGCGCGCTGGATGCGCTGCTGCGCGGATTGCCGCGGGAATGGACTGAGCGCAATGAGGGCGAGGACACCTGGAATGCAAAGGAGATTGTGGGACACCTTGCCCATGCCGAGATCAGCGACTGGATGCCCAGGGTGAAATGCCTGCTGGAGCACGGCGAGTCGCGGCCGTTTCCGCCTTTCGACCGGAGAGGTTTTGCGGAGATCGTCGAGGGCAGGGAATTGGGAGCGGTGCTGGATGACTTTGCGCGGCTGCGGTCGGAGAGCCTGGAGTCGCTGGCTGCGTTGGATCTGACGCCGGAGGATATGGGCCGGACCGGATTGCATCCCGCCTTCGGGAAGGTGACGCTGTCGCAACTGCTGTCAACGTGGGCTGCGCATGATGCCAATCATCTGCACCAGCTGGCGCGGGTGCTGGCGTACCAATACCGGCAGGCAGTGGGGCCCTGGAGCTCGTTCCTGGGAGTGATGCAATGCGAGGGGCACAGCGCTGCGGGATAAGGTGAACTGGCGACTCACGTTTCGCTTCGAGGAAACCGATGTGATTCTGGTTGATTATCAGGACTACCACTGAGGCAACGAAGAAGATGGCCATACACAATCCAGCGCACCCTGGACGCGTCCTGAAAGATTATCTGGAGGGACGATCCGTAACCGAGGTTGCAAGACACCTTCGTGTATCGCGCGTAAACCTGTCGCGCCTTCTGAATGGGCAGGCCGGTGTTTCGGCGGAGATGTCGCTCAAGCTGTCGGATGCGCTCGGGACGTCGCCTGAATTCTGGTTCAAAATGCAGATGAACTACGATCTCTGGCAAG
Source organism: uncultured Acidobacteriota bacterium (assembly GCA_963846375.1). Taxonomy (GTDB): domain Bacteria; phylum Acidobacteriota; class Terriglobia; order Terriglobales; family Acidobacteriaceae; genus Telmatobacter. The sequence continues at coordinate 167,944 of CAWJVV010000008.1, forward strand.
CTTCCCAGAAAAAGCGCAAAAAGGTCGCGCCGCTGGGTAAGGTTGCCTGAGGGACGTGTCTTAGAGAGTGGTGAGCTCGGTGGGATTCGAACCCAGGACCCACGCCTTAAAAGGGCGTTGCTCTACCTACTGAGCTACGAGCTCGTTCAGCGCATGCTTTAGACCAATGGCGAGAAAGCACCGGCGGGAGAAGGGAAGTAGGCATTCACCCTTCTGCGATCCGCTTGTCTAGTTTACCTCAAGGACCGCGGCCCGATTGAACCCCGGCGCCGCGATAGTTCGGGCTGGTCTGGGAGCGTGGGGTTCAGGAGCGTAGGCTTGATCCAGGAGAGGTTTGCGGTGAGTGACGGTTTGAAGCTGGGAAAATACTCGGTGGGCACGGGCGACAGGTTTGGGCATCAGGCAAAGGCGCAGTTGAAGGCATGCATTCAGGCTCTGGACAAGGGCAAAGAGGTTATTCCGGTCTGGAACAAATCGAACCGCGAGCACAATCTCATCGGGTCGGAGCCGGCGTCGGTGCGGGATGCCGCGGCCGCGGCGGTGGAAGCGCTGGGATGGAAGCTGCCGTACTTTGTGGATGCCGATCATATTGGCGAAGAGACGGTGGGACGTTTTCTGGACGCGTGCGACTTCTACACCATCGATGTGGCGGATTTCATCGGCAAAGTGGCTCCCGAGGACGAGATCAGGGGATTTGTAAAGGCCAATGGACACCTGCTCGGCGCATTGCACCTGCGGGGAATCGAGGCGCCTTTGACCATCACGAGCGAGGAATTGGAAAACACGGCCCGCAAGTTTCTCTTCGCGGTGAAAACGGCCAGCGCCATTTACCGCAAGATCGAAGCCGCCAAGGGCGGGGGGAATTTCATTCCCGAGATTTCGATGGACGAGACCGATCGCGCTCAGAGTCCGATCGAGTTGCTTATCATCCTGGCGGCGATCGCCGGCGCGGGGATTCCGATTCAGACGATCGCGCCCAAGTTCAGCGGGCGGTTCAACAAGGGCGTGGATTACGTCGGCGATGTGCAGCAGTTCGAGCGGGAGTTTGCACTCGATGTGGCGGCGATCGCTTACGCCGTGGATCACTTTGGACTGCCAGCCAATCTGAAGCTCAGCGTGCACTCCGGCAGCGACAAGTTCTCAATCTACCCGGCGATTTACTCGGTGACGCAGCGATTCAATGCCGGCGTTCACCTGAAGACGGCGGGCACCACGTGGCTCGAGGAGATTATCGGCCTGGCGGAGGCCGGCGGCGCCGGTCTGGCGCTGGCCAAGGAGATCTACGCCGAGGCTTTCGCGCATCGGGAGGAACTTTGCGGGCCGTATGCGACCGTTATTGATATCGATCCAGGCCGGTTGCCGTCTCCGGAGGAAGTGCGGGGCTGGTCGTCGGAGCAGTTTACGGCGGCATTGCGGCACGTTCCCGGCAACCCGGCCTACAACCCCAGTCTTCGCCAGCTGTTACACGTGGCATTCAAGGTTGCAGCCAGGATGGGCGGCCGGTATCTGGGACTTCTGGAGGCGAATGAAGACGTGATCGCACGCAACGTGACCGAGAATCTCTATGTGCGGCACATTGCGCCGGTGTTCCTGGGCGAGTCAGGTTCGTAACTATCCTGAGTCCCGAAATTACTAACTTGATACCGGAGTGGCGACCCACGACAGCGTTTTCACGTGTGACCAGAATCACTGCTTGCCAGGAGCTTGAGCAGCGTTGACCTTTCGCTGGGACAAAGTTTTTTAGGCAAAACAGAGTGAATTTACCGGCGAGCCTTGGGGATCAACTCAAGGGTTGTTCGCAAGCCGTTCAAAGCGGGCCGGGTAGCTGGTCGCAAATCCCCAATCGCCTGTCAAAACCTGTAGAAATGCGTTTTTTGCTGCAGTGACGGCCAGAGCTATCTTGGCGCCCGACGCGCGAAAAAGATGCGCGCGCTATTACGGGAGTGGTAAACGCGCAAGGCTTTCGAGATTGCTCCGCTTCTTGCGTTCCAAGTTGAATGGAAAAAGGCCAGTTTAACTATGGGTACTCCCTGCCTCTTCCTGGCTCGGTTATCCCCCAAAAGTGTTATGAAAGGAATGGTTCAAGTGTTATTGTTCTGACAACAGCTAGAGAATAGTTTTGATCATGCAGGCGTACCTCTCCGGCACGCGGGAGCCCGGACTATCTGCATGACAACTGGACCAGAATGGACGGACAAAGCAAGACCATCCGGAGGGGTCCAAGGTGGGGAAATGGCAGACCGTAAAGCACTTGTAGATCCTAATGATACCCCCGAGGATGTAGCGACTTTATATTCGTGGGCGAATCTGCACGGGGCGAAATATAGGGACTTCAGTGCTTCACGGGCACAGACTCGGGAGAAGGCGCGCCAACGCGTGCAGGAAGCAATGGAAGCAGAACGCCGCCGAACCCACGACGAAGCCGAAGCGACCCGCAGCGTTGAAGCATTGCGCGCCGCGGAAGCCGACCGCATGGCTGAAGCCGCTCGCCAGGTTGAGATGATGACCCGGGAGAACGCGCAAAAAGCAGAGCGATTCATGGCCGACGTGAGTCCTCAACCGCCCGCTTACGGAAGTCAACTGCCCGCCGGCCCCAATGCGCAGCAATACGCCTGGCAACCTGGATACCCTGCCAACGATGTTCCGGCATCGCAACACCCGCATGTCGCGCCGGCCTTCGTGCAACCGCCTCCTTATGCGCCGCAGGTCCCCGCCTATGCGGCGCCGGCAGCGCCTGCCTATGCTGTCCCCGCGTCGCCCTCTATCCCCGCTGCTCAGGCGCCGAATCCAACTCCTGCTTACCTTGGCCAGCAACCAGCGCCCCAAAGTCCGGTCAATGGGAACAACTTCCCGGCCGGGAACGGATTTCAGCAATCCTATAACGCTCCTGCGCCGCCACCCGCGTACAATCCGCCCGCACCGCAGCCTGTATTTACTCCGCAAGCGCCTGCTCAGCCTGCCTACCCGCAGCAGGCTCGGGAAGAATATTCTCTGCAGAACCGCAACCCATGGGCTCCACCCACCGAGCCTCGGGAAACGGCTGCGCGCCCCGCGTGGCTCTCGTCGGAGCGCACAGAGATGCCGGTCGCGCCGCCCGCTATTCCGCAACTTCCCGATGACACGCTGCAGGCCTCGCGCGATCGTCTGACTTCGCGCTGGTTTGCCCTGAAGGGTGTGTTCTCAGGGAATGCGCCGCAGGCTGAAGCCGCTCCGCTGCCGCCCACGTCGCGTGCGCCGGTTCTCGCCGTGTTCTCGCTTGCAGGCGGTGTCGGCAAAACCAGCCTGGTAGCCACGCTGGGCCGCGCACTTTCCGCGCGCGGCGAACGCGTTCTGCTGGTCGACACGGCTGCCTTCGGTCTTCTGCCGTTTTTCTTTGGAGCACGCGATCAGCGGCCCGGCGTGCTGCGCACCTTCACGCCTCCTGGAGTCAGCGGCGATGCCCCGATCCAGATGCTGACCGTTGATCCTGACACGCTCGGCCCGGAGAACGCTCCGCAAGAGATGCTCACGCAGGAGATTTCCCGCAATGGCCGCGCCGCCAGCCGCATCGTGGTGGACCTGGCTACGGCTTCAGGAGCGACAACGCGCCGCATTCTGCGCATGGCGCCCACGGTGCTGGTACCGGTGATTCCCGACATGAGTTCCGTGGTGAGCGTGGGGTCGATCGACGCCTTCTTCCAGCGCAACGTGAGCTCATCCGGCCAGCCGGTCATGCCGTTCTACATCCTGAATCAGTTTGATCCGTCGCTGCCTCTGCATTTGGATGTGCGCGAGGTTCTGCGCGAACAGCTTGGCGATCGGCTTCTGCCGTTCGTTCTGCGGCGCACTCCAGCTGTCAGCGAAGCGCTGGCCGAGGGCATGACGGTGGTAGATTATGCGCCCAATTCCACCGTGGCCGAGGACTTCGGTTCCCTGGCGGTGTGGGTGAAGAGCCTCGCGGCGCCCGCCACGAATGGTTTCCGCGGCGTTCGCTGGAGTGAGCGATGACTGCGACAGGCCTCTGGCAGGACATCGGGGCAGGTGAAAACTTACTGACTCGGCTCCTGCGGATGATTTTTCTGCTGCTTGCAGTCGTCGTCTTCTACTTTCTTGCCGTCCTTCCACTCACCTGGCCGCAACAGGCCGTCTGCGGACTGCTCACACTGCTGATGGCGTTGGCGGTTGCGCGCAGTTCGGACTCTTATCTCGTCACGCTCACGTTGATGATCATGTCGATGTTCTGTACCTTTCGGTACGGATATTGGCGGATCTCGGGAACCGTACAGTTCTTTCGCGATCCGGCCAACCATTGGGGAGCGCTGGACGCCTTCTTCATTCTCAGCCTGATCTTTGCCGAGTCGTACGCCTTCTTCATTTTGTTTCTAGGTTACTTTCAGACCATTTGGCCCCTGCGCCGCGCGCCGGTGGCGCTTCCTGACGATGAACGGGAGTGGCCGCATGTCGACGTGCTGATTCCCACCTACAACGAGCCGCTGGATGTGGTGCGCTACACGGCGCTGGGCGCGCTGAACATCGACTGGCCGGCGGACAAGCTGCACGTCTACATCCTCGATGACGGCCGGCGCAAGGAGTTCGAGCAGTTCGCCTTCGAAGCGGGCATCGGTTACAAGATCAGGCCCGACAACAAGCATGCCAAGGCGGGGAACATCAACACCGCGCTGAAGTCGATGAAGTCGCCCTACGTGGCGATCTTCGATTGCGACCACGTGCCCACGCGCAGCTTTATGCAGATGACGATGGGCTGGTTTCTGCGCGATCGCAAACTGGCGATGCTGCAGACGCCGCACCACTTCTACTCGCCCGATCCGTTCGAGCGCAATTTGCAGCAGTTCCGCATCATTCCCAACGAAGGCGAGCTGTTCTACGGAATCGTGCAGGATGGCAACGATTTCTGGAACGCGACGTTCTTCTGCGGATCGTGCGCGGTGCTGCGGCGCACGGCGCTGGATGAGATTGGCGGAATCGCCGTGGAAACGGTGACCGAAGATGCGCACACTTCGCTGCGCATGCAGATGAACGGCTGGAACACGGCCTACATCAATATTCCGCAGGCTGCGGGGCTGGCGACGGAGCGGCTTTCCGCGCATGTGGGGCAGCGTATCCGCTGGGCGCGCGGAATGATCCAGATTCTTCGCACCGACAATCCGCTCTTCGCGCCGGGGCTGAAGTTTCCCCAGCGCCTTTGCTATTTCAACGCGATGTGCCACTTTTTGTATGCGATCCCGCGCCTGATCTTTTTAAGCGCGCCGCTGATCTACCTGATCCTGTAGCACACCAACGTTCCGGGCTACTGGGCGGCCATTCTTGCCTACGCGCTGCCGCACTTGATCCTGTCGAACGTGACCAACTCGCGCATCCAGGGCGAGCATCGGCACTCCTTCTGGAACGAAATTTACGAGACGGTTCTGTCGCCCTACATCCTGCTGCCCACGATGATGGCGTTAATCAATCCCAAGCTGGGCAAGTTCAACGTGACGGCCAAGGGCGGCATGGTCAAGCGCACCTTCTTCGACAGCAAGATCGCGCAGCCGTTTCTGATTTTGCTGATCTTCAACATCGCGGGCATTCTCATCGCCATTCCGCGCTATTTCATCTGGGATCGCGACCGGCCAGGCACCGTGATCATGAACGTGATCTGGTGCTGCTTCAACGTGGTCATCCTGGGAGTGACCACCGCGGTGGCGCGCGAGATGCATCAGCTGCGCACCACGGTCCGCATCGCCATCGTGACGCCGGTTATGGCGCGTATGCTCGACGGAAGCCTCGTCGCGGGCGAGACGATCGACATGTCCTCCGGCGGCACCAGCATTCGTTTCTCCGATCCGGTCGAATTCCGCCGAAGTCAGAGGTTTATCTCGCCTTTCCCATGCCGAACGGCACCAGCGAACTGCGTGCCAACGTGGTTTCGTCGGAAGGAAAACTGCTGCGCGTGAAATTCGAAAACCTGAATATAACCGAGCAGGAAGTGCTCACCATCGTTCTTTACTCGCGCGCGGACTCCTGGCTGGGCTGGGGTGAATCGCGCGAAAGCGACAATGTTCTTCGCAGCATGGCGCGTATCTTCAGCATCTCCATGCATGGCCTGGTGACAACTTTCCAGAGCGTTGTTACCCCGAGCAAGAAGCCCAAGAAGCCGGTTCGCGTTCCCGCCGCGGCCGCGATGCTGGCCCTGGCTGCGCTGATGGGATTCGGAGCGCCGCGCATGCACGCGCAGGCGGCTATCAATTCCGATGGGCAGCAGGCCGGTTCGGTTCCGTTAAAGGCCAACGCCCCGGCGGTCCCACCTGGGCAGTTTCGCGATATGTTCAGCCTGGGGGATGCCGGATCGTCGCAGGTGGAATTGCACGGCATCGACAGCAGCCACTCCATCTACTTCACCTTGCCGCAGACTCACGTTGCGCGCTCGGCCAAGATTCACGTCTATTACACGTTTTCGCCCAGCCTACTGCCTCAGCTCAGCCATATCAAGCTGATGATGAACGGGACGCTGTTCGGCACCATCGAGCCGACACCCACGTCCTCGGGCGCTACATCGAGCCAAACCGGCGAGGCGGAGTTCACCATCCCCGCTGAACTGATGGTCCATCACAACGAGCTGACCATGCAGTTCATCGGTCACTACGTGCTGGTGTGCGAAGATCCCGCCAACACCACGCTGTGGTCGCGCGTCCATCGCAATACTTATCTCGATATCCAGGGAGACCTTCTGCCGCTGGTGGATGATTTGAAGCAGATGCCGCTGCCGTTTCTCGATCCGGCGATTGTGCAGCCGCTCAGCGTGCCGGTCATCTTCGGCAGCTCTCCGTCGCTCAAGGCTATTCAGGCGGCGGGGATCGTGACCAGCTACTTCGGCATGATCTCGGAGAGCCGCCCGGTGCGGTTCCCGGTGAAGATCGGCGAGATGCCCCCGGGCAATGTCGTCGTGATCTCCGATAACGCATCGAACATGCCGGCGGGGTTAGGTGTGCCTGCCGTCAATGGGCCTACTGTGGCCATGCGAACCAATCCCAGCGACCCCTGGGGAAAAGTGCTGGTTGTCGCGGGCTCGGACCCCGACCAGTTGATTACCGCTGCGCAGGCTGTGGCCACACACAGCGATCTCATCCAGGGATCACTGGCCACCATCGATAATCTGGGACTTCCCGCCCGCCAGCAGCCAGACGCCGCACCGCGATGGGCGCGCACCGACCAGACTGTCCAGTTGTGGGATTACTCCACTGCCGAGTCGCTGCAGGGTGATGGCTCCGCGCCGCTCAACGTGTATTTCCGCATTGCGCCGGACATTTTTTATAACGAGCGTCCCAACGCGGTCCTGCGGCTGTCGTATCGGTATAACTCCATTCCCATCGGTCCCATTTCGAGCATGCAGGTTCGCGTGAACAACGCCTTCCTCGGCTCGGTTCCGCTGATTCCCGGGCAGGAGGCGTCGCGCAAAATGCAGCTCGATGTGCCGGTGCCCATCGTCAACCTGCGGCCATTTTCAAATTCGCTCTCATTCGACTTCACCTTTCAGCTGCTGAAGAAAAGCAATTGCCAGGACACCACGCCCATCAACATGCAGGGCGCCGTCCTGCGCGATACCTTCCTCGATCTGCGCGGCTATCCGCATTACGCGCCGATGCCGAATCTTGAGATCTTCGCCAACGCCGGATTCCCATTCACGCGGTTGGCCGATCTTGCCGGAACCACGGTCGTGATGCCCGGCAGCCCGTCGCAGCAGGAGATCGAGTTGTTCGTTACGCTTATGGGGCACTGGGGACGGCAGACCGGCTTCCCGGGAGTGCGCGTCACGGTTGCGGGGCCGGAGAGCATGGTCCCCGGCGCCAAAACGGATTTCCTGGTAATCGGCACGGGAGATGATCAGCCGGGGTTCCAAAGGCTGGAGCAGTACCTTCCGGTGGCCGTGCAGAGCGGCAGAATTCAGGTTCACGACACCCAAGGCTTTTTTGCGCCTATCCATCACGCGTGGTGGAAGGTGCAGAGTGACGAGCACGCGGAGTCCGGCGACCTGACCGCCTCCGGCACGCCCGACGCCATTATGGAGGGCATCGAATCTCCTTACAACAAATCCGATAGCCGCAGCGTGGTCGTCATCCACCTCAAGGATGCAGCAACGTTCGACCCGTTCATGCAGACGTTCCTTTTCGTGCAGCAGGCGAGCGATATCCAGGGATCGGTTTCGCTGCTGCTGGGCACGCGTTTCCAGTCATTCCGGATTGGGTCGACGGTCTACCACGTTGGCGTTCTGCCCTGGTGGACGCGCCTGACCCTGTGGTTCATGGAAGTGCCCTGGCTTGCGGCGGTGGTGGTGCTTGTGCTGGCATTCCTTCTTGCCATCTGGACGCGTCAGTGGCTGCGGCAAAAGGCAAGAACGCGCCTGAAGATGATTGAGGACTAAGGGCAGCTCTGGCCGAGATTGCCGTAGTGTGATCCCTTCCGGCGACGTTGCGGAGAGGCGACAATTTGGTGCGTTGGATTTCCGGCCGGCGTGCTCCATAATTTAGACACACCGGAAAAATAGAGGAGCACGTTCCGTTAATGAGGCATGCTATATCCCCCCGAAGAAGGCCTCTCATTTTGATTCTGCTCCTCTGCTCGGTCAGCGGCGGATGCAAGCAAGGCCCGTGGGCTTTGTGGAATGCCTATGCCGAACGGTTCATCGATCCGCAGGGAAGAGTAATCGATCCTCAGGGAGGCAGCCGGACTACTTCGGAGGGCCAGTCCTACGCGCTGTTCTTCGCGCTGGCCGACAACGATCGCACGCACTTCGATCGCGTGCTGGCGTGGACCCAGACCAATCTCGCCGGCGGCAACATGGGAACTCATCTGCCCGGCTGGCTGTGGGGCAAGGCTCCGGACGGCCAGTGGAAGATCCTTGATCCGCTCCCAGCATCCGATTCAGATTGTTGGATCGCCTATTCGCTGATCGAGGCTGGCAGGCTCTGGCACAACCCCGGCTACACCACGCTGGGCCGCCAGATGATGGGACTGATCGCAAAACAGGAGGTGGCGGAGTTGCCGGGGTTCGGCAGCATGCTGATGCCGGGCCCAACCACGCAGTGGGTCCACAATCAGGCGTGGACGGTGAACCCGAGCTACCTGCCGCTGTTTCTCTTCGAGCGATTCCAGCAAGAGGATCCGGCCGGCCCCTGGGGCGCTATCGCCATGAATATTCCGAATATGCTGCGGCAGAGCGTGCGCCACGGCTTTGCGATGGACTGGATCGATTATGTTCCCAGCGACGGCTTCTACCCCTCGGCGAAACCTACGCAGCCGGGAGAAAAGCCGGGGATGGCCGGGGGAAGCTACGATGCCATCCGCGTTTACCTGTGGGCAGGGATGCTGGATGGCGTCGGCCGTACTCGAACCGATTTGGTTGGATCCCTCTCTGGGATGGCATCCTACCTCGCCACGCACGACGCTCCTCCGGAAATGGTGAACGCCGACGGCATTCCCGTTGAGCGGTCTGCACCCGTGGGCTTTTCCGCCGCGGTGCTCCCCTATTTGCGGGCACTGCCCGATATGAGTAAGACATCAGCGCAGCAAAGAGTTAGGATGGGTGAACAACTAGACTCATCGACTGGTTTGTATGGAAAAGACCCTGCATACTACGATCAGAATCTTGTCCTGTTTGCGACCGGGTTTCTGAACTCCAGATTTAGGTTTGGTGCGCATGGGGAATTAGGCGTGGAGTGGACAAGAGAATGATGGTAGTACGCAGGGCATTGGGGATAGTCGGAGTCTTTGCAGCATGCGCGGCGATGCTGCCGGGTTTTGCACAGAAGGCGCCGCAGGCCGCCAGTCCTGACCGCACGCGCCAGGTTCTCATCGCCAATGCTCACGCGCTGGAGTCGCGCGGCCGTCCCGACATGGCCATCCAGCTCTGGCAGCAGATTCTGCTCTCCGATCCCAAGAACACCGAAGCGCTCGCCGGCCTGGCCCGCGACTATCGCCTGAGCGGCCAGCAGAAAGAATCGGATGCCGCGCTCGACAAGCTGCGCGCTATCAGTCCCAACGACCCGAACATTCCCAAGATCCAGGCGCTGACCAGCACGCGCACGCAGAGCGACCGGCTTCGCCAGGCGGGCGAACTGGCGCGGCAGGGCAAGAGCGAAGACGCCATGCGCATCTATCGCGAGCTCTACGGCGATCATCCGCCCGATGGCGACATCGCCATGGCCTATTACCAGACCCTCTACGGCACGGCCAACGGCAAGGAGCAGGCGATTGCGGCCATGCGCGCCCTTGCCCAGCGCAATCCCGGCGATCCGCGCTTCGCGGTCGAGCTGGGAACCATGCTCACCTACGAGGGCCGCACGCGCGAAGAGGGCATGAAAATTCTGCAGGCTCATCCACAGGATCCCAATGCGCGCGCGGCTTTGCGCCAGGCGCTCATCTGGAATTCTGCCAACCCCGCATCAGCCGCGCAGTTGCGCCAATACCTGAAAGAGCATCCCCAGGACGTGGAGATCGCCGGCCATCTGAAGGAAGATGAGCAGAAGCTCGCGCAGATGAACTCCGGCATCGCGCGCACTCCCGAAGAGCGAGCCGCTTTCGCCGCGTTGAATGCGCATCATCTTGACGATGCCCAGGCGCGCTTCATGGCGTTGCTGCAAAAGGATCCCAATAACGGCCGCGTGGCGGCGGGCATGGGCTTCCTGCGCATGCAGCAAAACAACTTCAGCGGGGCCATCAGCTATCTCACGCAGGCTGAAGCCAACGGCTACAAGCCCGCGGTAGTCGAGCAGGCGCTGGCAACCTCGCGCTTCTGGTACACCATGGGCGAGGCTTCGCAGGCCTTCGACGAGAACCAGTTCGACGTGGCCGGGCAAAAGTATCGCGATGCTCTTGCCATGCGGCCGCGCAGCCCCGAGGCTCTGAACGGTCTCGCCGGCCTGCTGGTGAAGGAACAGCAATACACGCAGGCCGTGGGTGTTTACGAGCAGCTGCTCAAGGTCGAGCCGCACAATAACGATGCCTGGCGCGGTCTGTTTCTGGCCTATGCCCGCGACGGCCAAACCGACAAGGCGCTTGCCACCTTGAATCGCTTTCCGCGCCAGCGTGAAGGCTTCGCTGGCACGCGATCCCGATTATCTGCAAACCCTGGCCACCATCTACAAGGCCCAGGGACGCTCGGCCGATGCGCAGCGCGTCTTGTCGCAGGCGCTCGCTTTGCCGTTCCCGGATAACGGCACGCAATCTCAAGGCAGACACTCGCCTGCAGTACGCCGGCATTCTCATGGAAGCGCATCGCTTCGACCAGGCTGCGGCCATGTACGACAGATCCTTCAGGAAGACGGCAACAATCTCTCCGCGTGGATGGGCCTGGTGAGTGCGCATCACCAGATGAATCTGGACAACGACGCCATCGGCGACGTGGAGAAGATGCCGCCGGCAACATACGAGGCCTCGCTCGACGATCCGGGTTTCCTTTCGATGCTGGGTGCGATCTATCAGCAGGCGAACCAGTCCGGACATCGCCCAGGGCTTGCTGGAGCGCTCCGTGAAGCTGCAGATTGCGGCCGGCGGACAGCCCAGCATCCCCCTGCAACTGCAACTCGCCGCCATCTACCTGCAGCGCAACAACACCGCCCAGGCATACGCCATCTATCGCCAGGTGCTCAGCGGGCATCCCGAACGCCTCGATGCATGGAAGGGCCTGATTGCGACGCTTCAGGTCACCAATCACACCAACGAGGCTCTGCAGGAATCGCAGCTACATTCCCACAGCGGCTCGACAGCAGCTCGATCAGGATCCGGAGTTCGTGCAGTCCGAAGCCAGCCTCTACGCCGCGGCCGGTGACATTCCGCATGCCACCGACTACATGAATCGAGTCATCCGCCACTATGCCGCGCTTAAGACACCGATGCCTGCGGACTCGGCGATTCAGAACGCATGGATTGCTGTACAACACCAGGAACGACCGCGCGCTCTATCCCGCGCTGATGAATCTGGGCGGCCGGCAGGACCTGACGATCACGCAGCGGGAAACCATCCAGACGATCTGGGCGAACTGGGCTGTGCGCCGCGCCGGCGCCGCGATTGACAACGACGACAACAATCGCGCGGTCGATATACTGGAAGCCGCCGCTGCCGGCCTTCCCTGACAACGTGGAGGTGCGGCGCGCTGCTGGCCGGCGGCTATCTCAAGACCGGCGAAACGCGCCTGGCGCTCAACATCTACAAGAGCCTGCCCACGCAGGATGCCAGCGCTAACGACTTCCAGGGAGCCATCGGCGCGGCCCTTGCGGCCAACGACAAGGCGCAGGCCGAAATCTGGTTGCGCGAGGCGCTGGAGCGCTACCCGCAGGACTACACGATTCTCGGTCTGGCGGCACGCTTTGAACAGGCGCGCGGCGACAACCAGCGTGCCGCGGACTTCTTGCGCGCCTCCATTGCCGCGATGCCGCAAGGCACGCCCACCGACCGCCTGGCGCACGACCTTGCTTATCCCGACGTAAACACGAAGCCGCACACGGCGCGCACCGCCGCCGACCTGGCGCGGCTGCTCGACCCCACATATGCCGCGGCCAACGAGCCGTTTCCTAAAACGGTCAAGCTTCCACCGTTGCCCGCTTATGGTCCCGACCCCTATCTGGGCCAGGCGCCGGTTGTCTTAGGAAATCAACAGAACACGGTTGCGCGCCAAACCGAGTTGCCCACTGCGCCCGCCACCACGCGCGTGCCGGTGCCGCAGAGCGAGATTCAGCAGCCAGCAGCGAATTCCACCCCGTCCACGCCCACGCTCAAAAGTCGCCGCAAGAAGTCGAACACCGCGCAGAATCCCGGCTATACCGGGCAGATGAGCATTCCGCCCTCCGACGAGAACATCACCAACACCGACATCAATCCGCCGGTGACGCAGCGGCCCATCGCTCCTGCGCCCAGCCTGCAGCCGCAACCAATCTGGATACCTTCGCCACAGGACACGGGTGCGCCGCTCACTCAGCCGCAAACGCAGCCCCAGTCGCAACCACCGGCGCAACCAACGCCGCAGTACAATCCAGCTCCACCCATCGAAGCTCCCGTAACGCCTCCCGCGCAGCAACAGCAGCCGGCCACACCTCCTGATAAGCAGAAGCCGCAGGTTCCTCCCGTCTTCATCCCGCAACCGCAATCTTCAAACAGGCCTCCGGACGCCGGCTCGCAACCGGCGTTGCGCATTTCATCGCAGCCAGTGAACGACGCCGCCGCGCAGGTGCAGGCGCAGTTTGCCGAGCAGATCGACGGGCAATTGACACAGGGCTCCGCCTCGCAGATTCGCAACCTGGGCAACGCGCCCATCACCCTGCCATCAAATCCATCGCCCCAGGGAACGTCGACGCAGACTGCGTCCAGCGCCCCAGCGGTCCACCCGGTTTGGAGCGACACGCAATACACGCCATCGGCGCAGGAAGCCGCAACGGGGGCGTACTCGGCGCAGAAGGCGCAGAACCAGGCGAACCAGAAGCGTCAGCAGCAGGACCAGACCGTCGCTCCGCCTCCGCAGCCCACGCCTTCTCTGCAGACAAACACGCAGCCCCAGAACACCGCCGCGACTCCCAAGAAGAAGGCGAAAGGCAACACGCAATCCGTGCCCACGCTGGTGACCGCCCCAGGCGAACAGACCGGGACCGTTCCGACGCCTGAAACGCAGCCCGAAACGACCAATCCCGCGCAGGCGCAGCCTGGCATCAGCGATGAAGAATTACAGGATCGCAACCTGCCGCCCTTGCGCGGCCCCTGGGTCAAGGTTCGGCGCGAGCCGCAGCCCATCAATCCGCGCGACGAAGCCGAACAGCAGTTGCGCTCTCTCGAGAGCGGCTATAGCGGTTGGATGGGAGGCGACGGTTCCTTCAATTACCGCAGCGGCGACGTCGGCTATGACCGTCTCTCCGCGCTCGAAGCTCCATTCGAGTTCTCCGCGCCGCTTGGCTATCATGCCCGCTTCACGGTCGTGGCCAAGCCCGTATTTCTCGACTCCGGCCAAGCCGATGGAACCAGCATCATCACCGTGCGCGAAGCCACTACATCGGGCCAGAGTCTTGTTACCATTCCCAACCCTCTTGGCACCGATGTGAACACCGGCCCCACCACGGGCAGCACCACCACGGTGAGCACTCCCGCTCAGCAGAATGCATCCGGCGTCGGAGGCGAGATTCAACTCGCATTCCCGCAACTCTCATTGGCGGCAGGCTACACGCCGTTCGGATTCCTGGTAGCCAACTGGACTGCGCGCGCCAACTGGCGTCCCGCCAATGGACCGTTCACATTTACCTTCAACCGCGATTCCGTGAAGGATACACAGCTGTCCTACGCAGGCCTTCGCGATCCTGGTACGGCATCACTAAGCTATCCCGGCACCATCTGGGGCGGCGTGATGGCCACGCAGGGCAATGTGCAGTATGCGCGCGGCGACGCCATGTCCGGCTTCTACGTAGGCTTCGGCGGCCAATACCTCACTGGATACCAGGTCGAGAGCAACAACCGCTTTGATGGTTCCGGCGGCGCGTATTGGCGCGTCAAGACGATTCCGGAGTACGGCAATCTCAGCATCGGCGCCAACTTCTTCGGGATGCATTACGCGAATAATGAGCAGGCCTTCACCTTCGGCATGGGTGGATACTTCAGCCCGCAGGCGTACTTCCTCGCCAACATTCCCGTTACATGGGTCGGTCACTATATGACGCGCTGGCACTACGAAGTCCTCACCGGATTCGGCGTGCAAGCGTTCCAGCAGGACTCGGCTCCGCTCTTCCCACTCGCCGCGCAAAAGGCCAGCGAGATCGGCCTCAACAACGCCGCGCTACCCGCGCTCACCAGCGTTGGTCCCAACTACAATCTGCGGGGCACCGTCTCTTATCAGATCGGCCCGCACTGGTTTGCCGGCGGATTCGTGAGCGCCAACAACTCGCGCAACTACGCCACCGTGTCCGCTGGATTCTCTATTCACTACATGTTCCGCTCCCAGCCTTCTGCAGTGCTGGCGCCCACGGGAATCTTCCCCGCAGAGGGATTGAGGCCGTTTAGCGTTCCGTAGTCCGCCATCGAAAATTAACTTCAGTTCATTTCGCGCGCGATGACGAATCGGCAACGATTGTTGCCTGGATTCGGTTTTCTATTGTCCATTTCTTGACACTCGCCAAAAGACCGTCGTACGCAACTCGAACACTTGAAATGCGCATCTACCCTTACAAACCTGGTTCGTCCTGGTGCCGCCGTGGTCTGGCATTGTGGGCAACCCCGGTTACCCGTACGAGGTGCTTCTTTTGCGCAGTATCATGCGAAATTCCACGGTCCGCGTGACCCTTTCGTCGTTATTTCAGGCTGTACAGGGTGGGTTGGGCGTCAGCGTTGTGCCGTCGCACTTTTACTTTCCTGTACCCAAACTCAAGTCTTTTCAAGGAAAGAACTGGGCCGCCTGCCGGCCTTGCCCCGGAATTGATTTTCGGCTTGAGGAACAAATCAACCGCCTGCATTCCGACCTGCTCCCTTATTCCGAGGAATGGACCTTCCCTGAACTCGCCAACGGCGATGCTCACAAATTCCATTTCAACAACGGCTTTTTTGAGCGCATCGACGCGGAGATCGCCTATTCTTTCGTGCGCCATCGCAAGCCCAAGCGCATCATCGAAATCGGCAGCGGCAACACCACCCTGGTAATGGCTACCGCGCTCAGGAAGAACCAGGCCGAAGGTTTCAAGTGCGAACTGACGAGCATCGAGCCCTACCCCGCGCCATTCCTGAAAGACGGTCTCGTTGGTCTTACCGAACTGATCGAGAAGCCGGTGCAGCAAGTGCCCGTCGACTTCTTCAAGAGCCTGCGCAAGGGCGACATCCTCTTCATCGACTCCAGTCACGTCGTCTCGATGGACAGCGACGTCCTTTACGAGATCCTGCGCATTGTGCCCGAGGTTGCACCCGGCGTGCTCATCCACTTCCACGACATCTTTACACCGCTCGACTACCCCGAGAAGTTCGTGATGACCAATCTCTGCTTCTGGGGCGAGCAGTACATGCTCGAGTCCTTCCTGGCCTTCAACTCGGCCTTCAAAGTCATGTGGTCGTCTTCAGCCATGCAGCAATACCACGCCGACGTTCTACAGAGCGCGTTCCCGGCCTGGAAGGGCAGCTTTGCGCGCATGCCTGCCGAACTGAAGGTGTTCGCCCCCTCGCTCGACGACCAGAACGTAATGCCATGTAGCTTCTGGATTGAACGAGTTTAAGTCTCCCCCACTCTCTCGGTTGCAGTGCTTCTCCTCCGGCCGCCGGGCCTAGCTCGGCGGCCGTTTTCTTTTCCGGCGAGGTTTCTCGAACCTCCTGCGAGGCGCTTCAGAACCTCTGGGTCGGCGAGATTCATAAATATCAATTATTTTCTGGCGTAAACTTCAGGTTATTTAAGTTTGTCGCTTGCATTTATACGAAAAGTGAATAATACTTACTTCCAGAGCCAAAAAGGGGCTCTGGATCACATGGCATCCGAACGAAAATCCGGTACTGAATGGCAGGAGCTCCTTCGGATCGCCCAGGGCTCATCGCTTGTCATCGAACGCGTCCGCATCCCGGAGAAGGGCATTACCGTCGACGGCCCCTTTACCCTCCCGCAGCTGGCGCGCCTGAGTCTCGAGGACCAGGTCTTCATTACCGCCTTCCTGCGCGCTCACGGCTCCATCAAGGAGATGGAGCAGGTCTTCGGCATCAGTTATCCCACGGTCAAGGGCCGGCTGAACCGCATCGCCAGCCAGCTCGACTTTGTGGAGAACGACCCATCACCCTCAGCGGCCGAGATCCTTGAGCGGCTGAACCAGGGCGAGATCTCCGCCGACGAAGCAGTACGCCTGTTGCAGCAGCTCAAGTAAAGAAGCGGCTACGCGCCGCTTGAAAGGATCACGTATGACACCCAATATCGCTGTCGTGCACATTGAGAATCCCCACTGGCGCGGTTTTAGACTCTGGCTTCCGCTGTTCCTGCTGTGGATTCCGCTCATCATTCTTTCGCCCATCATTCTGCTGGTGTTGTTCATCGTCTGCATGGTTGGCGAGGTCAGCTTCTGGAAGGCGCTCGCCACATTCTGGGACATTACATGCAGCCTGCCCGGGACCGAGGTTACGGTTCACGCCGACGGCAATCATGTGCGGGTAAAGATCCTTTGATCGCGCACCGCTTCGCAACCGAGCAGAACCTGAGAGGGAAGAACATGTCTTACCAGCAGCGCGCCATCTTGTCGCTACTCGCCGCTGGGCGAATCACGGCCGCCGAAGCCGAACGATTGATTGCGGCCTGGCAGGACGAACGCGAGTGGCTCTGGATCACAGCCGCATGCGTTGCAGCCTGTCTGCTTCAGATGCATCCGCATATCAATTTTCATGCACTCGGCGGCTTGCTGCACGCGGTCGCCGGCCATGGCACACATCTGCTGCACACCGCAGCAACACACGGGTTCAAGAGAATCGGAGGGAGCATATGAACGAGAATCGCCGTCAGATCCTGGAGATGTTGGCCACCGGAAAAATCACCGCCGAGGAGGCCGAGCGTCTGCTGGCCGCGCTCGACCCGGCCCCAACCCCGGTGCCGGAGTTCACCGGCACCACCGCCAATGGCGCAACCGTGAAGACGCGCGCCAAGTACCTGCGCGTCCTGGTTGAAGCCGACGAAACCATGACCGGCATGAAGGGCCAGACCACCGTAAACGTGCGCGTGCCCATGCAACTGCTGCGCGCCGGCGTGCGTCTTGCGAGTCTTATCCCAGTGCAGGCGCACAACCAGCTCGATGAGGCTTTCATTCGCAAGGGCATCCCCATCACGCTTTCGCAGATCAAACCCGAGAATCTTGAGGAGATCATCGATCAGCTCGAAGATGTCACGGTCGATGTCGACGGCCGGGACGGCAATATGACCAAGGTGAAGGTGTTCTGCGAGTAGTGCCTGCGGGGATCCGGCGGACTGCGATCAGCCCTGGATTCCTAGTCTCGTCTTGAGGGCGCGGGCGCGATCGCGCGCCACTTTCAACTGCGTGTGCTGGGCATCTTTCAGAGTCACCACCATGCCGCCGCCGAACCATGCGTTCAGCTCCTGGATCCAGTCCACATTCACCAGCACCGCGCGATGAATGCGCAGGAATCTCGCCGGATCGAGCCTCTGCTCGAGGTCGGAGAGGTTCTGGTCCACGCAGTGCTGGCGCCCATTCACCACCGCATAGGTCAGCTTGTCGCTGGCTATCACGTGCGTCACCTGGTCCAGATCGAGAAACGAGATGCGCTCACCTGCGCGCGTGGCGATGCGCCGCGGGTACTCCTGGCGTTCACCGCGCAGGCTCGCCGCCAGCTCTTGCAGCAATAAAGTCATTTCAGGCCTCTGCTGCCACTCAGACCTGGCTGCGGGCCGCAGGCGATCGAGCTTGTGCAGCGCCCGGTCCAATTGCTCGGCCTCCACGGGCTTCAGCAGGTAGTCAATCGAGTTGACTTCGAAGGCGCGCAACGCGTACTCATCGTATGCCGTGGTGAAGATCACGAACGGTTGCTCGTTCAGCCGCGACAGCAGTTCGAAGCCGTTCATCCCCGGCATTTGGATATCGAGGAACAGCACGTCAATCTCGCGGCCGACCGGACCCAGAAGTTCGCCGAGCGCACCCGCAGGATCTGTCGCGCTTCCCGCGATGCTGATCCCTTCGTGCTGCGCGAGCATGCGCGACAGCCGCTCGATGGCCAGCGGCTCATCGTCCACCAGGTAGGCGCGTAACGGCGTCTCCCGCATGGTCATGCCCCGGTTGGGAACTCCAGGCCCACCACTGTCAGGTTGTCGCGGCGCGTCACGGTCAACTTGCCGCGATCGGCGAAGAGCAACTGGAGACGAGCGATCAGGTTGCCCAGGCCGTGATCCGAGGTAATGGAGGCGAGGGAGAATCCGGGTCCGTCGTCGATCACCTCGAGGCGCGCGAGCCCGTTCTCCAGCCTGCCGGTGATGCGCAACTGCGCGCCTTCGGGGCGCTGCGATACCACATGCTTTACGGCATTCTCTACAAGGGTCTGCAGCGCCATGGGCGGCGTCTTCACCTCCAGCAGCGCATCGGGCACGTCAATCTTGTACCCAAGCCGCGCACCGAATCGCGTCGACTCGATCTCAAGGTAATCGCGCACGAACTTCAACTCCTGCGTCAGCGGAACCAATCCCGCGGAACTGCTGGCCAGAGAGAAGCGGAGCAGGGAAGCGAGCTTGCCTACCGTGTCTTCGGCGCGTTGTGGATCGCGTGGAATCAGCGCGGCAATGGAGTTGAGCGTGTTGAACAGGAAGTGCGGATGCAGCCGCGACTCCAGCGACGACAGTTTGGCCTCTGCCAGAAGCTTGTAGGCACGCTCCTGTTCCACCTGCCGCGAGCGCAGCTCGAGCATCGCCGAATTGAGCTGCTGGCGAAGGGTCTGGAAGGTGGTCATGCTCATGCCCACCACAAGCGTAATCACGACCGAGAACGGATACGATGTGCGAAACTCGTGCCACCAGCTGTCAGACCTTATGAAGCCGACCCACTGGCAAACCATCGCTGCCGCAAGGGATCCAAGTGTGGCCGCCAGGAGTAGGACCGCTGCCTGCGGTAGAAGAACCAGCCTGCCCAGGCGTCGCGTCCAGCGAAAGCTGATCCAGGTAAGAAGGATCGTTGAAGGCGTTCCGATGAGCAGCGTATAGATAAGCGCGCCGATGAATCGCGAGCCCGTCTGCGATATGCGCGCATGCCCCATGGAGAGAAACAGCAAAACGATAAGGGCCGCGATGGCCGGGAACACCAGAACGGTCCTCAGGACGACTCGCTTGATCAGATCGTTGTCCGCGGCATCGTCTGCGTGGCAGGCGGCGCCGATCGCCCGATCGTTCATAGCTGAAACCTCAAGCCGGCCGAGGTTGCCGCCGAGTAGGGAGCGGCGCCGTACTCTGACGTCTTGTTGCCGGAGGGAATTTCCAGGTGCACATAGGCGGAGACATGCTTACCGAACCAGCGGTTCACGTCGGCTACGCCGGTCCAGCTGCGATCGTTGAGATTGGCGACGAGCGATCCGGAAATGTCCCACTCCTTCCAGCCCGGCAGTTCGCGCAGACGCGTCTTGCCTGCGTTCACGAATGCATAGTGCTGGCGGCCGGCGAGCGGCGAGACTCCAGCGTCGCGAAAGTACGCAATGTTGGGCGGCGTGAAGAACTCGCCGATAAATGTGACCCCGCTCGTCATGGTGTACTTTGCTCCGATCAGGACTGCTGACTGCTCGCGCCATGCGGCCTCGCCGTGCACTTCCCAGGCCTGTCCCACCACGCGGGTAAAGGTCAGCGCGCCAAAGGAGTCGCTTCCGCGGTCGTTGCCGGCGATCAGCGATGTATCGAATCCGTGTACCAGTACGTTATACCGGATGGCCGTGGTATCGCGCAGATGCGTTCCGGTGCGCGCCAGCGCCGCGGTTGACCATGCTGCCGAGAGGGCGTGCTGTCCGCGCACCCAATCGACCTTAACCATGTCGCGGCCTTCGTTGAGGTTCAGGCGGTCGGAGGGGTCCGTGGGAATGCGCGGCGGGTCGAGCACGCCCGCGGCCGTGAAGGCATATCCGGTCCCCCACCGCACCATCTTGCGCCCGGCGGTCAGGTCGAAGTCTCCTGCGGAAAGGCCTGCGTAGCTCTCGCGAACCAGCACCTGCGATGCGGTGTGATCGAGCGTCGTGGAAACCTCGATGAGACTCGTCGAGAGCGTGAGCCGATCGTCGAGCTTGAGACCCAGCGATGGTTCCACCAGTACGCGATTCAGCGTCGCGGGAGCATGCGCCGGTAGCCCGCTGTAGAAGGTCGCATCGTCGATTACGCCGATGGCATAGCGCGTCTCATGCCGCTTCTCCGTGGGTGCGGTGCTGTCCTGCGACTGGCTGAACAGCGCCGCAGCGCCCAGTAAGAGAATCGAGGGAATGAACCGATTGCGCTTCATAGCCGTGCCTCGCTTGTCTTCCGGCTCTACGGCCAATAGATCAGTTGAATTTCGATCGACGTGTCTGGCTTGTTCACCGTGAACTTCGTCTCCTCGAAGTTTGGCGGCCCCATGCGCTTTGCCGGGTTGTTGGAGTGGCCGTATCCCTCTACCGGCATCCCCATCTCGTTGAAGTCGAGCTTGCCGTTCTTATTTTCATCGTGAAGCGCCGCTACGCCGTAATCGCCGGCAGGCAGGTTTGGGAAGACCGCTGTCGCCGTCATTGTTTTGCTATCGATCTCGACCTCTTGCGATTGCACCACGGTGTCAGGACCACTGCGCACGGCGAGTCTCACGTTCCCATCGGTGTCGTGAATGCCCGTAACCTTTACCGTCAAGGTGCACATCGAAGGCGTCTGGGCTGACAGGGAACCTCCTCCGCTCGCCAGCACCGCCGCTGCAATTGCCGACAACATCAGGTGTTTCAGTCCAAGGTTGATCATGACTTCCTTTCTTTCGAAACATTGTTCGATATCAGAACCGGTCCGAACGGCCCTGATAGAAAAGCTTGTCGGGCAGGTTGCGCGGCACCGAGCCCGTGTACTCGAGCACGCTGTGCGAATTGTGCCGGATCTCGTCGAACAGAGTGAGTTTGTGCAGCAGCAGCTTGCCGTCGAAGTCGCGATACTCATCGAAGGTGGCGGACTTGATGTGCTTGCCTGACGTGAGATAGAACTCCGCGCGCAGGGGCCGCGCATCGGCCACGCGCACCCAGTAGAGAATGCGCTGATAGGTTGCGCCCTTGCGCCTGGCGGTCAGCTCCAGCACATAGCACTCGTCGGGACCGACCTTCTCATTACGCAGGTACACCGGCGTGTAATCGACCGCGTAGTTGGTGCGCGCCACGTCGCCGTTGGAGGCATCGCCGCTCAGCCGCTCCAGCGGCGTGATGCGCACCGGTCGGCTGGTGTCGGGCAGATAGACCCACATGTCGTCGCCCAGCATCAGCAGGTGACGGCCTTTTTCGCGCGGGCTCATGAATTCCACGTAGGTCTTGTCGACGCCCTTCTGGGAGACCTCGTAGAGCTTCTCTTCATCCGGCTTGCCTGCTTCGAAGTTGGTGATCTTCACGTGGGTGGTGAAGGAGGGCCAGCCGTTTCGGTAGGCATCGGAGCGCTTCAGCAGGTCGGCTGCATTGGGAACTGCTGCTGTCCCCGAAGCCGCTGCAGCGGGGCTTGCCGGAGCCGCGTGCACCACCAGCGCGCAGGTGATCAGAAACCCGATCAACATGGCCAGCAGGAGACTGCGCAGAATGCAATTTACGTTAGACATGAGAGAGCGCCTCCGCAATTTGCAACCGCGATGCGCGGATCGCGGGAAGAATCGATGCCAGAGCCAGCGAGACCATCACCATCACCGTTGATCCCACCATCACGCCCGGCACATGCAGATACGCGGAATGCCATGTTGAACGTCATGCCCGGAGGCGGCGGCAGATGCAGTCCCGACGCATTCAATGCCATGCCCAGCAGGTTGCCGCCGATCAGGCCGACGGCTGCTCCGAGCAGGCCCGTCAAGGTTGCCTCAAGCATGAAGAGCGCCACGATCCAGGCGCGCGGCGTGCCCATCGCCAGCATGGTGCCGATCTCGCGGGTGCGTTCGAACATGGCCATCAGCAGCGTGTTCACGCTGGCCATGAGCACCATGAAGAAGACGATTACGCCGAGGAACAGGAAGATGCCGCTGAACAACGTGCGCACTTGCTTGTAGTACGCGGCCAAGTCGATCCACTTGCGCATGGTCATTTGCTGCGACAGGCCCTGCAGCCGCGGCGTCAGCGTCGCTGCCACTGCATCGGTATTCTCGGTGCGGTCGAGCCCGACCACGACGTTGGTGACGCGGTCGCTCTGCAGGAGCCGCTGCGCCGAGGGCAGCGTGATGCGCAGGTAGCGCTCGTCGAGGTCTTTGATGCCGGTGTTGACGATGCCCACGATCTGCACGTCGAGGCCATTGAGCGCTCCGTCGGCGGTAACCGCCAGAATGGTGAGGCCGTCGCCGACCTTCACGTTCATGGAGCGGGCCACGCCAGTGCCGATCAACGCTTCGACTTCGCCGTCACCGCCGGCGTTCAGGTCGCGGCCGGAGACAACATTGGGATTGAAGCCCATGTCGCGCTCGGTGTGGGGATTGACGGCGCTGCCCATGAAGACCGAGGACTTCACGCCGTTCGAGACCATGCCGTAGAACTCGATGCGCGGCGCAACCCCGCGCACGTGATCGACGGAACGCACGCGCTGGTCTACTTTGTTCCAGTCGGCGATGCCGGTGTCGAGCACGTGGACTTCGTCGCGGGTGAAGTGATCGGCGGTGAAGATCTGGATGTGGCCGAGGCCGTTGCGGATGGTGCTTTCGCGCAGGCCGCGAAACATGAAGGCGAAGAAGCCGCCGACCAGCAGTAGTCCGGCCACGCCGCCGCCCACCATGAGCAGCGTCATGAGCGTGCGCCGGCGATTGCGGAAGACGTTACGAAACGCAAGCAGCAAGAACTTGGCCATGGCTCTCTCCCTGGTTGTCTGAGGCGACGTGTCCGTCGGTGAGGCGCACGATGCGCGGCGTGTGCTCCAGCAGGCGCTGGTCGTGCGTGGAGAAGATGAAGGTCAGCCCGAGGCTGCGATTGAGGTCGCGCATCAGGTCGATGAGCTGCGTGGCATTGTTGGTGTCGAGGTTGGCAGTGGGTTCGTCGGCCAGCACCAGCGATGGACGATGCACGATGGCGCGCGCCACGGCTACGCGCTGGCGCTCGCCGCCGCTGAGCAGGTCAGGACGCTGGTTGGCGCGCTTGGCAAGACCGACGCTCTCGAGCGCCGCGGCCACCCGCGCTTTGCGCTCGCGCGCACTGACCTGCTGGACCAGCAGCGGATACTCAACGTTCTCCGCAGCGGTGAAGACGGGAATCAGGTTGAAGGTCTGAAAGACGAAGCCGATTTTTTCGCGGCGCAGTTCGGTTGTCGCCGAAGCGCTCAGCGTGCCGGTGTCAGTGCCGGCGATGCGGATCGAGCCGCTGGTCGGGCGGTCGATGCAGCCGATGAGGTTGAGCAGCGTGGACTTGCCGCTGCCGCTTGGGCCGGAGATGGCGAGGAATTCGCCGGAGTCGACGCGCAGGCTTACGTCATCGAGGGCCTTCACGCCGCTATGGTCCATGGCGAAGACGCGGGTGACGTGTTCGACACTCACAAGAGGTGATTGCATCGGCGTCCTTTCCGTCAGGGAGCTGGTTGCTCTGAGAGGAAGGTAGCTCGACGCTGTCTGGCGGTCGCGGAGTTTCGGATGGAAGGCTGGAATGGCTGGATGAGTCGTTTTCGGGTCGCGATGAAGCGTGCCATGTCGCGAGGCCAGATTCTGGTTTCTCCTGATCTCGATGCCGGCCTCTTCGCCACTTCATCGCCCGCCGCTGCTGCGCCCGGCGCTGGGCTCTGCATTTAAACTCGGTACATACCCGCACTCCCGGAGATGTCTTGCATAGCGCAACTGAAGAACGCATCATCCGCCCGGCACGCAGCGTCCTCGGCTCGCTTCGCCTACCCGGCGACAAGTCCATCTCGCACCGTTACGGCATGCTCGCCGCCTTCGCGGAAGGCGCCTCCCGCTTCACCAACTTTTCCACCGGCGCCGATTGCGCCTCCACGCTTGCCTGCATGCAATCCCTGGGCGCCGCCGTTCGACGTCTCGAAGGCGGGGTAGTCGAAGTCACCGGCGTCGCGGGTCGCGTCACCCCGTCCGACAGCCCTCTCGACTGCGGCAACTCCGGATCGACCATGCGCATGATCTCCGGCCTGCTCGCGCCGCAGCAGGGCAGCTTCACGCTCATCGGTGACGAGTCCCTCTCGCGACGCCCGATGGAGCGTATCCGCAAGCCGCTCGCCGAGATGGGGGCCCATCTCACCCTCACCGATGGCCACGCCCCCATCACAATCCAAGGCGGCCCGCTTTGTGCCATCAACTACACGACTCCCGTCCCCAGCGCCCAGGTCAAAACCTGCGTCCTCCTCGCCGGTCTCCAAACCGAGGGCACAACCACCGTTCGCGAGGCTGTTCGGACGCGCGATCACAGCGAACTCGCCCTCCGGGCCTTCGGCGCCCAGCTTGAACGGACACTCGATTCGGTTTCGATTCGCGGGCCACAGACCCTCCACGGCATTGAAGCCAGCGTGCCGGGCGATCTCTCTTCCGCCGCGTTCTTCCTCTGCGCCGCCGCTCTTTTTCCCGGCTCCGGCCTCGTTCTCGACTGGCTCGGGCTCAACCCCACCCGCGCAGCGCTCCTCGATGTTCTTACGTCGCTCGGCGCGCACATCGCCGTTCTTAATCTCGAAGAGAAGAACGCAGAGCTTGTCGGCACCGTGCAGGTCACTGCTCCACCCGAGGGACTGCGCAGCACCGCCATCACGGGTTCTCTCGCTGCCCAACTCATCGATGAGCTTCCTGTTCTGGCCGCTATCGGCCCCTACACCAGCGGCGGCATCCGCATCCGCGATGCCAAGGAACTTCGCGTCAAGGAGTCCGACCGCATCGCCCTGGTCGCCAAGAACCTGCGCGCCATGGGCGCCGAAGTTATCGAATTCGAAGACGGCCTCGATGTCCCCGGCGGCCAGACGCTGCACGGCGCCACCATCGATTCCGGCGGCGACCATCGCATCGCCATGGCCTTCAGCGTCGCCGCACTCCGCGCCGAGGGCGACACGCTGATCCAGGGCGCCGAGTCCGCCGCGATCAGTTTCCCCGAGTTTTTCACGCTCCTCGACCAGGTAGCCGAACGATAGCCTGACCCTCGCCAGAAGCCCCCACCGGCGCCACAGCCAGTCCCCGCCCCGTTCGCCTACAATCTCTGCGTGGATTAACCGAACAGTTTTTTTGAGGGTGAGTACCGCGATGAAGCGACTTCAGATCGATGCGCCGCTGATTTTTCAAACAGGAGTTTTCATGGCAATGTTTGCAGCCGCTTCAGGCGCCGCCGCTCCGGCACACACCGAGAAGGCAAAAGCCGGAGCATTTGGTCCTTCCAATCCCTTCTATGCGCTCAGCACGCTGCCCTTTCAGGCGCCGCCCTTCGACAAGATCAAGGACAGCGATTATCAGCCGGCGCTTGAAGCCGGCATGGCCGAGCAGATCAAAGAGGTCGAAGCCATCGCCAATAACTCCGCGCCTCCCACCTTCGACAACACAATTGTCGCGTTCGAGCGGACCGGCCAGCTCTTGACGCGCGCCTCGCAGGCATTCGGCTGCGTCACCCAGGCCAACACCAACGACACGTTGCAGAAGGTGCAGGCCGATGAGGCTCCGCGTTTCGCGGCGCATCAAGACGCCATTTTCCTCAACGCCAGGCTCTTTGCCCGCGTCAAGGCCATCTACGATCAACGCGCCTCGCTGCATCTCGATCCCGAATCGCTGCGCCTGCTCGAGTATGACTACCAGCAGTTCGTAAAAGCCGGGGCCAACCTCTCCGACGCCGACAAGACCAAGCTGAAAAAGATCAACGAAGAGCTGTCCACGCTCGAGAACGATTTCATACACCAAGCTGCTGGCGGCTACCGCGGCTGGCTCCTACACGACCACCGACAAAGCGCGCTTGCCGGCCTCAGCGACGCGCAGATTGAGGCTGCCGCGGGAGCCGCCAAGGCGCGCAAGCAGCAGGGCTGGCTTATTTCGCTGCAGAACACCACGCAGCAGCCGGACCTGACATTCCTCAGCAACCGCGATACGCGTCATGCTCTTTTTGAGCATTCCTGGAACCGCGCCGAACGCGGTGACGCCAATGACACTCGCGATACGATTGCCCGCATCGCCGAGCTTCGCGCCCACAAGGGAGCACTGCTTGGCTTCCCCAACTTCGCCGCGTGGAACCTTACCGATCAGATGGCCAAGACGCCCGAAGCCGCCATCAAGTTCCTCGATGCGCTGGTGCCCGCAGCCACGGCCAACGCCGCTGCGGAGGCCAAGGACATCCAGGCGCTTATCGACTCCCAGCACGGAGGCTTCACCCTCGAGCCCTGGGACTGGGAGTTCTATTCCGAGCAGGTGCGCAAGGCAAAGTACGATCTTGACGAGTCGCAGGTGAAGCAGTACTTCGAGCTCGACAGCGTGTTGCAGAACGGCGTCTTCTATGCAGCGCACCAGTTGTACGGGCTCACGTTCAAAGAGCGCCACGACATTCCCGTCTATCAGCCCGACGTCCGCGTCTTCGAGGTGTTCGACGCCGATGGAAGCTCGCTCGCCCTCTGGTACTGCGACTACTTCCGTCGCGACAACAAAAACGGCGGCGCGTGGATGTCCAATCTTGTCAATCAATCAAAGCTGCTCAACGAGAAGCCGGTCGTCTTCAACGTCGCCAACTTCGAAAAGCCCGCTCCCGGACAACCGGCGCTGCTCAGTTTCGACGACGTGACCACCATGTTCCACGAGTTCGGCCATGCGCTCCACGGCATCTTCGCCAATACCATGTACCCCAGCCTTTCGGGAGCCAGCGTCCCCCGCGACTTCGTCGAGTTCCCCTCGCAGTTCAACGAGCATTGGGCCAGCTACCCTTCGGTCTTTGCCAATTACGCCAAGCACTACAAGACCGGTGAACCCATGCCCGCCGAGCTGGCAGAGAAGATCAAGAAAGCCGCGCACCTTCAACCAGGGCTATGCGCTCACCGAACTTCTGGGCGCCGCAGAGCTCGACATGCAGTGGCATCTGTTGCCCGCAAGTGCACCGCGCCAGAATCCCGACACCTTCGAGACAGGAGGCGCTCAAGCGCACGCATCTCGACATCCGCTACGTGCCGCCGCGCTATCGATCCAGCTACTTCCTCCATATCTGGGACAACGGATATGAGGCTGGCTACTACGCCTACATGTGGACCGAGATGCTCGATGACGATGCCTACCAGGGGTTTGAAGATCACGGCGGCCTTACCCGCGAAAACGGCGACCGCTTCCGCAAGATGGTGCTTTCGCGCGGCAACACCGAGGATCTGGACAAGATGTACATCAACTGGCGCGGCGCCGAGCCAAGCGTCGAGCCCATGCTGAAGTTCCGCGGCCTGAAGCCGGACTCCGGCTCCAAATAGCGGGTCTTTTCATCCCCACATCCAAAGATTGGTGCCCCGCTCTAAGCGCGTCAAGACGGCGCGCTTAGGGTGGGAAAGCAAGGCTGCCGCGTGCGAGACAGGGATTACCAAATCTTCAGCAGCCGGAGTACGAGAAGAATGCTCCCAGTGGATTCGGCAGTGTCGGTGTGAACGGCTCGAACTTGTAGCTCTTTGACGTGTCGAATCCGGCAGCTTGGGCGGCCTGCTTGTCCACGAACGGCGTCAGCGCATCAACGGCCTGGCTGATCCTGGTCCAGCACAGCGTGCGCTCATAACCGTTGTTATTCGGCGGCGCAACACTCTCGCTGAGTCCCAGCGCTCCGGTGATCATGGTGATCGGGCCGCCATCGCCCGTCGCAACGTCGGGGCCAATCACCCGCGCCAGCGTGCGATGATCGCTCTCAATCCCCATGATCCGCGCAGCCGTCACCCGGAGTGCCCGCGAACTGAAGTTGCGCACGCCCACCAGGTAAGCTGCGATGAACGCATCCTCCAGCGTGACCAGCGTGTTCAGCGTCGTCTGCGTGCTGGCAAACATGTTTTTGGGATAGAAGAACTCATCGAAGGGCGTGTCTTCATTGGTCACCGACTGCTCCAGCGCGTAGTGCGACATCTCCTCCTGGAGTGCCGCGTTAATGTAGCCCTGGTCGTTACTGGGAATGTTGGCGAAAAACGGAGCGTCGTTGATGATGTGCATGTAGGTGGTCACGGCCAGCGCTTCGGCGATCTCCGCCGCAATAAGGATCGCCTTATCGCCTGAGGTCAGGTTGTTCGAACGGGGCATGTCATCGTCCGGCTCCGCATCGCGTAACCCGAGTGCAGACGCTGCGGGCGTTGCCAGCATGCCGGCGCCCACGGTTGCTCCAACGGCGGCTGCGTTTCTGAAAAATGATCGTCTCGACAATCCGGACTTTCCCTGCTTATCCAGTCCGGGCGATTCGCGAAATGTACTCATGGTCTGTCCTCCGGGAAGTGACAGGACTCTGCTGAAACGATGGCTGCGCCAATCGCCGCACCAAATGGTTCAGGTTCACAATCCTGTCTGTTCCCAGTACGCCTGAATCCCGCGAATTGGATTGGAAAGCAAACGAAAAATCAGCAGTAACGCTTTCTCTGGAGGTGAAGCAAACCATCGCATGGTCGCGGTTCGCCACAAACTCCTTCCCATTCGTCGGCGCGCATTGGATAATTACAGAACAATCGCGCAGGCAAAGCAACGAGAGCCCGGCATCCCTGAAGTGCGGCGACGGGCGTGGCGTGAACTTCATCAGGATGGCGGGAATAATCGAAATGAACCCTCGCAGATGGGCAATTTGCCTTCTGGTGGCTGCTGGAATCTTCGGCCTTCAGGCACAGCAACAGAATCCTTCCGACCAGCAGGCGAAGCCGCCCGAACCGCATGGCGACCATCTTGCCGTGCCCGAGAATCCTAATCAGAAGCCGGGTGCGCAAAACAACCAGAACCCGCCGATTCCTGAGCCTGTGCGTGAGATGATTCGCAATTTCATGGCGATTGGCGCGCCGCCCAATCCTGAAGCGGAAGCGCGTGGGCATAAATCTTTTGTCGCCACTTGCGGCTTTTGCCACGGCACTAATGCCACCGGCGGCGCGCAGGGACCAAACCTGGTCCGCTCGACGATGGTGCTGCACGACCAGGGAACGGGCAAAGAGATAGCCGCCATCATTCACAGCGGCCGCCCCGACAAGGGCATGCCTGCGTTCGCAAATTTCACGGATGATCAGGTCCACGATATCGCGCAATTCTTGTTGGGAAGAACGCAGGCCGCGGCCAATCGCATGGAATACACCATCCAGAACATCGTGACCGGTGATGCGCATGCAGGCGAGGCGTACTTCCAGGCTCACTGCGCGGAATGCCATTCACCCACAGGCGACCTGGCGCACGTCGCCAACAAGTTTGATCCTGTCACGCTCGAAGGCCGCTTCCTATATCCGGGCAACAACCCGTACGGGATGGGTCCGCTGCCCGATCCTCGCTCGTTGAAGCACGTGACCGTCACCTTGCCCTCCGGAGCAAAATATTCAGGCGTGCTGGCGCACGTCGATGATTTCAGCGTGGCCGTGCGGGACGACGCGGGTGCATACCGCTCGTGGGTTTACGATGACGTCCCTGGCCTCCATGTCGAGATTCATAATCCGCTCGAACAACACCTCAAGCTGCTGCGCCAATACTCCGATGCCGACATGCACAACATTCTCGCCTACCTGGAGACGCTCAAGTGAATCTGAAATTCGCGGCGTGCCTGATATCTCTTCTTCCGGTTGGAATGGCTGCGCAGGGACTCGATCCCGCAGCGATTCTGCACCCCGCTGCAGGCAGTTGGCCAACCTATAACGGCGACTACTCCGGCCGGCGCTTCAGCCCGCTCGCACAAATCGATCAGAAAAACGTGCGCGACCTGCGGCTGTCGTGGACCTATCACATTGACACCGGCCCGGGCGGCGCGTCGTTCTTCGGACCGCAGATCAAGTCAACGCCGCTCGAAGTGGACGGCGTGCTGTACTTCACGGTTCCGGATCATGCCTGGGCCGTGGATGCGCGAACGGGTCACGAGATCTGGCACTACAAATGGGAGACCAAGGGCGGCATTCACATCGGCAACCGTGGTGTGGGTATTTACCGTGACTGGCTGTTCTTCGAAACCCCCGACAATCACCTCGTGTCACTCGACAAGAACACCGGCAAGCTTCGCTGGGCGGTGGAGATTGCCGATCTCAACCTGGAGTACTTCTCTACGCCCGCTCCGCTGGTGATCAACAATCACATTCTGGTCGGGGTGGGCGGCGACTCGCTCGACGACCCCGGTTACCTCGAAGCCCGCGACCCCGAGACGGGCAAGGTGCAGTGGCACTTCAACACCGAGCCGCGCCCAGGCGAGCCCGGCAGTGAAACGTGGCCTGACGCGCAATCGATGGAGCACGGCGGCGGCATGACGTGGCTGAGCGGCACCTATGACCCGGAGTTGAATCTGCTGTTCTGGGGCACAGGCAATCCCAATCCGGTGCATGCGCCGCAGAGCCGCAAGGGCGACAACCTCTACACCTGCTCGATCGTTGCGCTCAACCCCGACACCGGCAAGCTGGTGTGGTACTTCCAGCCCTCGCCCCACGACACGCACGATTGGGACAACGTGGAGACGCCGGTCATCTTCGACGCGGAGATCGACGGCAAGCCGCGGAAGCTGTTGGCGCAGGCCGCGCGTAATGGATACTTCTTTGTGCTGGACCGGACGAGCGGCAAGCAACTCGTGACGGTGCCGTTCGATCCGGATCTGAACTGGTCGAAAGGCGTCAATGCCATCGGACAGCCGATTCCGGACTCGGCGAAAGAGCCGAAGACTGATGGCGTGCTGGTGAATCCCGCGTCAGGCGGCGCTACCAACTGGCCGCCGCCGAGCTTCGATCCTCAGACGGGCCTGTTCTACGTGAGCAGCACGCCTTCGTTCAGCGTTTACTATCTCACCGACACCAGCGAACATCCAGAAGGGTATGGCGGCCGCGACAGCCCGGTATGGGCACAGTCGGCGCTCTCAGCCATTGATCCCAAGACCGGCAAGACAGTGTGGCGTCATGTGTACCCGGAGGAGAGCGACTCGCTTGCCGGCATCCTCACCACCGCGGGCAGACTGCTCTTCACCGGAGATCCCTCGGGCAACGTAATTGCATTCGATCCCGATACGGGCAAGCCGCTTTGGCACGCAGGACTCACGTCATCGGTAACCAACGGACCCATGACCTACGAACTCGACGGAAGACAATACGTGGTGGTGGGCGCTGGAGACACGCTGTACGCGTTCACCGTGTCATCAAAATAGAGGCGACTCTTCTTCGGTCACCCCCGCTCCGGACCAAGGGACAACTCACCGCATTCGGTCGCATCCAAATAAAACGCCGGGTTCGCTCGGCGTACCGCATCCGCTCGCTATTCAATGTCTTAAGCAGCTTAGACTTTTTCTAGCGTTCTCACGTTTAGTTACAACCGGTGAACCGCTCGCCAGATAATTAACCAATTCTCCGCATAGGCAGTGCCCGACCCGGTTCATACGCAAGAACAGCACGACCATTTGATAGAACCGGGCATGCGTGTGTCTTAGACCCGGGCGCCATGCCTCTCTGCCGTTAATCAGGAGGTCTTGATGCGCTTTCCCCGTCTTGTTATTGTTTCCATCTCCCTGTGCGCCGGCATCGTGCTGGGTGGATGCGGCAGCACAAATACTTCCAACACAACTACTCCCACGCCCGCCTCCGGAACTCCACCGTCGATCGTCGCGGTCGGCATGCAGGCCACCGGCGTCGCTCCCAATGGCTGGCAATATGTGCAGTTCAGTGAAGCGATGAATGGCTCCACCATCAACGCCAAGACCTTCGTCGTCACCGATGCGAGCGGAAAGGCCGCCCCGGGGAATGTGGTTTACTACCCGAATCTCAATGTCGCAGGATTTCAGCCGAACCCGGCCCTACAGGACAACGCTACCTACACCCTGACAATCAACACCGGTGCTGAAAGCACGCAAGGCGTTCCTCTGGCCAAGCCGTATACCTACAACTTCACCACAAGTGGTTCCTCTGACACTGCTCCGCTCGCGGTCAAGAGCGTTACGCCCGCTGCCAACGCAACCTGCGTCAGCGCCTCAACACCCATCACGATTACGTTCAGCCAAGGCGTCGATGTGAGCACGCTGACAACCAGCAATCTCGTGATCACTGGTCCTGGCGGCGCCACCATCTCTGCCACCATGACCTATGACATATCCAGCGCGGTCGCTACCATAACGCCCGCTTCGGCGCTGCCTTCGGGAAACATCACCATCACATTCAAGAACCTCGCGGGCGCCGCGGGCGTGGCCATGGCAGCGCCATACAGCTGGACCTTCGATACAAGCTGCACATCCGGCTCCTCGTCTGCCGCCGCGTATGTGTACATCTCCAATTCGCCCAGCGGCAATAACCAGGACCAGGTCACCGCCTATGCCGCTGATGCCAGCGGTCAGCTGACTCCCGTCCCGGGTTCGCCCTTCAATCAGAACGTGGGCTCCCTGGCGGCGAACGGCACCTACCTGATGGGCTCCGCCAATTCTCAGGCCGACATCAACACCTACAGCATCGGGTCCGACGGTTCGCTCACTCTGTCCTCGCAATTCGACTACACAGCCGCACTCAGCTATTCCAATTCCAATGGCACCGTGTGCAGCGCAGTGGGAGGGCTTCTCTTCGATCGCAGCGGCAGTTCGCTGTATGGCGGAGTGAACAACATCGCGTGCTCCAATAACAATGCCATCGCCTCTTTCGCCGTCGACTCCGCAAATGGCAGCGTCAGCTACCTCGGCAACGTGAACATAGGCTACGAATCGTCCAGCCAGATCCAGTTCCTCAGCAACGACGCTTTCGCATATTCGGCCCTCAACGACAACTGCATGTATGGAGGAATCTTCTCCTTTGCCCGCGCCGCCAACGGCAACCTGAGCGCTGTCGCCTCCATCGATTCGCCCACGGCCGGCCCAGCCGCGCCTCCCGGAGCAACAAGCGACGGTGTCTCCCAGCCTGGCTATCGCGCCGGTCTCTCGGCCACCGATAACAGCAACCACGTAATCATGGTGGAGTACCCGTGCTTCGCCCTCAACGGCACTCCCCAAACCAATCCCCAGTTGGCCGTCTATACCACCGATGCCAGCGGCAACCTGACCACCACCGACACCTACGCCACCATGCCCACCACGACAATCCAGACGCCCCTCGACATGATGGCGTCGCCTTCAGGAACGTTCCTTGCGGTAAGCGGCGACGTGGGCCTGCAGGTCTTCCAACTGAACGGCGGAAGCCCGATCACCGGCCTCACAGGGGTGCTGACCTCCGACAGTATTCAGCAAATCGCGTGGGACACGAACAACCACCTGTACGCAATCACGTCCGCCAACTACACAACGGCGCCAGTCACCAACCCCAGCAAGCTCTACGTGTTCACGGTGACGAGTACTGGCGCGACCCAGGCCCCTGGATCCCCCTACACCATTGCCTGGCCCGCGTCCATCGCCGTCAAGAGCAACTAGCAGCCGAACAGCATCCAGCGGGCCGTTTCAACCAGGACGGCCCGCCGATTTTTACTCGCAATTTTACAGGCGGACAGATTCATTCATAGCGGAGGGCAATCATCGGATCCACTCTAATTGCCCGAAGCGCCGGCGCCAGGCTTGCCATCAGCGAGACCACGATAAGGAAAACGGTGATGCCCAGGAACGTTAACGGATCGTAGAAACTCACGCCGTAGAGAAAATCGATGGAGCCGGGGAACGCCAGCGTGTGGTGCAACAACAGCGATAGACCCGCACCACCGGCGAGGCCGATGACCATTCCGATCAGCACGGGGCGCAGTCCTTCCAAGGCAATGCGCTGCAGAACGCGGCCGGCTGTTGCGCCCAGCGCGATGCGCACGCCGATCTCCTGTGTTCTCTGGCTCACCACGTACGCCATCACCCCGTAAATTCCGATGCCCGCAAGTGAGAGCGCCAGCAGTGCAAGAATCGCCGCCAGCCACGCCAGTGCGCGCGCCAGTGTTCGTTGCGGCGCAAGAAGCATCGTCTCCACATTCCACACAGAAACGCTGGCCAGCAAGTTGCTGTCGAACGTTCGCAAGCGCCCCCACAATCCTGCCAGGGCAGTCTGCTGGTCGCCGCGAAGGCTCAGGAACACGGGGTAGATCTGGGCCGGATCGGCGGCCAGATACACGCGCGCCGGATCGACCCGCGTGAGATTCGCGAAGCGCACATCCTTGACGATGCCGATGATTTCGTAGTCGGTCAGTTTGCCGTCAAAGCGCAGATCGAGTTGGAAGTGCTTGCCCAGCGGGTCTTCATTCGGCCAGAAGAGCCGCGCCGTCGACGCGCTCACGACCGCCACGTGCGCCCCGGTTGATGATTCCTGCGCCGTGAAATTCCTGCCGAGCAAAAGATCGATTCCCAGTGTGTTCAGATATTTGTCAGATGCATAGCCGGCCAGCGTGCGACTTTGGATCGTGCCCTCCACAGCACCCGGCCTTTTAACCGAGATCGGCGGAGTCCACGTGCCCATCATCGGCGCCGTGCCGTAGGAAACATTCGCCACCTCGGGCACCGTCTCGAGCCAATCGCTCAGGCGATGAAAAGCTGCCGCCGCCTTCACCGGGTCATCTCCAAAGTTTGCCCGCAACAGGTAGACACGTCGGGCCTCAAATCCGGGATCCGCAGCCTGGGAGCGTGCCAGTCCGCGCATCAGCAGACCGGCGCTGCTCAGCAATAACATCGACACCGCAACCTGGCCGCAGATGAGCAATCCCCGCAACCGCGAGCGATCGACGCCGCGCCCGAATGAAGTGCTTTCATCCTTAAGCGACGTGTTGAGATCGGGCTTTGTGAATTGCAACGCGGGCGACAATCCGAAGATGAATCCCGTGGCCAGCGACAGTGCAAGAGCATAGGTGAGGACACGCGCGTCGGGATTCATGTTGAGGCTGAGAACAAAATCGCTGCCAAGCTGGCGCACCAAAATCTGGTCCAGTGCGATCCAGAGCAGCTTGCCCGCCGCTATCGCCAGCGCCAGTCCGGCAACGCCGCCCGCCAGCGCCAGCAGCATGCTCTCCGTGAGCAAATGACGAATGACGCGGGCGCGGCTGGCTCCCAGCGCCAGGCGGACGCTGATCTCCTTTTGGCGTGCTGCACCGCGCGCCACCAGCATGTTGGTCACGTTGGCGCATGCCACCAGCAGAACAAGCGCAAAGATCACCATCACCGCCCCAACACCGGCGCGAAAACGAGGGTCGTTGGTGTTGCCGAAGAATGACGTGTGCTCCAGCGCGACAGAAAGTGTGCGGTCGTGCCAGACATAGGTCGAGGCAAATTGGCGTACCAGCGAATCTGTTTGTGCCTCCGCCTGCGCCGCCGGAATATCCGGTTGCAGCCGCGACAAAACCTGAAACTCAAAATCGGTGGGCTTGTGCAGCCAGTCCTGGCCGGGAACCAGTTGCCCCTGCATCGAAACCGGCGCCCAGAGATCAGGCACCTGGGGATTCAGGCTCGTCCCGGTGAACTCCCGGGGGGCCACCCCGACAATCGTGAACGGAGTGTTGTCGATTCGCACCACGCTGCCCAGAACCTGCGGATCGCCGCGGTACCGGCGTTGCCAGAAAGCGTGACTGAGCACGACAACCGGATTGCCGCCAGGAACACGATCTTCGTCCGCGCGAAACACGCGGCCCAGCGCTGCATTGATTCCGAGCGCGGCAAAGTAATTGCCTGAGACAAGCTGCGCCTGCGCGGGCATAGATCTATCGGCGCCGCTACCACCGGTCGCAGCCACCAGCACTTTCACAGGCCAGCTGGCTGCAACCACGCTCTGGAACGCGTTTTGATGATTGCGAAGATTCACATATTCCGGGTACGAAAAGGCGTACTGATTCTCGCCGATAAAGCGGCTTGTGAGCGTTCTCCGCAAGCGCACCACACTCCCGGCATCGGCCACGGGAAGCGGCTTCAGCGCCACGGCGTTGTATGCAGTAAACAGCGTGGTGTTTACGCCCACGCCCAGCGCAATCGTGGCAATGGCGACAATCGTGAACCCGGGGCTGTGAGCCAGCGCTCGCACCGCGTGGCGCAAATCCTGCAAAGTATGTTCCATCCATAGCAGCGAGCGCTCGTTGCGGTGCGCCTGCTTGGCCTGTTCTACGCCACCGTATGCTCGCTTCGCGGCCAGGCGGGCCTCCGAGGGTGGCATTCCGCGCCGCTCGAAATCATCTGCCAGCAGGGTCAAATGGGATTCAACTTCGCGCGCAAGCTCGGCATCGGCGCGATCGTTGTGGAAGAGATTCCAGAGTCTCGCGAACATTCTTCTCAAGCGAATCATTGGTTATTGCTCCTCCGCCAGCAGGCGTTCAACAATGGCTGCCATGTGGCGCCAGCGCGCCGTCTCTTCCTCCAGCGCCTTCAATCCCGCTTTGGTGATCGCGTAATACTTTGCCTCGCGATTGTTCTCCGTCCTGCTCCATTCGCCTCGCGTCCAGCCATACTGCTCCAGCCGCACGAGAGCGGGATAGATCGTGCCCTGGTTCAGATTCAGCGAGTCGTCTGAAATCTGCAGAAGCCTGCTCGCAATGCCATACGCATGCTGAGGGCCCATCGTGGCCAGGGTCCGGAGAATCATCAGATCGAGCGTGCCTTGCAAAATCTGCGCAGCCATTTTCTTCACTTGGTATTCTAGTGAACACTCGTGTCACTTGAATGTCAAGTGGAAACCAGGACGGAACGCTTCCGTCGTGCTTTACGCCAGCTGAGCGCGTCCCCCAAACCGCCCCGCCACTTCGCTCGCAATTGCAGCTGTCGACGACCGGGGAGACACGATAAGATGGCAGCGTCCCCCGAATCGACACTCCCCGATATCTTCGCGATTGTCCTGAATCACAACTGAAGAGGGAAACGATGATCTCCTTCGCGGATTCCCGGGCCCGGCTTTCGATCCTTTCTGCGCTGATCGCGGTCGCGTCGATCCTCAGCGCGCGGGCACAGGTAGTCGACTTTCAGAAGGAGCGCGCGCCCATCGTCGAGATCCACGACCTCTGGCGCTTCCACACCGGCGACGATCCCGACGGCAAGCTGGGCTGGGCCAGTCCCGCCTTCGACGACTCGTCGTGGCAGCTTCTGCGTTCCGACCAGCATGTGAACGTGCAGGGCTATCCGGGCTACAGCGGCATGGCATGGTACCGGTTTCGGGTCCTGCTCCCGCCAAATCATCCGCCCATGGCGCTCTACATTCCCGGAATTGGAACAAGCTACCAGGTATTCGCTGGCGGGCGGCTGATTGGGCAATTCGGCGGCCTGCCGCCGCATGAGAAAGCCTATCTATCTCACTCCGGCGGAGAGACAGGTCAATACCCGCGCCTCGGCCAGGTTATCTCCATTCCAACCAGCGTCGCGCACGGGACAACTCCCCTCGTCATCGCCATCCGTGTCTGGACCTGGTCCGAATGGGCATTCGGCATGGACCAGCAGTCCTATCAGCCGTTGAGCATCGGCGATCCCGGTCTGTTGAGCGAAGAGAGACAGCACAGGTGGAACTACGAGTTCTGGTCTCTGTCCGCTGAAAACGTCTTGGTGCTCGCCTATCTGATGGCTGCCCTGGCCGGGCTCGGGCTCTTTCTTGTGCGCCCTCGCGAGGGAGAGTACCTGTGGTTCGTTGGGGTCGAAGTATTCAGCGCGTCGGGGTATATGTGGGACATCTATCCGACGTTTCGTCCGGTGCGGTTTCAGCCATATATTGCGATCTCCGGCCTTCAGACCCTTTTATGCGGAATTTGTATTGTTATGTTCTTCGTGACTCTCCTGAAGCTCCGTCGGGACTGGCTCTTCTGGAGTTCTATGGGCTCGGCGCTGTCCTTTGGACTGATGTATGTCCCACTGGTGATGGAATGGATGAGAGTAGACGTGTGGCTTCCGTTGATCTACCTCGCCGCTCTTCCGTTTATCGTGTGCCAGCTTCTCATGCTCTATCTGCCCGCCAGGCGAGGCAACCTGGATGCACGCCTCCTGCTCGGTCCTTTTGTCTTCCAATATGGGTTGATCCTAGGCGGCGGGATGATTGCGGGACTTGATGCCAATGGACACGGCGGCCCAGTGCTTGCAGTTTGGGCAGAAAAGCTCCAACAGCTCTTCGCTTGGCCTTTTCCCGTCTCTGTTCAGAACATAGCCGACTTCCTTACTCAAACATCCATCCTCGCCATCCTCATCCTGCGTTTCGCCCGTACCCGACGCGACGAAGAACGCTTCAAAGGGGAACTCGAAGCAGCCCGCACCGTGCAGCAGGTTCTCATCCCTGAAGAAATCCCCGCAATTCCCGGCCTGGCTCTTGATTGCGTCTACAAGCCCGCCGGCCAGGTTGGCGGCGACTTCTTCCAGATCATTCCCACTCCAAACAACGGCGCCCTCATCGTCATTGGCGACGTAAGCGGTAAGGGCATGCCCGCCGCCATGGCCGTGTCGCTGCTGGTAGGCACCGTGCGCACCCTTGCTCACTACACGCAGAGCCCCGCCGAAATCCTCACCGCCATGAACCAGCGAATGCTGGCGCGCAGCAAAGGCGGATTCACTACCTGCCTCATCCTCCACATCGACTCCGCCGGTGCTGCAACCCTCGCCAACGCCGGGCACCTCGCTCCCTACGTCAACGCGCAGGAACTCCCCGTCGAGAACGGTCTCCCTCTGGGACTCGACGCGGAAGCGGTCTACAGCGAATCCACCTTCCACCTTGGCGCAGACCAGGAACTGACGTTGCTCACCGACGGCATCGCCGAGGCGCGCTCCAAATCAGGCGAGCTCTTCGGCTTCGAGCGCACCGCCTCCATCTCGATACTCTCCGCCGAGCACATCGCCGCCACGGCCGCCGCATTCGGCCAGCAGGACGACATCACCGTACTGAAGGTTCGCCGCTGCCCCATCCCCGAACCGGCAGGGCTTCTCCTTGCCGAGGCGCCCTCCACCTCTACCGCCTGAGGGAGTGGGTGTGGTGGATAATGGTCCCCAGGTCTCTCCATTCCCAACACCACAATCTGTGACTCCTGATCTCCGCCGTTCACGGTCACTGAGTGCCCGAAAAATCACTGTTTGTTGGCCGGCCTGGAAGCGTCTGACGTTGGCGACGAACCTTCGTGCTATCTCACCTTCAGCACGATGATCGTCTCATCGTCGAAGCGGTCATGGCCGTCCTGGAAACGGCTTACGTCGCTCAGGATAGCCTCGGCAATCTCGCCCGCCGCAAGCTCGCGGTGGCCGCAGAGCATGGTGGCCAGGCGCTCGTCGCCGTACATCTCGTCCTTCTCGTTCTCGGCGTCCAAAATGCCGTCGGAGACGAAGATGATGGCGTCGCCCGGTTGTGTCTCGATACGGTGCTCGTCGTAGATGACCTCGGGGAACATGCCCAGAGGGAAGCCCTCGGCGCGGATGATCGACGACTCGCCGCCCCGGCAGACAATGGGCTGCACGGCGCCGGAGTTTGACACGCGCAGGCAGCGGTCCTCATCGCTCCACACGGCGAAAAGCATGGTGACATACTGCGAATCGAGCTTGCGTTCCTGCAGCGCGTCGTTGAGCTGGCCGAGCATTTGCGCGGGTGGCAGCCGCTGAATGGCCGCCGACCGCATGATGCCGCTGACCAGGGCCGCAAACAGGGCGGCGGGTGCGGCCTTGCCGCTGACGTCGCCCAGCACGATGGCGCTCTCATTGGGGCCGTACTCCAGGAAGTCGTAAAGATCGCCCCCAATGGTGCGGGCGGGAAGGAAGCGCACGGCCATCTCGACGTTGGTGTGCTGCGGCGGCGCGGAAGGCAACAGGCGCAGCTGCACCTCGCGGGCCATGGCAATGTCTTTTTCGAGTTGCCGCTCCTGACGCTTGACGGCCTGGTAGAGGCGGGCGTTCTCGATGGCGATGGCGATCTGCGCGGCGAGGGTGGTGAGCATGCGCTCATGCTCTTCGTTGAAGTAGCCGGCGCGGGTGTGTTCCAGGTCCAGGACGCCGATGACGCGGCCCTTGTAGAAGAGCGGCACGATCAGCTCAGAGCGCGTCTCGGGGTTCATCTCCAGGTAGCGGGGATCGCGGCGGACGTCGGGGACGTTGACGACGCGCCACTCGCGGACGGCCGCGCCCACAAGGCCGTTCGAGATGGGTATGCGGCGGCGGGGGGCGTGGGTATAGCCGAAGCGCCAGGCGTAGCGGGTGATGAGGACCTCGCCTTTCTCATCGAGCAGCATGATGGTGAACATCTGGTAATCGATGAGGCGGCGGAGAAGCTGGCCCACGCGCTCGAGCAGCGGATCGAGGTCGAGGATGGAGGTGAGCTCGATGGCGATCTCGTTGAGGACAGTGAGTGTGCGGGCCTGGCGGGAGACGCGGCTGTAGAGGCGGGCGTTCTCGATGGCCTGGGCGATGCGGGACGCCGTCAGGATGAGCAGGTGAAGGTGCTCATCGCGGAAGTAGTCGGCCTGCTCGCTTTCGATGTCCATGACGCCGATGAGGCGGTTCTTGGCAATCAGGGGGACGGCTAGCTCGGAGCGGACATCGGGGTTGGTCTCGATGTAGATGGGCTCCTTGCGCACGTCGTTGACCATCATGGCCTGGCGGGTGAGTGCGACCTGACCGATGATGCCTTTGCCGATGGGGAAGCGCATGCGTTCGGCTTCGGGCGTGTGGCCGATCTGGAAGCGCATGCGCAGGTCGTGGGTGCGGTCGTTGAGCAGGAAGATGGCAAAGATGCGGTACGGGATGATGGCGCGGACGAGCTCGGAGGTGCGGTTCAGGAGGGTCTGGAGGTCGAGGGTTGTGTTGAGTGCGTCGGCGATCTGAGCCAGGTAGGCGAGGTCGGCCGGTTCGACGCGGACGTTGGTCGGGTCGAGGTGCGTTCCGGTCGAGGGCCGGTAGTCGCCTTCGAACTCGACGTCTGGATTCGATGGTGGGGGCGTTGAGGACATGCGGAAAGGCAATGATAAAGCAGGGAACAGGGATCAGGGATCAGGGAACAGGAAAACAGGACGGCTTGCCTGGTGGCAGGCCCGAATACGTCTCAGCGGCTGAGCGCCAAGGCGGTAACTACATTGCAGAAGGGCATAAAGGCAAGGATAGCAGTGCAGGGAGAGGCGGGCCAGCGGTTATGGGTGCGAACGCTGCTATCCTGCCGGATGTGAGAGCGACCCGTGAGAGGGAGGGCATGGACTATGCCGGCACTGACACAAGCCAAGATTGGCTGGATTGCGCCGTGCTTCGTTGTGAATAACGTTGCTGAGACGATCGCGTTCTATCGCGACAAGCTGGGTTTTGAGGTGTACTTCGAAGATCCGGTTGGGGATCCGTTTTTTGCGATCGTGCAGCGCGACTCCGTGATGGTGTTTCTCAAGCATGGGGATGCGCAGCCAACGCCGAATATGGCCCAGAACGGGGTAATGAAGTGGGACGCGTATGTGGGGGTCCCGGATCCCGATGCGCTGGCGACGGAGTTTGCGGCGAACCGCGCGGAGTTTCAAACGCCGCTCGGGATCACGTCAGAGAATCTGCGCGGGTTTGATGTGCGGGATCCGAATGGGTACGTGCTGTTTTTCGGCCGGCCGAATGAGCAGGGACTAGGGACTGGGGGCTAGGGACTAGTTGTGGAGTGTCAACAGGTTATTCCGAGGCAGTCCGGAGCGGCTGATGGGGGTTTTGAGGTTAATGCCGGCGTGGGGGCGGTGCCAGTTGTAGTGGTGCAGCCAGGGCAGTAAGTGTAGGGAGCGCTGATCGGAGCTGTCGTAAGCACGCGCATAGGCCCATTCCCGCAAGGCAGTCTGGATGAAGCGTTCGGCCTTGCCATTGGTACGCGGGGTGTAGGGCCTGGTGAAGCGGTGTTTGATTTCCAGCTCGCGACAGGCCCTGGCGAAGGTGCGGGAGTGATACGCCGGCCCGTTATCGGTGAGCAGGCGGCGGATGCCGATGCCCATCCGCGCATATTCGGCCACCGCGGCACGCAGAAAAGCCGCCGCCGCGTCGCCCTTTTCATTGGGATAGATGGCCGAGAAGGCGATCCGGGAGTGATCATCGATGGCCACATGCACGTA
The DNA here is from genome assembly GCA_963846375.1 of uncultured Acidobacteriota bacterium. Lineage (GTDB taxonomy): Bacteria > Acidobacteriota > Terriglobia > Terriglobales > Acidobacteriaceae > Telmatobacter. The sequence continues at coordinate 210,601 of CAWJVV010000008.1, forward strand.
GTCCCAGCCTACTCCGCGAGTGCGGCGGCTCAGATCGCCATGGACGCGATGCCCCGCAGCGGTGAAGCGGCCCAGCTTCTTGATGTCCAGGTGCAGCAGATCTCCGGCCGCGGCGTGTTCGTAGCGAAACACCGGCGGGGGCAGTTGCAGATCGCGCATGCGGCTGAGCCGATGATGGCGGAGAATGCGGCTCACCGTGGCCCGGCTCAGGCCGGTGTCGCGGGCGATCGAGCAGCCGGTGCGGCGCTGACGGCGCAAAAGCAAAACCTTTTCCACTAAGGAAAAAGCGGTCTGGCGTCGCAGCCGGTGGGGACGCGAGCTGCGATCCAGGAGACCGGCCGCGCCTTGCTCGCGATAACGCCGCACCCACTTGGCCGCGGTCTTGGCGCTCACCCCGCAATCTGCCGCAGCCTTCTGCAGAGTCCAGCCCTCGGCTATCACTTTTCTGGCCAGCTGCTCTCGACGGTAGATCGTCAGTCGGGCATTCTGGTGGTAGTCCATTCGGTCCTCCTCTGGGAAACTGCGGTTTGGTCACCATCAGCTTCTCTGATCCGGATCGAATGGACAACCTATTGCAACTTCACAACTAGGGACTAGGAAGGGAACAGGGACAATGGACAGGATTTACTTTGATGCGGCGACGTAGACGCCGAGGCCGATCATGCCGGCGCCGGAGACAACGCGCTGTCCCTCGCCCAGTTTGGGATTCTGCCTGAGTTTCCCGGCAAGGGAGCCGGCGAAGACGACAACCAGGAGATCGACGGCGGTATTGAGGCTTACCGAAGTGGCGCCGAGAACAAGAAACTGAAGGGTGAGGTGTCCGCGGGCGGCCGAAACAAACTGGGGAATGAAGGAGAGGAAGAAGAGAGCGGTTTTGGGATTGAGCACCTCGGTCGCGACGCCCTGCCAAAAGTGCTGGCGCGGTTGATTCTGCTCATGGCGCACTTCAAATTGTGCGCGGCGATTCCGGATCATGGAGATGCCGAGGTAGATGAGGTAAGCGGCTCCGGCGTAGCGGATGATCTCGAACGCCGTGGCCGAGGCCGCCAAAACCGCGGAGAGCCCGAATGCGGCAGCGAGGACGTGAACCGAGCCACCCACGAAGGTGCCGAGGGCGGACAGCGTGCCTTCGCGCCGTCCGCCATGGAGGGTTCTACCCAGCACGTAGAGAATGCCGGGCCCGGGTGTGAGTGCCAGGATAGTGGCGGCACTCAGGAAGAGAAGGAATAGCGTTCCATCGATCACAACGTAATCCTCTCATGTAACGGCAAGCGCGGCGGTGATGATTTCAGTTGTGCGCCGGTGCGGCTGAAAGAGCCGTGCTGCGCGCAGGGCGCAGCAACCAATAGAGCGCGACCGCGTGCGTGATCATGATCATGGGGACGTAGAGAATGGGGATGATGTAGGTGGAGCCGAGTTGTCCGGCGATCTGGGGAAGGCCCAGCCGAACCGCGTTGTAATAGTCGCCGAGGATGTCGATTACGCCGACGATGTTGAAGGCAACGACGAATGACCAGAAGAGGGGGCGGGTCTTGACGCTAAGAAGCGCCGCGATGGCCAGGACGCCGGTGGCAAAGTCACCCCAGGCGCAGAATGGCGCGAATCCGGCGGGCAGGTTGCCGACCACGCCGGGGAGGATAAAGACCAGCCCGAAGAAGCGGAAGCTGTGGATGGTGGCGATGACGCGGTGGGCGTTGAAGCGGTCCATGGACCTGAGTTTGGGGAAGATGTAGGTGCTGAAGGCGAGCAGGCACGCGACATAGCCCAGGACGAGATGGATGTTGAAGATGGCAACCGGCGGCATGGCAGATCTCCTTTTGGTTGGTGGGATTATGCGCATCATCTGAAAGATTCAGATTCCGTGGAGCGAGATGCGAAGCGGCGTTATTGGCCGGCCGGGCGGAACGATTCTGCGTTAGCCCGGAAGAACTCGGCGAGGGTTTGCGAATTGCGGCCGGTCACCTCATGCACCGTATCGGTCACAAGGGGGCGCGGGGCACCATTGCGGAAGTACCGCCAGAGATGGCTGAGATGATCGAGCGCGTGGGGATTGATCCGCTCCCTGACGGCATCGGCCCACTGCTCGTCGGTGATGGGGACGTAGCGGATGGGGCGGCCAAGGATTGTGCTGAGGGTTTCGATGATGGCGCTCACCGTCGGTGTCTCGCCGACAACGGGGTAGACCGTTTTGGCAGGCAAGGCAGGACTGGCCAGAAGCGTTGCGGCGATACGGGCGACGTCTTCGGCGCCGGCGAGGGGAATGACGGCGCTGCCATCGCCCCAGGGCAGGAAGGCGGTGTCTTGCGCGGCGACGGTGCGGCTGATGAGGGCGCGCACGTTTTCGTAGTAGGGCGGAGTTTGAATGTGCGCGACCCGGACCTGCGCCCAGTCGAAGATGCGATCGGCGAGCCGGTGCTGCAGATTGCGGAACGATGCCGAGTAGCGCAGATCGCGGAATTGCGGATCCTCGGGCGTGCTCTGAAACTGCGAGTTGTTGACGATCAATTCGAGAGCAGCATCGCGGGCGGTCGCCGCAAAGATGGTGGAGGCCTCGAGGAGTCCATCGGCGACCGGATAGGTGAAGTAAGCACGCGTTATGCCGTGCATGGCGGCCTGGACGGAGGCTGGATTGAGAAGATCGCCTTCGACGATTTCGGCGCCTCTTTCGCGAAGTTCATCGGAGCGGGAGTCGATTTTGTGGACGAAGGCGCGGACAGGAATGTGCTGGTCAAGGAGCAGATGGGCGACGATGCGTCCTGTGGAGCCCTGGGGGCCGCCGGCTGCGCCTGTGATGAGAATTGGTTGTGACATGGTAACGTCCTCCTATGCCGTATAGGATTATTGTCATCATCCTATGGATGCGAAAGTTTTTCAATTCTGGCAGCTCGGTGGATCGTGGGATGATGGCGAGCATCCTAGAATGAGCTATGCGATATCCGGCGGAACATAAGGCAGAGGTGCACGAGAAGATCGTGAAGGATGCGGCCCAGCGCGTGCGCAGCGAAGGGCTGACGGGCGCGGCGGTGACCGCGGTGATGCGGGATGCGGGACTGACCCATGGAGGGTTCTACAAGCACTTCGAGAGCAAAGAGGCGCTGCTGCTGGAAGCACTGCGCGAGGGGTTCGGCGAATTTGAGGATGAGCTGGTGCACGCGGCCGAGCGGGCAAGGCCCGGGACGGGATGGAAAGCAATTGTGAAGATGTACCTGAGCCCGGAACATTGCGATGATGTTGCGTCGGGATGCCCGGTGGCGGCGTTGGCGCCGGAGTTGGCGCGGGTGGATGCGGCGATGCGGGGGCCGATTGTGGCGGAGCTGGTGCGGTACCGCGATCGCATGCTGCCGTTTATGCCGGGTAGGCGGAAGGAAGACAAGGAGCGAGCGTTCTTTGCGATCTGGTCGACGATGATTGGGGCGATTGCACTGGCGCGGATTCTGCCGTTTCCGGAGGCGCGGGCGAAGGTGCTGGGGAGTGCGCGGGATTTGCTGCTGAAAAGACAGGGACCAGGGACTAGGGGCTAGGTGTGAAGTTGCAATAGGTTGTCCATTCGATCCGGATCAGAGAAGCTGATGGTGACCAAACCGCAGTTTCCCAGAGGAGGACCGAATGGACTACCACCAGAATGCCCGACTGACGATCTACCGTCGAGAGCAGCTGGCCAGAAAAGTGATAGCCGAGGGCTGGACTCTGCAGAAGGCTGCGGCAGATTGCGGGGTGAGCGCCAAGACCGCGGCCAAGTGGGTGCGGCGTTATCGCGAGCAAGGCGCGGCCGGTCTCCTGGATCGCAGCTCGCGTCCCCACCGGCTGCGACGCCAGACCGCTTTTTCCTTAGTGGAAAAGGTTTTGCTTTTGCGCCGTCAGCGCCGCACCGGCTGCTCGATCGCCCGCGACACCGGCCTGAGCCGGGCCACGGTGAGCCGCATTCTCCGCCATCATCGGCTCAGCCGCATGCGCGATCTGCAACTGCCCCCGCCGGTGTTTCGCTACGAACACGCCGCGGCCGGAGATCTGCTGCACCTGGACATCAAGAAGCTGGGCCGCTTCACCGCTGCGGGGCATCGCGTCCATGGCGATCTGAGCCGCCGCACCCGCGGAGTAGGCTGGGACTACGTGCATGTGGCCATCGATGATCACTCCCGGATCGCCTTCTCGGCCATCTATCCCAATGAAAAGGGCGACGCGGCGGCGGCTTTTCTGCGTGCCGCGGTGGCCGAATATGCGCGGATGGGCATCGGCATCCGCCGCCTGCTCACCGATAACGGGCCGGCGTATCACTCCCGCACCTTCGCCAGGGCCTGTCGCGAGCTGGAAATCAAACACCGCTTCACCAGGCCCTACACCCCGCGTACCAATGGCAAGGCCGAACGCTTCATCCAGACTGCCTTGCGGGAATGGGCCTATGCGCGTGCTTACGACAGCTCCGATCAGCGCTCCCTACACTTACTGCCCTGGCTGCACCACTACAACTGGCACCGCCCCCACGCCGGCATTAACCTCAAAACCCCCATCAGCCGCTCCGGACTGCCTCGGAATAACCTGTTGACACTCCACAGCTAGGGACTAGAAACAGGGACCAGGGACCAGGGACTAGAGGGTAGGAGGGAACCGGGCGCAGGAGGGAGAGGGAAGTCGGCGATTGTGGTCTCCCGCCCTTGCGACCGGAAAAAGTCGCAAGGGCGGGGCACGGGAGGTTCGTGGCTGGTTTGACGACGCTGTTAGTCGGCGCCTAATTCGCGGACGATCAGAACGCTGGCGGAGGCGCCGAGGCGGTTGGCGCCGGCTTCGAGCATGGTTTTGGCGTCGGACAGGGTGCGGATGCCGCCGGAAGCCTTGACGCCGCAGCGGCCGCCGGCTACGCCGCGGAGCAGGGCGACATCGGCTGCGGTTGCGCCGCTGGTTGAGAAGCCGGTGGACGTCTTGATGAAGTCGGCTCCGGACTGGATGGCGATTTCGGCGCCACGCAGTTTTTCTTCGACGCTGAGCAGGCAGGTTTCGAGGATGACCTTGAGGATGGCACCGTTGTGGTGCGCTACGGATGCGGCGGCGCGGATGGTGTCTTCGACGGCGTGATGGTTGCTGCTCTTGAGCTGGCCGATGGGGATGACCATGTCGAGCTCTTTGCGCCGAGACGCGTGAGCGCGGCAGCCTCCTGGCGAAGCGTGGAGGGCAGGGTAGCGCCGAAGGGGAATCCGATGACGACGCCGACGGGCACGCCGGTGCCGGAGAGAACAGCAACTGCGGTGGGCACCCAGATGGGGTTGACCATGGCGCAGGCGAAGCGATAACGGAGGGCTTCGTCGCAGAGCGTTTCAACCTGGTTGCGGGTGGCGTCGGGTTTCAGGAGGGTATGGTCGATTACCGCGGCGAGAGATTGCCAGGTAGAGAGCGCCTGGGCGGTGAAGCCCGGCGCGTCAAAACTTCCATGATCAAACTCAACGTCCGAATCTGGGACAGGGGTGATTGCTGCCATCGTGAAGGCTCCTTTTCCTGAGCGCTCTCCCGGCGCTCTCTGGTGCGGTCCCCGGGCTAAGAGTATAGATCTTAAGTGGCCCCCGGTCCAAGTGATCGCCGCCACAGGGTTCGACGGCAGAATGGGCCGTCTGGATTCCCACTTTCGGTTGAAAAATGGTGAATGATCGTTGCGTGAGAACAAACATCAGGGGTCAGGGACCAGGGAACAGATACCTGCGAAGGTGAACCGAGCTATTCGATGTCCATGCGGGCGATGAGGCCATTTTCGATCACATAGATGTGGTGGACGGTAGTGTCGAGTAGTAGTTTGCCTTCGCGATCGTGAACGACCTGATGGACTTCGACGGCCCAGCGGCCGGATTCGTCCTGTGTGATGCTGACGGGCTCGACATGGGGATCGAGGATGGCCCATTGGCGCGTCCAGTAGTCGCGAACGCCTTCGATGCCATAGACGAAGCCGCCTTCCATTCCGTTCGGCCAAACGACATCCGGATGCATGCGGGCGAGCACGGCGTTGATTTCGCGGGCGTTGAACTCGCGGTAGGCGCCGAGGAGAAGGTCGCGGGGTTCCACCATGGCGGGTCGTTTCCTGTGGCTACGCCGGGCTACTCGGGGTGGTCGGGAGTCATGAGGCAGATGTCGGGAAGGTTGCGGTAGCGCTCGGCGTAATCCATGCCGTAGCCGATGACGAAGAGGTTGGGGATGGAGAAGCCAACGTAGTCGGCATCGATTTTTTCGATGCGGCGGGAGGGTTTGTCGAGCAGGGCGGCGATGCGCAGGGATTTGGGGTGGTGCTGGAGGAAGAGCTTGCGGAGGTAGGCGAGGGTGAGGCCGGTGTCGAGGATGTCTTCGACGATGAGGACGTTTTTGCCTTCGATGGGCTCGTCGAGGTCCTTGATGAGCTTGACGGCGCCGGAGGAGCGCTGGCCTTTGCCGTAACTGGAGACGGCCACGAAGTCGAAGGTGGCGTCGGCCTGGATGGCGCGGGCCAGATCGGCGAGGAAGGGGGCGGCGCCCTTGAGCACGCCAACCATGACAAGCTTTTCGCCGTTGAGGTCGTGGGTGATCTGCGGCGCCCATTTCGGCAACGCGATCGGCGATCTGCTGACGGGTGAAGAGGACTTCAAGTCCCTGTCAAGTGGTGGTGGACATGAAGACAGTATCGCGCGATGCCCGGGGTGGAGAGGCAAGTGGTTGGTTGAAAATTGCGTGTGCGACCGAGCGGGTAGCGGCGCGGGTAGGTGGCGTCCGGATTGCAAGCACTGTGAGACGGGTCAGCCGGACACAAGGCGAAGCTTGAGGGACGTCTATACTGAGAGAGATGGTTGCCTTATATCCATGATGCCGTATCTGCGCATCTGGCACTTGAAGTGCCGACATTTGGCCTGATGCTGTGGCTGGCCGTCGTGGCGGCGGCATTTATTATGGACCGCAACTTTCCAGGCATGGGAGTTGACGCGGACGCCATTGGGATGGTGGCCATCGCGGCGCTGGTGGGGATTGTGGGCGCGAAGCTGTGGCACGTGCTCGATACGCCGATGGAGTTTCGCGAATATGGCTGGCGGGTGCTGTGGGATACGGCGGATTTGCGTGGTTCGGCGGGCTGGTGTTCGGCATTTCGGCGCTGGTGTTCCAGGGGGTGAGGCGCGGATCGGGATGTTGCGGACGCTGGACCTTGCGGCTCCGGCGGCGGCGATCGGGTACGGGATTGGGCGGATCGGATGCTTTCTTTCCGGGGATGGCTGCTACGGGATGGAGACGAAGCTGCCGTGGGGGATGAGGTTTCCGAATGGGATCGACCCGACTCTAAGGTGCCGGTGCATCCGACGCCGCTTTATGAGCTTGCGGCGGGGCTGGCTGATTGGGGCGTGGCTGTGGTGGCGTGGGGGCAAGACCCGGCCGACGGGAGCGATTCTGGGCGAGTACCTGATGCTGAGCGGAACTAGCTCGCTTTCTGGTTGAATTTTTGCGGCGCAACCCTAAGGTGTTGTGGGGGTTATCGAATGCGCAGCTGGCCAGTGCCGGGTCGGTTGTGGCGGGGGCGCTGCTGCTGTTGTGGGTGAGCACGCGGCGGACGGTGGAGCAGACTTCGATGGCGGTGGAGAAGACCGCGTAAAAGCAGTGATTGAGTGATCGAGTGATTGAGTGATGAAAAAGCGGTCGCGGAATGCGGCCGCTTTACTCTTGGATTGACACCGAGCCGGGGGAGGAGTGGTGCGAATTCGGCAAACGCCGTTTTGTACTTGATTACTTCATCACTCGATCACTTCATCACTTGCATTTCGCTAAAGGCGCTTGAGGAACGCCAGCGCTTCTTTGAGCTGGGGGAACTGGCGTTCTTCGGCTTTGAATGCAGCGGAGTGGACGCAGCGGCGGGTGCCGTTCATCCTGACGGGGTGCTTGAGGTGGAGCATCTCGTGGTAGAGCAGGTACTCGATGGCGTAGCGGGGGCTGGACGGGCGGTCGAAGACGCGGCTGACGACGATGGTATTGTGCGCGGCGTCATAATGGCCGAGGGATCGTTTGGCCATGTGCTCGCTCCACGTGAGTTCGGGCTGGCCGAGCAGTCCGCCGAAGAAGCGCAGATTCAGCGCGTCGAAGACTTCATCGAGGTGATAGTAGCGGCCCTCGGGACCGAAGTAGCGCTTGGTGCCACGGGCGCTGGCGGATGAGTTCAGTCTGGCGCGCCACGGAGGCGCTGGAAGCAAAGCGCTTGTAACGATGGTTGTGCGCCGGCTCAATGGGCTTCTTGTAGAGCTTGGCAAGCAGGATGTGCGCGATGGCGCGGATGACCGGCTCGGGCGCGCCCTCGAGGATGTCAGAGAGCGAGACGTGAATGTGCCCGTCGCGCAGGCGGATGGTGGTGTTGAGAGAAACGAAGCGCCGGAACCGGATGGAAATGGGGGGCATTGGCGCCCGCGGACGCAACGCTCGATACTCCTGCTGAAAAAGAGGGATAAATTCGGAAGCCACCAAGGTGGAGCTTAGCATGGAGCGCATGAGCGGAGCCGTGATAGGGGCGCGTTTTGTGCGATGCGTCCGCGGGCAGAATGGATGAAGACGCGAGACGCATTGGACGCGCCTACAGCGGCAATTGGAGCGTCGCTAGTTTGGGCCAGAGTCGGGTTTTGCTGGAGCGGGGGCCGGCTTGGAAGGGGCGGAGTCAGGCTTATCTGACGGGGAATCCGTTTTGGCCGGCGGCGCGTTTGACGGCTCGGAGCCAGCTTTCGGTTCGGCGCGTTCCTGGCCTTTTTCATCCTTGTGCTCGTTGAAGTAGGCGATCTGCTCATCGAGCATGCGCTTGGCGTCGGCGGCCAGATCTTCTCCAGCCTCGATTGCCTCTTTGCGGGCTTCGTCGAACGCGGGTTCGCCGGCGAGAGTCCGCAAGATACCCAACCAGCGCGGCGCTGCTTCATTGAGCTTCTTGAGTGAAATGCGAATGTCGGCCTTACGTTCGGTGTACTGATCGAGGTTCGCCCCCAGCTCGTCCGTCAGCGCCGTCAGGTCAAGCAGCTCGTCGTCGATGCGCTTGGCGCGCGCGGCAGATTGCTTACGGTTCGTGAGGCTCTTGACGGTGTCGGCGTGCTCGTTCATGAACTGCGTGTAGAGCTCAATGCGCTGGTCGGGATAGATTCCGGCTTCGCGGATCTTGTCGATTTGGGCTTCGGTGAGAGGCTGGCGCTGCTCCTTCTGCGCATGCAAGGTGGGCGCGAGAACGAAAGAGATGAGGACGGGGAAGAGGAAACGGGGAAAACGCATGATGGCCCTCGACGGGGTCCATTGGAACATAAGGAAGGGACTAGGGGCTAGGGACTGGGGACTAGGAGGGAGAAGGGATCCAGGGCGAGGCACGAAGGGACACAGGGACAGAGGGAAAAAGGGACGGGGAGACTAAGACACTCAGAAGCAGGTCTCACGATGGTGCATGCGGGCGGCGTGCACCGTCGTTCGGTGGCAAAACAGCTTTGAGGCTACTTTCGGAAGACCTGGAGCATGGCTTCGTCCTGGGCGCGATTAAGCTGCGCGAGTGTCTGCTCGACCAGCGGACGGTCGTCGAAGCTGCCGGCATGCAGCATCTCGGCAAGACGGAATGCGGTGTGGCGCATGAGAATCTGCGCGTCCTTCAGCCGCTTGTCGTTGCCGGCCAGGGCCATGTGAATTTTATGGGTGAACTCCTGGGCGCGCTTCAGCAGGCCGGTAGCCTTATCTACGTCGCCTGCTGCAACCTGGCGGGCGCTGAGCTCCACCATCTGGTGGACAAGCTGCGCGTAGAGGAAGCATTGCTCCTTGGGTTGAGCAGTAAGGGCGCGCTGTTCAAGGGCATCGAGGGTCTGTTGATCGGCGATTTTATCGTCGATTGACGAAGCGAACGAGGGTACCGCGAGTGCGCTTACTAGAACTAAAACCGCGGGGAATATACGCATAACGAACCTCCGCACGTGCGGTATACGCGTAAGTTTCCAGCCCCTGCATGGACACTTCGACCATGCGATGGCGCCCATTCGGGACCGATATGGTCCGAAATTGGCAGCCAACCGGGTACCGGAAACGAGGTGCACTCTTGGGCCGAGACTATAGGAGCTTTGAAGAGAATATGCAAGCGAAATGTAACGAGATTGTCTCTTTTTCAGCTCTTCAATGCTTCGGCAGTTCTTGTAGCGATGTGATGTGTATCTTCGCCCGATTATTGCTTCTTTTCAAGTAATAAAAGTCGCTGTCGAGCTTGCCACTCCTGATCGGGGAACTTGCCGGCCGCCGCCTCCAGGAACTGATGGTAGTACCGAATGGCCGCTTCCCGATCGTGCAACGTATCGTATGATGTGGCCCAAAGAAAGTATGTAGATGCGTTATCGGGAAGCAACTTTGACCGCACGGTAAGCGCGTGAAGCGCTACGGAAGGCTGGCTGGATTTCGAAGCGGCGAAGGCCAATCCGCTCCAGGCATCGGCGTCGGAGGGGGCCAGTTGCGCAGCTTTCTGGAACGCTGCGAGGGCCTCCTGAAAGCGCTGTTGCCGAATCAGGTTCTGCCCGTGAGCGGTGAGCAATCCGGAATCGTTGGGATGAACGGCGAGCAGGGCCATGTCGTAGTGGTCTGAACCGGTTGCATCACCTGCTTCGGCGAGCACTTCAGCAAGCATTCGTGTGACATTTTCATCGCCGGGATGCGCGTCATGCAGCTTTTGCAGAAGCGGAAGGGCTTCTGCCTTGTCCTGGGCGGCCAGGACGGTGGCAAGTTGGGCGGTCAGGGTCGGATCATCGGGGGACTGCTGGAGAGCAGCACGCAGAACGGTTTCAGCCTCAGGATATTTTCGTTGCGCGATGAGGACATGGGCGAGGCCGGCGTTGGCGTCAGGATTTTTCGCGTCTTTGGCGAGCACGCGGCGGTAGGCTGCTTCGGCGGCGTCAGGTTGGTCGGCGGCTTCCGCCAGTTCGGCGGCCAACAGAGTGTCGCGGGGCGTTTCGGGGGAGATCTTGAGGGCCTCAAGCAGATCCGACGAGGCCTGGGCAGGATCGGTTTTGCGGTCGATCTGCGCCAGGGCGCGCCACGCCCGAGCCTTTAAAGCCGGTCCAGCCTCGCCGGGATCGAGCTGCGTAGCGGCAGCTAATTCCGGACGAGCTTCATCGGGTTTGCCGCGCCGGGCGAGCAAAAGGCCCAGGGAAAGATGCGATTCGAAGCTGTTGGGATCCGCTTTGACGGCGCGTTGGTAGAAGCCGGCAGCGTCATCGGTCTTGTCCTGGGCATCCGCGATATATCCGGCGTCGAAGAGAGCGCGTGCGTCGTCGGGGTGATTGTTGAGCCAGGCTGTGAGTTTGGCTTCGGCGCCCTTCCAGTCGGTCTTGGCGATCAGGCCCTCCGCCTCAGCCACGGCGGGCGCCGGGGCCGCCGGCGTTGACTTCGACGGAGCGGGGCCGGATTGAGAGGACGAATTGCCACTCTGCTTGCCAGTCTGCGCCGGAGGTACTTCGGTTTGCGCGCGGAGGCCGGCGATTGCGCATGCCAGCACAAGGAGCATCACCGAAGATCGCAGAGAAGGCTTCACATTCCAGTTTACCGGCATGCTGTGTCTTAGACGGCGCCATGTGGCTGGGGCGAGTCGGTTGCGGTGAGCCGGTCAGAAGCGCCAGACGAGGCCGGTGGAGATGCGGGCGAAAAAATTAGGCTGGCCGGGGATTCGGTAGGGAACGAGACCGGTCGCCTTCGGGCCCTGAAGCGCAATGTTCTCGTAGATGAAGCCGGCGCCGGCGCGCAGGGCGAAGTGCCTGGTCAGTGGCGTGTCGAACCCGCCTCCGAGGAGGGTAGTGAAGGAGGCTGTTTCGCCGGGCGACTGGTTGGCGCCCCAGGAGCGATTCATTCCGACGTCGCCGGCAAGGCCTTCAATGAAGAGGGTTTCGCGGCGCATGCGGTGGCTGAACTGGCCTCCACCCATGATGAACATGGGCTGTTGCGGTGCGCCCAGATTGGTTCCGCGATAGCTGAAGGTCTCTGCCTTAAAGCGCAAGCCGCGCCAGTAGCCGAAGGCAATGGAGGCGTCCCAGCCATTGAGCGGCTGGCGGGAGCCGGGCACACCGTTGAAGGAGTTGGACAGGAAGGTGTAGCCGGCGTAGATCTCGTGGTGCAGCGGCGATGGAGCCTCTTGCGAGAGAAGGAGGCCGGGGAGGCACGAGATCAGCAATGCAAGAAGAATGGGGGTGAAGCTATATCGGTAGCGGAGCACGCATTCATCGTAATGGGTCGCGCAGGCCTGGAACTGCGGGTGTTGACTCCAGCGCACTCTGGGAACGGAACCAACGCTGATTTGGGATCGCGCGCGCGGCGGAGGGTGTGTTAATCTCCCCGGCAAGATGCCAAACGAACAGGAAACTCTGAAGACTCCGATGCCGTCGGATATGCCGCAGTTTGCCACCGCGGAGTATGCCCACATTCCGGGTACGGAACGCTGCCGGATCTGCAATAAGGTAGTCTTCGATGACTATTACCGGGTGAATAACCAGATGGCCTGTGCCAAGTGCGCTGGCGAAGCGCGGGAGGGGCAGCCCTCGGACAGCCATGCGGCGTTTGCGCGGGGGCTTCTGCTAGGCGGCGGGGCCGCGATACTGGGGCTGGTTGCCTACGCCGCGTTCACCATCACCACGAACTTCTACTTCGGTTACATTGCTCTTGGGGTAGGGTGGCTCGTAGCCAAGGCGATGTTGAAGGGCTCGAATGGCATCGGCGGCCGCCGTTATCAGATTGCGGCCGTTTTGTTGACGTACGCGGCCATCTCCATGGCGGCCGTGCCGATTGGAATCGCCAGCGTAGTTAAACACAACAAGGAAAAGATGGCACAGCACAAACAGGCTGACGATACGGCTACGGATGATTCCGGGACGGCGCAGAATGCAACGCAATCGTCCCAGCCGCGCTCCGGCATTGGCGGACTCGTGATTCAGCTGGTGCTCCGGGGATTGGCTTCGCCATTTCTGGAACTGCAGGATCCCCGTCATGGCCTGATCGGCCTGGTGATCCTTTTTGTGGGGCTGCGCATCGCCTACCAGATGACGGCGGCGCGTCCGCTCGAGGTGGACGGGCCGTATCGCGTATCGGCTACTTAGGGAAACTGGATTGTCGAGCATACCGGAATCGATTGTTCGGCAGTGTCCGCAATGCGGGCACGACCTTAACCTGGGCGCGCTGGCGTGCCCAGAGTGCCATACGCTGGTGCACGGGGCCGAACTGAGCGCGCTGGCATTGCAGGCGCGGGCACTGGAAGAGAAGCGCGAGTTTGAGCAGGCGCGCGCGTTATGGCAGCGCTCGCTCACGCTGCTGCCGGCGGATTCAAAGCAGGCAGACTGGGTGCGCGATCGTTTACGCGCGACCGAGGTGCAGGCCAACGCGGCGACGGAACCCAAGCCGGATCATGCGTGGGCGCGAAGGCTTGGCCCGCTGGCGCCGATCGCCATCCTGCTGGCGAAGAGCAAGGGGCTGTTGCTGGCCCTATTCAAGCTGAAGTTCCTGCTGAGCTTCTTTTCGTTCTTCGGGATCTACGTGATGATGTTCGGCTGGCGCTTCGGGGCTGGTTTTGCCGCGTCCATCCTGATTCACGAGATGGGGCACTTCGTCGACATCAAGCGGCGAGGGCTGCCTGCCGAGATGCCGGTGTTTCTGCCGGGACTCGGGGCGTATGTCCGCTGGAATGCGCTGGGTGTGACGCGGCGGCAGATTGCGGAGATCAGCCTGGCCGGCCCTCTGGCGGGATGGATGGCGGCTATCGCCTGCTACTGGATTTTTCTGCAGACGCACGCTCCCGTGTGGGTGGCTTTGGCCCGCACTGGAGCCTGGCTGAATGTGCTGAACCTGATCCCGGTATGGACGCTGGATGGAAGCCAGGCGATGCGCGCGCTGGGAACGGTGGAGCGGCTAGGCATCCTGGCGGTGGCGCTGGCGCTCTGGTCGTATACCGGGGAGTGGGTCTTCTTCTTCGTCGTGCTAGGGGTTGGTTGGCGGCTTTTCACCAAAGACAAGCCCGAGCACGAAGATTGGCGGACGTGGCTCTACTTTGTGGCTGTGCTGGCAGCGCTGGGCGTGACACTGCATTCACTTCCGGACGTGACTTCGCACGGCAACATTCCGACGATATTTCCGATGAGATGACGTTGCAAAAACGCAGAGGAAAAGCGACCGGGGAGTCTTGCGCTGAACTGAGTGCATGCTCATGTCCGGCTGAATGTTAATTCTCGATCATCGTTCAGCACAGGATGCTTTTTCTGCACATGCAGCCGTGCATTTACGAGCAATTTCGAAGGTGTCCGCGGCCAGTCTTGAGCGCGGCGATACCTCGGCGAGAATTCACGGACCAGTAACTTTGCCGTAACCCAACCGCACATCAGGAAACCTATAGTTCTGGCGGGATAGAGAGTTTCCGGGTCCCCTCTCGCGAACGGAGTCTCTGTCTGCAAACGCGACAAGCTGGGGCGCTCGCATCCGTGCTCTCGGATGCGCCGGGATTCCTGCGTCTCAAAACCCGCTAACGAATTTTCTTTTTCCCCGTGTGGAGGCGAATTTCAAAATGAATTTGAAGAAAGCAGCTGTATTGCTCGGATTGGCCGCAATGGCTTCGGGCGTTGCCGTGGCCCAGGAAGACGACGATCATGGCCGGATTCCCGCACTCGATCACGTGTTCGTGATCATGATGGAGAACCACTACATTGGCCAGGTTCTCGGACAAACCAACACCCCGTTCACGAACAGCTATGCCGCATCGGCAAACCTGGCGAAGAACTATTGGGCGGTTGGCCACCCGAGCCTGACGAACTATCTGGAGATCGTAGGCGGCTCCAACTTCGGCATCGTGAACGATAATCCGCCGAACTGGCACAACACCAACTGCGTCTCCACGCTGAAGGTGTTCGTTGACGAATCGACCACGCCGGCAATTACGTGCCCCATTGCCGGCTCGGGGATGGATGCTGCGACGCCTGCCGTGGACACCACCAATGAAGGAACGGCGACTGAGCCCATCTACAACATCCCGTTCGCTCCTGCCAAGACCGTGGGCGTGACCATTGCGAATCAGCTTGTGGAGCATGGCATGAGCTGGAAGTCGTATCAAGAAGACCTGCCGCCTTACGGGGCCGATGGCGTGAATGCCAGCGACGGTCTTGTCTCCACGACGACGCAGTCTGAGCCGGGCATGCCACAGCTTTACGCGGTGAAGCATGATCCGTTTGCGTATTTTGCCGACGTGCAAGCAGGTACAACTTCCGGGCTGAGCCTGAAGCAGATTGTCGATTTCCACCAGCTGTATGCCGACCTGGGCAGCGGCAATGTTCCGAATCTGGCGTTCATCGCTCCGAACCAGTGCCATGACCAGCATGGCCGTGGATCGAGCGAGATGGGCACGGGCTGCTCGGTGGACGCAAACGCGATTGCGCAGGGTGATGCGGGGCTAAGCGTTCTGATTGCGGCCATCCATAACTCGCCGGTGTGGAAGGAAGGCCGCACCGCCATCGTTACCGTGTGGGACGAGAACGACTACAGCTCGCTTCCCAACAACGTGGTGGCGATTGTGGACACCAACTACGGTCCGCACGGCAAGACCAGCAGCGTGATGTACAACCATTTCTCGCTGCTCAAGAGCATTGAAGCCGGCTTTGGACTTTCCCACATCAATCACGCTGCCGATCACAACGTGAAGGTGATGTCGGACCTGTTCGCAGCCAACTAGTTCGTTCTTTCGCACGAAGGCCGGCAGGGCTGCATGCAGCTCAACCGGCCTTTGGCGCGAGGAGTACTGAAGCATCACCGCTCAACAGTTCGATTTGAAGCTTGCCCGAAGGCGTCAGGCACGGGAATCTTCCGTTTCCCGACGAGCATTTCGCATTCCTGACCGGCTCCTTGCGAAGATCATGAGCCGGTCGCCCAATCAGAGATTTGAAAATCCTCAGGAGGATCAAAGATGCGCAATCGTTTCACGATTCTCGCTCTCGCGGCCGCGCTCGTTGCCGCGGGCGCCAACGCCCAGGAAAACGGCGGCATCAAGCACGTGATGCTGATCAGCATCGACGGCATGCACGCGGTGGACTTCCAGAACTGCGTTCATGGAGTTGCCGGTGTCAACGACGGCAGGCCATATTGCCCGAACCTCGCCAAGCTGAACAAGACCGGCGTGAGCTACGTCAATGCTAGCACTTCCAAGACGTCCGACTCGTTTCCTGGATTGATGACGATCGTGACCGGCGCCACGCCGCGCACGATGGGCATTTACTACGATGTGGCGTATGATCGCTCGCTCGATGGTCCGGCCGTCGCGACATGGTATGGAAACGGACCAGGGACGTGCACGCCGGGCAGCAAGCCCACGGGGTTTACCACGGAGTACGAAGAGGCCATCGACATTGACTACACCAAGCTGAACGGCGGCGCGCCGGGTGCGAGCCTGACCGACGGCACTGAGGCCTCATTGGATACCACGAGGATGGATCGCGATCCCGCCAAGGGTTGCGCTCCGGTGTTGCCGACGGACTTTGTTCGCGTCAACAGCATTTTCGGCTTGATTCACGCGGCAGGCGGATACGTTGCGTGGTCTGACAAGCACCCCTCCTACTCGTCGGTTGCCGGCCATGGGGGCTCGCTTGACGATTTCTATGGGCCGGAGATCAACTCCCTTGTGGTGGCGCTGCCGGGTGTAAAGACTCCGGATGGTGTGGACTGCTCATCGATTCCGGATCAGGCTGCCGATCTGACTGCATGGACCAACAGCTTTACCAACATCAAATGCTACGACACCTTGAAGGTAAATGCCGTCCTCAACTGGATCAACGGCAAGAAGCACCTGGGCGGTCCGGCGCCGCAGACGCCGACCATCTTCGGTATGAACTTTCAGGCTGTCAGCGTTGGCCAGAAGTACATTGAGAACGGGCTGAAGGGCGGCTACCTGGACGCGGCAGCGACGCCGACTGCGAGCCTCGTCAGCGACATCGTGTTTGCGGACGACTCCATCGGCGAGATGATTCAGGCACTCAGAGGCCGCGGTCTGCTCGACTCGACGTTGATCATCATCACAGCGAAGCACGGCCAGTCGCCGATTGATCCCAACCAATACAAGGCCGTTCCCGGAAAGACGAGCGCCGGCCTGTCGCCCGCGACAATCATCGCAAATAACCTTCCGGCGGCCATGCCAGCATCCGAGAACCCGAATGGAAGCGGCGTTGGTTCTACCGAAGACGACGTCTCGCTGCTCTGGCTGACGAATCCTTCTTACACCGAAGATGCCGTAACGCTGCTCGAATCGAACCGCGCCACCTGGGGTGGCGGCCAGATTTACTACGGTCCGACGCTTGCCCTCAACTACAACGACCCGAACAAGGATCCCCGCACCCCGGACATCATCGTCACTCCCACGCCAGGCGTTACTTATACCGGCAGCAACACCAAGCAGATGGAGCATGGCGGCTTTGCGCATGACGATACCAACGTCATGTTGTTGCTCTCGAACCCGGCCATCAAGTCCCGCACCATCTTCACCGAAGTGGGAACCCTGCAGATTGCGCCAACGGTGTTGACCGTCCTCGGCATGGATCCTGGCAAGTTGGACGGCGTCCGCCTGGAAGGCACGACGGCACTGCCGGATGTGAGCTGGGGCGGCAATGATTAGAAGGATTTTCTAGTCAAAAGACGAAGTGAGAGAATGGCAACGTTGCGCGGGCAGCTTCACAGCCCGCGCGATTTTTTTGCGGCGCGGTGTGCACTCTCCGCTATTTGAACATGGCCTTCAGATTGGCGCGGATCACAGGGCTCGTCGTCGTCCCCGTTACGGTGAGGGGAATCCCGTGATTCGCATTCGAGGTAGTGGTCGTCGTCTGCTTCGATCCCTTGCTCAGAAAGCCGCCGATGATTCCTTGCACCTGGTTCCTGGCCGTGTTCACAGCCTGATTGGCAAGCGCGCCCACCGCATTATTCGAGGAGAGCGTTGCCACCAGGTTGAAGTTCAGGTCGCCGGCCGGCGAGACGGTGCCCGATCCCGTGGCGGTTCCGATTTGCGGGATGTTCGCATCGATATTGCTGATCTTCGTGATCTGCGGCGTGGATTCTATGGTCGCCGCCAGCTTTTGAATATTGGTGCCGCCGCCTGTTCCGCCAAACGGGTTCAACCCCTGGATCTTGCTTCCGAGATCGAATCCCGCAAGCCTGGTGTTATCGACCTCGACGGGACCGGCGAGGCTGGTTTCAGTGGCGGGACCGGTGATGTTGATGTTGGCGGTGAGCGTGCCGCCCTTGAGTGAGGAGCCCGCCGGGATTTTCACTCCCACAGCCGGCAACAACTGTTCCACGCCGTCCACCGGAAGATTGGGAGCGGAAAGGTGCAGATCGAGCTGGATTGCCTGCGGCGTCATGCGAAAGGTGCCGGTCAGGTGCGCGGCAACGGAGCCGGTGTGCAGGGCAATGTCGGTGACGCGGCCCGTGCGCTGTACCAGGTCGCTGGTAATCGTGTAATCGACGTCGACGGGTTGCGGGGCGGGCGATCCGGCACGGGACAGCTGAAGCCGCGTAGCCTTGAGCTTGCCGTTGCTGTTGACCTGGGTCCCGTTCGAGTCAACCTGTGCCTCGATGTCGACCACTCCGGAGACGCCTTTGCTGGCCTCAACGATGCCGGCAGCTACCGGATCCAGCCCAGCGATATGGAGTGAGGCATGAACCGGCGTCTGCGATGCGTCCTTTTCGGGAATCGGCCCCGCGGTGCCGTTCAGCTTGAGTGTGCCTTTGGCGGGCAGGTCGGCAGAGAGATCGAAGGGGAAGTTGTTGTTGAAGGCGAACTGCTTCACGTCGACATTGACGCCGGTGTAGACAAACGGGCGGGCTGTGGGCGGCACCGAGGAGACGGTTGCGCTGCCGCCGGTGATCTTCAACTCCCCGACGCTCAAGTCAGGCCGTGCGGCCGGCTGTTGCGGCGTACTCTGCGCAGGTGTGCTCCCGCCAATCGAGGAGAAGTTCCACTTGCCCGCCTGGTTTTGCACCAGGTTGATGGACGGCGTGTCGATGGTCAGCCTGGTGATGTGAACCTGCTTGCTGAAGATAAGCGGGCCCAGCTCAACGCCCACTTTAAGCTGCCTGGCCTGGACGAAAGGCGAAGAACTGAAAGCAGGATCGTCGGCGATCGCGATGTTGTCGGCTACCAGGCTGCCCGAAAAAAGAGAGAAGGAGAGGTGGCCCAGGGTGACCTGGCGGCCAAGCGCAGCGGAAAGGCGGCTCTCCAGCGTGGGTCTGAAGGTCTCTCCGTTTACGACGAAGGAGAGGACGATGACGATAAGCAGAAGCAGTCCGACGGCTGCAGCGAGAACCTTGACCCAAGTACGCATGGCGTTCCTTTCTGCACATGAACTCTGCACATGAACCTGGCCCGGGAATGGGAGACGGCCATGATAAACCGGCCGCCCCTCGTCATTCTCAAGCCAATTGTTTTTGGAACCCGGTTACCAGGGAAGAGGTTGGCCCATGTGAAAGAAGCCGCCTGAAGGGCCGTCGTCGCCCAGCGTGGCCAGGGCAACACTGGTCTTGGAGCCGTCCGCGATTTCCATGGGAGCCTCAGCGCCGCCCATTTCGGTTTTCACCCAGCCGGGATGCGCGGAATTGACTTTGATTTTGGTTTTGCGGAGTTCGTAAGCAAGGTGGATGGTGAATGCGTTCAGCGCCGATTTCGACGCGTCATAGGCGAAGGACTTGGCATGGTAGATGGGAGATTTGGGGTCTGCTTGGTAGGCAAGGGAAGCGAGGATGCTGGCCAGGTTGACGATGCGGCCGGCGGGACTCTTCCGGATCAGCGGCAGCAGTGCCTGGGTTACGGCCACCTGGGCAAAGAAGTTGGTCTCAAACACGCGGCGCAGAGTGGTCATGGGAACCTCGCCCGCCGAGTGTTCGGGCCCGGCGGAAGGGAAGCTGCCGGCCGCTACCCCTGCGTTGTTCACCAGGATGTCCAGCCGCCCATACCGAACGTTGAAATATTCGTATGCGGCCAGATGGTGTTCCGGGTTGACCACGTCGAATTCGATCACATCGGCGTCGACACCGGAGGCGTGGAGCTTTTTCACGGCTTCTTCACCCTGCTTCAGATTGCGGGCGCCGATGATGACCTTGATGGCGGGAAGGGAACCCAGGTCTTGTGCTGTCTGCAAACCGATTCCACGATTTCCGCCGGTTATGAAGGCAATTTTTTCTGGCATAATTCGTGTTGTTTCTCCTGTGGTCGCTTGGATTCGAAATACCGAGCGGGGGGTTCAGGAGTTGCTGGGCTTTCGTAACTATGTAACTAACAACGCCCGTTTTTTGAGCGATAGAACTGAATTGACCTTGGCCAGGCCAAGGTTACCTTTTCCCTGAAAGCAAGCATTCAAAACAAAGACTCGGGCCGCTCGGACGGACTCAAAATCCCTCAAATAAAGGGTTTTTGCATTGCTCTCGAGCATATAGGCACTTTCGTAACACGTTAGGACTATTGCAGGGGTGGAAGTGAACACAATATTGTGCGTTGTAGGAATCTTGGATGCGGCCCTCTAATCCCCAGGAGCAGGACGCGGCGGCGGCCCTGACGCGGAAACACCGCGCCGAATTCGCACGGATCGTCATTGAGAACCACTTTGCCATTTCCCCGGACTCGATTCTGATATCGGATGCAAGCGGTGCGATCCGCGAGGCAAACCCTCGGGCGCTGGAGATGTTTGGATATTCGAGAACGGAGCTGATCGGAATGCGGATTGAGGACCTGGTGCCGGCGCGGTATCGAGAGCGCCACCCCAGTCATCGCGAGAACTTCAATGCGCATCCGCGCACGCGGCAAATGGGCGCCGCCATGAACCTCTTCGCCGTTCGCAAAGACGGCACCGAATTCCCCGTCGATATCATGCTTCGCCCCATCGGAACCGAAACCGGACCGGTTGTCTTGAGCTTCATCCGGGATGCAACGGAGCAGCGCGCAGCCCAGGAGGAACTTCGCCGCCAGGATCAGCAACTGCGCTCCATCGTGGAGACCGTCCACGACTACGCCATCTACATGCTCGATCGCGACGGCCACGTAGTGACCTGGAATCCAGGCGGTGAGCGCATTCACGGGTACGCAACCGACGAGATCCTCGGCCGGCACTTCTCGCGGTTCTTCACGCAGCGGGAACTCGATCGTGATCATCCCCGGTCGATGCTGCGCCAGGCCGCCGAGCGCGGAAGGGTGGAAGATCAGGGTTGGCGCGTGCGCAAGGACGGCACCCGCTTCTGGGCTGAGAGCGTGCTGACGGCCATCCGCGACAATAACGGAGAGGTCACCGGATTCGCCAAGGTGACCCGCGACTTCACCGATCGCAAGCGCGCGGAAGAAGCCGTGATGCTGCAGATCAGCAAAGCGCTGATGCCGAGCCTGGATACCCGCAAGCTGCTTTCCGCGGTCTCCGCCAGCATTGCCGAGGTGATTCCGCATGACGCGGCGACGCTGGGGCTGTTTGACGCCGAGAGCGACTCGATGAGGGTGCAATTTCTGGGTCGGCGATGGCGAGGTGCGCTGGGGCGATCTCCGCCTGCCTCTCGATAAATCGCCGGCCGGCGAGGCATTCCGCCGTCGCGAGCCCGTGGTTCTCCCGCAGATGGGGCAGCCCTCGCGCTTCGAGTCGGAAGGGATTCGCCACCTCACCAGCATCGGCATGCAATCGGGGTGCTGGGTGCCCCTTATCTATCGCGATGACGCCATCGGAACGCTCAACGTCTCGAGCCGCAAAGAGAACGCATTCAACGTTCGCGATGCCGAGATGCTCGCTGACATTGCCGACCAGGTTGCGATCGCCGTCAACAATGCCGTGGCTTTCATGCAACTCTCGGAGTCGCGCGACCGGCTTGACCAGGAGAAGCAGTATCTCCAGGAAGAGATCAACCTCGAAAACCGTTTTGAAGACATTGTGGGCGAGAGCACCGGGTTGAGGCAGGTTCTGCGTCAGATCGAGACGGTGGCTCCCACGGACGCGACCGTGCTGATCCAGGGAGAAACCGGCACTGGCAAGGAGTTGCTGGCGCGCGCCATTCACCGGCTCAGTCCACGCCATGATCGCACCTTCATCAAGCTCAACTGTGCAGCCATTCCAGCCGGCCTGCTGGAGAGCGAACTCTTCGGCCATGAGAAGGGCGCGTTTACCGGAGCCATCGCCCGCAAGATGGGCCGCCTTGAACTGGCGAACGAAGGCACGCTCTTCCTGGATGAAGTTGGGGAACTGCCGCTCGATCTGCAGCCGAAGCTCCTGCGCGCACTGCAGGAGCGCGAGATTGAGCGCCTGGGCGGAACGCGCCCCATCCATGTAAACGTGCGGCTGATTGCAGCCACGAATCGCGATTTAGGAAAGATGGTGCAGGAGAAGGAGTTCCGCGCCGATCTTTTCTACCGGCTCAAGGTTTTCCCCATCTTCGCTCCGCCCTTGCGCGAGCGTGCCAACGATATTCCCGTGCTGGTGCGGCATTTTGTGGCTACCCACAGCCGTCGTATGGGCAAGGTCATTGAGACCATCCCGCCTGCCACTATGGAGTCATTGAGCAAATGGAAGTGGCCGGGTAATATTCGGGAACTGGAAAATTTTCTAGAACGGGCAGTCATTCTTACGCGCGGACCGGTCCTGTACGCGCCGCTGGCGGAATTGGAAACAGCGGTGGAGGAAGACGACAGCGACGAGATCGACAACCCGCTGCTGCATGCCGCGGAGCGCGAACACATTCTCCGCGTGCTGAGAAGTTCGAAGGGAATTATCGGGGGCGCCGATGGGGCTGCCGCCCGCCTGGGCCTGAAACGTACCACGTTGAACTCGAAACTCAAGAAACTCGGGATTGATCGACGCGATTACATGCCATGACGCGACGCAATGCGTGACTGAATGTAGTCTCGTGACGAAATAACGTCTTCATCAGTTGTCAGTTGAAATGCTTCAAGTTTTCCGATTTACCTGCCTCCATGAATTAACTTCATTGCCTTCAGTCTGAGTACCACAGAAACTGCAAGCACCGTGTTTTGGCACGCTAAATGCATTAAGTAAAGCGTGGCAAAGGACGGGCCAGCATACGCTTCGAATTTCGATACAGGAAACTGACACCACCGTCCGGCTCACGTTAGAAGGTCGCCTTGCCGGACCTTGGGTGGCTGAGCTCAATCGGGCCTGGAGAGAAGCCGCTCCCCGCCTGGGCGAGAAATTACTGTCGATGGATCTGCGAAACCTTACGTACTCCGATGCTTCAGGAAAGCATCTGCTGCGCCAGATATTCAGGGAAACAGGCGCAGACATAGTGACAAGTTCCCCCTGGAGTCAGTATCTGGCAGATGAGGTCAGGATCCAGTAACTCGGGCGATATAAGAGCGGAGGCCTAACTTGGAAGCGATAGACACCAGCACCAGCGGTTCTAAAAGGATCAAGAATCAGCGCAGCAGCGAGTTCTTCAGAAAGCTGTCCCCGGCGCTTATGGAAGACTGGAACGTAATGGAGATTCCCCACTCCTACGGTCCCAACGTAGTGCTCTTTGCCGAGAAGGAAGCAACGCGCGGCCTTTTCATCGTTCTCGAGGGCGAGGTTCGGCTCTCGATCAATTCCACCGACGGCAAGCGGCTGAGCCTGCGCATTGCGCGCAAAGGCGATATTCTCGGACTCTCTTCGGCGCTGACCGGCAACACCTACGAGATGACGGCCGAGACACTGTACCCGGCGAAGATCGGCCATGTGGGCCGCACCGAGTTTCTCAACTTCCTGGCCCGGCATCCGCAGGCCTACCCCATCGTCACCGAGGAGTTGAGCCGTCAGATGGTGATGGCGTGCGATCAGCTCCGCACCGTGGGACTTTCGCAATCGGCTCCTGAAAAGCTGGCTCGCCTGCTGCTCGAATGGAGCGAGACGGACCAGGCCAACGAGAGCGGCGGTCGCGTGCGCTTCTCTCTGACGCACGAAGAGATCGGCGAATTCATTGGCGCTTCACGCGAGACCGTCACCCGCACCCTGAGCAACTTCAAGCACCGGCAGTTGGTGTCGTTCCGCGGATCGATGCTGGAAATTCCCAGCCGGACCGCGCTGGCGACTTACGCGAATTCCTAGACTCTGTATACATAGTTCATAGTCGATAGATACAGAACGGCCAATAAAGACTAGATAGAAGCAAGCGCTTGCCGCGCGCGTATTTGTAGATTGATTAGAACCGATGCGGAGGCTATAGCTCCGCATCGTTACATTGAGTCCCCCGGCACGATGGGGTGCTCGCCGGCGATTTGCGCCGATGAGTATCCATCTGGTCTTCGTCGCTGGGGCGATCTCTTTTGAGCCGCGGAGTCTCCACGCTACAATCGCACCATCGTTGCTGCGTGAGGGAGGCTCTGTGCGTAAATCTCTGCTCTTCATCGCCTGTCTTCTGTCCCTTGTTTCGGTGTGCGGTTCCTTGCGTGCGCAGGGCGCGCCCCCGCAGGGCGGAGCCGACCAGCCTTACACCGTCGAGTACTATTACAAGGTCCAGTGGGGGCATCAGCAGGAGTTTCTTGACCTGTTCCTCAAGAATCACTACCCGCTATTGCAAAAAATCGTGTCGACGGGCCGCATGCTGAGCGTGAAGATTGAATCTCCTGCCTACCACACCACGGAAGACGGACGCTGGGATTATCGCGTAACCATTCGCTTCAAGAACTCCACCGTCGCAACGACTGCAAATCCCGAAGAGGAAGGCATGATTCGCGAGTTATGGCCCGACCAGGCCGCATACAAGCGAGAAGAGCAGCGGCGATTTGAGATTCTGCTGGCGCATTGGGATCTTCCGGTCACAGACATTACGCCAAAGAAGTAAGCGCCTGGTGGACTTGCAACAAGAGCTCAGTGCAGAGTCAAAGGCGCAGTTTAACCTGTTGCACGAGGTCCTGCGCGGCTTCGCTCCAGGTAGGAAACTCGAATTCAAAGCCGGCACGTAACAGCCGGGCAGGGACCACGTAGCGGCTCTTCAACACCAGCTCTGACTCGGTACGCAGGAAGAACGCCGCCAGCTCAAGCAGGGGAGCAGGCGCCGGAATGCCATTGGGCATGCCCCAGGCCTCGCGCAGGGTCGCCATGAACTCGCGGTTGGGCAGGGGATTGGGCGCGGCCAGGTTGACCGGACCTTCGAACTCGCCGTCTTCAATCAGAAACTCTACCGCCCGTGCGAAGTCGCTGCCGTGAATCCATGACACAAACTGACGCCCGTTGCCCTGAGCCCCGCCGACGCTGAAGCGCACCAGGTTCAACAGGAGCGAAAATGCGCCGCCAGGCGCCGGGCTCATCACGATGGCGCTGCGCAGGGCCACCTTGCGCGTGCGCGGCGCCACGGTAGCGAAGAAGGCCCTTTCCCAGTCCTTTGCCACGCCGATCGAAAAGTTCCATGTCTCCGGCACGCGCCGCCACGCCGTCAGCATTTCGTTGCCGCCCAGTTCGCCCGTGTACTCGTCCATGGGTCGATCGAGAGCATGCCGATAGATGGTTGCCGTCGAGGCATTGAGCCACACTTTGGGCGGGTCGGCGAGCCCCGCGATCACGTCCCCCAGCAACTGCGTCGTGTCGATGCGCGAGCGATAGATCTCTTCCCGTCTTGCACGCGTGTAGCGGCAGTTGACGCTGCGCCCCGCCAGGTTGATGCAGACGTCGGCTCCCTCCATCTGCTCGATCCACGGGCCGGTGTGCACGCCGTCCCAGTGGACCGTGTTCCAGGAAGCCGCGAACGGACCGCGCGTGAGCACCGTGACATGATGACCGCGTTGTTGAAAGAAATACGCAAGCAGCACGCCGACGTGGCCGCTGCCGCCGGGAATGACGATGCGCAGAGGGCGAGAAGTTGTCACCGGTTGGGGATTACCTGGAGATCAGCGCGGCGGAAAAGGATAGCCTCTCGCAAATCGGCGCATTCGCTGGTGACGGATTTCCCGAACGATGACATAGACCAAAAGGATCAGGACCAGCAACGGTCCCCAGAAGAGCCAGGCGGGCTGAACCACGCGATCTCCGCCGACCGTCGCGGAGGAGGCCGTTCGGACAGCGCCGAACATCGCTACCATGTCCTTGCCCACGGAGACGTTTTCGCCCAACCGGACGCCGCCGAAGAAGTTAACCAGGTCGTTGCCAATGCTGGCATTGTCCGTGGCGGTCACGCGGCCGAAAAAGTTCACCACGTCGTGGTTGGCGTGTCCCTCAATATGCACATTGCCGAAGAAGACCACGATGTCGCCGTCAACCGAGCCGCGCACGTTGACGCTGCAAAAAAAGCACACGGTGTCGTGGACGGTACTGTCGGGCGCAACTTCAATGTTGCTGCCGAACTGGACCACGTCTTTGCTGGCGTGCGCGGGCAGGGCAAACGCCATAAGAACCGCACTGAGCAGGGCCGGGTGCAGCAGGCGTAACCGCATGAAGCCTCCTCATTCCCCATACGCGCTCCGGCAACGGAAGGTTCCGTGCCTGAATTAGAGCAGCGCAATCAGTGTAACGCGGTGTGCGGCAATAGGCTTCTGGGACGGCGCGGAGGAACCTCGGATGAGAGCGCGATTCTTCCGCGCCGGAAAACCTAGAACTCGAACCGCATACCGAGCTGCAACCGGCGCGGCGCACTCACCGAGGTCACTTCGCCGTAGCCAGAAGACGTCGTCACGGTATCAACTCCGCCGGCATTCTCATGATTGAGAATGTTGAACGCCGAGGCCGAGAAGCCCAGGTGCGGCGACTCGTCTTCCTTGCTGGAGGTCAGCGCAAAGTCGTGCCCCCAGCGCAGGTCAAGGTCCGTATAGTTGGGCAGGGTCTCGGAGTAGCGCGCTACCCCGTCAGGCCGTGCATTGAAGAGCCCATCCCCGTATGGATCGGTTCCGGTGGTCGGCGTCCACGGACGGCCGGTGTTGGCAAAGATGCCTGCCGACAGGTTGAACACGCTTTCCGGATGGAACATGGCATAGAAACCCAGCCGGTTGCGGCGATCGAAACTGGCCTGCGACCATTCGTCGTTGGGCGCGTACTGGTTCTCCGGATACCAGCCGATCCCATCGGTGTTCGACTCGTAATGCGACCAGGTGTACCGGCCCCAGCCCGTGAACCACTTGTTCATGCGTCCGCGGTAGGAGATATCCATCCCCGAGCCGGTAAGAAAGCCGGCCGGCTGCATCTGCCGGATCCGCCCGTATGTCGGATCAGGGCGCGCCGTGTAGCCCGACTGCGGCGTCGGCGCATTGATGTCCACGGACCGGAACGTACCGATATCGCGCATCGAGTAAACACTGATGACCCCGGTCGCCTTCTCGCCAAGCTGGCGCTCGATGGAAAGCCCGTATTGCATCTGGTAAGGGATGCGCAGGTTCGGTGACAACTCCACGCGCTGCACCGGCGCCGTGGCCACATTTACGCAGTTGCTGATGGGATAGCAACCGGATGCTGGCTCTGCCGTCGGGGAGAGCGATATGGTGATGGACCGCCTCCGCGGCTGGAGACCTTCAAACCGAACCAGGTCGAGCAGCGAGCCGGATCCGGTGCGGTCGTAGTAGATGCCGCCGCCGCCGCGCAGCACGGTCTTCGAATGATCATCGAGCACCCAGGCAAACGATACGCGCGGGCTGAAGCCGAGACGCTTCGTGGCCAGAAAACTCTGCCAGTCGTAGCGCAGTCCGGGAGTGATGGAGAACCGCGGGTTGATCTTGTACTGGTCCTGGATAAAAGCGCCTGCCTCTTGCTGGTGATAGACAAAGTGCGTGTCACCCGAGTTCTGATAGAACCCCGAAGGCCGGTTGTTTTCGTAGTTCTCCAGTGCGCTGGTCAGCACGGTCACGCCGTCGGCTGCCAGCGTGGGCCCGAATGTGTAGGCTCCGAAGGCGTTGGTATTGTCGTCGAAGGCCCGCCGGTTCAGGTGGGGAATGCCCGCGCCGAACTTCACGAAGTGCTTGCCATGCGTCCACGTCATGCTGTCGTAGATGCGCAGGTTGTAGTCGGTCGAGAGCGCGTCGTTGGCCGATGAGCCTGTGGTGAAATATCCCGCCACGCCTACCCTCGGTGCTTCATTGGCGGCCGTGTTGCGGCTGAAGTCGTGCTCACCGACGATGGAGAACTGGTTCAGCAGCACTGCCGACAGCGTCGAGTCGACATGAAGCTTCAGGTCGTCCTCGCGGTACTGGTTGTTATATCCCGCCTGCGCCATGGTTTGGCCGCCCACGCCCTGGTTTTGCCCCGTCCAGTCCTCGTAGCTGTACTCCGCGTAGGCGGAATGACGATCGCTGAACTGATGTGCGGCGCGCGCGCTGAACTCCGTATCTCGCGTCGGCGCTGGCACGTTGGCGTTGAAGTATCCCGTAGGATTCGCAGCCGTGGGCGCCAGGTTGGCAAACACGACGGCATCCACGTCTTCTTCCGCGCGATTGAAGGAGGCCAGAAAGCTGCTCTTGGGCGCGAAGAAGATCGGCCCCGTGGCGTGCCCCTCGTACACGCGCCGCTGCTCGGCCGGTTTAACCGGGGCCAGCGCGTTCTGCGCGTTCAGCGCCGCATCGCGAAACAGGAAGTTGAACTGCCCGTGGTAGTGATCGGCGGCCGACTTGGTGATGATCTCCATCTGCCCGCGGCCCGGCCAGTAGTACTGCGCCGAATACGGATCCTGGTTGATCCGCACCTCCTGCACCGCCGAGGCCGACACCGTAGACCGGTTGGCCTCCACACCGTCCACAATCAGGCCCGAACCGCCCGTGGCGGTCGCGCTGTCGTCGAGGAATGCGCTCATCGCCCCTTGAAGGTCATTGTCGAAGATGGGCAGAGCCTTCAGGTCGCCAGCCGTCATCACCGACGCGTCCTGGTTGTCCTCCGACGACGTCAGGTCGTCGTTGGTTTCCGCACTCACCCGGACATTTGTCGACAGCGCCGCGATCGGCAGCACGATCTTCAGCGGAACGGCGAACGGCTTGCTCGGCCCTGCCACTGACGTCACCGCGACCGGTGCTGCAAACACCACCGGCGTCTTGATCGTCTCGAACCCCGGCTCGGAGATGACCAGCGTAAAGCTGCCCGGGTGCGGCGGAACAACCTGGAAGCTGCCGTCTCCGCCCGAATGGTAGGTGCCTGCCGTGCTGCCATTTTCCTCAAGCAGGTCAATCTCCGCTCCTGGCACGATGGCGCCGGTGGGATCGGCGACCACACCTGTAATCGGCGGCGCGGGAGGGGCGGCTGTCTTGGAATCGGTTGAGGAGAAAAGGGCGGCGGGCGCAAGGATAAGAGCCAGAGTGGCAAGAGAGCGAAACATGAAAAGCTCCAAAGCAAAGCTCGCATCGTTCCCGGCTGGCACCGCCAGCGCGAAACGACCGAAAAGGTTTACAGCCCGACGGGTACATGCTTCGTCCCGCCAATGCCTGTAGCCGACCGAATCAAAGGGGAGGATCGCCCCGGGTACGGAGTCCGTGGGCCCGGTGACGCAACCGCCAACCCAAGTAAGCCGTGCATGCCTCTGGCCGCGCCGGCAATACCTGAACCACGGTCGAACTGCTTGAATCTACTGCTTATTTCATTCTGGCAGGGATAAGAGCCGCAGTCCAGTCCAAAGCGGAGTCCACCACCAGGTCCGGCGCCTCCTCCATCAGATTTTGCGGGCCAAACCCGAATTGGCACCCCAGACTCCACGCTCCCGCGTTTCGGGCGGTCTGCACATCAACCTTGCTGTCCCCAATCATGAGTGTCTGCTCCGGCCGCACATTGACTTCACCCATCAGCGACCTCAGTCCCATGGGATCGGGCTTCTTCAGCGGAAAGCTGTCGCCGCCACAGATGCGGAAGAAGTACTCGCCCATCCCCAGCCCTTCGCAGATGGCCCGCGCCGGCCGCACCGGCTTGTTGGTCAGCACCGCCATCGGACGCCGCGTGCCATCGGCCAGCAGATGCAGCGCTGCCAGCGACTCCAGCACGCCGTCATACGCCCGCGTAAAGTCCAGCTTGTGCGCGCGATAGTGCTCCAGGAAAAACGTGTACGCCGTCGCCAGCTCTTCGTCGTGAATCTCGTCGGGCGCAACACCGTTCTCCACCGCCAGCGACCGCCGCACCAGCATCGGAGCGCCGTTGCCGACAAAGCTGGCAATGATCGCATCTTCCAGCGGCGGACGGCCCATGTGTTCCAGCGCCGCATTTACGCTGTTGCACAAATCGCGCGCCGAGTCGATCAGCGTCCCGTCCAGGTCGAACACCAGCAGCTTGATCTGTTCCACCGGAACGGGCCGCAGTTCACGAATCATATCTTCAGTCTAACGGCGCGGCCCACCCCGAGCCGCCTGGCCGCTCACTCGCCGCTCGCCTCCAGCCACTTCTTCAGATTCGGCTCCTGCAGCTTGCGCAGTTCGATGCACCCGTTGATGCGCTCCACCGCGTGCCGCACTTCCTGGTCGGCCGAAGCCACCTTGTGCGCGGAGAAAAACTGCTGCACCTCGTCCCGCGATGCCTCCGAGCAGAAAGCTGCTCGTCGACCCAACCAGGGCTCCGCCCATCTCAGGCGTCAACAGGGCATGAATCGCATCCCAGTGCTCTGGATGAACTGCCACGCCTGCTCCCGCGTGGCGTCCATCTGCAGCGCGATCGCAAACTGGATGGCGGCGTCCTGGTTGCGTACTTTGCCGTGAGACGCATAGTCCAGCGAGCGCTTGACCAGCGCGGGATCCTCAAACTGCGCCAGCAAGCCGCAGCGCGCCATCCTGAATCTCCGGATTGCTCGACGTCTCATAAACCTTCTGCAGCTTGTCGAACAGCGTCGGCATCGCCGTTGCGCGCGGCAATCACGGCCGCGGTCTGCCCCATCGTGGCGTCAACCGACGCTGATCGTGCAATGAACTTGTTCGGCAATCTCGCGCGCCTGCGCCAGCACTGCCGGATCCTTCGCATAGAAGCCGAGCGCCGCAAACAGATCGCGCCGCAACAGGCGCGTGTTCGGCGATATCCATATCCGACGGCGGCCCCAGCTTTTCGTACTACGGGCGAGAAGGTCGCGCGCATCCACGCAGCAATCTGCATTCCGCTCCTCCGGCGTCGCGGCGATGCGATCGTATACAGCGCCAAGTCGCCCAGTGCGGAGTCCACCACTTCGGCGTTCGTGTCGGCTTCACCGGGCCTTCACCAGGTTCAGATAGTCGCCCACCGTGGCTTTGTTGGCGCGCACCTGAGCCCACTCGTCGCCCAGCAGGCTGATGCGTTCGGTCGGCTACAGATCGGTCTCCACGTGCGCCACAATGTTGTCGTAAACCTCGGCGGGATACGCGGTGCGGTAGTAGCCCTTGCCGCCCGCATTGGCAAAGAACAGATCGCTCGCAGGAATGCGAAGGCTCGTCTCCGCAGGCGTCAGCAACTCGCACGACTGCTGTCCGCGGCCGTTCTTGAAGCACACCGGCAGCGTCCACTTCTGCGCCGGTTCGTCTTAATGCTCGGCGAAAAAAAGAACCGCCGCTGCGCGACCGAAACCTTGCCGCCCTCCGGCTTGCCAAAGGTCAGCAGCGGTTCGCCCGGCTGCGCCACCAGGACTCGACATGATCTTGTCGACCGGCTTGTGGCTGGTCGCGGTCTGCGCGCCCCAGAAATCCTCTGCCGTGGCGTTGCCGTACAGATGCGCTGCGAGATAGGCGTGCACGCCCTTGCGGAAAGTCTCCTCGCCGAGATAGTTCTCCACCATCAGCAGCACATCGCTGGCCTTGCCGTAGGAGATGCCATCGAACATCTGCTCGATCTCTTCGCGGCGTGTCGGCCCTGGCCCGGATGGCGCGCGTGGTGGGCTGCGCGTCCAGGTTCAGCGTGCCGTCTTCGTCGCCGGCGACAATCTGATCGATGTGCCACTCCGGATGCATCGCGGCAATGGGCTTGTTCTCCATCCACGTGGCGAAGCCCTTCGTTGAGCCAGATGTTGTTCCACCACTGCATGGTCACCAGGTCGCCGAACCACTGGTGCGCCATCTCGTGCGCAATCACGCTGCGCCACTTCCTTCTTCGCTCCACCAGATGCGGTCTTGGGATCGATCAGCAGCGCCGTCTCGCGATAGGTGATGGCGCCGAAGTTCTCCATCGCCCCAGCTTCAAAATCGGGCAAGCCGATCAGGTCCAGCTTCTTCAGCGGGTAGGGAATGCCGAAGTACTGGTTGTAGTAGTGCAGCACATATTTGGCAACCTCCACGCCGTAGGGTGTCAGCGCCACTTTGTCCGGCGTCGAGCAGCACGCGGATCTTCACGCCGTCCTGCTCGTCGCCCGTGCACTGAAAATCGCCCACCAGGAACGCCACAAGGTACGTCGACATCTTGGGCGTCGTGTCGAACGTGATGGTGTGCTTGTCGTCGCCGGGGCCCGGCGTGTCGCTCTTGATCAGGCTGTTCGAAATCACCGTGTCGCCCTTGTCGACCGTCAACGTCACATCGTAGGTGGCCTTGAACGCCGGCTCGTCGAAGCTCGGAAACGCCCGCCGCGCGTCGGTCGACTCAAATTGCGTTACCGCGTAATTGCGCTTCGTCGTCTTTGACAGGTAAAACCCTCGCAATTCATTGTTCAGAATCCCTGTGTAATGGATCGCCAATGTCGCTTTGCCCGCCGGAATCCGCTGCGGAAACGCGAAGGTCGTCTCTTCCTTCTCCTTGTCCGTCGCAAACGTCCCCGTCTGCTCGCTCCCGCCCGCCTTCACCGTTACGCTTTTGAACTCGATCTCCGCCGAGTTCAGCGTAATGGTCTTCGAAGGCTCCTTCAGAACCACGTCGATCTGCTCCACGCCGGTAAATGTCGCGTTCTTCAGGTCGGGCGTGAGCTCCAGTTCGTAGTGCTCGGGCACCACGGTCTTTGAGAGCCGCTCTGCATCGGCGGAGCGAACAGGAGCAATCAAAATGGTTGCGCAGGCGGCCGCTGTGGCAAGCGCGCCGCGCCCAAACTTCCGGGAACAAAATTTCATGCGGATTCCTCTTGACGATTGATTTCCGGTTCAGGGAGATCGGGCCCGTTCGATTCCGCTTCAATAGGGCAGGCGGAATCCGACCGTTCATTGTAGGCCAGACAGGCTCGTGTATGCCTGCTTCGGGCCGATCAGTTCCCAACCGGCTGCAACGCATCTGAAGTCAGAATTTGTCGTGACCTTATCATCAGGCGCGGACTGCCGTCGCGTCAGGAGCTTGGCAGCCGGTTTGTCACCAAATCCCGCCAATTCGTCACAAGGTGTGTCCGGTCTCGTCTGCGGAGGGAGCAGGGACACCTTCAGGTCTCTTAATCCAGCACAATGGAAAGGCGGGCATGAGCCGCGGGCCTTTGATTGCCCCGGGATCACTTCACAATGAGCCGGCTTCTTCGTTGCTCCCAGGCGCTTCGGGCTGTTTCTCCACTTCGATCGCGTGCTCGCGGTTGCGCAGCGAGTCCAGCAGAAGCAGGCATGCGCCCGTCACCACCGCGCTATCGGCTACGTTAAAGTCCGGCCAGTGATAGCTGAGTACGTGCACTTCAATAAAGTCCACCACCGAGCCGTACAGGATGCGGTCGTGCACGTTGCCCAGCGCGCCGGCAAGAATGAGCGCCAGCGCAATGGTCGTAGGCGTAAATCGGCTGCCCAGGCGCACCAGGGCTATCAGCACAGCCACCGCGGCGATCAGCGTGAATGTCACCAGCCCCCATCGCACCGCGTGGGGCGATGCCGAGTCGGCAAACAATGAGAACGCCGCGCCGTCATTGGTCCAGTGCGTGATCCGCAGAAAATGCGGCACCACCGGAATCGCCCCGCCCAGCAGGATGTGACGCGACACCCACATCTTGGTCAGGCGATCGGCGACGATCACCACCATCGACATCAGCAGCAGCCACGGAAGCCGCCGCGGAACGGAGAAACTCACGCAACGGCCTCCCCAGCTATCGGTGGGTCGATCTTCATCTCGTGCAGCGCCCCCTGGCACCGCGTGCACACGTTCTCCCAGATGCCGTAGTTCGAGACCACCGGCATGTAGTTCCAACACCGCGCGCACTTGTGGCCGCTGGCCGGCAACGCCTTGATTGCCAGCCCTGTTCCGGGTACGACTACGACCCGCGAAACGTTGAGGATCTCTTTCAGACCATCGGCATGCTTTTTCAGAAGTTCCAACTGGTGACCCGCAGCCGCAATCTCAAGCTCCGCCTCCAGCCCCTTGCCGATGTGCTTGGCCTGTCGCGCCTCCTCCAGCACGCGCAGTGCCTCATCGCGAATCGCGAAGATCTGCTTCCACTCTTCCAGCAGCGCCGCCGGCTCCTGCGTGAAGACCTCCTCGGGCTTGGGGAACAGTGCCAGGTGCACGCTCTTCGCGCGCCCGGCCACCTGAGGCATGTAATCCCACACCTCGTCGGCCGTGAAGGTCAGAATCGGCGCTACCAGCCGCACCAGCGCTTCCGTAATGCGCCACAGCACCGTCTGTGCCGACCGCCGCGCCACGCTCGACGGGGCAAATGTGTACATCCGGTCCTTCAATACATCGAGGTAAAACGAGCTCAGGTCGACAATCGCAAACTCATTCACTGCGTGATAGACGCGATGAAACTCGAACGCGTCATACCAGCCCCGGATCTTCTCCGTCAGGTCCCGCGTCCGCGCCAGCATATAGCGGTCGAGCGGTACCAGTTCGTGCTCCGGCACGTGATCGCGCGCCGGATCGAACCCGTGCAGGTTCCCCAGCAGGAACCGGAACGTATTGCGCAGCTTGCGGTACAGCTCCGCGCAGCGCTGCATAAGGTTCTCGCTGGCCGCCATGTCCTCGCGGAAATCAATCGAGGCCACCCACAGCCGCACAATGTCGCCGCCCAGGCGCTCGGCGATATCCACAGGGTCCACGCCGTTGCCCAGCGACTTCGACA
This sequence comes from uncultured Acidobacteriota bacterium, assembly GCA_963846375.1. GTDB lineage: Bacteria > Acidobacteriota > Terriglobia > Terriglobales > Acidobacteriaceae > Telmatobacter. Next base: position 245,392 of record CAWJVV010000008.1, read on the forward strand.
TCGCGCGTCCCTGCTCATCCAGCGTCCACCCGACCGTGGCCACGTGCGAGTACGGCGCGCGCCCGCGCAGCGCCACGCTCGTGAGCAGCGACGAATGGAACCACCCGCGATGCTGGTCGCCGCCTTCGAGATACAACACCGGCACTGCGTCTTCCTTCTGGAACCTGGCGTAATGCTCCCGCAAGTCCACGTCCGCTTCGCAGACCGCAAACCAGCTCGTGCCCGAGTCGAACCACACATCCAGGATGTCGGTCTCCTTGCGGAACGCTTTGCCGCCGCACTGCGCGCAACTCGCGCCTGTCGGCAGAAGCGCACTCACTTCCGTCGTGTGCCAGGCCTCCGCACCTTCGCGATCGAACAAATCCACGATGCGGCGATTCAGCGCCGAGTCGATCAGCGGCTGATTGCATTCCTCGCACATCAGCACCGCGATGGGCACTCCCCAGATCCGCTGCCGGCTGATGCACCAGTCCGGCCGCGTGGCAATCATGTTGGTGATGCGCTCCTTGCCCCACGCCGGATCCCACACGACCTTATCGATCTCCTCGATCGTCAGCTGCCGGTAGGTCGTCTCCGACCCGTCGGCGCGCTTCATCGGCGTCTCCAGGCTGATGAACCACTGCTCCGTCGCCCGGAAGATCACCGGCTTGTGGCAGCGCCAGCAGTGCGGATACGAGTGCTGCAGATCGCTCGATGCCAGCAGCGCGCCGCGCTCCGTCAGCATGCCCATGATGATCGGGTTTGCCTGCCACACCGTCTTGCCTTCATACGGCGCAGGCGTTGCCAGCCGCCACGCCTCCGGGTCGGCATGAATCCGCCCGCCCGCGTCCACCCGGCATGTCAGGTCGAGCCCGTACTTCTGCCCGGTGTAGAAGTCATCGGCGCCGTGCGAGGGAGCGGTGTGTACCGCGCCCGTGCCCGTGTCCGCCGTAACATACGTTCCCAGCACCCCCAGGATGCTCCGCTCCAGGAACGGATGCTGGTAGGTCGTCCGCTCCAGCTTGCTGCCCTTGAAGCGCGCAATCTCCCGCGCACCAGTCAGCTTAACCTCCGCGGTGACGGCAGCAGCCAGCTCCGCGGCCACAATGTACACCGACCCTGGTTTCCCGTCCTCGCCCGCCGTCTCCAGCGCCACGTACTCAAAGTCGGGATGAAACGTCACCGCCAGCGACGCCGGAAGCGTCCACGGCGTCGTCGTCCAGATGATCGTGTACACCTCGCGCCCGGCCAAGGCCACATCCAGCGCCGAGGCGTCCGAGGTCATCTGGTACCGCACGTAGATCGAGGGGCTGGTGTGCATCGCATACTCGATCTCGGCGTCGGCCAGAGCCGTCCGGTCGTGGATGCACCAGTACACCGGCTTCAGACCCCGGTACACAAATCCTTTTTCAAGAAAGCCGTACAGCGTCTCCAGCGTCCGCGCCTCGTAAGCGCGAGACATCGTCTTGTACGGCTGCTCCCAGCGCCCGAACACCCCGATCCGCTCAAACTGCGTTGTCTGCAAATCGACGAACTTCTGCGCATATGCACGGCAAGCATCCAGAACCGCGGGGACGGGCATCTCTAACTTGCGGCGGCCCAGTTGCTCGTCGACCTTGATTTCGATAGGAAGCCCATGACAGTCGTATCCGGGAACATAGGGCGCATCGAAACCAGCCATGGTCTTCGACTTCACCACAAAGTCCTTCAACCCCTTGTTCAGCGCGTGCCCCAGATGAATGGGGCCGTTGGCGTAGGGAGGCCCATCATGGAGCAGGTAGGCAGGGCGGCCCGTGCAAACCTTCCGCAGCTCGTCGTAGAGACGCATTTCCGTCCAGCGAGCCAGCCGAAGTGGTTCATTCTGAGGCAGATTGGCCTTCATTGGGAAGGTCGTTTGAGGCAGGGTCAGAGTCGCCTTCAGTTCCGGCGCTGCGGGCATCGTCACTCCATTACCGTTGAAAAATCGTTCACCCCTTAGTGTAACTTGTGCATCACGTGTTTTTTGGGGTAACAAACCCTAACCCAGTGTCGTCTATTGTGTATGGGATTCACCAACTCTTCGGAATATGAGATTCTGGAGTGAAAGCAAGAACCGAATGAGCACCACCCTTTCTCGCCACAGCGCTGCTTTTTGATGATTTTTCTGTGACGTTATGCCGGGACAAATTCCGGCGCATTCGAGCATAATGGAACATCGGACAGGAACAACTCGTACCGGTCCCCAGTCAGAGCGGAAGGCTACGCCTCCCGTAGAGATGGCAATTTGCATATGACACAGCCAGATACCCAGGTCCCGATCAGCGAGGGCCACGAACTCGATTCATTTCTGGGGAAGGCTTTTGAAGAGAAGCCCATCTGGACGGAGCTCTACGAGAGCCTCCGCGATACTTTTTTCCCCGTGAAGCTGCCCCCGCTTGAACTGACTTCAACCCCGATCCCGGTTCCCGACCGCATGGCCGTGAAGACCAACCCCTGGGCGGTTGGAACGGCTACTGTGGTCAACGGCGGCATTCTCGCCCTCATCCTGTTCATGGGCGCGCGGGCCATCATCCAGCACATCAACCCCCCAATGATCACCACGCCCATCGACGTGGGCTCGTTCAAGCTCGACGCGCCGAAGTCGGCGGCGGCCGCGGGCGGCGGTGGCGGCGGCGGTTCGCACGACATGGTGGATCCCATCAAGGGCAAGCTTCCGAAGCTTGACAAGGCGCCAGTCACACCTCCCATGATTCCGATCCTCGAGAAGCCCAAGCTCGCCATGGAGCCTGCCATCGCGGTGCAGGACAACATCAAGCTGCCTGACAACCCGACGCTGCCGATGATCGGCATGCACAGTTCGGTCAACGTAACCATGGCCTCGAACGGCCAGGGCACCGGCGGCGGCATGGGCACCGGCTCGGGCGGCGGTCTGGGCTCGGGCACCGGCAACGGCTATGGCCCTGGGACCGGCGGCAACACCGGCGGCGGCGTCTTCCGCGTGGGCGGCCAGATCTCCGCGCCGCAACCGCTGCTCACTCCTGAAGCCGAGTTCTCCGACGAAGCGCGCCGCGCCAAGTACCAGGGCGAAGTAATGATCACCTTGATCGTCGATGCCCAGGGCAATCCGCAGAACCCCCGGGTCGTCCGGCCGCTCGGCATGGGCCTGGACGAGAAGGCGCTGGAGGCGGTGCGGAAGTACAAGTTCAAGCCGGCTCTCAAGGACGGCAAGACGCCAGTGCCGGTGATCATTACGATTGCGGTCAACTTCCGGCTCTACTAAGTCTCCTTTGGCACACACCAGGGCGCCCCATTTCGGGCGCCCTTTTGCATGTTTTAAAAAAAAACGGACAAGCCGATTGGATTGAAGCGATTAGACACACCAATTGTGTCGAGTGTGATTTGGATCACAAGGACAGTAAACAGCGGACAGTGGATAGTGAACAGAGCGATCGAGTGCTTGAGTGAAAAGTAAAGAGTGAAGAGAAAAGGCGCGTGAGTCTGGTGACGACTTGATTGGCTCCGGCATACTTTCGCTCCTTTCCTCCCGTGGATCCCGACGGTCAAAACGAAAAGGCCCACCGGGTAAGCGGCGGACCCTTTTTTCTAAGGCTATTACTATTATCGCACAGTCGGCGAATTCAATACCAATTATTTAGGAAAAGTTTGACATTGTTTATGTGATAGATGGCAAGATTTCCACAGTGTTACCTCTTGACAACTTTTGGGATACCTCCTTAAGGGAGGCAGAACCCTGCAGATTGTCAATTTCAGCCTGTTCGCCTTCAGCCTGTCCGCCGTTCGGCCTTCGATTTACTTTCTGAAGCCCGGGGGATGTTTATTTTGATCTGGCTTGACATCTCGATAATACCTGTTTACGCTAGGCATGTTTAAATCATGCCTTATGGAAAATAGCAACACATCGCGAGATCTGTTTCCCGGCGCGCTGGAGATGATGATTCTCGAGTCGCTCCGACGCCAGCCGGCGCACGGATATGCCCTGGTCCAGCACATCCAGCAGTGCTCCAAGAACCTGCTGCAGGTGGAAGAGGGTTCGCTGTATCCAGCCTTGCAGCGGCTACTAAAGGCGAAGCTCGTCAAGGCCGAGTGGACTATTTCTCCGTCGACCAACCGGCGCGTGCGTATCTATGAGATCACCAAGGCCGGCCTGGACCACCTCGAATGTGAGATCTCCAGCTTCGACCGCATGCTGGAAGGCATCCAGATGGTGCTCGGGCCCGAGCGGCGCACCGCGGATTCCTAGGAGGCTACCCGTTATGAGTTGGATGGAACGAGTGTTCCGCCGCCGGCGCCTTTACGGCGAATTGGCGGACGAGATTGGCGAGCACATCGAAGAGAAGACCGAGCAGCTGATGCGGCTGGAGAATCTATCGCGCTCCGAGGCTCGGCAGGCGGCGCTCCGCGCATTCGGAAATCCCACGCTCGTCCAGACACGGAGCCGCGAAGTGTGGGAATGGCCGGGGTTTGAATCTCTGTTCGCCGACCTGAAATTTGCGTTGCGTCGACTGCGCAAATCGCCTGGATTCGGCATCACCGTTCTTCTTACGCTGGCCATTGGCATCGGCGCCAACACCGCGGTCTTTACGGTGGTCGACAGCATTCTGCTCAAGCCGCTGCCCTATCCTCAGCCGGAACAACTGGTGGCGGTGTGGCTGCACGCTCCGGGAGCGGCCGGCCTGACCAATTTTGCGGAGGGGCTGCGTCTTTCGCCGTCGATGTACCTGACGTTCGCCGAACACAACCGCACGCTTCAATCGATAGGCGTGTGGATCTCGGGCACGGCGAACGTGACGCGCATAGCGAACCCCGAAGAGGTGCACACAACCTTTATCAGCGACGGGGTGCTGCAGACGCTGAACGTTCCGCCGGCAGCGGGGCGATGGATTCTGACAGCCGACCAGGCGCCGCACAGCCGCGAAGTGGTGATGCTAAGCTACGGCTACTGGCAGAGGCGTTTTGGCGGTGACCGGTCGGTGATCGGCCGCAACATCGAAGTGGATTCCATGACGCGCGAGATCGTCGGCGTGATGCCACGAGGGTTCGAGGTTGTGAACCAGGATTTCGACTTGTTGATCCCGCTCGCGTTCGACCCGCGACACCAGATCCTGGCGGGGTTCGGCTACAACGGCATTGCCCGGCTCAAACCGGGTGTGACGATTGGCGAGGCAGACGCGGACATCGGGCGGATGCTCAATATCTGGATGGATTCGTGGACCAATGGCGACGGCGGCGATCCGCACTTCTACAAGACGTGGAGGATCTCAGGCGCGATTCGCCCCATGAAGCAGGAAATCATCGGGAACGTGGGCAACGTCCTGTGGGTGGTTATGGGGACGATCGGCGTGGTGATGCTGATTGCGTGTACCAATGTGGCGACCTGCTCCTGGTGCGTGCGGACGGACGGCAGCAGGAACTGGCGATTCGCACGGCATTGGGCGCCGGCCGCGGGCGCATCATCGAGATGTGTTGGGCGAATGTGTGCTGCTTGGCTCATCGGCGGCGTGGCGGGTATCGGAATTGCCATTGGAGGGCTGCGACTGCTCGCCGCGATCGGTCCTGCGAACCTGCTGCGTCTGCACGAGATCGCGCTCGATGTGCGTTCGATTGCATTCACGCTCGTGCTCTCAGCGGTGTCGGCGCTGCTCTTCGGGACGGTTGCGGCGCTGAAGTCGATGCGTCCTGCAGCATCGCTGTCGCACGCCTCCGCCGGGCGCACGGCGAGCGCGGCCGTGAGCGGCAGCGCATGCGCAACATGCTGGTGGTTGCGCAAGTGGCGATGGCGATGGTGCTGCTGATCAGCGCCGTGCTGATGATCCGCACACTGGAGGCGCTGCGGGGCGTCGACCCTGGATTCGCGGATGCGAACCATGTGCAGACTCTGCGCGTCGCGATTCCTCGACCTTTGGTTCCCGACGCGCAGACGACCCTGCGCCTTGAAAACAGCATTGCCGATAAGCTTGCCGCAATTCCCGGCGTCAGCTCCGTCGGGTTTGCGAGCGACCTGCCCATGGTCGAAATCGACCCGGCCTGGAACAACATCTCCATCGAGGGCAAGGACGACGCGCCCGGGAAGCGCGCCGATGCGTCTGTTCAACTACATCTCTCCTGGATACTTCCATAGCCAGGGAACACGCCTGGTGGCCGGTCGCGACTACACCTGGGACGACATTTACGGCCTTCGTCCGGTGGGCATCGTCTCAGAGAACCTGGCGCGGGAGTCCTGGGGTTCGGCGCAAGCGGCCATCGGCAAGCATCTCAGAATCATGCCTCTCCAGCCTTGGGTCGAAGTTGTCGGCGTCGCTCAGGACGTGCGCCAGAATGGGGTGGATGCAGAGGCCCCGGCGACAGTGTACTGGCCCGTGATGTGGAAGCTGCCCTGGGCAAACAACGCTGTCGATACCGAGCACGCAGTGAGTTTTGCTGTTCATAGTGATCGCGCCGGAACGAGAGCCTGCTCACCGAGATTCAGCGGGCGGTGTGGCAGGTGAATGGCAGCCTTCCCGTGGCGTCGATGCAGACAATGGGCGAACTGTATGGGCGCTCGATGGCGCGCACCTCGTTCACGCTGGTGATGCTGGCGGTTGCCGGGGCGATGGCGCTGGCGCTCAGCCTGATTGGCATCTACGGCGTTATCTCCTGCGCCGTGTCGCAGCGCACGCGCGAAATTGGAATCCGCATGGCGCTGGGAGCGCGCAAGGGCGCACTGCGGTGGATGTTCGTGCGCTCCGCGTTGGCGCTGACGGGGATTGGCGTGGTTCTTGGCCTGGGCGCTGCAGGGGTGCTCGCGCGAACTTTGAGGACGCTGTTGTTCGGGGTGAGCCCACTCGATCCCGTCAGCTTTGCCGCCGTGCCTTTCATTCTTGCGGTGGCCGCGGTGCTGGCAAGCTTTCTGCCGGCTTCACGCGTTGCTGCCGTCAATCCGGTGGACGCGTTGAAGGAACAGTAAGTGCAGTCGGCTGGTGTGCGGCCATCTGCTGCCAAATACTCATTGACGGTGTTGCTGCCGTGGGATCGGAGTTACGAGCGCGCGTCGAGGGTGCGGCACTCGCAGATGGGAAAGACAACCACGGATTCTTCGCTCACCACCCCCAAACTGAGATACGTTTGGGGCCCCGTTCACTCAGAATGACACTTTCCATCTTTCTTGGGTTGATGTGATGAGGCGTGTAAGAGGGTTAGCGGCGGCGCGGGGGCTGCTTCTTGGTGACGGTGACCAGCTTGCCGGTGACGGCGAAGCTACGGCGCTCGACGGGGGTGGAGAGGACCAGGCTGGTGATGACGGTGCCGTAAGGGAGCAGGGCTTCAATGAGGGCTTCGAGGTCGGCCATGGAAGTGGTGGCGACCTTGAGCAGGAGGTCGTCGCCGCCGGTGAGGTGGTGGCACTCGCGGATTTCTTCGAGGGTGTGCACGTAGTCGAGGAGGCGATGATACTGCGGGCCGTTGCAGCTCATGCGGATGAAGGCGAGGACTTCGAGACCGAGAGCTTCCCGATCGATTTCGACCGTGTAGCCGCGGAGGATGCCGATCTCTTCCATCTGGCGCATGCGCTCGGCAGTGGCGGTGGCGGAGAGGCCGATGCGGCGGCCGAGTTCGGCGACGCTGAGGCGGGCGTTGGCCTGGAGCTCGGCGAGGAGCTTTCGGCCGTAGGTGTCCATGAGGGCCGTGGAATCCATTGCCATAGAGGAAGATGATAGCGGTTTGTGGTGGTACGGCGCGAGGATGGTGGGCGATTGGCCTGTACCGGGATGGCGCCGCGGACCTAGGATCGCCTGATGGAAACTTTGACGCTGGATGGGCAGGCGTTGAGCCTGGCTGAGATTGAGGCGGTGGCGGTTGGGCGGCGGCGCGTGGAGGTGTCGGCGGGCGCGCGGGAGCGGGGAGCGACGAGCCGGGCGCTGATTGAGCGGATTGTGGCCGATGGGCAGACGGTTTATGGCGTGAACACGGGGTTCGGGAAGCTGGCCGATGTGCGGATCTCGAGCGACCACCTGGCGCAGTTGCAGACGAACCTGGTGCGGAGTCATGCGGGCGGAGTGGGACAGCCGCTGAGCGAGGCGGAGTCGCGAGCGATGGTGCTGCTGCGGGCGAACGTGCTGGCCAAGGGATTCAGCGGGACGCGTGCGGAGGTGCTGGAACTGCTGGTGGGCATGCTGAATGCGGGCGTGACGCCGGTGATTCCCGAGAAGGGATCGGTGGGAGCAAGCGGGGACCTGGCTCCGCTTGCGCATTTGGCGCTGGTGGTGATCGGGGAGGGCGAGGCGTGGTTTGAGGGAGTTCCGCCCGCTACGGCTGCTTTCCCACTCAAGCAACGAGAAACAAAGTCGTTGATTGAATGGGGCACACAGATGGCGGGCACCCAGATGGCGGGCGGCGAGGCGCTGCGGCGGGCGGGGCTGAAGCCGGTGCAACTGGCGGCGAAGGAGGGGCTGGCGCTGCTGAATGGGACGCAGGCCATGGCGGCGGTGGGTGGTCTGGCGGCTGCTCGCGCGGCGCGGCTGGTGCGGCTGGCGGATGTGGCGGGTGCGATGAGCCTGGATGCGCTGCTGGGGACCCCGGTGGCGTTTGACGCGCGGATTCACCGAGCTCGGCCGCATGCGGGGCAGATGGCTTCGGCGGCGCACCTGGTGGCGCTGATGGAGGGATCGGAGATTCGCGAGTCGCACCGGGAGCACTGCTCGCGGGTGCAGGATGCTTACTGTTTGCGCTGCATGCCGCAGGTGCATGGGGCGGTGCGCGGGGTGTTGGCGCACGTGGCGGGCGTGGTGGAGACGGAGGCGGGATCGGCGACAGACAATCCGCTGGTGTTTCCGGATGCGGAGGGTGGGGCGGTGCTGTCGGGAGGGAACTTTCATGGGGCGCCGCTGGCGTATGCCTTTGACTATGCGGCGGTGGCGGTGACGGATTTGGCGGGGATCACGGAGCGAAGGATTGACCGGCTGCTGAATCCGGATATCAACGAGGGGCTGCCGGCGTTTTTGTCGCCAGATCCGGGGTTGTCGTCGGGGTTCATGATTGCGCAGATTGTGGCGGCGGCGCTGATCAACGAGTGCCAGGTGCTGTCGCATCCTTCGTCGACGGGGAGCATTCCGACGGATGGAGGGAAGGAAGATCATGTTTCGATGGGGATGACGGGAGCGTTGAAGCTGCGGCAGATTGTGGAGAACGCGGAGCGGATTGTGGCGATCGAGCTGATGTGCGCGGCGCAGGCGGTGGAGTTTCGGCGGCCGTTGGAGTCGAGCGCGAAGCTGGAGGGGGTGTTGGCGGCGGTGAGAAGCGTGGTGCCGCGGTTGGAACAGGATCGCGTGCTGGCTGGGGATATTGATGCGATGGCGGCGGCGGTGCGGGCCGGGGCGTTTGATGGGTGGTGCGATGCATAACACTTCGATCAAATGCACGTGCTCGGAAGAAACGAAGCCGGGTTGAGGTTCGTGGTATCCCAGGTCTCCAAAACCAGGAGACCTGGGGCACCCCCGGTTAATCGGGATCGTCCACGTCAAGTTTGGGTCATCGCGTTTATCGCGCTGGGGTCTTCGTATGATGGAAGCGCACTAAACGCTCGGATCGGCGGTTTCGTTTGGTGGCATGCGAAGCGGTTGCATCGTTGTAGGATGGGCCTGTGCAGGAGGCGGCAGGTGAAGCTCTTTCGGACAATGCAAGGGTGTTTTGTCGAAGAGGAGAGGCGGTATTTTGCGCTGGAGGCGGGGTGGGATGAGCTGCTGGCGATGGAGGACCTGGAGGGGCATCTGCGTGCGGTAATTGCGGGCAGCGCTGCGAGCAATGGGTTCAAAGCTGCCGATGTGCTGGCGCCGATTGAGAGCCAGGAGGTGTGGGCGGCGGGCGTGACGTATTACCGCAGCCGCGGCGCGCGCATGGAGGAGTCGAAGGACGCCGGTGGCGGCGATTTTTATGACCGCGTGTATTCGGCGAAGCGGCCGGAACTGTTTTTCAAGTCGACGCCGAGCAGGACGGTGGGCACGGGCGGGAAGGTGCGGATACGGAAGGATGCGACGTGGAACGTGCCGGAGCCGGAGCTGACGCTGGTGGTGAATCCAGCCGGGCAGATTGTGGGCTACACGATTGGCAACGACATGAGCTCGCGGGACATCGAGGGGGAGAACCCGCTGTATCTGCCGCAGGCCAAGGTGTACGACGGAAGCTGCGCGCTGGGGCCCGGGGTGCTGGTGACGGGGACGATGTTGCCGCGGAGCACGGAGATTCAGATCGAGATCGATCGCGAGGATCGATGCGCATTTCTGGGTTGCGTGAAGCTTTCGGAGCTGAAGAGGGATCCGAAGTCGCTGGTGGAATATCTGTACCGCGATAATTCGTTTCCGAAGGGGTGCTTTCTGATGACGGGGACGGGGATTGTGCCGCCGTCGGATTTTACGCTGCAGAGCGGCGACCGGATTCAGATCACGATTGATCCGATTGGGACGCTGGTGAATGAAGTGGCGTGAAGACAGAAGGCAGATAACAGATGACAGAAGACAGATGACAGACACGAGACTCGTGCGGGAACCTGCATATCGCTTGTCTGGATGCGGGTGTCAGGCTTGGTGCGTTGCGAGGAATCTGTCCACCTCAGCGCGGGTGGGCATGGAGGCTTGGGCGCCGCGGCGGGTGACGGAGATGGCGGCGGCTGCCGAGGCGAAGTGCGCTGCCACGATAGGATCCTGACCTTCCATGAGGGCCACGGCCAGCGCTCCGTTGAAGCAATCGCCGGCGCCGACCGAGTCGATGGCTTTGACGCGAAATGCGGGAAGCCACTTGGCTCGGCCATCTTTGGTGGCAACGAGAGCGCCTTCCGCACCTCGTTTGAGAATCACGCCTTTGAGACCGCGTGCAAGGAGATGTTGCGCAGCGTCTTTCACGTTGAGTTTGGCACTGACGTAGAGAGGCGCCTCTGTCTCGTTGGGTGTGAACCAGGCGACCCTGGACCAGATGGAGTCGGGGAGTGGAGCGGACGGGGCGGGGTCGAGCATGACGGGGACGCGGGCGGCGGCGCAGAGGTCCAGCGCGTGCAGGATGGTGTCCATGGGGATTTCAAGCTGCAGAAGGACCATGCCGGCGGAGGCGATGAGGGGCTGCTGGCGGTCGAGGGAGGCGGGGTCGACTTTACCGTTGGCGGCGGGCACGACAACGATGCTGTTCTGGCCGTTGTCGGCTACCTGGATCTGGGCGACGCCGGAGGGGCCTGGGATGCGGGAGACGGCGCTGGTGTCGACGCCTTCAGACTTGAGGTTTTTGAGGAGGGCGTCTCCGAATACATCGTCGCCAACGGCGCCGATCATGTGCACGGGATAAACGAGGCGGGCGACGGCAACGGCCTGATTGGCTCCTTTGCCGCCGGGGGTGGTGTCGAAGCCGGTGCCGGTGAGGGTTTCTCCCGCGAGCGGGATGCGCGGGGTGCGCGCGACCAGATCCATGTTGATGCTGCCGATGACGACGATGGGCTTGGGCATTTCTTAATTCAATATAGCGGGGCGATGGCGATGGTGCCGAGACCGAGCAGGAAGAAGAGGAACATGAGGAAGAGCAGGGTCTTGGCCGATGCGGGTGCGCCGGCGAATTCGCGCCAGACGAAGACGCCCCAGCAGGCGGAGATCATGGTGGCTCCTTGACCGATGGAGTAGGAGACGGCGGGGCCGATGTTGACGTGGGACTGGGAGGCGACGAAGTTGGAGACGGCGCCGCAGCACCAGATGAATCCGCCGAGGATACCGGCGATGTGCCAGCCGAGGGAGGCGCGGCCGTAACCGGCACCGTCGACGGGCGGTTTGCCGTCAAGGGGTTTCTTCATGAGGAGCCAGTTGGCGGGGATAGTGGAGAGGAGAACGCCGACGGAGAAGAAGAGGGCGATGGCATAGGGGCCGGGTGAGGGTGTGGAAGGGTTGGCGGCCATGGCGTGCGCGACGAGCGGGTAGAAGGTGCCCATGAGGAGGCCCGCGATGAGGGAGAGCACGATGCCGCGCGTGGTGGTGGACTTGGCGGTGCGTTCGCGGCGGCGGTAGGCGGCTGCGTCGAGGATGATGGCGATGGTGACGAGTGCGACTCCGCCGAAGAGGAGCAGGGGATTGGCGGCGGGGTGGACGAAGTAGCTGGAGACGGTGCCGACGATGAGGGCGAGGCCGATGCCGACGGGGAAGGCTACGGCGAGGCCGGCCACGTCAATGGCTGCGACGAGGAGCAGGTTGGCGATGTTGAAGATGATGCCGCCGCAGATGGCGTAGGTGATGGCTTCGGGGGATGTGTTCAGGACCGATGTCCAGAAGGGCGCGCCGGAGTTGCCGGAGGAGCCGAGGGTGAATCCCCATGCGAGGGCGCCGAGTACGACGCCGATGGTGTAGTCCCAGTAGAAGAGCTGGAAGCGGTAGCCGGGGGTGAGTTTGAGGGTGTTGGCCCACGATCCCCAGCAGAGCATGCTGAGGATCATGAGGGACAGCGCGGCGGCATAGGTTTGCGGTATGAACATCGCGACTCCGGTGAATCGTTGGAAAGACGAACGATAGCGCGGGGGGCGATGGAGGCGCAAGTTTGCCAAGACGGGCGACGTGGGTTCGTGGTATCCCAGGTCTCAGACTCGAGACCTGGGGCACCCGACGATGTTGGTTCAAGCTTGAAGGGAAGAGCTTTTCGACCTGACTTAGGGTTTTGGAGGGGAAACCGATACTATGAGGCAGCATTCGAGTTCCGACGCTACAAATGCCCGAATTTCCTCGGCATGATCTTGAAGCGCGGTTTGAACACGCACCGTGGTGCAATTCCCGATGCGAAGCCAGATGACCTTGGGTGGCCAGCCTTCGACAACCGAGCGTTCCGAAAAATCGGAATCCTTGGTGACGATAATGATTCCATTCTCTGCCGCAAAGCGCCAAACGTCATCGTCGGGCGCACTGATCAAACCGCAGTCTTCAACGTGGGTCGAGCCGGGATAGAGGTCGCTTAGAGCCGCGATGAGCCGTGGAGACAGATTCTCATCGAAGAGCATTTTCACGCCGAGAGGATCTCGTATTTGCGTTCGCGGTCGGCCGCAAAGGCGAGGCAGGCACGAATGTCTTCGGCGCGGAGAGCGGGGAAGTCAGCCAGGATTTCTGCCTCGGTCATGCCGGAGGCAAGGTACTCCAAGACGTCGTAGACCGTGATGCGCAGTCCGCGAATACAGGGCTTTCCGCTGCGTTTACCGGGTTCGATGGTGATGATCTTGGAGTAATCCATGTGCTTCAGGATAGGTCACAAACGTTGAAAGAGCAATTCAGACGCGCAGCTTCGGATGGGCGATTCGATCATCCTTTCGCGGCGTTGATGGCCTCCGTGAGTGCGGGGACGACTTCGAAGAGATCGCCGACGATGCCGTAGTCGGCTACTTCAAAGATCGGGGCGTCGGGGTCTTTGTTGATGGCCACGATGCACTGCGAGCCTTTCATGCCGACCAGATGTTGAATGGCGCCGGAGATGCCTACCGCGAGATAGAGTTTGGGCGAGACGGTCTGGCCGGAGCTGCCGACCTGGCGCTCCATCGGGAGCCAGCCGTTATCGCAGATGGGACGCGAGGCGGCTAGCTCGGCTCCGAGTGCGGCCGCCAGCTCCTGCACGACGGGGAGGTTGTCGGCCTCCTTGATGCCGCGGCCTACACTGACGATTAACGGAGCGGAGCCGAGGTCGACGGTTTGTGCGGCGCCGCGGAAGGGCGCGCCGGGTTTGGTGCGGATCTGCGATGCGTCGATTTGCGGCGTGAAGGTCTCGATTGCGGGTTGGGTGGATGAGGCGGCGGGCTCGTCGGCACGGAATGCGCCGGCCTGCACGGAGATCAGGCATGGTCCGTCGCCGTGATGGCGGTAGTTGCCGGCGAGGCGGCCTTGCAGAAGCTGGCGCGTGAAGACGGGGCCATCGGCGATGGAGACGACGTCGCTGATTAAGACTTCGTTCAGACGCGCGGCGAGGGCGGGGGCGAAGTCGCGCACCTGATACGTGTGAGGAAACACCACCTGCGGTGGGGCCAGCTTCTGGATCATCTGTTGAAGGGCGAGAGTGTAGCCGTCGGAGGTGTAGTGCGCGAGCAGAGGATGCTCGACGCGAACGACCTGGGTTGCGCCACGGGCCGCGGCTTCATTGGCGAGGGGTTGAGTGGTGGCGCCGAGGACGACGGCGGTCACGGCGCCGCCGGACTGCGCTGCGAGTTTTTGGCCTGCGGCGAGGGCTTCCCAACTGGCGCGGCTTACGCGGCCGTCGCGTTCTTCAAGGACAACGTAGACAGCGCTCATAGGACGCGCACCTCGAACTTGAGTTTTTCGACCAGGGTTGCGGCGGCGGCTTTGGCGTCGCCTGGAATGATCTGGGTGGAGCGCTGTTTTTTGGGGAGTTCGATGGATTCAAGGGCGGCGACGGGCGCGGCGGGTGCGCCGAGATCGGCGGCGCTGACGACACGCATCTCTTTCGTTTTGGCTTTTTTGATGCCCATGAGCGTGGCGTATCGGAGCTTGTTGCCACCGGACTGGATGGTGAGGGCGGCGGGAAGAGGGAGCTCGATTTCCTGAAACCAGCCGGCTTCGAGCTCGCGCTTCACCTTGAGGCCGGTGACGGTTTTTTCGACGTGGAGGATGAGGGTGGAGTGGGGGACGCCGAGGAGTTCGGCGAGGATGACGCCGGTCTGGCCGTAGCCTAAGTCATCAGACTGGAGGCCGGTGAGGACGAGGTCGGCGCTCTCGGAACGGATGGCTTCAGCGATGAGGCGGGCGACGCCGAGGGCATCGCGCTGGGCGAGGTCATTGCAGTCGATGTGGATGGCGCGGTCGGCGCCCTTGGCGAGGGCTTCGCGGATGGTGGTGCCGACCCGCTCGGGTCCGGCGCTGACGACGATGACTTCGCCGGAGTGCTTCTCCTTGAGCTGGAGGGCTTCTTCAAGGGCGTAGGCGTCGGATTCATTCATTCCGTACTGCACGTCGGATTCTTCAATCCACTTGCCGGAGCTGTCGATGCGGACCTGCGCGTCGCGCTCGGGGACTTGCTTGATGGCTACGATGATTTTCATGGGGTACTCGCGGTTCGATTGTGGGCAGAGGTTCAGGTTACGGTTTTACGGTGCCAAATTGTGCCGCAGTCTGCACGCAGCGACGACTGTGTGCTGATACTCCACCAGGGCTACGAGAATCAGCATGACTGCGCCTGAAAAGTAGGTGAAGGAAGCGTCCACTTTGCTGCCGTCCTTTGTAGTGGTAGTCCCTTTTCTCCACCAGCCTCGAAAGTAGAGCACAATTGAGACCAACATCAATAGAAGCGAGAGCCACGTAGCGGCTAAAGCCGCATGGTGGTAGATCAAGTAGAAGGAATCATCGCCGATCTCAAGCAGCGCAGTCAGGTAGCCGATCGCCACAGCGAAAGCCCATAACCCCTGTTGCGGGGCCCTCTTGATGCCAGCCGATCCTCCTGAAGCCGTTTGGTCTATCGCAGTCTCTTCCATCTTCTCTGCCTTTCTCCGCCGATTCGCGTAGTCCCTCCGGGACTTGTGTTCTTGCTGTGCTGTGTTCCCCCACGCTAAGGCGCGGGGTTCTTTGGTTCGGGCAGATTGCGCGCGATGAGTTGGGCGACGTCGAGCAACTGGGGGGCGGTGCCGTTCATCTCGCCGAGGGCGTCGCGAAACATTGTGTTGCAGAAGGGGCAGGCGGTGGCTACGGTTGAGGCGCCGGTGGCGACGAGTTCTTTGGCGCGGGTGTGGCTGACGCGGTCCCCGGTTTCTTCGCCGAGGAAGGCGAGGCCGCCGCCGGCGCCGCAGCAGAAGCTGCGTTCGCGGTGGCGGGGCGCTTCGACGAGCGTGCCGGTGATCTGGATGAGTTCGCGGGGCTGGTCGTAGACGTTGCGATAGCGGCCAAGATAGCAGGGGTCGTGGAAGACGATGGTTTCGGTTTTTGCGGGGGCTAAAGCCCCATCTCCTATTTCGACCCTTTCGGCACGACTGAAGTCGTGCCCTGACGCTTCTTGCTCTCGCACGGGAATCTCGCTGCCTTGTGCATGACTCGACTTGTGCCCTGACGTTTCTTGCCCTAGCTTGGGCAGGCAATCTGCGAAACGTGCCATGAATTCGGTATGATGCTCGATCTCGGGCGGGGTGCCGTACGCTTTCCAGTCCTCCTGGATGGTGCGGACGCAGTGCGGGCAGATGGAGACGATCTTTTTGACCTTGTTCTGCGCGAGGTTCTTGAGGTTTTCTTCGGCGAGGGACTGGAAGACGAGATCGTTGCCGAGACGGCGAACGGGGTCGCCGGTGCACTTCTCTTTCTTGAGGACGCCGTAGCTCGAGCCCAGGAAGTTCATCACGCGCGCGAAGGCGGAGACGATTTCGCGGCCCTTGGGGTCGTATCCACCCATGCAGCCAAGCCAGAGACAGTATTCCTGCGTGCCGTCGAAGATGGGGAGCTCCTGTTTCTGGATGAACTTGTCGCGCTCGAGGGCTGAGATGCCGAGTGCGTTGCTGCCGCGCTCGAGTTGGTTGAAGAGCTTGGCGCCGTAGTCGTCTTCCCAGGTGCCGGTGTTCACGGCGCCGCGGCGCAGGCCCACGATGATGGGCAGATGCTGGATGCCGACGGGGCACTGGAACTCGCAGGAGCCGCATGTGGTGCATTGGAAGACGGCTTTCTGGGAGACGTATGCGCCGCCTTCGCCGGTGAGGATAGGCAGCTCCGATGCGGGGCCGGGTCCGTTGAGGTAGGCGCGCATGCCCAGGATGACTTCCTTGGGGTTGAGCTCCTTGCCGGTGTTGGTGGCGGGGCAGTGCTCGGTGCAGCGGCCGCACTCAACGCAGGAGTAGGCCTGCAGGCTGACGAGCTGGGTGACGTCTTTGCCGGCGACAAGGCCGAAGTCTTCATCGCCGACGAGAGGGGGAATCTGCGAGAAGCCGTCGCGGGAGAGGAAGATGGTGGCCGGGCTGAGCACCAGGTGGAGGTGTTTGGTGTGGGGGATCAGGGGCAGGAAGAGGAGGAGGGTGAGGGTGTGGATCCACCAGAGGACGCGGGCCGCGGGTGCTGCGTCGGTGGTGAAGAAGGCGGCCAGGTAGGTGACCATCAACAGGAAGATGAGGCCTGCGATGATGCCGGATTCGGAGGAGACCTTTTGGCCGAGCCAGCGCGGACGGACGAAGAAGCGGCGGATGAAGAGTCCGGCGATGCCGATGGCGCAGGCGATGGCGAAGGCGGCGGCAAGGTAGAAGTAGACCCGGCCGTACCAGGCGGCGGGATCGAGGAAGCCGATGCCGAAGCCGACGGCGGCGTGGTTCAGGGTGACGAGGGCGAAGGCACAGAATCCCCAGAACACGAAGGCATGGGCAAGGCCGGGGAGGGGGCGCTGCTGGATGACTTTGACCTGGCAGATGACCTCGGTGAAGAAGTTCCAGGCGCGGCGGCCGATGGGGGCGAGGTGGAAGTCGGGATCTTTGCGGGATTGGAGGATCTTGTGGAGGATGGGGCCGAAGCGACGCCAGAAGAGCGCGACGGAAACAATGATGAGGAGTAGGAAGAGGAGTTTCTCTGGCAGGGAAAAGTGCTGCGGTTCAGCCAGGGTGGCGGAGAGGGAAGTCATATACGAACCCCCTCAAGATACACGATGAACCCACCCCTCGAACAAAGACCCGTTCGTGGGGACCCCGGGGAGGGGGGTCAGGGTCGTCGCTCCGGGCTGAAAGCTTGTCTTTAGAACCAAACGAAGGGCCCGCCGAGATCGTCTTCGGCGGGCCTTGGTGGGTTGGAGGTTGACGAAGGTGCAGGTGAACGAAGCAACAGGCAAACGGTCGTTGTGTTGCGGATCTAAAAAATCGATCCGCAGGAGGAAGAGAGCAAAACACGGAAGACACCCTGTATTCCGTGTCTTGAGAGCCACATACTTACCGAACTATATGCTTCGAACCCGGCGTAGTCCCAGGATGCAAACCCGTTCGCCGAAAGGTGCCACTCCCTTCGGTTCCAGGACCCGTTCAAGTTCTTAGCGATTGCTTAAGAAGGACTTTCTCATGGTCCCGGGGGGCTTGTCAGTGATTTAGCTCACTCGATTTACCTCAAGGATTTGAGCGGAATCGTCCTAGCAGCGAACGATATTCGGCGATTCAATACCTTTCGTGGCGTTTCGGGTATCGATAACCAGTTGGGCTTGTTCGACGATGCCGGGGTAATCGTATGTCGTGTGGTCGGTGACGATCAGTACCGCGTCGTATTGACCCAGATTTTCGAGCGACGTATTGACCATATTCAGGTCATAGTGGCGGCCACGGCCAACCGTCGGGAAATAGGGGTCGTTATAAAGGACCGTCGCGCCTTTTTCACGCAAGAGCTCGATGATCGTGAGCGAAGGCGATTCGCGGAGGTCGTCGATGTCGCGCTTGTAGGCGAGGCCGAGGACGAGGATTCTGGATCCCTTGATGGATTTGCAGCGTTCGTTGAGGGCGGAGGCGGTCTGCTCGATGACGAAGTAGGGCATTTGGGTGTTGACTTCGCCGGCCAACTCGATGAATCGTGTGCGGAAGTCGTATTCCTTGGCCTTCCACGAGAGGTAGAAGGGGTCGATGGGAATGCAGTGGCCGCCGAGGCCGGGGCCGGGATAGAAGGCCTGGAAGCCGAAGGGCTTGGTCTTGGCAGCGTCGATGACTTCGTGGATGTCGATGCCCATGCGCATGCAAAGCTGCTTGAGCTCGTTGACCAGCGCGATGTTGACGCAGCGATAGATGTTTTCAAGGAGCTTGGTCATCTCAGCGGCGGCGGGGCTGCTGACGGCGACCACGCGGCGGAAGATAGAGCCATACATGGCCGAGGCCAGCTCGAAGGCGCCCTGGCTGCATCCGCCGACCACCTTGGGAATATCGTGACGGGCGACGGTGTCGTTGCCGGGGTCTTCGCGCTCGGGCGAGAAGGCCACGTGAACCCCGTTCTCTCCGACGCCGCGAGCGACCTTGAGCCCGCGCGGATTGTTCTTCTCGAGGATGGGGATGACTACATCGTTGGTGGTGCCGGGATAGGTGGTGCTTTCGAGCACGATGAGCTGGCCCTCACGAATGTGGGGAGCAATGGAATGAACGGTGCCTGTGACATAGCTCAGATCGGGCTCGTGGTACTCGTTGAGCGGCGTGGGGACGCAGATGATGATGGCGTCCATGGCGGCGATCTCGGAGTAATCGGCAGTGGCGCGAAAACCGGCCTTCAGCGCTTCCTGGATCGACTCGGGCGGAATACGGACGATGTACGATCCGCCGGAGTTCAGGGTGTTGACTTTATCGCTAGCGATATCAAAACCAGTAATGCGAAAGCGCTCGCTGCTGAACAGGAGGGAAAGAGGCAGGCCCACATAGCCCATGCCAACGATCCCGATGCGCGCCTCGCGGGACTGAATGCGCTGCTTCAGTTCTGGCAGCGTGGAGCCGGCTGTAAGGGTGGTCATAAGTGGAATTGTACGCCCGGATAGGCTCTGGACAATGGCACGGTAGGGGGATCACAGGAGTGTCCATTTCAGGGAAGTAATGGTGTCACAGACTGCTATTTTTGGCTTCTGTATTCTGGAACGTGCGCTGTTGCACGGCGTGGGAGCACGGAATGGCGAAGTATCTGGTCACGGGAGCGGCGGGCTTCATCGGGCGATCGATTGCGGCGGCTCTTCTGAAGCGTGGCGAGTCGGTACGTGGCGTGGACAGCTTTATCACCGGGAAACGTGAGAACCTGGCCGGCCTGGAGGCAATGGAGCTGATCGAGGGCGATCTCGCCGATCAGGCGGTGTGCGCGGCGGCGTGCAACGGGGTGGAGATTGTTTTTCACGAGGCGGCGCTGGCGTCTGTACCGCGTTCGGTGGCCGATCCGGTGGGGACGAACGTGAACTGCGTGGATGCCACGCTGAATGTGCTGGTGGCGGCCAGGGCGGCGGGAGTGCGGCGGGTGGTGTATGCGGGATCTTCGTCCGCTTACGGAGATACGCCGACGATGCCAAAGGAAGAGGAGATGACTCCCAGCCCGATTTCGCCCTACGCTGTGGCCAAGCTGGCCGGAGAGCACTATATGCGGTCATTCTGGCGGGTTTATGGGCTGGAAACTGTGGTGCTGCGATATTTCAATGTATTCGGGCCGTATCAGGATCCTACGTCGCACTACTCGGGGGTTCTGGCGATCTTCTGCCGCAAGATGCTGGCCGGAGAGCAGCCGACGATCTATGGCGACGGGGAGCAGAGCCGGGACTTCACCTACATCGACAACGTGGTTCACGCCAACCTGCTGGCTGCCTCCGCGCCTGCGGAGAAGGTGGCCGGACAGATGATGAATGCCGCAACGGGATGTCGGATTACGCTGAACGACACATTCCAGACTCTTTGCGGATTGACCGGGTATCAGGGAGCTCCGGCATATGCGTCACCGCGGGCCGGGGATGTTCGCGATTCGCTGGCGGACATCCGGCTGGCGAAAAAACTGATGGGTTATGAGCCGCTGGTGGGGTTCAAAGAAGGACTGGGCCGGACGGTGGCATGGTACCGGGAGAGGGAATCAGAATCGGAACCGAAAACCGCCACGAGTGTGATGTAACTCACGAACATTTGCGAAACAAGTGATAGACACTGCTCGGGTAAGCTCGGCGGGCGCTCTACTTGTTTCCAATCGAATCTCCCGCCGGGGCCCAATCCAGGTGGCGAGGTTTCGTAGTTGGCCGAAGCTCCCGTAATCGGGCACGCCTCAGAACACCGCATTGAAGGTACGCCATTGTCTCCGCCGACGCGTTCAGACCCGGCGCTGAGTCTTCGCGCGGCATGGCGGGTAGCGATTGCGCGTCGGCGCGTTGTTGTCACGATCATTTTGGGGTCGCTCCTGCTTTGCGGGATTTACTGCGCGGTGGCGCCGCCGCAGTATGAGTCGCGGGCGCGGCTGGCTTTGCGCACGACTCCGGCAACGGCGCTCCGGATGGACGAAGCGGATGGGGAGTTTTCAGGATCGCTGGCGTCCGGCCAGACTCAGCTTGAGACGCTGGCCAGCGTGCTTCGGAGCGAGCAGCTTGCCTGGCGCGTGATCGTGGAGAAGAAGCTTTACGCCGCGCCAGCGTTTTCAGGAAGATTTGCGAGGCGGTTTCCGGGGTTTCGGCCGGAGCAGCCGGCGCCCGACGCGCAGGCCTATTTGCTGGCCAGCTTTCAGGATCGCCTGCATGTGGGCACGATTCCGCGGACATTGCTGCTGGAGATTGATTTTCGCTGCGGAGACCCGGCGCTGTCAGCCGACGTGGTGAATGCATTGGTAGGCGCCTATCAGGCTCAGGAGGAAGAGGCGCGTGTGCAGGCTACGGGAAAGGCGGCTGGCTGGCTGCGGGATCAGCTGGCGCAACTGCAGGGCAAATCGGAGCGGGACAATCACCGCCTGGCAGCCTTTCAGAAAGAACACGGAATCGTGATTGCGCCGGAGACGCTGTCAAACGGGCAGCCTGGGTCCGCGCAACATCTATCGGCGTTGGTGGAGTTAGACGAGCTTTCGCGCACGCTGGCAGCGGCGAGCGCCGATCGCATTCTGCGGGAGTCGGAATATCGCGACGCATCTCACGGGGATCCGGAACTGGTGTTGGCGGCGGATGACCATACAGCAGCGGACAGCGGCGACCTTTCGATGGCGATGCTTCGGCAGATTCACGCGCGCCACGCGCAGCTGGAGGAAGAGCTGGCGCAGCTAAACCTGGAGCATGGGCCGAATTTTCCCAGCGTCGTGGAAGTTCGCGAACAGTTGCAGGATCTGGACCAGCAACTGCAATCGGCCGACGAGAAGCTGCGCGAGCGATACAAGAGAGCGTGGCAGATCAGCGTGGATCGCGAGCAGATGCTGCGCCGCAACCTGGATGAGCGCACCAGCGAGGGATTGCGGGCGAATACGGCGGCCATGCAGTACGAAAGCATGCGGCGGGAGGCTGACGCCAGCAGCGAACTTTATCTGCGCGTGCAGAGCAAGGCCGAGGAAGCAGGGCTGGCGGCGGGAATCCCTAACCCGGATTTCAGGGTGGTGGATGCGCCGCGAATTTCCGCCAAGCCAGCAGCTCCGGACTGGCTGCTCTACATGGCCGTCACGCTGTTCGCCTCTTCGTGGATGGGGCTTGCGATTGCATTTGCGATGGAGTCGATGCGGACATCGGCAACGCGCGTGCTGGTTGTGGTGTTGGGCTTAGCGGCGGCATCTTCGGTTTTGGGAGCGCAGGCGCCTACTCCGAGTACTTCAGGCTTACCGACAGGCGTGGCGCGCATTCCGCAGAGCCGGGATACAGCGGTTGTGCCCAATCCCAAAGAAGTGTCTGGGAACGCGCCGGCAATCGTGGCGCCAGGAGTGCCCGCCTCTGGAATCAATCTTTCCGGCGCGATTCCCGCGCCTATTGCGCCGGGCGATCTGCTGGAAGTGAGTGAGTTCCACACGCCGGAGTTCCGCACCACGGTGCGCGTGACGATGGCGGGAATGGTGAGCCTTCCGCTGGTGGGAGATGTTGCGGTGCTGGGAATGGATGAGCCGCAGGCGGAGAGGGCGATTGCCGAAGTTCTCGCCGCAAAGGGCATGCTGCGGCATCCGCAGGTGCAGGTGCTGGTGATTGCGTCTGTCGGGCAGGATCTCAGCATTCTGGGCGAGGTGATGCGGCCGGGCGTGTATCCGTATGGGGTGCATCATCGGCTGTTGGATCTACTGGCCGCAGCATCGGGCGCGACGGCGGCGGCTGGAGCGCTAGCTTACATCTATCACCGCGGTGATCCCGCGGCTCACTTAGTGGCGCTCGATCGCAGTGGAGCGAGCGTGGATGCGATGCGGAATCCTGAACTGCTGGCGGGCGATACGGTGCAGATCAGCAGGGCAGGGCTGGTCTATGTCGTTGGAGACGTGATTCGGCCAGGCGGATTCACACTGGAAGCCGGGCAGCCCATGACGGTGCTGCAAGCGGTGTCGCTGGCGTGGGGGCCAAGCCAGAATGCCGCATTGACCAAGGCATTGCTGATACGCGAACAGGGGAGCGGCCGCACGGTGACATCGCTCAACCTGAAGCGCATGCTGCGCGGACAGGATCCCGATGTGCCCATCGGCGAGCGCGACATTTTGTTCGTGCCGGACTCGGCCGCCAGGAATCTCTGGAACCGCACCATGGAATCAGTGGTGCAATCGACGGCAGGCGTGAGCATCTATGCGGGCTTGGTTTACTCGCAGAGGTTTTAGGCATGCGCCGGGTCGCCTGGGTACTGCTGCTGGCTTTTTCGTTCGCCATTCCATGGGAGTACTCGCTGGACCTGGGCGCGCCGTTCGGCAATATTGCACGCATCGCGGGGCTGCTTCTATTACTGGCCTTCATTCCCGCCGTGCTGCAGGCGGGCAGAATGCGCACTCCCGGGCTGCTGCACTGGCTGGCGCTCGCGCTCTATCTGTGGCTTTGCTGCTCGTATTTCTGGAGCATAGAGCCGGCGGCAACACTGGAGCGCATGCGCGCCTATGCGCAAGTGATGATGGTGGCGCCATTGGCGTGGGAATTGGTTGAAAGTCGCGATGATCTTCGCTATTTGATCCGCGCGAATCTGGCTGGTTGCGTTGTGCTCGCCGTGTTAACCGTGGCGGACTATGCTTCGGCGGCTGCGGCGGGACAGGTTCGTTTTGCCGCCGAGGGACAGGATCCGAATGACCTGGCGCGATTCTTAGACCTGGGATTCCCTCTGGCAGCGCTTCTTTTGCTGATTGAACGCCGGTGGTGGATGAAGACACTGGCGCTGGGGTATTTTCCGCTGGGGTTGCTGAGCGTGCTTCTGTCGGCTTCGCGCGGAGGGGTGCTCGCCGCTGCTGTTGCGATAACGGGTTGCGCGGTTTGGTTGCTGCGCTCACGGCCTCGGTCTGTCCTCGCAGGCGTGCCGACGACGCTGGTGCTTGCGCGGCTGTTCTGGTGGCTGATTCCAGGCGCCACCCTGGCGCGGATTGGGAGCATTGGCGAGCAGCTCTCGGGCGGCGACTTGAACCAGCGGATCAATATCTGGATTGCCGGATGGCGAGCGTTTGCTCATGCGCCGCTATTTGGATCGGGCGCGGGAACCTTTGTTGCGGCCGCGCGGCTGGCCCAGGGAGACACGGCACATAACACGGTGTTGTCGATTGCGGTGGAGGGCGGGCTGGTTGCGCTGACGCTGGCGCTGGCAATCCTGGTGACGGCTGGTCGCTGCGTGCTTCGCACCGGAGGCGCAGTGGGAGGTGCGCTGGGCACCGCATTGCTGGTCTGGATGGTCACGTCGATGGTGGCCACGGTGGAGACCAACCGTTCAACGTGGTTTCTGATCGCGCTGATCGCCGCCGCCGCAAGGCTGTCTGCGCAATCATCGTCGGCTAACTCGTTCCTGTGCGACGAGCGCGGATGGGAGGCGACGCCCGGCTCGATCGCGGAGAACCAGGCGTGAGCGCTGAATCCGTAACGACCTCAGACGCGCCGCAGCGCGGCTCGACAACGTTGACGCGCCGGTTCGAGGGGAGCATTCTTCGCGCAGCAGTGTCGGTGACGATGGCTGGGGTTGCCGTTAAGCTCGTTGCCACCCTCAAAGAAATCGTAGTGGCTGGCGTCTATGGTCGCTCGGACGTGATGGACGCGTTTCTGGCGGCGTTTCTCATTCCCAATCTTTTGGTCAATGTGATTGCGGAGTCGATGAACCAGGCGCTGATTCCGACGCTGGTGCGTGTCGGGCTGCAACAGGGGCACGAAAAGGCGCAGGAACTGCTTTCGAACGCGATGCTGCGAGTGGTGTTGCTGCTGGGCGCGGTGAGCGCGGCCCTGGCTCTTACCGCGCGCTTCTTCTTTCCGCTGATCGCCTGGGGGTTTCCCGCAACCAAGATCGATCTCTGCGTGCGCATCTTCTGGATGCTTCTTCCAACGGTCCTGCTCACGGGGGTAGCAAGTAATTGTGCAGCCGTGCTGAACACCATGGAGCGATTCGGCCTGCCGGCGCTGGCGCCGTTGCTGGTGCCGCTTTGTATTGCGGGAGGAGCCGTATTCCTGCACAGGCAACTTGGGATCTGGGCGCTCGTCCTGCTGATGACGATAGGATGCGCCACGCAAACCGCCGTTCTGGCATTCAGCATGGCGGCGCGCGGATATGCACTGAGGTTTCGCTGGAAAGGGGTGGGCGAAGCTTCAACGGAAGTGGCGCGGCAGTACGGGCCGGTGCTGCTAAGTTCCATTGTGGCTTCGGGGGGATTGCTGGTCGATCAGGCCATGGCGGCGGCTCTACCCGCCGGCAGTGTTTCGACCATGGCGTATGCAAGCAGGTTCGTGGGAGTGGTCATGACGCTCGTGGGGGGCGGGGTGTCGTCGGCGTTTGCGCCGTATTTCTCGATCATGGTGGCACAACGGGATTGGGCCGCCTGCCGTAGCACGCTGCGCAAGGGGGCGCTGGTTACAGCCAGCGTTGCCGTGCCGATTGCGGTCTGCATGATTCTCGGGGCGCGCCATATCGTACACCTCATGCTGCAGCATGGCGCGTTCGGAGCCCGAGACACGGCTGCGGTTGCGCCCGTGGTGGCAATGTTCGCCATCCAGATTCCGTTCTTCGCGGCCAGCCGCATCGATTATCGGTTCGTGCTGGCGATGCGGCGCACCGACCTGGTGCTGTATTGTGGCATGATTAATCTCGTCCTCGACGTGGCGCTGGACCTGGTGCTTATGCGGTATATGGGGGTGTCAGGGCTAGCACTTGCTACTTCGCTTTGGACCATCAGCACTTGGGCTTTCTTTCGCATTTGCGCGCACCGCCTGCTGGCACGTGCTCAAGCTAATGCGATCAGTTAACGGTGCTCTCAGCCGCTGCTGATCCATTGCAGAAAGGGATGCTCATGGACAGCCTGCCGAATCCAGCGCAGTACCTATTACGAATCGACGACCTCTGTCCGACGGTGCATCCCGAGCGGTGGTCGAGCATTCGCGAGGTGATCGGCGAGTTTGGGATTCGCCCCATCCTCGCGGTCGTG
This sequence comes from uncultured Acidobacteriota bacterium, assembly GCA_963846375.1. Taxonomy (GTDB): domain Bacteria; phylum Acidobacteriota; class Terriglobia; order Terriglobales; family Acidobacteriaceae; genus Telmatobacter. The sequence goes on from CAWJVV010000008.1 coordinate 271,323, forward strand.
CCGGAGAATCAAGACGAGTCTCTGGCGAAGTCGACGTACCAGGAAGGGTTCTGGGGAGAGATGCGCGCATTGCAGCAGTCGGGCGCGACGATTGCGATGCATGGCTACCGGCATGACTGCAGCGTGTGGGCCAGGAGCCTGATCCCTCTTCATCGCCATTCTGAATTCGCGGGGCAGCCGCTGGAGGTGCAATGCGACTATCTCCGCTCAGGATTTGCCCTGCTACGGAATGAAGGTTTGGTTCCGCGAATCTTTGTTGCGCCCAAGCACAGCTTTGATCGCGTAACACTGCGCGCGCTGTGCCAGGAAGGGCTGCCCTATCTCTCCGATGGTTTGGCGCGGGTGCCGTTCGAGCGCGACGGCGTCACCTGGATTCCGCAGCAGCTTTGGTCTCCGGCAAGCCGCACAAAGGGGCTGTGGACCATTTGCATTCACCCGAATTCCATGGGACCACGGCGCGTCGCGGAGCTGAAAGGCTTCGTCAAAAAGCACCGCGAGCAGTTCACGTCATTCGACGATGTCGTTGCAAACTTCCGACCCGGGAAGCTCAGTTTCAGGGAGCATGCATATGCGCAGATGGCCTTGTGGCGGATCTTGATGCGCATGAAGCGGAACCGAACTACGAGTGGGTGATGTGTCTCTGGAAAAGGAAACCCCGCCGAACAGCGGTGGTGCGCTGTTGCAGCATCTGGCAGGGATGCGGCTCATTCCGCGGAGCCGCCGGTCAGGGTTTCGAGGATAAGGTTTTCGTATGCGCGGACGGCATCAGGCAAGCGGAATGGTTCGAGAAAGGAATGAGCAAAGCGTTCGCCGGGACGGAGCGTCTTCAAGGCCATGTCGAGCGATTGTGCCAGGGAGTCGACTGAGAGCTCCGTTGCCAGCCACGCTCCGGCCTGGCCCTGGAGCAGTTCGGTCACGCCGGCAGAGCATGGGGTTGCGACGATCGGCAGGCCGGCTGCGGCGCCTTCCAGGAGGACATTGGGCAAAGCCTCATATCGCGAAGGGATCACAAGCAGGGTTGCACCCGCGAACCACGAGAACGGATCCGAGGCGTATCCGGCGAACCGGACATTCGAGGCGAGGCCAAGAGATGCGGCCGTCTCCTGGAGAGCGATACGTTCGGGGCCTTCACCCAGGATTGTGAGACGAGCTGTCGGATGTGTGGCGCGGATCGTGGCGAAAGCGTCGAGTAGGAGATCGAAGCCTTTCTCCGGAGAGAGCCGCCCGATTGCCAACAGGTGAGGCCCAGGGCCGCTCCACTTTATAACTGTCTCGGCGACTTTCTGGCGAATGCCCTCTGCATCCACGGGATTGTGGAGGACATGGACCGCGGTCTTCGTACCGAGGCATTCGCACAACTGATCGGCCATGGTGCGCGTTTGGCTGACAATGCCGTCGGCGCGGGGATAGATGAGACGGTACAACAACCGTCCCAGGCTTGGGTTGTGCCGCGGCCATGCCGAAAGATTGCCGTTCTGGCGGACCAGGATGCGTGTGGCGCGAGGGAAAAAAGGTCGTAGGAGAAGAACGAGAAAATTCAAGTGAAACATTCCCGAGAAGATCAGATCGGGCTGGATTTGGCGAACCATGCGGACGAGGCCGACTGCTCCGAACAGGACGCGCGCGGAGTGGAGGCGGTGCACTTGTACGGCTGATGGGAACTTCTCCGCGGAATACTCGCTATCAGTAATGAGGCAAAGATGCACGGCGAAACGGTCGCTGGATAAGGAGCGAGCCAGGTGCGCCATGACGCGCTCGGCCCCACCACCTCCCAGGTGAGGGATAAGTAACAGGATCGTGTACCGTCGGACCATGGTTTGAATTACGAAGGTACACGTTTTGGTAAGGAGGCAACCGTGATGATCCTCACAAACTTAACTGTAGTGAATTGCTACAGTGCGTTAGGAAGTTCTAACAGGAATCATCGGTGCCCACCGCCTGCATCCGGAGGGTTCCGGGATTTATCCGCAGGAGTGACTAAGGTCACCAACGCAACCAGTCTTTAGTTGAGCATCGGATGAAGCGGCCGCTGATAGTGATTGGGATCACGCATTCCCAGACCTGTCTCGTTCTCACGGGGCGGCTGCGAGCTCTGCGCGAAGCCGGTTTCCGGGTGGTCCTCATTGCTTCTCCGGGCAATCTTCTGGACGCGACTGCCTCGCAGGAAGGCATTGAGGCGTTTCCCATTCCCATGAAACGTGGAATTGCGCCTTTGGCCGACCTGGTTTCACTGTTCCGTCTCGTGAAAGCGCTCTACAGGCTGCGGCCTGCGATGGCAGAGTTCAGCACGCCGAAGGCTGGATTGCTGGGCAACATTGCAGCCTTTTTGTGTGGGGTTCCGTGCCGGGTTTATCTGCTGCGCGGTTTACGGTTGGAGACTGCTTCGGGGCCCACACGCTGGATACTTCATGCCACGGAGCAGCTTGCGGCCGCCTGTTCTCACGTGGTTCTGTGCAACAGCCGAAGCCTGCGCAACAAGGCGCTTGCTCTGCGGGTGGCCAGCGCGGGGAAACTGCAGGTGCTGGGACCGGGGAGCAGCAACGGCGTCGACGTGGAGCGGTTCAAGCCCACTTCCGGGGAACTGCGCGAGACGATCGGCATTGCTACCAGGGCGCCGGTAATCGGGTTCGTCGGCCGGCTAACGCGGGACAAAGGCGTGCCGGAACTCATGGAGGCCTTCGAACTGGTGTTGCGATCGAGACCGGACGCGAGACTTATCCTGGTCGGCTGGTTCGATGAGTCGGAAGATGCGTTGTCACAGGAGCTGCGCTCGGAGATTGAACGCCACCCGAAGGTGGTGTGCACCGGATTCGTAGCGGACACAGCACCGTGGTACGGGGCGATGGACGTTCTCGTGCTGCCCACTCATCGGGAGGGATTTCCCAATGTTGTGCTCGAAGCAGCGGCCTCGGGGATTCCCACGATCACAACCCTGGCCACTGGATCGCGCGAGGCGGTCCTCCCCGGCATCACCGGCTTGCTGGTCGCTCCTGGAGATCCTGAGGCCTTGGCGGAAAGCATGCTTGAACTGCTGGTAGACCCGGCGCGTCAGCGGGTGATGGGAGCAGCCGCCCGGAGATGGGTGGTGGAGCGGTTTCCCCAAGAGCGGATTCATGCCCTTTCGGTGTCCCATTACAAGGACCTTTGCTGGAGTGGAGTTGAATTGGCGGCTTCAGCCCGCATCAAGGATGCGGCTGTTGTGGCTGATTGAGCTGCTGATTGCCGGCGCTGGCTGGAGTCTCTCCGGTGGGAACCTGCAGGGTATGGGCAGCCATTTCGGCTGCGCGCAGAATGGGATTGGGTGCGATGCCAAGCCACAGAGTAGCTCCCGCGGTGAACACAATCGCCGCAATGATGGCGACTCCCACCTGCGGGAGGGCAATGCGTGCGGGCTCTTCGCCGTCCGCCGGGCGCTGTGCCGCCGCAAATGCGAGACGCAGGTAATACGCCGCGGCGATTCCCGAGTTCAGCAATCCGATGATGGCGAGCGCGATGGCGCCGCCGCCCACCGCGGCAGAGAAGGCATAGAACTTGCCGAAGAAGCCGCCGGTGAACGGAATCCCCACCAGCGAGATCAGGAAAAAGATAAGCAGGATCGCCAGCAGGGGAGAGCGATAAATGAGGCCGCGGAAGTCGCGAATCAACGGAAGGTGATCGTCATAACCGCTGGCCACGGTGATCACCGCGAAGACACCTACGTTCATGGCCGCGTAAGCGGCGATGTAAAAGGCCGCGGCGGCAATGCCGTTTGGTGCGAGACCCGCAAAAGCTGCGAGCAGATAGCCGGCATGGGCGATGGAGGAGTAGGCCAGCATGCGCTTGACATTCTGCTGGCGCAAAGCCGCCAGGTTGCCGATGGTCATGGATCCCACCGCGACGGCCCACAGCAGCGGTTCCCAGTAAGAGCGCAACCCCGGCAGCATTTCATAGGTCACGCGGAGGAGTAGAGCGAAAACCGCGGCTTTGGGCGCGGTGGAGAGCAGCGCCACGACAGGCGACGGCGCGCCTTCGTAAACGTCGGGCGTCCAAAGGTGGAACGGAGCGGCGGAGACCTTGAAGAGCATGCCCACCATCATGAGCATGAGGGCCATGACGACCATGGAGTGGTTCTGCGCCCCGGGGACACGCTGCGCGACCTCGTAGATCTGCGTGGTGCCGGTGGCGCCGAAGATCAAAGCGATTCCATAGAGCAGGAAGGCCGTGGCGAACGATCCAAGGAGGAAGTATTTGATGGCTGATTCCGGACCCTGTGCGCTGTGCTTGCGGTATCCGGCGAGGATGTACGTGGAGATGGAGGAGATTTCGAGAGCTATGAAGACGACCAGCAACTCGATGGCGCTGGTGAGGAGGCACATGCCCGCGGCGCCGAAGACGACGAGGGCAAAGTACTCGCCTTGGTGATGGCTGTTTTCAGGAAGAGAATCGAGCGCGATCAGGATGGCGACCAGGACGATGCCGCAGATGAGCACGTGGAAGAAGACAGTGAAGGGGGTGGTTTCGACGGCGCCGAAGAAGGCCGTACCGGTGCCAAGGCTGAGCTGCCAGAGGCTAGCCCACAGAGCGATGGTGGTTCCGATGGCAGCGAGCCAACCGAGTGGCCGCCGCGTGAAGCCGGGGTGGAGTGTGGCGTCCACCAGCATCAGCAGGACGCCGGTGATGGTGAGGATGATCTCTGGCAGTATTCGGAGACTGTCGGTGGCGTTCATCGCGTGGTCTCCTGGGTTGTCATGGGAACAATCTGCGGTGACTCGGTAACTTGCTTGACCAAGGGCATTTGGGCGGAGTGCTCGATGGATGGCATCCAGATGCGCGGAGCTACGCCCATCACGAGCATGAGAGCTGCGAGAGGAACCAGCGCGACCCATTCGTTGAAGCGCAAGTCGGAGGCGGGCGTGGATATGGTCACCTGGCTCTCGGGCCCATAGAAGATCCGCTGCACGAGCCATAGCGCGTAAGCGGCGCCGAGGATGATGGTGAGGGTGGCGGCGACGGCCCAGCCGCGGCTCACGTTGGTGAAGGTACTGGAAAGGATGAGGAACTCGCCGATGAAGCCGTTGAGCATGGGGAGTCCGGCCATGGCCAGAATGGTGATGACAAAGAACGACGCGGTGCGCGGAAGTTTTGCGGCGACTCCGCCATAGCTGGCGATCTGGCTGGAGCGATAGCGGGTATCGAGAATCCCCAGCAGGACGAACAAAGCGCCTTCGATGACGCCTTCGTTGAGCGTCTGGTAGATGGCGCCGTCACGGCCTGTCAGGTTGAGGCCGTAGATGCCGAGGGTGGTCAGGCTGAAATGGCTGAGCGTGGCGAACGCGATCAAGCGCCAGAAGTCGCGCTGCACCAAGGCCACGCATGCGCCGTAGAGAACTCCGATGACGGTGAGCGCAATAAGCAGCGGCGCAATAGCGCGAGCCTGAACGGGGAACAGACCGACATGGAAGCGCAGCATGGAGTAAAGGCCAAGCTTGCCGGCGATGACCATCGCCAAGGCGACGGGTGCTTCGCTGAAGCTGTCGGCGAGCCAGCCGTGCAGCGGAAAAATGGGGACCTTGACCGCGAAAGCGAAGAGGAAGGCGAGCGCTGTCCAGAAGAGTGCGTCAGCTGGGAGAGCTCCGTTGGCGATCGACGATTGCAGTACGCTGAAGTTGAAGGTGCCGGTGCGGACGTAGAGCCAGATGATGGCGACCAGCAGAGGCGCCGAGGGGACGAAGGTATAGATGAAAAACTTGACGGCGGCCTTCACGCCATCTTTTCGGCCGTACATGGCAATCAGGATGGCCATGGGGACCAGGGAGAGCTCCCAGAATCCGTAGTAGATCATCAGGTCGAGCGAGACAAAGACGCCCAACATGGCGGTCTGCTGCACCAGGAAGAGCGAGTAGAAGATCTTGCGGCGCTCGCGAATCGCGTTCCAGCTTGCCAGCACGCCAACCGGGCCCAGCAGTCCGGAGAGGACGACCATCCACAGACTGAGACCGTCAACGCCGACGTGATAGAAGATGGCGGGGTTGTCGATCCAGGGCTTATTGATCTCGAACTGGAAGCCCGGCTGGCCAACGATGAAGTGCGCGGGCAGATGCAGGGTCAGGCCGAATGTGACCAGCGTGGTGATGAGGGCGAGCCACGGCGCCGTTTTGTCGCGATCAGGAAGGAGCGCGACCAGGACTGCGCCGATGATGGGCACCAGCAGGATCCACGTAAGAATGCTTTCGTTCAGTGCGCTCATTGTCTCAGTGTCCCGCCGTGTTGAGGTGAATGCCGATGTTGGCCAGGACACTGGTCCACGGTACCAGCGCAAAGAGGAGCAGTGCGGCGGCGCCGGCAGCCAGCCACGCGGCATAGGAGCGCAGATTGCCCGATTGCCACCGCTGCAGCAGCGCACCGCCAAAGCTCGCGGATCCGGCCAGCAGCCATGCAATGCCGCCGAGGATAGCGAAGTCCACGATCATCTCGAGCACAAAACGCGACAGCGCGAGGATCGGCTTGACGATTAGCGCGTTGTAGATCTCGTCGACCCAATACTTGTGGGAGAGAACTTTGTAGGGGAATGACGCGGCGGCGAGAGGCTCTTCGCCGTGGTTATCGCGATAAAGGCGATGCGCGATGAACCAGCCGATCACTGCAATCAGCACTGCGAGCGCAGTGAGGGTGAGTTCAAGGCTGTTGCTCGCTGCTTCCGCCGTCTTCGCCCCTACGGCTGGAGCGAGGAACGCGCCGAAGCGGCCCGCACCGATCCAGCCTCCGATCACGGAGAGGACGGCGAGGATGACAAGCGGCCCAAGCATCGACCATGGGCTTTCGTGCGGCACGTGGTGGTGTCCGGCTTCCATCGTCAGCTTTGTGTCGGAACGCGCATGGACTAAAGCGCCGTCGTCCTCAGTGTGCGTTGCTGCGCGACTGTCGCCGAGGAACGTGAGATACCAGAGCCGAAACATGTAGAACGCGGTCATCCCGGCGGTGATCCAGCCGATGAACCAGAAGATTTTGCCGGTGGTGCCTTGCTGATAAGCCGCGTAGAGGATGGCGTCTTTGGAGAAGAAGCCCGCGAACGGAGGAATTCCTGCGATAGCGACGACGGCGATCGTCATGGTCCAGAAGGTGATGGGCATGTGCTTGCGCAAGCCGCCCATCCTGCGCAGGTCCTGTTCGCCGCCAAGGCCGTGAATTACCGATCCGGCCGCGAGGAACAGCAGCGCCTTGAAGAAGGCGTGGGTCATCAGGTGGAAGATGCCCGCCGAGTAGGCAGCGACGCCGCAGGCCAGGAACATGTAGCCGAGCTGCGAAACGGTGGAGTAGGCCAGCACCCGCTTGATATCGGTTTGCACCAGCGCTATGGTGGCCGCAAAGAACGCAGTTGCCGCTCCCACGATGGCCACGATCAGCAGCGCGAAGGGCGAGTGGTCATAGATGGCGTGAGTGCGGGCGATCATGTAAACGCCAGCCGTGACCATGGTGGCCGCGTGGATGAGAGCGGAAACCGGCGTTGGACCTTCCATGGCGTCGGGCAGCCATACATAAAGCGGAAGCTGCGCGCTTTTGCCGGTGGCGCCGAGCAGCAGGCACAGCGCGATTGCGGTGACGATGCCGCCTTGCATGCCGGGACTGGCTGCGAGTTGAGCTCCGATCTCGCCGAAGGTAAGCGTGCCGAAGGTCGATAGCAGCAGGAACATCCCAATGAGGAAGCCGAAGTCGCCGATGCGGTTGACGACGAATGCCTTTTTGCCGGCGTCTGCCGCGGATGTCTTCTGGAACCAGAAGCCGATGAGAAGGTAGGACGCGAGGCCAACACCCTCCCAACCGACGAACATGACGAGCGCGTTGCCGGCCAACACCAGCACGGTCATGAAAAAGAGGAAGAGGTTCAGATATGCGAAGTAGCGCCAGTAGCCGCGATCGTCGGACATGTAGCCGACGGAGTAGATGTGGATGAGAAAGCCGACGCCGGTGACGATCAGCAGCATGACCATCGAGAGCTGGTCGAGAACGAAGCTGAAGCCAATGTGCAGGAAGCCGGCATTGATCCAGCTGCCGTAATTCTCTATCAGCGGAAGGATGCTCCAGCCATAGTTCGGAGGACCGCAGAGCGAGCATCGCGATACGTAAAGGTAAATGGTAGCCGCCGCATTCACGACCAACGCGAATGAACCAAGTGGCGCCAGTAGTGCGATGGCCGTGACCAGAGCTCTGGGCAGCTTCGCGCCAAAGATTCCGTTCAGCAGAAATCCTGCAAAGGGCAGCGCCGGGATCAACCAGAGATAGAAGTGTCCGTTCATAGTTTCATCAGGTCGATGCGGTCGACGGCCAGCGTCCCGCGGGTGCGGAAGATGGCAATGATGATGGCCAGACCGACAGCAGCCTCGGCTGCGGCCACCACCATCACGAAGAAGACGAAGATCTGCCCCTTCACCAGGTGCCACTGGTGCGCGAAGGTAACGAAGGATAGATTCACGCCGTTGAGCATCAGCTCAATCGACATGAAGACCGTGATCAGGTTGCGCTTGATGAGGAACCCGATGACTCCTAGCGAAAACAAGGCCGCGCTCAGCAGCAGATACCAGCTTTGCGGAATCACTTGACGCCTCCCGTCCGCTCGCGGCGTTCGTCGCCCGCGGGGCGCGCAAGGGCTACTGCTCCCAGGATCGCAATCAGGATGAGCACCGAGGTGACTTCAAATGGAAGCAGGAGTTCGTGGAAGAGCACCTTGCTCAGGTCCGCCGTCGATGTGATGTTGTCATCCAGGACGATGGGGGTGAGGCCTTGCGCCTTGAGGATCACGGTTGCAATCACGCTGAGGACCGCGACTACCGCTGGAAAGCCGACGGCCTTTGCCGTGCGGCTCCCCAACGTGCGCTCTTCGCGGCCGGCGTTCAACAGCATGACCACGAAGGTGAACAGCACCATGATGGCTCCGGCATAGACAATGACCTGCGCCGCAGCCAGGAACTCCGCGCCCAGCAGCAGGTAAAGCACGGCCAGCGAACTCATAACCACCACCAGCGACAAGGCGCTGTTGATGGGATGGCTTTGCAGCAGGAGGTTGATGGCTCCAGCCAGGCAAAGACCGGCAAAGACGATAAAGAGTACCAGGTGCATCAGTTCCGTCAATGTGCTGGGCGAGCCTTGCGGCGCGCGGATTGGTGTGACGTGATGAGCGGACTCGAACGCAAAAACCTCTCCGATTGTAACTGAGAGGGCCGCTACTTATAGGCGAGCCATAGGCTTGTGCCGACAATGTTGAGAATGGCGAGCGGCAGCAGGTAACGCCACCCGAAGTTCATGAGCTGGTCGTAGCGGAAGCGGGGCAGCGTGCCGCGCACCCACACGTAGAGAAACAAGAAGCTGAAGACCTTCAAGACAAACCAGAAGATGGGCAGAATGGCCTGCAGCAGCCAGATATGCGGCATTGGCATGAGATCGCCGAAGGGACTGGTCCAGCCGCCGAGAAAGAGCAGGGTGGCGACGCAGCCGACGGTGATCATGTTGGCGTATTCGGCCATGAAAAACATGGCGAACTTCATGGAGCTGTATTCGGTGTGGTAGCCGGCGGTCAGTTCGCTTTCGGCTTCCGGCAGATCGAAGGGCGCGCGATTGGTCTCGGCGTATGCCGCCATCAGGTAGATGAAGAAGGCGACGAACTGGAATCCGCCGAAGAGATTCCAGCTGAGGATGCCGCGATGGGACTGGTTCTCGACGATGTCGCGGAGGTTGAGCGACCCGGCGCGGAGCACGACGCCCACCAGCGAAAGGCCCAGGGCCAACTCGTAGCTGATAAGCTGTGCCGATGATCGCAGCGAGCCCAGCAGGGAATACTTGTTGTTCGACGACCAGCCGGAGAGCGCGATGCCATAGACGCCGATGGAGGTGATGCCGAGGATCACCAGCAGGCCGATGTTGACGTCGGAGATCTCAAAAAAGCGAAAGCCGCCGGAACCCTGCACGTTGGGCGAGCCGAAGGGGACAACAGCAATGGAGATGAGCGCGCAGCCGAGCGACAGGATAGGGGCGAGGAGATAGAGCGGCCGATAGACCGCGGTGGGAATGATGTCTTCTTTGAGAAAGGATTTTGCGCCGTCGACCAGCGGCTGCAGCAGGCCGAACGGGCCCACGCGGCTGGGTCCCCAGCGATTCTGGATGCGGCCCACCAGCTTGCGCTCGAGCAGCACCGTGTAGGCGACGCCCATCAGCAGCACCACCGTCACCACGATGATCTTGAGCAAGCTCCACAGAAAAAACTGCAAAATCGTCACGTGCCTTCAGCCTCTCTCAAAACTCATCAGTCTGCGGCGGTGCCTTCGAGTTGATGCGACTGGTGTTGCTCAATCTCTCGCAGGTAAGTGCTGTAGCGGCCCATGGTGCCCGATGTGAACAGGCCGTCGTGTGTGGGTGCGGTCAGGTCGGCGCGGGGCTGAGTGAGAGCCGAGACGGGAACAAAGCCGGGCTCGGTGTGGACGTCGTTGCCCGCGAAGCAGATTCAGGCGGTCGAGCTGGTATGCAGGTACAAGACGTTGGATCTCGTCCAGCACGGCCAGCGGGTCGAACGGGCTCAGCTTCGGCTCCAGTCCGTTGGAGGCAAGCCAGACCGCGTGCCGGTCGGCTTCACCGGATTGCGCGCCGCGCGACTGGCCGAAATCCCCGCGCACGCCACCTTTGCCGAAGGGGACAAGCGCCTTGACGTCGGCGCCCATCGCGTCGGCCAGGCGGACAAGGATTTCGAAGTCGGTGCGCACGCCGGGGCGATCGGCGGCCTTCTTCGCCAGCTGCACATCGCCGAAGGTATTGGTCACGGTGCCGGACTTCTCGTAGAGACTGGCGGCGGGAAGAACCACATCGGCCTGCTGTGCCGTTTCGGTCAGGAACAGGTCCTGCACGATAACGAAAGTGTCTTGCGCAGTGCATCCGGTGCGAGACCGAGGCGTGCTACGGGGTTGTCGCCGACAATCAGCAGCGCGCCGAGTTGGCCGCTTTGCGCGGCGTCGAGGATCTCCGGCGCCGTTTTGCCGGGTGTTGCCGGCATGCCCGCGTACTCCTCGACAAACGGCGCCGGGGCGGTCACGGGGATATAGCCGGGCAGCAGGTCGGGCAGCAGGCCCATATCGGCTGCGCCGCGGGAGTTGGAGTGGTCGCCGAGGAAGGCGAAGCGCACGTTGCCGCGCTTCAGGCCCCAGGCCGCGAGGGATTCGATCTGCTCGCCACGGAACTCTTGACCGAAAATGATCAGCAGCGATTCTTCCGCCATGACCGCTTTGGCGAAGTCGCCTTCGTTGCGATCAAGGAGCGCGGTCAGATCGCGGTAGCCGTTGGGCGGTACGCCCTGCACTGCCTTGGCCTGCCGTTCCAGCTTGATGGTCTTGTGATTCACAATGTAGAGCCGGGCTTTGTTGAGCCGCACGTTTGTACGCAACTGCCAGGCCAGCAGCGGATGCTCGTCCGTCGGATTGCCGCCCACAAGAAGAACGGCGCACGCCGTTCCTGCATCGCGCAGGCTGGCAGATTTGCCTTCGTTTCCGGCCATCGCACGAACAAACGATGCGTAATCGGCCGTGCGCACGTGGTCGATGTTGTTGGTCCTGAGGACCGTGCGCGCCAGCTTTTGCAACAGGTAATTCTCTTCGTTAGTGGTGCGGTTCGAGCCCATGACACCGATCGATTCTCCGCCGCGCGCGTCGCGAATCTCCTTCAGCTTGCCGGCGGCCACGCGCAGTGCGTGCTCCCACGTTGTCGGCTCGAGTTTGCCCGCCGCGTTGCGCACCAGGGGCTTGATCAGCCGATCGGCGCTGTCGACAAAGTCGAAGCCAAAGCGGCCTTTGGCGCAGAGAAAGTCGCCATTGATGCCGCTCTTGTCGCGATTATCGGCGCGCACCATGTCCGCGCCCTCATTCGACTGGCGAACGCCCAGCGTTACCTTGCATCCGTCGCCGCAATGCGTGCAGACAGTGGAGACGTGATTCATCTCCCATGGACGCGTCTTGTAGCGATAGCTGCCGCTGGTGAGCGCGCCCACCGGGCAAACATCGATGCACATGCCGCATTGTTCGCAGTCCAGATGATCGTCCACCGTTGGGCGCGATCACCGAACTGACGCCGCGGTTCTGAACACCCAGCGCCCACACATCCATGCCTTCGCCGCACATGCGCACGCAGCGGTAACACAAGATGCAACGCGGACGGTCGAAGAAAACGGCCGGCGACCACTGCTGCTCGTCGCGGTGCTGCTTGGCCTCGGCGTACAGGCTCTCGCCCGCGCCGTACTTGAAGGTCATGTCCTGCAATTCGCATTCGCCGCCCGCGTCGCATACCGGGCAGTCGAGCGGATGATTGCCGAGCAGCAAGCTGGATGGTCGCCTTGCGCGCCTGCGCAATCTCCGGCGACTCGGTAATAAAGACCTGTCCTTCCGCGACGGTGGTGGTGCAGGCCGTCTGCAGCTTCGGCACCTTCTCCTGGCGCACCACGCACATGCGGCATGCTGCCTGCAGGCTTAATCCGGGGTAATAGCAGAATGCGGGAATCTCGATGCCGGCCTTGCGGCAAGCCTCAATCAGCAGCGTCCCCGCAGGCGCTGTCAGCTTCTTTCCATCGACTGTAAAGGTTACGTCTGCCATTCTTCTCCAGAATCTCTAAACCACGGCCATTTCCGGCATGCTTGGCAAATGGACACGGCTTCCCGTTCAGGTGGTCCTCAAACTCCTTGCGGAACTTCTTCACAAATCCGATCGTCGGCATGGCCGCCGCATCGCCCAACGGACAGAAGGTGCGGCCCATCATGTTCTCGGCCAGGTAGCGGATGTTGTCGATGTCCTTCATCTCGCCGAAGCCGGCATGGAACCGCGTCAGCGACTTCTTCAGCCAGTCCGTTCCTTCGCGGCAGGGAATGCACCATCCGCAGCTCTCGTGCTGATAAAAGCTGATGGTGCGCAGCGCGAATTCCACGATGCAGGTCTGGTCGTCGATCACCACCACGCCGCCCGAGCCCAGCATCGATCCTGCCTTGCCCACCTGGTCGAAGTCCATGCCCAGGTTTTCAATCTCCTCGGGCAACAGCACCGGCGTTGACGATCCTCCCGGAACGATGGCTTTCAACTTGCGCCCGCCGCGGATCCCGCCACCGACTTCGTAGATCATCTTCTTCAGGTTGTAGCCCATGGGCAACTCGTAGACGCCCAGGCCTCTCGATGTGCCCGCTCAATCCAAAGAGCCGCGTGCCGCCGTTGCGCTCCGAGCCAACGGCCGCGTAAGCCGGACCGCCCATCGTGATGACGTGGGGAACGGTTGCGATGGTCTCCGCATTATTAATGACCGTGGGGCCACCATAAAGGCCCACCACGGCAGGGAAGGGAGGCTTGATGCGCGGGACGCCACGCTTGCCTTCGAGCGACTCCATCAGCGCCGACTCTTCGCCGACTTCGTAGGCGCCGGCGCCGGTCTGCGTAATCACCTGGAACTCGGTTTCGGAGCCGAAGATGTTCTTGCCCAGAAATCCCTTGGCATACGCGTCCGCTACCGCCTTCTCCATGATCTCCAGCAGGTAGCGATATTCACCGCGCAGATAAATGAAGCCCGTCTTCGCGCCGATCGCCAGGCCCGCGATCATCGTTCCTTCAATGACCGCATGCGGATCGTGCAGGAAGATCAGATGGTCCTTGCAGGTGCCGGGCTCGCTCTCATCGCCATTCACAAGCACATACTTGGGCTTTGCCGACTGCTTGGGGACGAACGACCACTTCAACCCTGTCGGGAATCCCGCGCCGCCGCGCCCGCGCAGGTTCGAGGCCTTCATCTCGTTGATGATCCAGTCAGGACCTTGCGCCAGGCACTTTTTCGCGGCCTCGTAGCCGCCCAACTCGATGTACTTTTCGATGTTGGCAGCGCCTTGACCAAATCGCTTTGTGACGATCTTCACTTCATCGGGATGGGAGACAAGTCTCGGCATGGCTAGCGTCCCCCATTCGCGGCGGTCGCGGTACTGGTCCAGAATCTTCGGTACGCTGTCGGGGGTCAGATCGTCATGAAAATCGTAGTTCACCTGGATGGCTGGAGCCCAGCAGCAGGCGCCAATGCATTCGACCTCTTCGAGCGAGAAGACTCCATCCGCCGTTATGCCCTTGTGTCCGATGTGCAGTTCATCCTGGAAGCGATCGAAAAGTTCGTAAGCGCCGCGCAGCATGCAGCTGATATTGGTGCACACCTGGATGTTGAACTTGCCCGCGGGCTTGAATCGCAGCATCGAGTAGTAGCTGGCCACGTTGCGGACTTCGAGAGCGGTCAGAGCGAGGCGGTCGGCAATCTCAACGATTGCAGCCTCGGAGAGATATCCAATTTCGTCCTGCGCGTACAGCATCATGGGGATGAGCGCCGAGCGCTTCAGAGGATATTTCTCCACCAGCGCGTCAAAGCGTGCCGACAGCGCAGGCGAAAAGATCGACATGGTTTCGGAATTACCTGGGGTCATGCCATCAGCTCCCGTGCCCACGCCTCTGCAACCATATCCATCTCTTCCTCGTGATCCCCTTCAGACCTTTTCAGGCGCCCAGCCTCGGTGAACTCCAATACACCCGCGGCGCCGTCTTCGCGATTCCACCGGACCTGCGCGCCATCACGCTCCAGGTGAAGCCAGTCATCGCCGTGGCGCACAGTGATTTGTTCCTCGCCCAGTTCCACTGTCGCCTGCTTGTTCTTGTTGAGCCCGTGCGCCGCCGTGTAACTGCGGAGCAGGGAAGCCAGCGATACCCAAAGCTCAACAAAAAGCTGGTCGGTCGCGGGCACTAGCGATCGATCTCCCCCAACACAATGTCAATCGACCCAATCGCCGCCACCACATCGGCGAGCAGCCGTCCTTTGCACATCGTTTCCAAAGCCTGCAAATCGGCGAACGACGGATAGCGCATGTGCACGCGGTAGGGCTTCGCCGTTCCATCTGAAACCACATAGTAGCCCACCTGCCCATGCCCCGATTCAATGCTCTGATAAACCTCGCCGGCTGGCACTGCGAATCCTTCCGTCACGATCTTGAAGTGATGGATTAGGGCCTCCATCTGCGTCTTCATCTGCTCGCGATCGGGCAGAACGATCTTCGGTGCATCTGCCTTGATCGGTCCTTCGGGCATGCCGTCGAGAGCCTGTTGCACAATCTTGACGCTCTCGCGCATCTCCTCGAGACGGCATTCGTAACGCGCCCAGCAGTCGCCCACATTCGATACCGGCACATTGAACTGGAACTTCTCGTAGCTCGAGTACGGCATGTCGCGGCGCACATCGAAGTCGATTCCCGACGCGCGCATCACCGGCCCGGTCACGGCCAGCGCGATCGGCATCTTCGCCCGACAAGTACCCCACGCCCTTAAGCCGGTTCATGAAGATAGGATTTCCGGTTAGCAGGTTCGAGTACTCGTCAATCTTTTCCGGGAACGTCTTCAGGAACGCCTGCACGCGCGGCAGAAAATCGAGCGGAGGATCCAGCGCCAGACCGCCAATGCGAATGTAGCTGGTCATCATACGCTGCCCGGAGATCATTTCGAACATGCGCAGGATGTCTTCGCGCTCGCGGAATGTGTACAGGAACACCGTCAGCGCACCAATGTCCATGGCGTGCGTGCCCAGCCAGATCAGGTGCGAGTTGATGCGCGTCAGCTCCGCCAGCAGGACGCGCATCCACTGTGCTTTGGCAGGAATTTCGAGCTGCAGCAGCTTCTCCACGGCCAGGGCGTAGACCAGGTTGTTGGCCATCGGCCCCAGGTAGTCCACGCGGTCGGTGAGCGGCACCACCTGCTGGTAAAACTTGGCTTCGCAGGTTTTCTCGATGCCGGTATGCAGGTAGCCGATCTCCGGATAGAGCCGGACGACGATCTCGCCGTCGATCTCCAGGACCAGGCGCAACACGCCATGGGTCGACGGATGCTGCGGGCCCATATTGAGGACCATGTGCTGGTCCCGCGAGCCTTCCGCTAACGGGGCTTCGAGGATGGGCGTGCCGACATCCGGGTTCAACGGTAGCCCTCCACCGGGTAGTCCTTGCGCAGGGGATGGCCGACCCACTCCTCGGGCATCATGATGCGCCGCAGGTTGGGATGTCCCTCGAAGCGGATCCCGAACAGGTCGAAGATCTCACGTTCGTAATAATTGGCGCCGGGCCAAACCGGAGTAATGGATTCCACGGATGCTTCTGCTTCGTCCACCATGACACACAAACGCAGCATTTCCTTAAATGAGTACGAGCAGATGTGGTAACTAAGCTGGAACCGCGGCACCGAGGGGAGCCAATCGACTGCGGTCACATCCTGGAATGCTTGGTAGCCCACGTCCCGAACCACCCGGCAAGCCTCGCGAATGCAATTGGGAGCAATCGTCAGGCTGACTTCGGCACGGTCCAGCTTGGCGCCCGTTAGCGCGTCGGGGTTCCATGCCAGAACGGCTTTGAGGCCGGGGTGATCCGGCAGAGCCTCAATGACAGCAGCCTTGTCGCGCAGCGTGATCTTGGGATCCAGCATCTACAGGTCCGCCTTGTCCAGGCTCCAATCCAGGATGCCTTTGCGCACGATGTAATACAGACCGACCGCGACGAAGCCGAGGTAGACCACCATCTCCCAGAATCCGAAGAACTTTGAGCCGGTGATGAAGGGGAGCTGGCGGTAGATCACCGCCCAAGGCATGATGAAGACCGCTTCCACGTCGAACAGGATGAAGAGCATTGCGACCATGTAAAAGCGGACGCTGAAGCGGCCGCGTGCGTCGCCCACGGGGGTGATGCCGCACTCATAAGCAGACAACTTGACCGAAGTGTTGCGGTGCCTGCCAATGAAATAAGACCCCGCCACCATGGCCGCGCCTAAACCCAGGGCCACAACGATCTGCATGAGTAACGGCAGGTACTGCCAGTGATAGGGAATCATTGTTGCTGCCCCAAAATGTTGAAGAAAAGACCGTGTTTGAGCCTGAGCATGGACTGTTCTGGTACATCAGGCCGATGGTTTGAGATTAGGTGGTCGGGTTGATCGAGTCAAGGCAGCTACCCATTTCCCAGGTGGCGCATCGAAAGCACAGGAAGATGAAGGCAACCCAGGTTGCACGGGGCTGTCCATACGTCTCGAGAAGATCAAAAAAGTTTCGTTTGCAATGTGAGCTTGATCACGTATTATGGGTGCCTACTTCCCGTAAATTAGCAAAGCTGCTTAGGTTGCCGGTTTGGAACGACGGACCTCCTTTTCCCGCATCGGGAAGAGTGTCAGTGCTTTGCGGTTTGTTTTTGTCCTGAGAGAACGAAAAGGGCGAGGATTGATGTATGGCGGCCTCCACGACGACCGGCTTTTCAACGCATTCTTCCGCAGCCATCACAGCTGCGCCAGCCCGCCCTGCGGGAGCGAGGCGGCCCCGCCGCATCAGCCCTGAGGCCGGCCATGCGCTTGAGATCCTCGGGCATGCGATTGAGTATCTTTCCGACGAGTACGTTCACAGCGGCGGAGACCTCACAGACCGGGATCCGCAGGTCCAGGCCGTGCAACTGCTCATGGCCATTAACCGGCAAGTGTATTTCAGCTGTCCTGAAGTACCCAGCTTGCGCGACCGCTTTCGCGCATTTCTCCATCGGCGCATCCACTGACTTCGACGGAACGGCGCTGCGCACAAGCGCCGAATGGTACATTAGGCCGGTGCCCCTCTCGCAGTCGCGCAAGCCTGGCCTTTTCATCCTTGCAGGCTTCCTCCTCTTTCCTCTATTTGCTTCTTGTCTCTTGTCAGCCCAAGTCAAAAGCTCGGGCGACGGACGCCCTACGCTCGTCTTCAGGCAATTCGAGGCGGGTCGGCCGCTTCATCTTGTAGCGTACGGCGATACGCGCTTCACAAACCCTTCCGTCACCGGCGTCACCAATCCCCGTGTGCGCCAATGGCTTGCAGATCAGATCGGGCAGCAACACCCCCAGGCGATTCTGCTCACAGGGGACACCCCGTTTCATGGCGCGGATCCAGCCGACTGGAAGGAATTTCAAATCGAGACTGAGTCCTGGCGTACGGTGGGTGCCCTCCAACTTCCCACCCCGGGCAATCATGAAGTGCTGGGCGGTCCTGCAGGCATTCCTAACTACCTGAAGAACTTCCCCGAGATCGCAGGTCATCGCTACTATTCGGCCCTTCTGGGCAGCGTTGAGGTCATCTCGCTCGATTCCACGCAGCCATCCGGCGCATCCTCCGGCCAGGGGCGCTGGTTTGCTGCTCAGCTCGATCACATTCCGGAGCAGGTCGATTTTCTGATGATCCTCTATCACATCCCATGGATGGCCGACAGGCAATCGCAGATCTTCGTCGGGCTGCCATCAAAGGACGCACTCGATCTTCGTCAGATTCTCGAAGCACGCCTGCCGAAGATCCGCGCCCGCGTGATTGTATTCAACGGCCACATTCACAATTACGAGCGTTTTGAGCGCCGGAACGTGGAGTATGTCGTGACAGGAGGCGGAGGTGCGGTTCCGTACCCGGTCTTGTTTCGTGGGGAGGGTGATCTCTACCGCGATACGGGATTCCCCGTCTACCACTATCTGATTTTGGATGTAGCCAACCACAAATTGCATGCAGTGATGTGGAAAGTGAAGAACCCGGACGCAGGCACCCTCGAGGCGGAGATGAAGGACGACTTCACCATCGATGCCAAGGCGACGGACTCTCGATCCTCTGCTCCGAGCAGACCCAGGCCCCGCCATTCTCCGGATTGAGGGAATTAGGACAGCAGCAACTACTGTCCTACGGTCAGCACTGCAAGCAGCAGAATCCAAGCCGCTCCCAGCGTATGCCAGTACCACGCTGTCACATCAATCGCAATCTGCCGCAGTTCGACTCGCCGCAGAAGTCCCAACGCTGTAAGACAAC
This sequence comes from uncultured Acidobacteriota bacterium, assembly GCA_963846375.1. GTDB lineage: Bacteria > Acidobacteriota > Terriglobia > Terriglobales > Acidobacteriaceae > Telmatobacter. Next base: position 290,173 of record CAWJVV010000008.1, read on the forward strand.
CCACCAGTGCCAGTACTCCCAGAAAGAGGTGCCCGGCGTGGAGTCCCGTGACGAGGTAGAAGAAGTAGCTGGCCGGCGTGGTGTGCCAGCGATCGAACGCAAACCCCTGGGCCGTAAGCTGCTTCCACGCAATCACCTGGCCGACGAGGAACAGCGATCCCAGGGTCAGTGTCGCGCCCACCCAGGGCAGCGTGCGCCGCAGAGCCGGCCTTCCCAGGCCTAGCCACTCCTCAAGCACGTCGATTTCGCGGAAGATATTGCGCCGGCCGAATTCCATCGCAAGGCTGCTCAGAATCAGCAGCGCCGTATTCAGGTAAACGATTGGAGGTAATTGGATTGGATGCCAGTCGCCGATCAACTCGTGGCTGCGCGGATCCATGTGCATTCCGGCCTGGCGCGCAAAGAAGAGCACCACCAATGCCGCAAAAAACATCATGTCCCCCGCGAGTGCTGAGAACACAAAGAACCGGATGCGCTGCAAGCGCTCGCGCGGTCCTTTGCGTGGGTGTTGCCAGTCATCGTCGCCTCCCCCCCCGCCACCGCCGGTCGGCCGGCGATCAACGGGCGGTTTGCCGCCAATTCCTGGTTCTTTCCTCTCAATTTCCGCCGGGGCTCGTGTAAAGGCGATGGGCATTGGGGAAGCCTCTATGGTGGAGATATATTACGGCAATTCCTGAGTTGCGGTGACCTTTTTGGGACCGTCGGGTCGGCGCGCCATTTGAGCCGCGTCAACGTGGGTGTACTTCCTCCGGGACAAGGTTACTCAGGGATTGCGAAACAGCCCCACCTTTCCTTGGACGCACGGACTTTCAGATGAGATGGTTTAATTTGGTCGCGAACTGCGCGCGATGCCTTGATCTTGAGCCCAAGGTCTAACTTTTTTTTTGCGCTATCGCAGTTTCAACGAATAATCGGTGGACACGACGGTCACCCGAAAGCTCGGGGTGGAAGGTGGCAGCCATCAGGTTCCCCTGACGTACGAGGACAGGGAACCCCTCACGACGCGCGAGAACTTCAACCGCAGGACCGGTTTCCGCAATCCGTGGCGCGCGGATGAACACCATCTCCAGCGGCTCGCCAGGCAAAGATGACGGCTCCGTCAGGATCGCCGAGTCAATCTGGCGGCCGTAGGCGTTGCGGTCTACTACGGCATCCAGTGCTCCCAGGCTGCGCTGGTGGGGGTTGCGCACCTCTCGCGCCAGCAAGATCGCGCCGGCGCAGGTCCCGAAGACGGGCTTGTTCTTCACGAAGCCCTGCAGTGCCTCAAAGAAACTGCGCGCGCCCGGACCGGCACGCTCCAGAAACTTCAACATCGTGGTGGACTCGCCGCCAGGAAGAATCAGGCCGTCGAGAGACTCGAGCTGGTCGGGATTGCGAACCTCTACCGGCTCGGCGCCGGCTTCAGTGAGTGCCTCGGCATGCGCGGCGTAATCTCCCTGAATGGCCAGCACGCCGATGCGGGGACGCATCTGTCCCTCGTTCAATTTGTCCTCTCCTCAAATCCCTGTACGGCGCCGAAGACAGTTAAGCAGTGAAGGTGGCTACCAGCCGCGGGTCTGCAGCAACTGCGACTCTTCAATCGCGGCCGCGGCCAGCCCCTTCATGGTGCCGGTAACCTGCGCGGCGACCTCCGCCAGGACCTTGGGGTCATTGAAATGCGTGGTGGCGATGACGATGGCCTTGGCGCGGGACACGGCCTCTTCGCGCTCCACGGGGTTGTTCTCCACATCCAGCGGCGTGGCGCGCTCCTTCATGAAGATGCCCGATCCGACGAAGATAGCCTCGGCCCCCAGTTGCATCATCAGAGACGCATCCGCAGGCGTCGCGATACCGCCGGCCGAGAAGTTGGGAACCGGCAGCTTGCCCGTCTGCGCCACCATCCGGATCAGTTCGTAGGGCGCCTGGTGCTCCTTGGCCGCCGCATACAGCTCCTGCTCGGCCAACACCGTTAGCGCCTTCATCTCTTTTAGGATCTGGCGCATGTGCTGCACGGCGTGCACCACGTCGCCCGTGCCCGCCTCACCCTTGGTGCGGATCATGGCCGCGCCCTCGGCAATACGCCGCAGGGCTTCTCCCAGATTGCGCGCGCCGCAGACGAAGGGCGTCTTGAATGCGTGCTTATCAATATGGTGTGCCTCGTCTGCGGGCGTGAGCACTTCACTCTCGTCGATGAAGTCCACTCCCAGCTCCTGCAGAATCTGCGCTTCGGCAAAATGTCCGATACGGGCCTTGGCCATCACCGGAATCGAAACAGCTTCGATGATCTGCCGGATCAGCTTGGGGTTGGCCATGCGGGCCACGCCGCCCTCGGCGCGAATCATGGCCGGCACGCGCTCCAGCGCCATGACCGAAACCGCTCCAGCCTCCTCCGCGATGCGGGCCTGCTCCACGTTCATCACGTCCATGATGACGCCGCCCTTGAGCATCTCGGCCAGGCCCACCTTGAGACGCAGGCCGGTACCCGTAAAGCTCTTGTTTCCGTTGAGTTCTGACATGTTTGTTTTCCTTCTGCCGCAGCGCGCGCCGAGCGTTCAACACCTCCCGGCAACTCGTGGATGACAATTTCTAGTTTAACAGTGAATGGATGCGCGGACAGCCCCGACGACTCGCGGCTGCGCAATTCTGAGACCATTCTCATCACACTGTTCCCGCCGTGGTCATGTCCCTGCTGGGTATCGGGGCATGGCCGCTAATCCCGCTCCGCCTCCCACCCCTCCGCAAGCCCCGCCGCGCAGCCCTGAACGGCAGGGAAGCGTGGCTCTTGTTCCGGCTCAGCCGGATCCGCGTGAAGAGGCAGGACCGCTTCGCGTCGAGGGCCGCATTGCACAACTCCCGGTGGAACTCGATGTAGGGGTGCCGATACGCGATTTTCGCGTTCGCAATCTGCTTTCTTTGCAGCCAGGTGTCGTGATCACGTCGCAATGGGCGCATGTCGACGATCTTCCCGTGCTCGCCGGAGATCTGCCACTTGCCTGGAGCGAGTTTGAGGTGGTGGATGCCCACCTTGCGGTGCGGCTCACCCGCTTGCCATGAAAACCCAATCCGAACAACAAACGCCGAAGAGCCCGAAGATCGGAGACCCGAAGATCGGGGGCTCGAAGATCGGAGGCTTGGCCGGTTGGCTGTTAACGCGCTTGACCGCCCGCTCCCGGCCGCAGCCCGAACTGGTTGTGCGGGAACGCATCACGTTGGCGCCCCGCCAAACCCTGTCCCTGGTAGAAGCCGACGGTCGCAGGCTGTTGATCGCCACGTCTCCGGATGGCACGCCTGCTTTCTACGCGCTCGATGACACGGGTCGATGCACAGCGAGGCGCCAGGCGAGGATCTCATGGTAGCCATGTGGGCGGCGCGCACCGCGGCAGCTTCGACGCCGCTGCTGCCGGACCTGAATGCCCGCCTTCACTCCGGCGACTCGACTCCCTGGACAATCCTCTTCGTCCTCACTCTGATCACGCTGTTGCCTGCCATCCTGATGGCCATGACGCCGCTGGTGCGGCTGCTGGTGGTCTTACACTTCCTGCGCCAGGCCCTGGGCACGCAGACCGCCCCCTCCAATCCCACGTTGCTCGGACTGGCCCTGATGATGACGTGGTTCCTGATGACGCCCGTCCTCACCCAGGTCGACCAGCAGGCCGTCGAGCCGTATCGCGACGGCCAGATCACCGCGATGGAGGCCATCGACCGCGGCTCGCAGCCAGTGAAACATTTTCTTCTGCATTACGCGCGCGAAAAAGACCTGGCCCTCTTCACCGCGGCAGGCCAGATCGCGCGGCCCAACTCACCCGACGATCTGCCCATGCGCGTCGTTGTTCCCGCCTACATGCTCTCCGAGCTCAAAGCGGGCTTCGCCATCGGCGCCGTGCTGTTCCTGCCGTTTCTGCTGATCGACATGGTGACGGCTTCGATCACCACCTCCATCGGCATGTTCCAGTTGCCGCCGGTTGTCGTCTCGACGCCGCTCAAGATCCTGCTTTTCGTGATGGTTGACGGCTGGAATCTGCTGGCCAACTCGCTGCTCAAGAGCTTTTGACAGGTGCTCAATGAATCCCGATATGGTTGCTGAACTCCTTCGCCAGCTGATGCGCGAGGCCATGATTGTCGCCGGCCCGGTGCTCATTGTGGCGGCCTTGCTGAGCTTCGTGCTCAGCCTGTTCCAGACCCTTACCAGCCTGCAGGACCAGTCGCTGACCTCGGTGCCGCGCCTGCTCGCCGTAGCGCTGTTGCTGCTGGTGGGCATGCCCTGGTTCCTGAGCCGCATGACCGCGTACACGCGGATGCTGCTTGTCGACCTGCACCGCTACCTGGGGTGAGAGAGCCGCTTGGTATGCTCGGAGTAAGGAGCACATTTGAACTGGCTGAGCGGCTGCAATGGACTGACATTCGCAATGACGCTGGCTGCTATGCATCAGCGGGATGGTGGTCTTCGCGCCGTTCTTCTCCTCAACCGCGCTACCGGTGCGGGCCAAGGCGGTCTTTGTGCTCGCCGTTGCCTGGCTGCTGGCGCCGCTGGTAGCAACGCTGCCCAACGCACGCGCCGACATCAACTTCTCCGCCATTCTCGGCGAACTGGCTATCGGCCTGCTTTACGGATTGTCCCTGGCGCTGCTCAACGAGATGCTGCTCTTTGCCGGCCAGATTGCGGGCGTGCAGTTCAGCTTCTCGCTGGTGAACCTGATGGATCCCTCCTCGTCGATCGAGACGCCGCTGCTCGGCAATCTCTTTCAGCTGATGGGCACGCTGGTTCTGATCGCCGCCGGCCTCGACCGTATCCTGCTGGCTTCGCTGTTTCGCAGCTTCCGCGCCGTGCCGCTGGGAACCTATGCGCTTGCCCCGGCTACGAGCCTCGCACTGCTGCGCGCCGCGGGCGGCATCTTTGTGGCGGCCGTTGAATTGGCCGCTCCGATTCTCGCCGCCACCATGCTGGTTGAGATCGCCATTGCCCTGATGGGCAAACTCAGCCCGCAGCTGCCCGTCATGTTTTTAACCGTGCCGTTCAAAACCCTGACCGGCTTCGTCGTTCTGGCGGGATCGCTGGCGCTGTGGCCGCGCTTCATCGAAGCCCGCTTCTCTTCGCTGCTCGACCTGGCCCAGCAACTTGTCGGCGGCGTAGCCGCGAAGGCAGGTTGACCATGCCCGGCGACCGCACCGAACAGGCCACCCCGCATCGCCGCGAGAAGGCGCGCAAAGATGGCGACATCCTGCACAGCCGCGAACTCACCGCGGCGGCCGGAACGCTGGCCGGCGTGCTGGCGCTTACGGTGATCGGAAGAAGCGTGCTGATCGCCTGGCGCGGCGCCTTCTCCGGCTTTCTCGACCTCGGACAGGCGTCGCACTGGGAACCCGCGGAGCTTGCGGGAACGATGGCGGCATTGCGCCGTCTGGCGCTGGTGGTGCTTACACCGGTCGGTGCGGTCATGGCCGCCGTCGCTGCTGGAGCTTTTTCCGTTGGCGTGCTGCAGACCGGCGGCTTGAGCTTTCATGCCGGCGCGGCAGGTTTCAAATTTGACCGCGTCAATCCCGCTCACCAACGTCAAAAATCTCTTTTCGCTGCGCGCCGCCGCGCGACTGGGCAAGTCGCTGATCCCCGCCGCGCTGCTGGCCGTCTTTGCCGTGCAGCGCATCGCGCGCCAATTCAGCCTTCCGCCCTTTTCCACCGCGCGCCTGGAGAGCTCGGCTCCGACGTCTTCGGCTTGCTCCAGGCCGCCGCGTGGCTGTTGTTCGCATGGGCGCTGATCGACTACGCGGTCGAATGGCAGAGCCGCGAGTCGCGCCTCAAGATGAGCCAGCAGGACATGCGCGACGAGTTCAAGGAGACCGAGGGCTCGCCGCAGATCCGCAGCCGCATCCGCGGCCTGCAGCGCCAGATGCGCCGCCGCCAGGTGAAGGCCGATGTGGGCCGAGGCCGCGGTGGTGCTCACCAATCCCACCCACTATGCAGTCGCTCTCGGGTTCGATTTCACCACCATGGAAGCGCCCAAGGTGCTGGCCAAGGGCCGCAACCTGCTGGCCGAGGAGATCAAGGCCGAGGCCCGCTGGGCAGGCGTGCCGATCGTCGAGAACCCGCCGCTGGCGCGTTCGCTCTATCGCTCGGTCGAAGTGGGGCAGGCGATTCCCGTCGACCTCTATGCCGCCGTGGCCGCCATCCTCGCCTATCTCTACCGCCAGCGCGTCGAGGCAGAAGTGCGCGAACGCCGCCGCCGCGAGGCCGCAGCACGCTCGTCCGTCCGCCCAATCCGGCTACCCCGATTCGACCAGCCCTGATAGCTGCCGGATCCTGGAGGCATTCGCAATGAGCACCGCCGTCTGCCGCACCACCGCCGCTGCCCGCCATCGCTTTTCTGGCGCGCTTCCGCGACTACCTTCTGCCGCTGGCCGCCATCAGCGTGATCTTCGTCATGCTGGTTCCGCTGCCCGCGGCCGGCCTCGATCTGCTGCTGGCGCTGTCGATGGCTGCCTCCATTATGGTCTTTCTCTCCGCGGTGCAGATCCGCCGCGCCGTGGAGTTGAGCGTCTTTCCCACCCTGTTGTTGCTGCTCACCTTGTTTCGGCTCTCGCTCAATATCGCCTCCAGCCGCCGCATTCTGCTGCACGGATCGGAAGGCACGTCGGCCGCCGGCAAAGTCATCGAGGCCTTCGGCCAGTTTGTGGTCGGCGGCAACTACGTGGTCGGCTTCGTGCTGTTCCTGGCTCTGATTGCGATTCAGTTCCTGGTCGTCTCCCACGGCGCGGTGCGCACCGCCGAAGTCACCGCCCGCTTCACGCTCGACGCGCTGCCCGGCAAGCAGATGGCCATCGACGCCGACATGAATGCCGGCCTGATCGACGAAGCCGAGGCGCGCCGGCGGCGCCAGGCTATCGCCCGCGAGGCCGAGTTCTATGGCGCCATGGACGGCGCGGCGCGCTTCAACCAGCGCGATTCGCTGGCCACCATCCTCATCACCGCCATCAATATCATCGCCGGCCTGCTGATCGGCACGCTGCAGCAAGGCGTCGACCTGGGCGAAGCCGTGCGCACCTACACCATGCTGACCGTCGGCGACGGCCTGGTCACCATGATTCCGTCGCTGCTGGTTTCGGTGGCCGGCGGCATCACGCTCACCCGCGCCAACTCTGCCGGCGTGCTGGGCAGCGAGATTCGCCAGCAGCTGCTGGCCAAGCCCTGCCACGCTGTATCTGGCCAGCCTGGTAGTCGGCCGCTCTCTGCCTCATTCCCGGCCTGCCCAAGTTTGCCTTCCTGCTGGTGTCGGCGGGACTTTTTGTGGCCGCGCGCCGCGTGGCGGCGCACGCCGCCGCCGCGCCGCCTGCCGAGATCGCTCCGGCCGAGCAAGAAGAAATCAGGAGCAGGCTCCGGCCGCCGAGATCGCAGCCATGATGCGTCTGGAAGACCTGACGCTCGAGATCGGCTTCCAACTCATTCCGCTGGTCGACGAGAAGCAGGGCGGCCAGTTGCTGAACCGCGTGCGCGCGCTGCGCCGCCATCTTTCCGCCGAACTGGGCTTTCTCATTCCCCCGGTGCACATCTCCGACAATTTGCGCCTCAAGCCGCGCGAGTATGTCTTCTCCCTGCGCGGTCTGGAGATCGGCCGCTGGCAGACCGAGGGTCCGCTGCTGCTGGCCGTCTCCGGCGACCCCAACCGGCGGCCGCTGGCCGGCAGAGAAGCACGCGAGCCCGCCTTCGGCGTTCCTGCGGTCTGGATTGCGCCTGCATCTCGAAGAGCAGGCCATCGCCGCCGGCTACTCGGTGGTGGACGCCGTAACGGTCGATCACCACCCACCTCGGCGAGCTGATTCGCCAGCATGCCGGAGAGCTGCTGGGCCGAGCCGAGATCAAGCGCCTCATGGACGGGCTCAACGAACGCACCCCAAGTTGATGGAGGAGCTGGTTCCCAAGCTGCTCACCCTCGGCGAGGTGGGGCGGGTGCTGGAGCAGCTGTTGCGCGAGCGCGTCTCCATCCGCGACCTCGGCGCCATCCTCGAGGCGCTGCTCGAGACCGCGCCGGTCAACAAGAGCACGGAGTGCCTTGTGGAGGCGGCGCGGCAGGCCATGGGAAGGCGGCTAGTCCAGCCGCTGCTCGACGCCGATGGCCAGCTGCCCGTGCTGCTGCTCGATCCCGCGCTCGAAGAGGAGATTCACGCCACGGTTGCTCCGGAGAGCGGGGCGCGCCTTCTGGCCGCCTCAACGGTTCCCGGTACGCCGTTGCTGCGCCGCCTGATCGATTCTTTGAAGCCCCTTATCTCTGCCGGCTCGCCTGCGGCACCTCCCGTGCTCCTTTGTTCCAGTCCGGCCCGCTATCACGTGCGGCGATGGCTGGAGCCGATCTATCCGAGGCTGGCGGTGGTTTCTGCCGCCGAGATTCCTCCGGAGGTCCGTCTCCGCCCCGTGGGTACCGTGCGGTGAGGCGGAGGTATGGAGCGATCAGGAGAGTTGGCTGACGCGGGAGCAATGGGAGGGTTGGAATGTTGGAAGCAGCGGAAGCACCTCAGGCGCGCACAAAGACCCGGCGTCCTGCGCCATCCGGATATCCTCCCGGCGGTTTCGCCGCTGCGATGACCGCCGAACAGGAGCGCATACTCCTGGAACACCTTCCGGTGGTCCGATTCCTGGCCCGGCGCATACACGAGCGCCTGCCTCAGCACGTCGACATGGAAGACCTCGTATCGGCCGGTGTCGTGGGGCTGATGGATGCCTTCGCCAAGTTCGATCCCGACAAGAACGTGCAGTTCCGCAGCTACGCGCAGTTCCGCATCCGCGGCGCGATCCTGGACAGCCTGCGCACGCTTGACTGGAGCCCGCGCGAGTTGCGCCGCAAGGGCCGGGCCATCGAGGAGGCGATCCGCGTCCTCACGGCTCGTCTCGGCCGCCCGCCGGGAGAGTCCGATGTCGCCGCGGAGATGGGCCTCAACCTCGAGGAGTACCAGCAGCTGTTGGGCGAGCTCAAAGGGCTTGAGATCGGCACCCTCAACGTGGAGCACAACGAGGAATCGGGCGACGAGGAGCTGGCTTATATCCCCGGCCGTCCCGAGGACGATCCGCTCTTCCGTTGTCTGCGCGGCGAGATGGAGGATCGTCTCACCGGCGCAATCGCCAACCTGCCCGACCGCGAGCGCCTGGTGATGACGCTCTACTACTTCGAGGAGATGACCATGCGCGAGATCGGTCTGGCCATGGGCGTCGTCGAATCGCGGGTCTCGCAGGTGCATGCCTCGGCGGTGGTCCATCTGCGGTCTGCGCTGCGCGATCTCGCCGTCCATGCCTCCCGCACGCCCACAGCGGCCGGTGGCTCGCGGAGGCCCGCTTCCCGGTGAACGGAGAGCTGGCGCCGCAGCCCCCGGATTTTTAAGGGCCGGGTTTTCGGAGTTGGAGAGAGATGGAAAAGAAACTTCGCCAGGACGAGATTGACGCGTTGTTTGAATCGGCCCGAACCGGCCAGACCCCTTCCGATGCGGTGCGCGTCGAGGTAGCGGCCGAGCCCTACAGCTTCAACTCTTCGGGACAGATCTCAACCGAACAGCTGCACGCCATCAGCATCCTCAACGACCTTTTCGCCCGCAACCTCACCCACAACCTGGCCGCCTCGCTTCGCTCCCGCTTCCAGGTCAACCTGGTCTCCGCCGAGCAAATCCCCTTCAGCGAATTTCTGTTGCGCATTCCCGAGATCAACTATGTGTGTTCGGTGCGCCTGGAGCCGCTGGGAGCGCTGTCTGTGCTGCAGCTGGAGATGTCGCTCGCTCCGCCCATCGTCGACCTTTTGCTGGGCGGAGAAGGAAACGAGGGAGTCCTCCGCGAGCTCACCGACATCGAGGAGTCGATTCTCGGCTCGGTGGTGGAGATCATCTGCCGCGAGCTGACTACCGCGTGGCAGCAGGTTGGCCTGTCCTTCTCCTTCGAGCGCCGCCAGATGCAGACCCAGGTGGCGCGCATGATGAGCGTGACGGAGAAGACCCTCTGCCTCAGCTTCGAGATCCGCATGCCGCACAGCGCCGGGCTCCTCAACCTGGCCTTTCCCGCGGTGGTATCGAACACCATTCTTCGCCGGCTCACCTCCGACTGGGCGCGCGGCCGCCGCCATGGGCCGGAGATGCGGGCGCGCATGGAGGCCGCGGCGCGCCAGATCCGCTTCGGCGCCAGCCTTCAGCTGCCGAGCGTGCGCGTGCCGGCGGGTCTCATCGAGAACATCGCGCCGGGCGATATTCTGCGTCTCGATCTGCCCGCCACCACGGCGCCGGTGTGGTGCGTCGGCGGCCAGCCTCTCGCCACTGCGTACCCCCTGCGCCAGGGGGAACACCGCGCAGCACGTCTGGAACGCAAGCTCGCAGGGGGCCACTCATGATGACGTTTCTGGAGGCCTGGATCGAAGCCGCCAAGGCGCTCTTCTCCCAGGCACTGGCCGGAGAGCCGGCACTTGTCGAATGTCCGCCTGCCGCCGGCGCAGATTTCATGGGATACACCGCTCAATTCTCCGGCGACTGGAAGGGCAAGTTCCAGGTCTGGCTCGACCGCGGCCTGCTCGATGCGCCGCTCTTGGGAGAGGGTGTCGACCAGAGACAAGCATGGGGCGAGCTGCTGCGCGAGGTGAGCCAGGCCGCAGCGGGCGAGCTGCTGGCCCGGACCGGAAGCGCGTGCCGGCTGGACAGCTTCGAGCCGTTTTCGGAGAATGAGCCGGCCGGAGGAAGCGATCTGCCCGCAGGCTGCTGCCAGCCCGCAGGCTGCCGCGCATTTCAACTCAAGAGCTCCACGCGCAACTGGATGATCCTGGTTCGCGACGGCCTGCGGGCGGTGCAGACCAGCGAGGCATCCGCCCCCGTGCAATCGCCCTCCGATTCGGGCCGCGACCTGCTGCTCGACGTGGAGCTTGAGGCCACCTTACGCTTCGGATGCCGCGAGCTGCCTTTGGGCGAAGTGCTCGACCTGGGCCCCGGCGATGTAGTCCAGCTCGACCGTACGGTGCGCGATCCTGTCGATCTGGTTGTTGGCGACAAGATTGTCGCGCGCGGCGAGGTAGTGCTGGTGAACGGCAACTTCGGACTGCGCGTCACCGAGGTGGCAACCCCGCGCCGCCGCCTGGAGAGTATTCGATGCCTCTTTTGACACGAAGCAAAACGGACTACCCTCCGATGCCGGGGAGACAACTTGCCGCGCCCCTTCAACACCTCCACGCCGCCGGCCCAAGACGAGGCATCTTCGAGGCCTGTTCCAATCCCGCCTGCGGCTCCGGTTGGCTGCATCTGTGGCGCAGCCGCACCACTCCGTTTCTCGAAGGCGGGTGGACCTGTTCGGCCGGCTGCACAGCCGAGCGTCTCCAGGCGGTCATCGCGCGCGAGCTGGACGGGCGCGGAACTCCGGTTGAGCGGCATCGCCACCGCGTACCGCTGGGATTACTCATGCTCGAACAGGGCTGGATCACGGCCGAGCAGTTGCGCGGCGCGCTGACCAGCCAGCGTCAATCCGGCTCGGGACGTCTGGGCCAATGGCTCATCTCCCGTGAAGGCGTCGATGAGCAGCTTGTCACCCGCGCCCTGGGCCTGCAATGGAGCTGCCCCGTGCTTCCTCTCGTCTCGCATGACCCCGAGGGGCTGGCGCCGCTGCTGCCGCGCTTCTTTCTCGACGCATTCGGCGCGCTTCCTCTGCGCATCGCCGGCGGCAAGCTCGCCTATCTGGGATTTGAAGACGGTCTTGACCCGATTCTTGCCCTGGCTCTGGAACGCATCTCCGGTCTGCGGGTCGAGAGCGGGCTGGTGCAGGGCTCGCTCTTCCGTCCGGCGCACGACCGCATGCTCCAGTCCACCTTTCCGCCCGTCGAACTGCTCGAGGCCGCATCGGAACCCGCGCTGGTGGCCGCCCTGACGCGCCGCGTGGAGCGTCTCCGTCCTGTCGAAGCGCGGCTCGTTCGTGTGCACGAGTGCCTGTGGCTGCGATTGTGGACCCGCCCGCACTCCAGTCCCATCCCGCATGTCGACTCCGTGCAGGATGTGATTTGCACGATTGCCGGCCACTAGTTCAAGCTCTGCCTGCCCTGGCCGATAATCCCGTCAGGGGGAAATGCCCCATGCGGGAAGTAATCGCCCTGATCGTCGACGACTCCAGCGTGATGCGCAAGATCGTGGAACGCTCACTGCGCCAGGCCGGGTTGGATGCCCTGATCGTGCATGAGGCCGGCAATGGCAACGAGGGGCTGAAGGTATTGGAGTCTCATTCTGTCGATCTGATCCTCTCCGACATCAACATGCCCGCCATGGACGGGCTCGAGTTTGTTCGCCAGATCGCTGCGCGGAACCTGGCGCCGGGCGTGCCCGTTGTCATGGTCACTACTGAATCGAGTGAAGAGCATGTCAAGCAGGCCATCTCCGCAGGCGCCCGCGGATACATTCGCAAGCCGTTCACCCCTGACCAGGTAAAGCAGCGCGTGCTTTCCCTGCTGACCTCCTGAATCGCGGTCATGAGAATCGCGCATTGCACTCGGCAGCGGCCGCCTATGAGCCTGCGCCACAAGACAAAACCATGACTTTATCGCTGCGATCTGCCGTCGACCTCATCGTCAATCCGCGCAATCTCGATACCAGTGTCGACGAGGTCTTCCGCCTCATGGTCGGGGGCCCCTGCCGGAGGTGCTGGGATCCGGCTGCACCTGAGGCGGAATCGGTCACCGCCGTGGTGGGGTTCGGCGGCGTCCTCACCGGGGCCTGCGTCCTGTGCTGCAGCGCCAGCGCCGCTTGCGCCATCACTTCCGGACTGACCGGCGGGCAATTCGAACTGGCCGACGACATAGTGAAGGACGCGATCGGCGAGATCTGCAACATGGTCGCCGGCACCTGGAAGGGAAAGGTGCCGGAATTGGCGGCGCGCTGCGACCTCTCTGTTCCCGCCGTGATCACGGGGCGCGATTATCGGCTGCGCGTCCCGGGGCCCGAGTTCGCGATCCGCCACATCTACGCATTTCATGACGTCCGCTTCGAGGTCAGCATTCTCTGCGACGGGCTCGGCTAGCCCGGTTCCTCACGCGGCGGCGTCCGCTCCCACTCTCATCGATCTCTAATGTTTGCTGCACCGCCCTGGACAGCCGGTTGCATCGGTTCCCCTTGTCTGGAGGAGTGATGGACAGCGGATACTATGCGGCGATGACCGGCTTGCTGGCGCGGACGCAGGCCCTCGATACGGCCGCCGCTAATCTGGCCAACGCCCAGACACCCGGTTATCGCGCCGAGCGCGAGTACTTTCGTTCTGTGCTCCTCGGCCCCGATGCGCTCAACTCGCAACTGGGGCAAACGGTCAACAACTTCGGCCTCCTCGGCGGCAATCGGCTCAATCTCGGCCAGGGCCCGTTGCAGCAGACCGGCAATCCGCTCGACCTCGGCGTTGAGGGCCCGGGATTCTTTCAGATTCAAACCGCCAACGGCCTGCGTTACACCCGCGATGGCAGCTTCCATCGATCCCAGGCCGGACTGCTGGTCACCGAAAAAGGCGAGCCCGTGCTCTCGTCCACAGGCAAGCCGATCCCGGTCCCGCCCGGCGACGTTTCGGTTGGCGCCAACGGCGTGCTTTCCGTAGCAGGCGGGGCCGTGGCCACCGTGGGCGTCTTCACCTTTGCGTCGGGCGTGCAACTCACTCCCGAAGGGGCCAACCGCTACATCGCGCCGCAAGGCTCTACCCCGGCGCTCTCGACTGACGCCGCGATTCACCAGGGCGCGCTCGAGTCGGCCAACGAAGACGCGATTCAGGGCACCCTCGACCTCATCGTCATGCAGCGCCAGGCAGAGATGATGCAGAAGGCGCTCACCGTCTTCCACACCGAGTTCAACAAGTTCGCCACCGAGGACCTGCCGAGAGTTTGAAGGCAGTGAACAGTGATCAGGGAACAGTGATCAGAGGAGTCGAGAGACAAATGAGTTCAGGCAACCATAGAACATCTCTTGTCCTGCGGATTCAATTTGGCAGGCACAAAACGGAATGATCACTGTTCACTGTGCACTGACCACTGTTCCTGAAAGGAACCCATGATTCGAGCCTTGTATACCGCCGCCAGCGGCATGAGCGCGCAGCAGATGAACCTGGACACCATCGCCAATAATCTCGCGAACTCGTCCACCACCGGCTTCCGTCAGCTCCGCCTTCAGTTTCAGGACATGGTCTACCAGAACCTCGTCACACCGGGAGCCGCGCAGAGCCAGTCAACCGTGGGCGCCGGCCTGCAGATCGGCCTGGGAACCAAGTCCGCCGCCACCGAGGTCATCATGACCCAGGGTTCGCTCAACCAGACCTCCAACCCGCTGGACGTGGCCATTGAGGGCTCGGGCTTCTTCCAGGTGCAGCGTCCCGACGGCACCATCGCCTACACGCGCGCCGGGCAGTTCCACCTCAATAACCAGGGGACCATCGTCACCACCGACGGTGACCCTGTCATCCCCACCATCACGATCCCGGCCAACGCCACCGCCGTCACCATCACGCCGTACGGCGTGATGAATGCAACCCTGGCCGGGCAGCAGAATCCATCCCAGCTCGGACAACTGCAACTCGCTACCTTTCCCAATCCCGGCGGTCTGGAGAGCCTGGGCGCCAACCTGATGCAGGCCACGCTCAGCTCCGGCGATCCGGTGCTGGGCAATCCCGGCGGCACTGAAGGCCTGGGCACCCTTCAGCAGGGTTATCTCGAAAATTCCAACGTCGACGTCGTTACCGAGTTCGTGCAGATGGTGCTGGCCCAACGCGCCTACGAATCGAACTCCAAGGTGATCAAGGCCGCGGACGACATGTATTCCCAAGTCAACAACATGACCCGCTGAACTGAAGGTCTCACGTGATGTATCTATTATCGCTTCCGAATCGCTTCGCGCGCCTGGCCGCGATCATCGCCGCGCTGGCCGCCGGTCTTCCTCTGCTGCAGGCACAAGGCGCGCCGGCCGCTTCGAACGAGAACAGCCGGCAGTCGCAGCAGGTCCTCCGCAGCATCTACGACCCCGTCTTCGGCGGACGTTGGTTGCTGATAGCAGACCCCGAGCATCCGGGCGGACCGGGAAGACTCGTTCCTGCGGATCTCTCGCACCAGGCAACCGGGTCGCGTGAAGCCCGCCCAAACCCCCTCGCCGTGGTGATTCGTGCCGGCGACAGGCTCCTGCTTGAAGCGCACACCCGCACTGCCGATACCTGGCTTGATGCGGTTGCACTCAGGCCTGCGCGCACTGGCGCACTCCTCCTTGCGCGCGTCAGGTTCGATAACCGCGTCGTCCGCGTCGTTGCCACCGCTCCCGGTCGAGCCACGCTCGTCGCCCCAACGGAAGACGAATCGAGGG
Organism: uncultured Acidobacteriota bacterium; assembly: GCA_963846375.1. GTDB lineage: Bacteria > Acidobacteriota > Terriglobia > Terriglobales > Acidobacteriaceae > Telmatobacter. Next base: position 305,461 of record CAWJVV010000008.1, read on the forward strand.
GATGGGCTCAGTGACGACGACCCGGCAATCCGCACTCTGGGTCTTTGCGCTGGCAGTCGCCTTCGCGGCTGCGCCGCTCCCCGCATCGAAAAAGCCGCCCGGACCCGATAAGCCCAACCCTCCCGAAGCCGCTCTGCGCGCCTATGTCGATCGCGTCCGCGCCCAGCAGGCCGCCGAAGTGCGTACTCCCGGCTCCATCTGGAGCACCAACGGCCAGCTCGTCCGGCTCGGCACCGACTCGAAGGCCCTCCGCCTTCACGATGTCGTCTCCATCGTCGTCACCGAAAGCCTCGCCGCCTCCACCGACGGGCAGGTGAAGAACACCCGCGCCTCCAACGCCAACTCCAGCATCACCGCGCTCTTCGGCGCCTTGAAGGCCGGTAACGCACTGCAGAATCTTGTCGGCCAGTCGTCTTCATCGGGCCTCACCGCGCAGGGCCAGAGCACCACCAACTCCAGCCTGGCCACCACCTTCGGCGGCGAAGTAGTCGACGTTCTCCCCAACGGCATGCTCGTTGTGCAGGCTACGCGCCAGCTCACCTTCTCGCAGCAGACCCAGCTCATCAAACTGCGCGGCCTGGTTCGTCCGGAAGACGTGAGCGCGCAAAACCAGATTCTCTCCACGGCCATGACCGACCTCGAACTTGAAGTCACCGGCAAAGGCATCATCAACGACACCACCTATCGCCAGAATCCTCTAGTCCGCTTCCTCGAGAAGATCCTGGTGTTCTAAAGGCAGACAACAGACAGAGAACAGAAGATGCGGTTGAAGAGAATAGAACTCGATCTGCTCGCGAAGCTGATGGTCGGCTCCTTGCTGTTCTTGCACCTCTCAGTCGTTGCCCAGGCTCCGCCGCGTCATGCCCGCGTTAAAGACGTAGCCACCATCGAAGGCATCCGCGACAACCAGCTTGTGGGATACGGCCTGGTGGTCGGTCTTCGGGGCACCGGCGACAGTTCTCAAACCGTCTTTCCCGCCCAGACGCTCGTCTCGGCCCTGCAGCGCATGGGCATCACCGTCCCCCAGACCGGATCCAACTCCGCCTCCAACATGCAGGTCAAGAATATGGCCGCGGTCTTTGTCGTCTCCACGCTGCCTCCGTTTAGCCGCCCCGGCTCCAAACTCGACATCACCGTCTCTTCTGCCGGCGACGCGCGCTCGCTCGAAGGCGGCATCCTGCTCATGACGCCGCTCTACGGACCCGACGGCCAGATCTACGCCGAGGCCCAGGGCTCCCTCGTACTCGGCGGATACACGGCCAGCGCCTCGGGCAACGCCCGCCAGGTCAACCACCCCACCACCGCGCGCATTCCCGGCGGAGCGCTGGTTGAGCGATCCGTCGCCTTCGATCTCAATCAACTCCAGACCCTCGGCATCGTTCTCAACGACGCCGACTTCCACACCGCCGAACGCCTATCCGCCGCCATCGATCAAGCTCTCGGGTCCTCCCGGGCTCACGCCGTCGACAGCCGTCGCGTCGAAGTCACGCCCGCCCCCAGCGAAGACCGCGCCACGTTGCTCGACACGATCGAGGGCATCGAGATCGAGGTCTTCCCGCGTGCCCGGGTTGTGGTCAATGAGCGCACCGGAACTGTCGTGATCGGAGGCACCGTGCGCCTGCAGCCTGTCTCGATCCTGCACGGCGGCCTGTCGGTCAACGTCATCTCCCAGCCGCTGGTCTCGCAGCCCGGCCCGTTCTCCAACGGCACCACGCAGGTGGTGCAGCAAACCACCGTTCAGGCCGAGGACAAGCCCGTCAATCGCATCGACCTTAAGCAGGGCGCTACCGTCGAAGACCTTCTTCAGGAGCTGCAGCGCATCGGCGCCGGCGCCCGCGATGTCATCTCGATCCTGCAGGCCATGAAGGAAGCCGGTGCTCTGGAAGCCGACCTGGAGGTGCTCTGATGATCGCTGCGATAACGCCAACTCGAGGTCGTACAGTGCATCCGGAGCCCCAACCCCGCCTGGTCCATGCCGCCCACGAATTCGAGGCTCAGCTCATGAAGGAGCTTCTCAAGCCGCTCACCGCCGGCGATGACGACGAGGAGGCTGGCTCTACCGGCGCCCTCGGCGACTTCGCCGGCGAAGCGCTTGGCCGCACGCTCAGCGACCAGGGCGGATTTGGCATTGCCGATCGCGTCGTCGCTCAGGTTTCCCAATCCGGTAATCGGCCCGCATCGGCACCGGTAACCGAGAATCATCACTTCAATAACAGTTCGGAAGCCGCCAAATGACTAAAGTGATAAGCAGCGCCGCCGATGAAGGCCTCAAGGAGTAGTGCATGGATATTCGCAGCAGTATGGATGGATTGAGATCGCTTCTGGGTGTCTCGCAGCCGCCGGCCTCGCAGGCGCAGCAGGTCCGCCCGGGGCAGGCTCCTGACTCGTTCAGCACCGACCGCGCCACCCTCAGCAGCGCCGGCAGCCTGGTTTCGCAGTCCCTGAACGATGACGGCGTCCGCATGGACAAGGTCGACGAGATTCGCGCCGCCCTCTCCGCCGGAACCTACAACATCCCGGCCTCCGCCGTCGCTTCCAAAATGGTCGACACCATGCTCGGTGGAGACTAACTCGAGGCGCCCGCTCACAGCAACCGGTTTCAGCACCGGAAAGGAACAGTCGTTTTATGCAAGCGGCGGAGAGACTCGACCCCGGTGACCAACAAGTCCATCGGCGAAGGCTTGAGCTGGATCATCCCGAATCGCTTGAACCGCGCGAGCTGCGGCAGATTATCCGCGAGGCCTCGCATGCCCTGGCATTCCTCGACGCTGTCCGTCTGGAAGAGCTGGCGATTTCCTGCCAAAGGCTCATGCGTGATCTCGACTCACCTTGTTCTTTGGCGCTTGCCCATCAGGCGCGGCAGGCTGCTCCCGACATGGCCGTCTTCGCCCGTGTCCTCGACGCCACGCGCGCCAACCTCGACGTGATGCGGCGCCTGCGCGATCTCCGCGAAGGCTGCCTCGACTTCAACCCGACGGAGAGCCTCAATGGGCACGATTAGCACCGCATTCGGGGTCATCGCCGGCGCACTCGATGCCTATCAATCCGGCCTCAGTGTGATCGCCGGCAACGTGGCCAACGCCAATACGCCCGGCTACACCCGCGAGACCCCCAACTTCCAGGAGAACCCGCCGGTCACCATCAACGGCATCGCTTACGGAACGGGCGCCACCGAGACCGGCGCCACATCGCTGCGCGATCGCGTCCTGCTCCAGCGCCTCGACCAGCAGCAGCAGCTGGCCTCCGCATCCTCCGCCCGCCTCGACGCGCTGAACAATGTGCAGGCGCTGTTCACGCCAGCCTCCGGGTCCTCCACCTCCACGGCGGGAAACATCGGCAGCGACATTACGGGCTTCTTCAACGCGTTCTCCTCGCTTGAAGCCAATCCCACCGACAACGCTCTGCGCCAGCAGGTTCTCTCCGCCGCGTCCACGCTTTCCGCCGACATCTCCGGGACCGCCGCCACGCTGGGCCAGCAGCAGGCCGCACTCGATCAGCAGGCCAGCTCCGCCATCACGCAGGTCAACGCGCTCACCCAGTCGATCGCGCAACTAAATACGCAAATCCAGTCCGTCTCGCCCGGCGTCGATGCCGGAACCCTCGAAGACCAGCGCCAGCAGGATCTATCCAAGCTCTCGCAGCTGATCGGCATCAACCAGATCACCACCGAAAACGACGGCCTCACCATCGCCACTACCTCGGGGCAAACGCTCATCTCGCATGGCGTCGCCAACGCCATCACCGCCGGCGCCGTCGGTGGCGTCACGCACTTTTTCTTGGGGGTTAACAACGACATTACTGTCGGCCTCACCAGCGGCGGCGGCCAGGTAGGCGGAGCTCTCACCGCGCGCGATCAGGACATTCACAACGTCGTCTCCAGCCTCGACCAGCTCGCCTTTGGCCTCTCAACCGAGGTCAACGCCCAGAGCGGAAAGGGAATCGACCTGAATGGCAACGCCGGTGTCGCGCTCTTCAAGCAGCCCGCAGCGGTCGCTGGGAGTGCCGCGTCCATGAGCCTCGCCGTCGCCGATCCCAGCCTGGTCGCTGCCGCCACGGCAGGCCAGGGAACTGGCGACAACTCCAATGCCGTCGCTCTGGCCGGCCTCGCAACCTCCTCAGATCCCTCCATCCTGAACGGCCTCACGCTTCCTGACGGCACGATTCTCGCCGCCGGCCAGACGCTGCTCAACGCGGAAACCCCCAGCAACTACTACTCGGGCCTGGTCACCTCGCTCGGCTCGCTGGTTGCGCAGGTGCAGACTGAGAACACGGCGCAGAATGCCTCGGTCACCCAGCTTCAGACTCAGAACAACGCCATCTCCTCGGTCAACCTGAACGACGAGGCTTCGGCCCTTACCACGCTCGAGCGCAGCTACCAGGCCGCGTCGCAGGTCTTCGCCATCCTCAACACCATCATGGCCGCAACCCTCAATCTCGGCGAACAGGCCACCGTTGCCTGATACCGCCGCCCCACTGCTCCATTAGCCAAAACTAAATCCGAAGCAAGACGTTGGGTCTTCCGCATGCCATCACCGCACGCGGATACAAAGGAGCCCCATGCGCGTCGATCCCACCTACGTCTCCAACCTGGTCAACGCACTCGATCAATCGCAGTCAACCTCGCAGCAGCTCTCCTCCGAGCTCTCCAGCGGCGTCCGCGTCACCTCGCTCAGCACCGATCCGCTGGCGGCGGGCGAAAATGTGCGGCTCCTCAACCAGATGCAGCAGGACGACTCCTTCACCCAGTCGGCCAATCTCGTAACGGGTCAGCTCCAGGTCGCCGACTCTGCACTCGGCCAGGTGGTCGCGCAGCTTACGCAGGCCGTCTCGCTGGCCACCAGCGCCAACAACGGCACGCTGAACGCGAGCGACCGCCAATCCATCGCCAATCAGATCGCCGGCATTCGCGGCGAGGTCCTCACGCTGGCCAACTCCAGCTACCAGGGCCGCTACATCTTCGCCGGCAGTTTGACCGCCAATGCGCCTTTCTCGATCGACAACTCCACCGCGCCTGCCACCGTCAACTATGCCGGCAACCAGACCATCAACTCCATCCAGACGCCTGGCGGACAGCAGATCCAGCTCAACGTTTCCGGAAGCCAGATCTTCGACGGCGCGGGAGGCAACAGCGTGTTTGCCGCGCTCAACAGCCTCGTCGCCGACTACTCGAATGCGAACTTCAATCCCGCCGCGGCCATTGGCGATACCCAGTCCCTCAGCGCGTCGCTGAACTACGTCTCGCAACAACGCGTCACCATCGACAACTCCACCACCCAGCTCACCGACGCCTCGAACGCGGTCAGCGCCGAGCAAACCCAGCTTACCGCAGCCCAAACCAACCTCATGCAGGCGGACGTCGCGCAGGTGGCCACACAGCTATCGCTGTCTGAAACGCAGCAGACGGCCCTCGAAGCGGTTATTAGCCAGCTAGGCTCCGGCAGCCTCTTCGACAAGCTGCCCGCCTGATCGTCTATGGATATCCCTAAAAAGCGAAGGTTGTGTTAACGTTAATCTCGTAAACCACATTTCATGTGCAAGTTAGGGTTTCGCCGGGGGCGAAACTCTGGATATCCAGGGGAGGGGGTGGGGTGCCGGTTATTTTCCGCGATCAAAAAGCCGAAAGAGAGACACATCTGCCTTGCGTTCTCTCGCACCTTTGAGGAGTGTGCGACGGATCGGCGTCGGCTGCTCGTGACACCAATCACGGGTGCGTGTGAGAAGGAAGAGGTTACTCACTCGAACCGCCCTCCGCTCAGGCCATCTCCGCTATCCCGCTATACTTTTCTCAACAGGACTTCCCGTGTTCAGCTCCATCCGCTTTCTCTGGAACGCAACCCGCGGCTCCCGACTCGCCCCCTGGCGCAGTCCCTATCTGCGCTGGCGTCTGGAGACCTATTCCGGCATGTGGGCGGAGAAGATGAGCTTCCGCGATATCTTCAGCTTCCTCTGGGCGCAGCGTTGGGAGTTCCTCAGCTTTCTCATTTGGACGGGCCGCGTGCAACGCGAAGCGCGCCGAAGGTCCTGATCGAATACTGATCAATTAGCTTAGGTGACTCCATAATGGCGCAACAGAACCTCCCTCGTCGCACCCTCTGCAGGCTCAGCCGGCGCAATCTTCTCAAATCGGCCGCTATCTCTGCTGGCCTCTCTGTCCTTCCCGCGTGGCTCCGAGCCACTCAACTCGATCCCGGCTCGCGCCTCACCTTCTCCGGCGCCGATTCGCTTCGCGCCCACGCCTTCGCCCGCGGCCTCTTCTATGGCACTGCCGTCAATCCCGCTCTCCTCGACCTCGATGGCCTTGCCAACGGCAACACTGCCGATCCCTACACGCAGCTGGTCGTCTCGCAGGCCAACATGGTGGTTGCGGAGAACGCCATGAAGTGGGCCGCCCTCCGTCCTACCGCCGCTACGTTCAACTTCGCGCCCGCCGACCGTCTCCTCCGTTTCGCCGCTCTCGCCGGACAGCGCGTCCGCGGCCACAATCTCTGTTGGCACGAGGCACTTCCTGCCTGGTTCAAGACCACCGCGACCCGCGACAACGCCCGCAACCTCCTCGTCGAACACATTCAGACCGTTGCCGGCCGTTACAAAGGCCAGGTTCACAGCTGGGATGTCGTGAACGAAGCCGTCGAACCCAAGGACGGACGCCCGGACGGCCTTCGCAACTCCCCGTGGCTCGGCCTGGTCGGACCCGACTACATCGAGCTCGCATTTCAGACAGCCGCCGCCGCCGATCCTGGCGCCAGGCTCGTCTACAACGATTACGGCATCGAGCTCGACACCGCAGATGAAACCGCCAAGCGCGGCCAGGTCATGATGCTGCTGCGCCGTTTCAAAGCTCGCAATATCCCCATCCACGCGGTCGGTGTGCAAAGTCATCTCCGCGCCGCCGGACCGCAGCCCGGAACCGGCTTGCAGGTCTTCATCCGCGAAGTGCGCAAACTCGGCCTCGACGTCTATGTCACCGAGCTCGACGTGAACACCCATGGCCTCGAAGGTGGACCGGAAGCGCAGGACTATGCCGTCGCGCAGGTCTATCGTAACTACCTGCGCATGGTCCTTCCCGAGCCTAACGTCCCCGTCATGCTCACCTGGGGCCTCAGCGCTGCTCACACCTTCCTCAACGAATCGCAGGAGCCGTGGATCCGCCGTGAGGACGGCTTCCGCCAGCGTCCACTCCCGTTCGACGACGACTATCAGCCCACCCCGGCCTTCGCCGCCGTCCGCAACGCGCTCGACGCTGCGCGTCCGCTTGCAGCCGCTCCGGCAGCTTCGAGGCCCCAGATCGATCCCAGCTCGCTTTACAAGCCTTTTCGCGTAGAGGGAAGCCCCAACGCCGCGCCGCCCGCCACGGTTCCGGCTGCACCACAATTGCAGTAGAGCGGGGCGTTTTTTCCGGAGACCTTTGAATAACCCCCCGAACCGAGCGAATGCGTTCCGAGGTTACGGAAGAGATCACTTAGTGTGGCTGGGCGCCGACTCGATCGCGGCGTTCGTAATCCCTGTTAGGATATCGTTTCATGACTCCCAGTCCTGAAGATCTTGCCGCGCATTATGCGCAGATGAGTGAGACGGAACTTATGGAACTGGCTCGCTCCTACGATGGCCTGCTGGAAATTGCGCAGGCGGCGTTGCGCGCGGAATTTGCACGGCGCGGGCTTGAGCCGCCACTGGTGGAAGAGACGGAGGAACCGGAGTTCCGTCGCCTTACGACGGTGCGGCGTTATCGGGATCTGTCGGAGGCACACGTGGGCCGTTCGCTGTTGGAATCGGCCGGCATTTCTGCATGGATTGCAGATGAGAACCTGGTGCGGATGAATTGGTTCCTCTCCGACTCGGTGGGCGGGATGCGATTGCAGGTGGACGAACAAGACGAAGCGGATGCACGGGCGATTCTAGAGGCGGAGGTTCCGCGGACAATCGCGTACGGCGAGGAGGAAGTCTACGAACAGCCGATCTGCCCAAAGTGTGGATCGGAGGAGGTTACGCTGGGTGACGGAACAGAGAGTGGAGGGTCCCTTGTGGCGCTTTACGCCGTGTCGATTCCAGTGCCGCCACGAGAGGCGGCCTGGCACTGCGAAGCATGCGGTGCAAGTTGGGTGGACACCGGAAACGGTGAGCTGTCCGGATAGCCAAGAGAATCTGATACGGATCTAGTCTGCTTTCGTCTTCGATCCGCTATCCTTGGGCAGTTCCACGTACACCAGGCCGAAGTGAATCGCCGATCCCTGCTTCTCCCCGATGCCCACGATGTGGATCTTCTCCGGCGTGCCGGAGCGCAACTCGTGATCGTCTGACGAGTCGACATTCGCCTGCACTTTCACGTGGTCCTTGCTCTGGGTGTTGCACGTCAGCCCGGTGCTTGTCACCGTCAGCGACCCCACAGGCTTGCCGTGATCGCATTCCAGAACCTGGCCGTAGCGTCCGAGCGGCTTGCGATAAAAGTCCAGGACCTGCGCCGGCGAATCGCCGCTCAGGTAATTGGCGGCTACCAGCCGGAAGTGCGTGTCGCCAAACGTAAAGCCCATGTCGACAGCGGAGTTGTTATCCGACTTCACCAGCTTCGAGCCCGGATATACCGGCAAGCCAACTTCCTTTGCGGTGACGTCTCCGTTGGCGTGCAATTCGAACCCGGAATTTTGCGCATGAGCCCGAGGACCGGACAGAACCAGTGCTGCCAGAGACCCAAAAGCAAGAAGGGAAGCAGCGGCAGTGCGAAAGTACATGAACAACCTCCAAAGCTACAAAGCAGGATACGAAGCCCCGCGACAACCAGTTCCGCACCCCCGGTGACGTCAGCCCTCCGCCAGCGTCCCACCCCTACCGCTCGCTATCATGATTTCGGGAGCCAATCTGGGAATGTATTCGGCATCTTTTTTCGTTCGCTGTGCCGCGGCAGTGTTTTTGACCGCCACAATCGCCGTGGCGCAGCAGCAAGGTCCCCCGCCCGAGCCGCCCCAGCCGCTGCCCGGCTCCAATCCCAACGAGCCTACCCTCCGCGTTACGACCCAGGAGGTACTGGTGCCCACCCTCGTCGAGGGCCACAACGGCGAAATCCTCTACGGCCTCAAGCCGGACGACTTCGTTCTCCTTGACAACGGCGTTCCGCAAAAGCTGCGCGTTCAGGAAGAGATGGACACGGCCCCCGTCGCGCTTGTGATCGCCGTGGAGCAGGGGCGCATGAGCGCTCTCGAATTCGAAAAGTTCGCCCACCTCGGCCCGCTCCTCGACAGCTTTCTCTCCAATCCTCGCAGCCAGGCCGCGCTGGTCGGATTCGATTCCGAGCCGCATCTCATCCACGACTACACCCACGTCACGGAGGACATCGGGCAGGCCCTCAAAACCATGGAGCCCGGCGACGGAGGCGACGCCATTCTCGATACGGTGAATTATGCCGTCGACCTCCTCGAGACCCAGCCCAAGTCCTTCCGCCGCGTCCTGCTCCTCATCAGCGAGGCCCGCGACCACGGCAGCAGGCATACCAAAATAACCGGCCTCATCCGCAAAATCGGCCAGTCCGACGTGCTTGTCCTCACGGTCTCCTTCTCGCCCTTCACTGCCGAGTTCCTCCACGACGTCAAAGACAATGGCGAGAACCGCACCCTCAACATGGTGGGAGCCCTCGTCTCGCTCATTCAGGCGATCAAGAAAAACGTCTCCAAGGAGATCGCCACCATGTCGGGCGGCGAATACACCACCTTCGTCACCGATAGGAAATTTCAACAGCGCGTCGAAGACGCTGCCAAGCATGCCCGCAACCGGTACCTGCTCACCTTCAGCCCCACGGATGCGACGCCGGGCCTGCACTCGATCCACGTCCGCCTAGCCCAGGACTACGATGCTCGGGTGACTGCCCGCGCCAACTACTGGGTCGGCCCGGAAGCCGACATTGGCGGCACTGAATAGAACCGGATGCTACGGGGCCGGCGCGGGCAGCTTTACTGTTTCCTTGATGCCCAGACCTTCCACCAGCGTATATATGGCGTCCGCGGGCACATCTTTCAGATCCTCGATCAGGCCGCTTGGCCAGCGCACCTGAACGTGGGTCATGAGTATTGCGCTGCCGAGTCCGAAGTGGATGCGCTGATCGTTGCTGGAGAGATAGCTGCCGCCGCCGCGGACCTCGTCTAATCGATTCGTGGCGCCGGTCGCGGACTCAGTTGTGACGATGACACGCGCGCCGATGGCAGCCTTGTTGCTGCGACTTCCCACCAGGCGGAATAGCACGCGGTGATTGGCGTTCCGGGTCTTGTTGAGGAAGAGGGAGGGCGGAGCGCCGACGTTATATACCACCACATCGACATTTCCGTCGTTGTCGACGTCGCCAAAAGCAGTCCCACGCCGGGATTGCAGCGGTCCCTGGTTCAACCCTGAGGTGTCCGATGCCTCGGCGTAGGTCAGGTTTCCACTGGCGCGCAACAGGAGCAGCGGTTCCACGTAACGGGGGTCCGTGGGCAGCGCGTCGATGAGTGGACTGAAGTTCCCATTGGAGACAAGGATGTCGTTCCAGCCATCGTTGTCGAAGTCGGCCATTCCAACGCCCCACCGTGTCTGATCTCTATCGACGTTGCCGAGGACGGAGGTTTCGTCGGTGAACCATCCCGAGGCCAACTCATTCTTATAGAGGCTGAGAGGCTGGTACGCGTAACGCGCGATGACAAGGCCGAGAGCACCGCTGTGATCGATATCGGCAAAATCGGCGGCCATATTCCCTTGATACTCGCCGGCCTCGCCCACCGTGACAGCCGAAGACAGGCCCAGGTCCTCAAATGTGCCGTCGTGCTTGTTTCTGTAAAAGAAGTTGGGGCCCATGTCGTTCGTCACAAAAAGATCGGGCCAGCCGTCGTTGTTGTAGTCGGCCCAGACGACCCCCATTCCTAGTTCCTTCCGGGGGTTATCGACACCCGCCTTGGCCGCAACCTCCTCGAATGTGCCGTCGCCGCGGTTGTGAAAGAGGAAATCGGTTTGCCCGACTCGGGCATTGGGAATCTCGATAGGGAGGCCGCGATACCCGAACCGTTTCGAGCCTGGTCCGGGCGGATTCTTGATATCGCTGTCGACATAACGGGAGACGAACAGATCGATGTGGCCATCGCGGTCGTAATCGGCCCAGGCTGCGCCCACCGAGAACCCGCCGCCCTCCACATGCGCCTGCTGGGTGACATCCTGAAATTTGCAGCCGCCCAGATTGCGGTAGAGAACGTTATGGCCGTAGCCGGTGACATAGATGTCGGGCAGTCCGTCGTTGTCGTAGTCGCCAACGGCGATTCCCATGCCCCAGCCGCGAGTGGTCAGCCCGGACTTCACCGTGATGTCGGTGAAGTGAAGCGGGGAATCCTGACGGTAGAGCGTCACCATCAGGTCACCGCCCTTGAGGTACCGGTCGGGGCTGGAGTCGACGACAGACAGAATGTCGAGCCTGCCGTCATTGTCGCAGTCGAACAGGGCAACGCCACCGCCCATCATCTCAACGAGATACTTTTTCTCAAGGGGAGCAGTCGGGGCGGCGTTTAGACCAGCTTGTCGGGAAATGTCTTGAAAGCGGATCGGCGACGGCGCCTGAGGCGCTTGCGCAAACGCAACGGAACCCAGAGTCAACACAAGGCATGTAAGAGAACGAATCCATCTTCCCATCGGTGCTTTGGGCCGCTGCGTCGCCGTCAAAGGAAGCTCCCGGTCGCGCGTCCAATCTTCATCGTTTTCCGGGGAAAAAGCGACCATAGAACGGAACAGGCCTCTACTCAGAACTCGAACAAATGCTAATCTGGCGCAGTCGGCGGAGCAACTGCAAGTTCGGCGGTTTCGACGCGTCCTTTTGGAGGCGCGCGCGGGGAATAACGTGGCAGACCACGAGTTTTGGCACTGCTTGAAGCGAGGAATTCATGCCGCAACCCATCAACTTCGCCCGGAAGTTCGGCCTATTCACCGAGCAGTGGCAGCCCAAAGTCATCGCCGAGATGAACGACTACCAGTTCAAGATCGTTCGTCTTGAAGGCGATTTTGTCTGGCACAGCCACGCCGACACCGACGAGGCTTTCCTCGTCCTGGAAGGCTCACTCCGCATTGACTTACGCGATGGCGCGGTTACGCTCAATCCCGGGGAACTCTACGTTGTCCCCAAAGGCGTGGAGCACAAACCCTGTGCCGAAAGGGAAGTGAAGCTCCTGCTCATCGAGCCCCGGGGGGTCCGCAACACCGGAGACGAGGAGACCGGCGCTCGTACCGCAGCCAACGACGTTTGGATTTGACAGCCGAAGGGGCAAACGGCACAGGTCCAGCCCGGTTGCGGCCGGTCCGCATTTGGGCCCCATCCGCCAATTGCCGGTACCCCTTCCCTCCACCCTCCACCCTCGCGCTAACCCCCCATTTCTGTTAGTCTCAATTCAGACACTTGAGAGTGGACTGAGAACGCAAGAGGAGTAACACACGCCGTGCTGGCGACTGCTAAGAAAACTGACCTGATTCAACGCTTCCGTACCCATGAATCCGATACCGGCTCCCCTGAAGTCCAGATCGCGATTCTGAGTGAACGGATTGGCGAGCTGACCGAGCATTTCAAGACCCACAAAAAGGATCACGCTTCTCGCCGTGGCCTGCTCATGCTGGTCAGCAAGCGCCGCCGCCTGCTGGACTACCTCAAAACGCACGACACTGACCGCTACCGCGACGTGATCGGCAAGCTGGGTATCCGCAAGTAGCGAGAACAAAACAGAAAGCTCATCTTTGATTCGGAAGCGCCCAGACCGCTCATTGGTCACGGCCCCTGTTATTACCACGGCACGGGGCCGTGGTGTACCTGGCGAATTTAAAACCCAGCCGGGACCTCGGCACACCTGTCGCCTCGCGCGTCTCTACGCCGTGGCGAACCGAAGTGCCCTCATCGGTCCCCGCTGCACGGTTCGCGGGCTGGCATCTCTGTCGCCCGCATCCTCGCTGACCGCACCCTTCCGCGGCGCACCCTCCCAGATTTCCCAAGCGAAAAAACGAAAAGAGGACTCTATGTCGACGAAGCATGAAGTATCCGTCGAGCTTGCCGGCGGCAAACGCCTGGTTTTTGAGACCGGGCGCATGGCCAAGCAAGCTTCCGGCGCTGCCCTGGTCACCACCGGCGAAACCGTGGTGCTCGCCACCGCAGTCGCCTCCCCCGAACCCCGCGAAGGCATCGACTTCTTCCCCCTTACGGTCGACTATCGCGAGTACACCTACGCCGGTGGACGCATACCCGGCGGCTTCATCAAGCGCGAAGGCCGGCCCAGCGAGAAAGAGATCCTCACTTCGCGCCAGATCGATCGCCCCATCCGCCCGCTCTTCCCTGACGGTTTCCGCAACGAGACCCAGGTCATTGCCCTGGTCTTTTCGGCCGACAAGGAAAATGATCCCGATGTTGTCGGCATCAACGCCGCAGCCTGCGCCCTGGCCCTCTCCGACGTTCCGTTCAGCGCGACTGTGGGCGCCGTCCGCGTGGGCCGCGTCAACGGCCAGTTCGTCATCAATCCCACCTACTCCGAGCGCGCCGAAAGCACCCTCAACATCATGGTCGTCGGCCACAAGGACGGCATCGTGATGATTGAAGCCGGCGCCAAGCAGGAGACCGAAGAGGCAGTCATCGAGGCCATCGAGTTCGGCCACGCCGAGATCAAAAAGATCGTCGCGGCCATTGAAGACCTTGTCTCCAAGGCCGGCAAGACCAAGCGCGCTTTCACCGCTCCGGTGATCGACGAGGATTACTACAACGAGCTCAAATCGAAGTTCGGCGACAAGCTCAAGGACGCACTCGACACCAAGGCTCACGACAAGATCGAGAGCTACGCACTCGTGAAAAAGATCAAGGACGAAGCCGCGGCGGAAATTCCTGCTGACGATCCCACCGGGCTGAAGAAGAAGCTTTCCACTTACTATGAGCTTCTTCGCGAGCGCATCTTCCGCGAGCAGGTCACCAAGGATCGGATCAGGCCAGACCGCCGCGCCTTCGACGAGATTCGCGCCATCAGCATCGAGACCGGCGTTCTGCCTCGCACCCACGGCTCCGCCCTGTTCACCCGCGGCGAAACCCAGGCCTTGGTCACCGCCACCCTCGGCACTGCCGATGACGGACAGCGCCTTGAGTGCTATGAAGGTGAGCAGAAGAAAAACTTCATGCTCCACTACAACTTCCCGCCGTTCAGCGTTGGCGAAACAGGACGTATGACCGGTGTCGGACGTCGCGAAATGGGCCACGGAGCACTCGCGGAACGTGCCATCTCGGCCGTCCTCCCCAGCGCCGACGAATCGCCTTACTCCATGCGCATCGTCTCCGACATTCTCGAGTCCAACGGATCCTCGTCGATGGCCTCGGTCTGCGGCGCCTAGCTAGCCCTCTACGACTCCGGCATCCAGCTCAAGGGCGCCGTAGCGGGCGTGGCCATGGGCCTCGTCAAGGAAGGCGATGACTACGCCATCCTCACCGACATCGCCGGAGCCGAAGACCACTACGGCGATATGGACTTCAAGGTAGCCGGAACCCGCAACGGCATCACCGCCCTCCAGATGGACATCAAGATCGGCGGCCTCACGCGCCAGATCCTCGAGCAGGCCATGGAGCAGGCCCGACGCGGACGCCTCTTCCTCCTCGACAAGATGGATGCCGTCCTCAGCGGTCCTCGCACCGAGCGCTCCAAGTACGCTCCGCGCATCGAGACGGTGATGATTCCCACCGACAAGATCCGCGACCTCATCGGCAAGGGCGGCGCAACCATCCGCGGCATCATCGAGCAGACCGGCGCCAAGATCGACGTCGACGACACCGGCCGCGTCTCTGTAGCCTCGAGCGATGCCGACGGCCTCAAGAAGGCGCTCGCAATGATCAGCGACATCACCGCCGTGCCCGAAATCGGCAAAGATCTACCTGGGCAAGGTTGTCCGCCTCGCCGAGTTCGGCGCATTCGTTGAGCTTTTCCCCGGCACCGACGGCCTCCTCCACATCTCCGAGATCGCCGAACACCGCGTGAAGGAAGTGAAGGACGAGTTGCGCGAAGGCGATCAGGTCATGGTCAAGGTTCTCGCCATCGAAGGCAACCGCATCAAGCTCAGCCGCAAGGCCCTCATCAAGGAACAGAAGGCCAAGCTGGCCGCGGCCAGTCCGCAGCAGGCTCAGCCCGCCGAAGGCGAAGCTGAGCCGTCTGCGCCTCCGCCTCCCCGCCCGCAGCGCCCCGTCAGCGAGTTCGACGAGCGCCAGCCCCGCTCCAATCAGAGCACCATCCTCATCGAAGGCGGCGACGACTTCGAGGAAGAAGGCGAGGGCGAGGAGTTCGACGAGGAGAACGAGCCCAACTTCAACCGCATCGAAGGCGCTCCGGTAGCAGTCGGCGCTGCCCCTGCCGGCGGCACTGGACGTCCCCCGGCTGGTGGCGGAGCCGGCGGCGACAACAACCGTCGTCGGCGTCGCCGTCGCGGTGGTCGGCCCGGTGGCGGCGGCGGCCGTCCCGGCGGCGGTGGCGGTGGCCACCACAGCTAGTGGGTGCTCCAGGTTCCGGTAGTTGGGACTTGGGACTCCTTAAGCACCAGCACATATTCCAAACAGAAGGCCCGGACCAAGTCCGGGCCTTCTTAGTAGGTGCTTCTGTCAATGAAGCGGGCGGTTTCAACATCCAATTCCTGTTCTTCTCATTGCTCGCTGAAGACATATTCATGCTGAGCATCGCGCATCGTCAGTATTCGTTTCCCGCCTTTTTCTCCCATGACAAACTCGAACCCGTCGTTCGTCGGGTCAATGGTCACCAGGGAGATGGTGCCGTCGTCGTTCTTGCGCGAAGCCACTGCGCTCTTCCAGTCGCCAAAATCAAACACTGTAGTTGGCGCTCTGCCTACGTCGATGTTTCCCAGCTCCTTGCTGACATAGTGGGCTGCGAGCTTGCTCACGATTGCAGGATCGGCGGGCACCACCAGGCGCGTCCGCTCCTGAGCCAGGCCTGCCTTATACCTCGCCGCGCTCGCCGCCAGGTCTGCTTCAGCTTCAGGCTTGCCGTCGAACAGAATTTCGAGCAGCCGTCTGCTCAGCGCGCCGTTGATCATGCCCCCAACGTCGGCATTAGTTAGGATTACGATCCCCTCGCGAGTTTCGGGCAGAAAGAAAAAGTCGCTCTTGTATCCGGCCATGCTGCCGCCATGGCTGATCACCGGCACACCATAGTGTTTGTCGCCCTCAAGACCCATGCCATACCAGGAGTCTTCTCCCAGGGCAACCTGCGAACGGCGCCGCATGAGCAGGTTCTCCTGCGAGACAAGCTGCGTCCCATCCGGAAGTTTGCCCAGATTGATCTCATCCACCACATAGCGGGCCAGGTCGTGGGCCGAGGTCCACAGTCCGCCCGCTGGCCGGGCCGGATAGATCGAGTAGTCGAATGCAATACTAGCCACGGCCGGTTTGCCGTCGACGTCGTCCCCATGCGGGCTTGCGTGATTGCCAGCCAGCGCCTTGCCGTAGTCAAACGTGGAAGAAGTCATTCCGAGAGGATCGAATATCTTCGCCTGCATGGCTTTGTCATACGCAGCTCCCAATTCCAGGTCGGGATACTCAAGATGGGCTCCTACATAGCCTGCTCCTGCGGCCATCATGTTTGAGTACTGAAACACTTCTCCGAACTTGCTGGTGGGCTGGGAGTGGGCAAGAAGCGAGAAGACAGTCTCCGGGGTCGAATTCTTGAAGTTGAACAGCCACTCCATGTCCTGGCGCGGCATTCCCGTGCACGCGCAGATCAGATGTTTCACCAACACCTGCCTGGTGGTCTCGTCGTTGCCTAGTCGAAACTTCGGATACAGTTCCGTTACCGGTTGATCCCATTTGAGCTTGCCTTCATCCGCCAACCGCGCCAGCAGAAGCGTCGTCATGCCTTTCGTATTGGAAGCAGCCATGAACAGCGTGTCTGCGTCGACAGGATCAGGCTTGCCCAACTCTTTGACGCCCAATCCTCCCTCCCACACCACCTTTCCGTCATCGATAATGGCCAGCCCCGCACCTGGCACTCCGAGCTTCACCATTGAAGCCTGCGTGAAGGCCTTCAACTGCTCGATCCGCGCCGCGTCGAGGGGATGCGGCGTTTTGCCCGCAAACGACTCCCGGTTGTAACCCTTGGGACGCAGGCTCTCGAAGATCACGCCGATCGGCGCATTCCGTTTTTCGACTGTGGGTTCGGTGCCATCGAGGATCAACACCGTCCACGTCTTGCCCGCGCGTTCGGCGATGGCCACCACCACCGCGCGTTCATTTGGCGATGTCTCGTAGTTGAAGACCTGGCGCTCGTCCCATCCTTCACGGCCCGGTTGCGGGGTCACCAGTTTGATCGGCCGATTCGCTCCCGGCTTGTATGCGGCCCACGCTGCTGCTACCGCCGCCTTGGCATTGGCCGCTTGGGCATCGAAGATCACCACGTGCGTATCCGTCTCGGCCGGCGTCAGCGTCACCATGTTCTTGTCGGCCGCGACTGTCCAGCCCGCCGGCACCCTGAACTTCGCGCCTCCCGGCGTCAGTTGCTCGGTATCGCTGGTGCTTGCCGCCGGCTTGCTCGCTTCCGCGGGAGACTGCGCCTGAACCGTCATTCCCAGCGCTGCACCGCACACCAGCACAGAGAGCCATCGCCTGTTGCCCATACCGCCGCGCCTCCTCTTGGAAAAAATTTCGAATGCGCAAGCGACTCTACTCCACGACTTCCGCTCAGGGCAAGCCGCTTATGCACCGGAAGGTGTCCCTCATCTTCCCCCAAAAACACCAATGCCCGGATCAAGTCCGGGCCTCCTTCCATTCCACCTGATAATTACCTCAGTGCACCATCCCTAATTCATTCCGCCGCTCCACCTTCAGCAACTGTTCGCAACTATCGCAGCGCATCGCCTCATCGCCTTCACGCGAATTCCCCCGCTTGTTCTCATACATGCGCAGGTCCGCCGTAATGCACAGCGTCTCCATGTCCCCGGCATCCTCCGGAAACACCGCTACGCCCAGGCTTCCACCCACGCGGATCATGCGGCTTTTCAACTCTACCGGCTCATTCAGCAGCTTCAGCAGGTTTTCGCCCACACGCGTCGCCTCTTCGCGGCTGATCGGCGACTCCAGAATCACCGCGAATTCGTCGCCGCCGGTGCGCGCCACCGTGTCCGACCGCCGCACCCGCGTGCTGAAAAGCCGCGCCACATTCTGCAGCAGCTGGTCTCCCGCATGATGGCCCAACGAATCGTTCACCTGCTTGAAGTGGTCCAGGTCCACCATCAGCAGCGCCGTCTGCGTACGCGTCCGCCGCGCCCGCTCCACCGCGCTCGCCAGCCGATCCTGGAACAGCCGCCGGTTCGGCAGCCCGGTCAGGTCGTCGTGCAGCGCCAGATGCTTGGAGTGCGCCACCTGGTCTTCCAGCAGCAGCAGGATCATCCCCACTGCCACCACGTACTTCGGCAGGTTCCACACTTCGCTTTCAATCTGTGCCGCAGGGTAGCGCGCCATCAGCATCGGCCCCACCACAAACACAGACGCCCACCCAAAGAAACCGATGGTGCTGATCAACGCTCCCGCTGTGGGTCTGCGATACATGTATAAAAAATGAACGGCGCAGCTCAGGTACACCACAAACAGCGTCGCATTCAGCGCCAGATCGGTGCCGTTCGGCCAGCTCTGCACCACCAGCAGCAAGACGCTGAGCGCCGCCGTCAGGCCCGCCGTGAACCACCGCAGTGGATGACTGAACCGCCGCACATAGGTAATGGTCAGGGCCAGCGGCCCCAGTCCCAGCAGGATCGCCGCTGCGCGCAACACCCATCCCGGCGCATTCAGCATCAGCGCAGTCAGGAACACCGTGTACCCCGCCAGCAATACCCACAGCATCAGCCTGCTCGAGTACTCGGCTTTGTACGGCACCGATGCCCGCGTAAAAAACAGACCCCCCAGCGCCAGCGACAACACCGCCACCGTGTCGGCAATCTGGCTCACCGCTCCCGTGCCGCCGGTAAACATCATCGCAAGAAAATGAAAGACGATCAGGACCCAGCCCGTCATCCAGTGCGCCGACACGGGAGCGTAGCTCCTCCGTGCCACCGAAGCAAACGCCCACGCCAGCAGCCCCACCGCAATTACGTCTGGGAGCTTACTCCAATCCACCCGCACACCTCTGCGACAATTCCTGAGAAACGCAACTTATTATGTGATCACTAATTATAGGTCCCTTTCCCATCGCGCAAACGAAACTTTTAGATACTCTTCTGTAACACGAAGCAGACACTTTCTTCCTTGCCAGACTGTCTTCGCGCATGTCATCCCCAGCTTTCGCCTCTGCTTGCATTCCGCTGAACTGCTCTGTCGCGAAACAAGTCGGGGATTTTAGACCCGGCCGTATCTGCACCAAAGCCGTTCCGGTGCTAGCGGAAATCCAAGAGCTGAAAGCTGCTTTCGGGTTGGCTTGCGGGATAACTGTTTGACGCTTTTTGCTGGCCATGCAATGCCGGCAATGAAACACTACCTTCGATGGCAGCCAGCCTCTACATAGTTGTCGAAGGGGACGACCCCGGCTTCGATATCTTTGTCAACGGCCATGCCCTGGCCCGCAATGAGGACGCCCTTGAGCGCCTCGCCGAGCGGCTCCGCGTCAGCCCGCTCCTCGAATTCTTCTCCGCCGACGAAAACTCCATGGCGTTGCTCCTCGAGCAGGGAGCCGGCAATCCCGACTGGGCCAGCCATCTTCCCAAGCCGCAATGGTTCGAGCCCGTGGCCGGCCTCGTCACCATCTGTGCCCTCATCGACTTCCTCGAAACCGCTCCCGCCGCACTGGGCTCTGAAACCGCCGCAGCCCTTTCCGAACTCCGCGAATACGAGCGCGTCCTCCGCAAAACCGCCCACCACCGCCTCCGCTGGCACCTGGCCGTCAGCTGGCGCTGAAAAGCTGCCTCTCAAAGCTCTAAAGATCGTCCTGTGTCCGGAGTCCTGTAGGGACGGCGCGCCCTCCACGCTTTCGCTTTACACTGGAAACGGAGAACGCATGGACAAGTTTCTCGTCACCGGCGGCAACCCGCTGGTGGGCACAATTCGCGTCTCGGGAGCCAAGAACGCGGCGCTGCCCTGCATGGCTGCCGCCATCCTGACCGAAGACGAAATCGTCCTCGAAAACATTCCACACGTCCGCGACATCGACACCGAGCGCCGCCTGCTCGCCTCCATGGGCGCAGAGGTCGAAATCATCGACGACGGAACCAACCGCACTACCCGCATCTGCTGCTCCACCCTCAGCGACCCGGTGGCCAAGTACGAAATCGTCAAAACCATGCGCGCCAGCTCGCTCGTCCTCGGTCCGCTCGTTGCGCGCACCGGCCTGGCCCGCGTCGCCATGCCCGGCGGATGCGCCATCGGCGGCCGCCCCATCGACCTCCACCTCAAAGGCCTCGAAAAGATGGGCGCCGCCATCACCCAGGAGCACGGATACATCGAGGCCCGCGCCGAGCGCCTCCAGGGCGCCCACATCGTCTTCGACAAGATCACCGTCACCGGCACCGAAGACCTGCTCATGGCCGCGGTCCTCGCCGATGGCGAAACGATCATGGAAAACTGCGCCCGCGAACCGGAAGTCGTCGACCTCGCCGCCCTGCTCACCGCCATGGGCGCCAAAATCGAAGGTGCAGGCACTCCCACCATCAAGGTCCGCGGCGTCACCCGGCTCAAAGGCGCGCGCTACCGCATCTGCCCCGACCGCATTGAGGCCGGAACCTTCCTCATCGCCGGAGCCCTCACAGGGGGCGACCTCACCGTTGCCGGATGCAATCCGCGCCATCTGGGCGCCGTCATCAGCAAACTCCAGGAGACCGGCGCGCGCGTCGACATCCTCCGCCCCGACGCTGTCCGCGTCCAGGCCGAGGGCCAGCTCAAGGCTGCCGACGTTTCCACCGAGGAATACCCCGGATTCCCCACCGACATGCAGGCCCAGTACATGGCCCTGGCCACTCAGGCCGAGGGCGTCAGCATGGTCAAGGAGAACATCTTCGAAAACCGCTTCATGCACGTTCAGGAGTTGGTCCGCATGGGCGCCAACATCAAGGTCGACGGCCGCGTCGCCACAGTCCGCGGCAAGACGGCCTTGAGCGCCGCCAGCGTGATGTGCTCCGACCTTCGCGCCTCGGCAAGCCTGGTGCTCGCCGCGCTGGTTGCTGACGGCCAGAGCGTGCTCGACCGTGTCTACCACATGGACCGCGGTTACGAGCGCATCGAAGAGAAGCTCCGCGGCGTCGGCGCCAGGATTGCCCGCGTCAGCCACGTCCCGTCAGGCGTGGCAGAAGAAGCCTTCGCGTGAGCCAGCCTCTCTGCCGACCGTGATTTTTTCGCTCTTGCCTCGGAAGGCGTCGTCAGACGCGTCGACACAATCTTCTGATCACTGACCCCTGGCAACTGATCCCGCCTGGCTATTGATTCGATTGCGGAGGCGTGGCGGGAGCGGGATTCGTCGCCGGAGCTGCGGGGGCGGGCGTTTCCGGATTCTCTGCGGGATCAGGTCCAGCCCCGTTCGGTGCGCGCGAAGCTGCGCGCCGTGCAAGTCCCGCGCGGCGCGCGCGCTCGGCGTTGCCGTGCGCCATCATGGTATCGAACTGCTGCTTCTGGGTCGGCGTCAGCACGGCTTGCAACTTGCGGAGCGCCTCATCCTTGATCTCCTTGACCTTCGACTGCCGTTCCTCCACCGTCAGCGGGTGCTGATCACTGCCTAAGGTCTCGGGCGCAACCGCCTTGCGCAGCTGGTCCTCCCGCTCGATGAAGATGCGGCGGACCCGGTTGGTCTGAGCGAGGTCAAGGCTTAGTTGCTGGGACAGCCGCCGGGCCTGCAGGTCGGCCATCTGTTCGCCCTGTTCCTTGGATTTCTGGCGGCTCTCCTCGAGCGTAGGGGTGTGCTGGTCTTCGGGCTTTGGGATTCCGCCCGGTCCGAGACCAGCCCCGCCACCGGGTACCGGAAGCGGTTGCGCCATGTCGGGTGTACGTGTTGGGCTGGACTGGGCAGGGGCTTGGGCCCGAAGGATGCCGGTGGAGAGAAGCGCAAGAAGAAGCAGAAGTTTCGGATGACGCATGAAGGTGGCCTCAGCGGGAATCGACCCTAATGAGGGATTTTAGCTGCTCGAAGCTAAAGGCGGGTTTGCTTTGGAGCAAGGCCTGAAGTTCCACCACGGCAACGCCGCGGCGTCTTCCACCCTGAAAACGCAAAACTGCGCGTTTTCAGGGTGTACCGCACCCCGAGCGTGGGGTGTTGCAAACTTAGGAAGGCTGGCCGGAGGGGGCTGCGCCGCCCTTGTGGTGGGCGCGGCGGTTGGCCAGCATCTGCTCAAACTGCTGCTTCTGGCTGTCGTTGAGGACCGCTTCGATCTTCGACTTGCTGTCCTGCATGATGCCGCGCATCTTTTCGCGGCGATCCTGCGGGGCGAGGCTGGTATCGCCGCGGAGGCTCTGCATCTGCTGGTCGCGATCGGCGAGGATGGGCTTGATCTGCGCCACCTGGTCCTGCGAAAGATTGAGCTCCTTGGCCAGGTGCTTGGCCTGCCGGTTGGGGTTCATGGCCTGGCGACCGTGGTCCTCGGCTCCCCGGGGAGCGGTCTGGTTGATCTGGGTGTCGTTCGAGCTGGGGGTTGCGGGCTCCTGCGACCTCAGCATGCCGGTGGACAGAAGCGCGGTTAACACGAGTGTTGCCTTCAGTTTAAGCATAGTGGATCTATTCTCCCTTCCGGCCATCTTGCAAGCCGGATGTTCAGTCAGACGCGAAATGGGGAGCGTAGTTGCGGGGGAGTGAAGACAGGGTCTGGGGCCTGGGCGCCGGGAACCAGGAGGACAGGAGGGGCAGGGTGCGGGTGTCTGCCATTATGTGGGGAGGGGGCACGGCGTGGTTCCGTTTGTGTCGGATGAGGAAGTAGTGGCCATTGGGCGCGGGTTAGTGGCGCGGACGCTTCCCAAAACGGAGTGGACGCATCGGGCGCACTTTGCGGCGGCGTTGTGGCTAATGGAGACGGGTGCGCTGGGCGAGGCGGGAATGGTGCTGCCGGGGCTGATTCGTGCCTACAACGAGACTACGGGAACGGCCAACACTGACACGAGCGGGTATCACGAGACGATTACACAGGCGTCGCTGCGCGCGGCGAGGGCCTTTCGCGCGGAGCGTGCGGAGATGCCGCTGTATGCGGTGTGCAATGAGCTGATGGCGTCGCGGCTGGGGCGGTCGGATTGGGTGTTCGCTTATTGGTCGCGAGAGAGGCTGTTCAGTGTCGAGGCGCGGCGAACATGGGCGGAGCCGGATTTGCTGGCGCTGCCGTTCTGAAGTGATTCGCGGACCGGAATCGGCCTGCGGCCTGCACGACAGCCAACCTGGCGACCGGTGCTACTGCTCAGGTGAACTAGAGTTCGAGGACGTTGTCTTCGATGGCGAGGCGGACGTTGCCGTCGGATTTGGCGAGGCGGCGGACGGCTTCGGGCTTGTCGACTTTGGCCTTGAGCATGACCAGCGCTACGGGGACGCTGCGGCCGGCGCTCTTGATGGTGTCGACGGCGGTGGTCGCGGTCGATGTTGCAGGCCTTCATCAGGATGCGGATGCCGCGCTCGACCAGCTTGGAGTTCTGCATGTGCACGTTGACCATCAGGTTTTCGTACACATAGCCCAGGCGGGTCATGGCGCCGGTGGTGATCATGTTGAGGATCATCTTCTGGGCGCTGGCGGCCTTCATGCGGGTGGAACCGGAGATGACTTCGGGGCCGACTTCGGCAACGATGGCGATGTCGGCGGCTTCGGCGATGGGCGAGCCGTGATTGCAGGTAACGGCGGCGGTGAAGGCGCCACGGGCGCGGGCGTAGGCGATGGCGGCGACCACGTACGGGGTGCGGCCGGAAGCGGAGACGCCGACCACGACGTCTTTGCGGGTGGGGCGGCGGCGGGCAATGTCGCGCTGGCCGAGTTCCTCGGAGTCTTCATTGACTTCAACGGCGGAGGCCAGGGCCTTGGGGCCGCCGGCCATGATGTATTGGACCTGTCCGGGGGCGGTGGAGTAGGTGGGGGGACACTCGGAGGCGTCGAGGGCGGCGATGCGGCCGCTGGACCCGGCTCCGATATAAATGAGACGCCCGCCGTCTCGAAGGCTGCGGGCGACCTGGTCGATGACCTCGGCAATTTCGGGTAGGGCTTTTTTGACGGCGGCGGCGACCTTGGCTGTCTTCGTGGTTGATGATGCGGGCGATCTCGAGAGCGGATTTGGTGTCGAAGCCCTGGGAGGCTTCGTTCTGACTCTCGGTGGTGAGGTGTTGGAGCAGCGACGCCTGGTCTTTTTTGGCCGCCTCCTTATTGGGGGCAGCAGCGTTTGGCTGCGTCGAAGTTGTCGAAGACATCAAATTGGTCCCTATTTAGCATTGTAGCCGGAAACAGGGCAACTGGATATCAGTAATCGACGCGTAACAGCCAAAGCGATTTATCAGGGAACAGGGGTCAGCAGATCAGGCCCGGGCTTTGCTGTTCTGATCTCTGATCTCTAACCTGCTGACCTCTGTTACAGCGCTTCGCGGATGGCGTCGTGGAAAGCGGGCCGAACCTGCTTGATCTGCTGATTCTGGCGGTCGGGCCAGGTGCGGTTGGTGAGCAGGACGATGGCAACCCCTTCGTCCAGGTCGATCCAAAGAGAGCAGCCGCTGTAGCCGAGGTGGCCGATGGAGTGGGGCGAGAAGTGGCTGCCGGAGGAAGAGCCGCTGGCCGAGGGGGTATCCCAGCCAAGGGCGCGGGTGGTTCCCGCGGGCTCCTGGCGCGTGGCGAAGAGCTCCACCGTGGCGGGATCGAAGAGCTTGCGATGGCCGGGCGCGATGGGGTGGCCGGCCGAGGCAAGGATGGTCTCGGAGAGGCGGAGCAGGTCGTGGACATTGGAGAAGAGGCCGGCGTGTCCGGCGGCGCCGCCGAGCAGGTAGGCGTTCTCGTCCTGCACCTCGCCCTGGATGACGCGGTGGCGGAGGGCCGTGTCGTCTTCAGTGGGCGGAATGGCGAGGCGCTGCGCCATGCCCGGGGTGAAGCGGGTGTGATGCATGCCCAGAGGGTGGTAAGACCTCGCGATGCAGGAACGGCACAGAGGGGCTCGCGCAGGATGACTTCGAGGGCCTTGCCGAGGAGGATGAAGCCGGGATCGGAGTACTCGGCGCGCTCGCCGGGAGCGGATTCGAGTGGCAACTCGAGACAGGCGCGAAGAACGCCGGTGGCGTTGGAGTGAGTGCTTGAAGAACTCCACGTAGCCGGGCAGGCCGGAGTTGTGGGCCAGCAGATGGCGCACCTTGACATGGCGGGCCTGGGTGCCGACGGGCCGGCCGATGATGAACCCGGGAAGGAAATCCCCAAGCGGGGCATCAAGGTCGAGCTGGCCGTGCTGGTGCAGGAGCATCGCGGCAATGGTGGTGGCGGCGACCTTGGTGAGGCTCGCGACGTCGAAAAGAGTGTGCGAGGTGACGGGCAGGGACGGTTGATCGTAGGTAAAAGTGCCGAGGGCTTCCTCGAGAACGGCGCGGCCGTTGGCGAAGACACCGAAGGCGCATCCCGGGAAGGCTCGGGCGGCGATGGCATCTTGAAGCACGCGGCGGGCGGCGGCGAACGGCGAGGCGGCGGCTGGGTCAGCGGGCGAGGTCGTGGCAAATGAGGGCGGCATCGTTTCGCTAGCCATAATGTCAGCAATCGTAACCCGAAACGGCCGCCCTGCGCGGTGATGTTTGCATTTTTGCTGGCGCGAACGGCGAACGGGGCTATCCTTGGGTCCGGGGAGTTCGTCTACAAATCAGGGACCAGTAAACAGGGAACAGGGACGAGGACGGGAGGATGAGGATGAGCGTTGCGAGCCGGGGTGCAATGGCGGGCATGCTATTGAGTCTGCTGGCGATGGCGCCGGTTGCGGTGTTTGCGCAATCGGATGCGCCGGTTCCGAACCCTGCTCCGGCGGCGACGGCGGCGGATCCGGACGTCTCGATTGCCGCGCCTGCTGCAGCGCAGAGTCCTGTTTCTTCTCAGCCCGCCGTGCAGCCGGCTGTGGAAAAGAAGACTTATACCGTTCCGGCGGGGACCAAAGTTCTGCTCCAGTTGCGCAGCGCAGTGAACACCAAGAGCGCCAAGCCAGGAGATGGCGTGTACCTGGCATCGACCTTCCCAGTGGTCGTGGGAAGCCGGGTGATGATTCCGGCCGGCGTTTATGTGCAGGGAACCGTGGACCGGGTAGCGCGCGCAGGCCATGTGAAAGGCCGGGCGCAACTGGACATGCACTTCACGTCGATCATCTTTCCCAATGGTTCGGTGGTGGAGATTCCAGGACTGGTGAATGGGCTGCCCGGAGCCAACAAGCAGAAGGTGAACGAAGAGGGCACGATCGAGCAGTCGGCCGACAAGACGCGCAACATGGGCGAGGTGGCGAAGGTCTCGGTGCCGGCGGGAGGAACCGTAGGGTCGATCGCCGGGCTGGGATCTGGACATCCGCTGGCGGGCGGGATTGCGGGGATTGCGGGAGGCCTGGGCGCGGCGGCGCTGGTAAGCCTGTTCACCCGCGGCGCGGATGTGAATATTCCCGAGGGAACCCAGGTGGAGATGGTGCTGCAGAGGCCGCTGATCCTAGAGGATTCGAATCTAAACCTGGCAGGAGGGCCGGGGAACGCGGCGGCGCTGGTTCCGGCGGCCCAGCAACCCAAGCCCCTGGAAAAGCCGACGCGTGCACGCATTATGTGTCCTCCGGGAGGACTGGGTTGCGAGTAATCTAGAAGAAGAAAGAATCAATGCCAACGGATACAAATCAAGAATCTGCCGATCGGAGGCCAGGCGAGCCGTCTGCCCAGCCTGTTGTCACGCCCGGCGCGCCTGCGCCCGATCAGCCTGCCGCTCCTAAATCAGATGGGCTTGGCCTGTGGATGCGCGACGTGCTTATCTCCGTCGCCGCGTCGGTGCTGATCATCATGTTTCTGTACCAGCCGGTGCGCGTGGAAGGGACAAGCATGCTGCCGCGGCTGGAGGATCACGACCGGCTCTTCATCAACAAGTTTGTTTACCACTTCGCATTGATTCATCGCGGCGACGTGGTGGTGTTTCACTATCCGCGCGATCCGGTGAAGAGCTACATCAAGCGGGTGATCGCGGTGCCGGGCGACCGGCTGCGCATCGAGCACGGGCAGGTGATCCTGAACGGCAAGGTGGTAAAGGAGCCGTACGTGCCTGAGGAGTTTCGCGACACCAAGAGCATGCCGGAACTGACTGTGCCCGACGATGAGTACTTCATGATGGGCGATCATCGCTCCATTTCGTCGGACAGCCGTGAGTTTGGACCGGTAGACCGGGACCTGATTTACGGGAAAGCCGTGTTTGTGTACTGGCCAACCCGGGATGCGGGCGTGGTCGAATAGCCACCAGAGAATCAGAAAAGAGCCAATCAGGAGCGGAGATGGGCATACCGCTGCGCCGAGTATTGACTGGGCGAAATTACCGGACCGCGGCTGTACTTGCGCTGATCTCGATCGGCCTGCTGGCGGCGCGTTGCTCCCATGCACAAGGCGCTTCGCTGCCGCAGGCGGACTTGGAGAAGGCGGCGGGCGGCAAGATGGAGTTTGAAGTGGCTTCGATCCATCTTGGCGAGCCCGACCATTTCCAGCCGCCGCTGTTTGCATTGAGCCCGGATGATTCGTATGCCCCCACAGGCGGACGTTTCTTTGCCGATTTCCCGCTCCCGGTCTACATCGGCTTCGCGTACAAGATTCTGATGACAGAGGAGCGGCAGTCCGCTCTTCTGGCGCACATGCCCAAGTGGGTGGGCACCCAGAGTTTCGTCATCGAAGCGCGCGCACCGGGGAATCCCACCAAGGATCAGATGAGGCTGATGGTGCGGTCTCTGCTGGAGGACCGATTCAAACTGGCGATGCACTTTGAAACGCAGACAGTGCCGGTGCTGGAACTCGTTCTTGCGAAGCCGGGCGCCACGGGGCCAAACCTTCGGCCGCACGATCAGGGTCCGGCCTGCGATGCAAACCCACAGCCCGTAACCCCTGAGCTGATTGCGAGCCACAAAGATGTCTTTCCGGTGATTTGCGGCGCATACATGCTGAACGGTTCGGCGAACGGCAAGATGAAGCTCGGCTCGCGCGATACCACGATGGCTCTGCTGGCCGACTCACTGCCGTAGGTGGGAGGCCTGGGGCGGCCGATCGTGGATGAAACCGGGCTCACCGGCCGATACGATTTCACATTGGAGTGGACGCCTGAGCCGCACACTGCGCCAATTCCCGTGGCTGCCCCCGCTGAGAATGAGGAGAAGACGACTTTTCTTGAGGCATTGCGCGAGCAGCTTGGGCTGAAACTGAAACCGGCGAAGGGGCCGATTCGGTTGCCCGTCATCGACCACATTGAGCAGCCTTCAGCGAATTGACGCCGGTGGGCGCGCAACAGGGATGACAGGCGTGGCCGCGTAATGTGTCTTCGGCCGAATAGCTATACTTGAGAGGGAATGACGAGTCGGATGCTGCGGAAGAGCCCCAGGGGACTTTGGAAATTTACTTTCGCGATCGTTGCTCTGATCGCAGCCTGCGCTATTGCAGGCGCCGCGCCGCAAAAAGCCGCCAAACCCAACACAAAAGCAACCAGCTCCGCTGCGCCGGACGTGCGCAACCCGTTTGACCGGTATCTTGCCGAAGTAAAAGCGCGCGAAAATGAGCCTTCGCTGGAGGGGTTCGCGAGATCCTGCGGCGTGAATGTATCGAAGGTTCACCCGGGATATTCGGAGCGGTTTGGAGAGCGCTGGAAGCTGGTGAAGACTCTGACGCGCGCACCGAAGAATCAGGAGACCGAAACGTACAACACCCTGCAGCTTTGGCAGGCCGGTGCGCACACGGTCACCGAAGAGTGGGACATCGAGGCCGGGGACTACTACCGGATGTTTGCCTGCCTGCTGGGCTCGAAGATTACGGCGGTGGAGTCGGTGACCTGGAATGTCCCCGACCAGGACGATGCTTCGCGAGCCGGGCTGGGGATACGAGGTTCACTGGGAGCTGAAGGCGGGAAAGTTTGCGCGCACATCGACGCGGTTCCTCGATCTGCACGAGCAACTGATTGCCGAGCCCAGGCTGGATGAGGACCGGAAGAAGGACTTGGAGGAGCAGGACTTCGACATGCATACCTGGAAGGACCTGGACTATCCGGCGGCGCTGCTGAAGGAAGGGGACTAAAGGATCAGACACGCGCCAGGTTCGGCCCGCTAAATCCGTGACCGGTGCGTCTAAATCCCCAACAGGCGGTATTCTGCTCAGAGCATGCAGGTCAAAATTCTCCCCTTCGGCGTACTGAAAGATTGGCTCGGTTCCACCACGATGGAGCTTCCCGAGGGCGCCACTGTCGCAGGCCTTCTTGGCCACCTCGCCGCCCGCGGCTCCGGGATCCCCGCCAACACCTGGGCCAGCATCGCTGTCAGCGTCAATGCCGAATACGCCCGCCCCGCGCATATCCTTCGCGATGGAGACGAGGTTGGCCTGCTGCCGCCTGTCTCCGGAGGCCTGCTCGCTGACAACGCGCTCCTCATCGCTCTGACCCGCGAGCCCATCGATGCCCCCCGGCTGATCGCGTCTGCGAAGGAAGGCGAAGACGGCGCCGTCGTTGTCTTCGATGGGATCGTCCGCAACAACACGCGCGGACGCCAGACGCTCCACCTCGACTACGAGGCTTACGAGGAGATGGCCCTGCGCCAGATGAGTGAGCTTGCCGCCGAAGGTCACGCACGCTTTCACGTCCGCCACATCGCCATCGTTCACCGTCTCGGCCGCCTCACCGTCGGCGAAACCAGCGTTCTCATCGTCGTTGCTTCCGCTCACCGCGCTCAGGCCTACGAAGCCTCGCGCTTCTTGATCGACACGCTCAAGAAAACCGTTCCCATCTGGAAGAAGGAGACCTTCGTCGACGGCGCCGTCTGGTCTGACGGTGAGCCCTTCCCGGAAAGCATCGGTCTGAATGCGGAGGATCCCACTCATGGCTCCTGATCGCATGTGCCGGATGCCCCGTCCCAGTCTCGTCAAGACCGGAGCGATGCTGATCCTCGCATTAGTCCCTGCCATCGCCACCAAAGCCCAGGATGGCCCCACGTTCCGCATCGACACCAAGCTTGTCAATCTCTGGGTCAACGTCACCGACAAGAACGGCGCCATTGTCGGTGGCCTCACCAAAGACGACTTCAAAATCGCCGAAGACGGCCGTCCGCAGGACATCGCCATCTTCGAACGCCAATCCGAAAAGCCTCTCAGCATCGTCCTCGCCATCGACACCAGCGGCAGCACCTACAAGGATCGCGCTCTCGAACAAGATGCAGGCAAGCGTTTCGTTCGCGCCATCCTCAGGCCGCAAGACCAGATGAGCCTCTTCGAGTTCTCCACCAACGTGCACCAGCTTGTGGCCTTCACCAACAAATCTGCCCAGCTCGACCGCGGCCTGAGCTCGCTCCACGGCGGCGAAGCCACCGCTCTCTACGACACCATCCGCCTTGGCTCGGACGAACTCGCCCACAAGCCCGACCGCAAGGTTCTGGTCCTCGTCTCCGACGGCGGCGACACAGTCAAGTCCACGACCTACGACGAGGCGCTCGAACACGCCATTCGAGGCGAGGTCCTGATCTACTCCATCATCGACGTGCCCATTGAAGCCAGCGCCGGCCGCGACCTTGGCGGCGAGCACGCCCTCATCACCCTCGCCGAGCAGACCGGCGGCAAAAGCTTTTACGCCGATAACGGCAACCTCGATAAAGCCTTCGCTCAGGTCAGCGACGATCTACGCACCCAATACCTCATCGCCTACTATCCGCACAAGCAAGTACCCGGTGTTGACTTCCACCGCGTCAGCGTCACCATTCCCCGCGCCGCCTCCGGCGTCTACAACATCCGCTGCCGCGCCGGCTACTTCGCCAATCCTCCCGCCTCGCCTCGCCGCATTCCTTCCGACTAGCCCGAACGTTGCCAACATCACCGAGACGCAATCCCAGTTCGCCCGATCATCGATCCGAAACGCGCGGCACTTCCACGCCCGATAGCTCTCTCCGGCCTACCGTTCCCAGAAGAAATCCGCATAGGACTAAAAATCTTTTCGGTCGTGCCGATACATAGAGAAGAAGTGTTGCAACAGCCTTCCAGGCGAAGGTTTCGGGAGACTCATGTCCGAGGCATCAACCATCAGTGCCTGCGCGGAGCATCACCGCCCGCACTGCGCTGCCGGCATCGGCAGTCTCGAAGGCATGGACCGCTTGCCGCCAAACGACCCGTCCGTCAGCGAAGACCGTTATCGCGATTCGTTTGAACAAGCCGCTGTCGGAATCCTGCACACCTCGCTTCAAGGACGCATTCTCAAATGCAACCGGAGCTTCGCCCGCATCGTTGGCTACGCTCCCGAAGAGCTTGTGGGCTCCGATTTTCAGGCCATCACCCCACCGGAAGACCGCGACTCCGGAAAAGCGGCGGCCATCAGCCTGCTCACGGGTGAACAGGTCACCGTGAGCTTTGAAAAGCGGTACGTCCGCAAAGACGGCGCTCTCAACTGGGTCATGCTGACCATCTCCATCCAGCGCGATGGCGAAGGTCGCCCCGTCTTCTTCCTCACCCTGGTTCAGGACATCAACGCGCGCAAGTTGGCCGAAGAAAAACTGGCCGCCGCACAGAAGGCGCTGAAGGTCAGTGAGTCACGCTACCGCACCGCGTTCCAGATGTCGCTCGACGCCGTCAACCTCAACCGCCTCAGCGACGGAAAGTTCGTCGATTGCAACAAGGCATTCCTCGATATCACCGGTTACTTACGAAGCGAAGTAGTGGGAAAGACTTCGATTGACCTGCGCATCTGGGCCAATCCCGCGGACCGCCAGCGCATGGCCCATTTGCTCAATCAGCAAGGCTCGTGCCGCGATCTGGAGGCGCAGTTCCGGCGCAAGAATGGCGAAGTCTTCTGGGGACTGATGTCCGCATCGCTCGTCGAGCTCGAAGGTGAGCCATGCGTTCTCTCCGTAACGCGAGACATCTCCGACGCAAAATCGGCCGAGAAAGAGATCCGCTATCTGGCCACCTACGATCCGCTGACCGAATTGCCCAACCGCCGTCTCCTCATTGAGCGCCTTGCCCAAGCCGTCAGCATGAGCAAACGCAACGGCCGCCACGGGGCCGTCCTCTTCATTGACCTCGACAACTTCAAGACCGTGAACGACACGCTGGGCCACCACGTCGGCGACCTACTGCTGAAACAAGCCGGGAAGCGCGTCGTCGGGTGCGTCCATCCGGTCGATACCGTGGCGCGCGCCGGGGGAGACGAGTTTGTCGTCATCCTCGAAGACCTGAGCCAGTTCCGGCAGAATGGCGCCACACGCGCCAAGACCGTCGCGGAAAAAATTGTAGCCGCCATTAACCAGCCATACCAGCTCACCGGACACGAATACCTGACCACCGCCAGCATCGGCATTGCGGTCTTTGGCCCCGATGATGAATCCAGCGAGATTCTCCGCCAGGCCGACATGGCCATGTACCAGGCCAAGGCCGCGGGGCGCGACACCATACGCTTCTTCGCTCCCGAACTCCAGGCCGCCGTCAACGCCCGCGCCAGCCTCGAAGAGGAACTGCGCCTGGCCCTCCGCAACCGGCAGTTTCTCCTTTGGTACCAGCCTCAAATCGAATGCGGCCGCGTAATCGGCGCCGAGGCTCTTCTGCGCTGGAATCATCCGCGGCGCGGCATCCTGCTGCCCGCCGAGTTCATCCCCCTGGCCGAAGAAACCGGCCTGATTGTGCCACTCGGAACCCAGGTGCTGGAATCCGCCTGCATGCAGCTTGCAAGCTGGGCACAATCCGCCGAGCTGTCGTCCCTGTCCATTGCTGTGAATGTCAGCGCACGGCAATTCCGGCAGGCCAATTTCGTCGAGCAGGTACTCGCCACCCTCAAAGACACCGCGGCCGATCCCAGGCTCCTCAAACTCGAGATCACCGAAAGCATGCTCCTCGATAACCTCGAAGACACCATCGCCATCATGCGGGCCCTCAAATCGCACGGCGTTCAGTTTTCGCTCGACGATTTCGGAACCGGCTACTCCTCGCTCACCTACCTCAAGCGCCTCCCGCTCGACCAGCTCAAGATCGATCGCTCCTTCGTCCGCGACATGGTGTCCGACCCCACCAGCGGCGCCATAGCCCAGGCCATCGTCTCGCTGAGCCGCGCCATGGAGGTGTCCCTGCTCGCCGAAGGCGTGGAAACCGAAGAGCAGCGCGCCTGCCTTGACCGCCTCGGTTGCCACAGTTATCAGGGCTTCCTGTTCAGCCCACCTGTCGCCCCGGAAATCTTCCGCTCGTGGCTGCCCACGGCCTTCTCCTGAGCTGCGGTCCCGCTCGTGCGGAGACGCAACGCTTCAAGAACATCGTCCCGGAACGTGGCTCGGAATGCTACTTCCCGGCTTGTAGAACCGGCCGCGAGGCGGTGCTGTGAATGAGGAATCCCTCCAGCGGCGGGTCGCCGTCGCGGAAGATCATGTACTCGTTGGCCGTCAACTCCGCACTCTGCGCCTTTACCGTGCTCAGCGCATCATTGCCCGCCACCACCAGCACCATGTGTTTGGAATCCAGTGGGTTCTCCGCCGCCAGGATCAGCGCCTCCCGCTCCGACGCGTGTACCTCGCCTTTCACGCGGAACGTCGCGCCTGAGTACTCCAGCCCGATCTTTCCTGCCCACCTGGCCAGAGCCGAATTGGCTTCCGGCCTGCCCACAAACACCACATCGCGATGCCGCAGCACGTCATCGGTGACCTCAAAGTCCTTGTACACCGGCGCCGCGCTCTCATAGCGCTCCAGAAATGCCTTTTGCAGCTGCTCCGCGGCATAACGGTTTGCTCCGGCTTCGGCCAGCGTTCCATACACAATCGCCACCGACGGCAATCGCCGCCAGATGTCGTTCATCAGATAAGCCGCGCCACCCTGGTTTCCGTCCGTAGACTCCACATCGAGCGACGCAAGTTGCACCCCGGCCTTATCGACAAACGACTGCGCCGTCACCGCCTTCGTCGTATTGGCCGCATAGTAATCGTTCATCAATTGCAGGAACCTGTCGTCGCCCATTTTGCGCCGCAGCGAATCCAGATATAGAACTCCCCGCGTACGTTCGCGCCTAAATTCGTCCAGCGGCGTGGCCGCATTGGCCTGCAACTCCCGCCACAATGTGCGTTGCGCGCTCATCGCTGCTTCCAGATTGTTCGACGTCAGCACCTGCTGGTATTCCGCCGATCCGGCCACAAACCACGTATCGCTTTCCGATGCCGGCAGCAAC
The DNA here is from genome assembly GCA_963846375.1 of uncultured Acidobacteriota bacterium. Lineage (GTDB taxonomy): Bacteria > Acidobacteriota > Terriglobia > Terriglobales > Acidobacteriaceae > Telmatobacter. The sequence continues at coordinate 339,745 of CAWJVV010000008.1, forward strand.
CATCCCTTCCACAGTCGCCCTGCAAACTGCCCCTTGGCCGAAGCCGGCGATTCGCCTGCGTCCGTCGTGGTCTTCTTCTGCTCGTTCATTGCCGTCAATCGCGTCTTCTCGTTTTCCATAATCGACGCGCGAAGACTCTCCGAAGGTTCGGCTTCAAACAGGGCGTATCCCGAGGGATACAAGCCGGCATCCGTGGCGTGATCCCACTTCTTGCTCGGCAGCCACTCGCGCTGGTTCGGCCTGCCGATCTCCGCCCAAACCATCATGTGCGAAGCCATGTCCGCCGTCACCACCTTGGCGTCCATCGTTGCCGCGGCCACCAGCGGCGCGGTCCGGAACGCCAGAAATCCAAACTGCTCGTCGATCTTCCCCCGATACTGCTGGTACAACTGCCTCCACGCTGTGTCGCGTGGTCCCGCCACAAACGGAATGAAATCGGGATCGCCCTTCGGATCCGGATACTCCTCAAGCCGCACCGTCAAATCCTTCGCATTGTTGTCGCCCCAGTAAAATCCCGGCGTATTCCCGAACCACTCTCCCTTCGAACTCCGCCACAGCTTCGTGTGATCGGTGCCCAGGTCGAGCATCGCGATCTCATTCGTCTTGGCATCCCCCATGATCCATTCGTTCGTGTAGAGCCCGTTGTTCTGCGTGCTCAGAATCCGCACCACATCATCGATGTTGTCGCCGTATTGAATCGCCATCCGCGCGCGAAACGCCACCGGTGTTCCGCGCGCATTGAACGGCGTCTGGTCGATGGTCGTCTCCGTCAGAACCACCCCGGCATCGTTCTGATACCAGTCCGTCCCGCTCTCGATTCCGCCCGGATAGCTCTGGATCAGCATGCGATGACCCTTGTCCGGCTTGATGTCGAGCATCACGTTGGTCTGCTCGGCCAGGGTCAGCGGCCACCACGTCACATGCCCGATCACCATCTTCCCGTCGCGCGTCGCCGGCCCTGTGGCCGCAAATGCGCTGCAATGATCCTTCGGCGAATTGCCGCTGTGCTCTGCGTAGGGCGGCGCGTCAAAGTTCAGTCCTTCCAGCCCGGTTGGCGTCGCCTTTACCGCCTGAGCCAACTCCCCCATCTCGATGGTCGTGTTCGCTACAACAACATCCAGCAGGTCGACCTTCCGTCCCTTCCACCGCGCGCCCGCGTCCGAAGCGCCTTCCGCGATGCCGCGCATCTCCTCCAGAATCTCCTGGTCGAATCCCCGCAAAAACAGCGCATTCGCCGTCGTACGGTAGTCGTCCCACTGGTCCTTCGACCCCAGCACGGCCGCGCACCGCTCCAGGTACTCGGGAATCTCCCGGGCCATCAGGTGCCCGTGCTGATACCCGCGTTCGTATGGCTTGCCCTCGATATGCAGATAGATCCATCCCGCCGCGGGATACCGGTATGCCGGGCCGAATGTCTGCACGGCCTCCCGCACCGGCCAGTCCTTGTCCGACGAATCAACCGGCTCTATCCGAACGCCCTCGAACCATGCCTTGCCCTGGAACGCTCCGCCGCTGCCGACGTTCAAAACCACGTCGTCCTGCTCGCGGCTCGCCACAAATTGCAGGCTCACGTGCGTCCACGGCTGCGTGCCGCCCAGCGACACGGAGTGCACATCGAACGGCATCGAGGCCATCGCGATGGTCGCTCCCACCGCAATCGGAGACCGGCTCAGGTCGCGCACCTGCAGCTCGTCGGTCCGAATCCATCCGCTCAGCTCGTAACGCTTGCCCAGGCTCAACTTCACAGGCCCCAGGCACGCGCTCGCATCATCTTCCGCCGTGCTTCGCTCCAGCCGCAGCGCCGCGTGTCCATCCCGCACCATGGCCTTATCCGCAGCAGCCATGCCGTGAACCGCCGTCCAGTGCTCTTCCAGGTTTTCGAGAGACCCCGCGGAATTGTCCTGCGAATGAGGAGTGTTTTTTGACGAAGCGGCTGCGCTCAAACAAGCCGACGCCAGAATCAAGAGCCAGGGAAGACGAACCATGGAAGACCTCCATTGTCCAGATGGCGCCCAGTCGATTTGCCCCGAATGATACTACAGCGCAATCTCCCCGCGCCTATGGCGATACTGCGTGACCGCGTTGCCAGAATGACGTCAAATCTTCTGTAAGAGCCCCGATTACTTCACAACAAGCGTAAGCGCCTGCGTCTCCTTCGTCGTCCCCGATACCGCCGTCACTGTCAGTCCATAGGTTCCCGGGGCCGTATAAAGGCCGGTTGTCGTCGTGCCCCCGCCGCCTCCTCCGCCTCCGCCGCCGCACGCGGAGAAGGGAACCAGCATCAGCACCCCGCACAGGCTCAGCAGCGTACTCCACCAGCGCCTCCGTCTGCGTGCCAGGGTTCCCACTCCCATCAGCCCCATGCCCAAAACCGCAAGCGTTGATCCACGCCCTTGCACCGCGCCCGACTGCGATCCGGTCGTTATCGTTACGGTCACGCTGTTGGCTGTCGTGCCCGCCACGCTCAGCGCGGCCGGCGAAATCGAGCAGACCGCATACAGCGGCGCCCCGCTGCAGGTCAGGTTTACAGTTCCGGTAAAGCTGCCGGATCCCGTGATTGCCAGGCTATACGTCGCCGCTGCTCCGCTGTTCACGCTCGCGGAACTGGATCCTCCGTTCGCTACGCCCAACGTGAATGGCGCCGACCCTGCACCGATCCCCATCAGCGGAATCGACACGCTCGACGCCGACGCGCTGCTCTTGATCGTCAGCGATGCCGTGTAGCTCTGATCCGCGGCCGGCGTAAATCCGACCTGCAGCGTGCACGTGTACGCCGCCGGTAGCGCCGCCGTGCAGTTGTTCTGCTGCGAGGGAACCGAGAAGGCAGGATCGCTACCCGTCACCGACTGAATCGTGATCGACGCGTTGCCGCAATTTGAAATCGTCACCGGCAGAAGCGCCGTCGTATCCGGCGGTTGAGCTGCAAACGCGAGCCCCCTCGCGCTGGCGCTATCCAGGCACACCGTTCCACCATCCTGGCTGAAATCCAGCACCTCGGCGAATGGATACGTGTATTCGACGTTCGGGGGTTCTGGTTGCACCGCGCTGATAAAGGCGTTGGGCGTGGTTTGAAGCACGCCGATCGTCGTTCCTGCAGCGTGAACCTTCCCGGAAGCATCAATCGCAAACGGTATCCCCGAACCCGACGCATCTCCCATGAACGACGAGAACTTCACTTGGGTCCCGGTGGGATCGAACTCGGTCAGGAAGCTTCCCCCACGCCGCCGCCGAATGTTGTCCCAGCCACCTGGGCAATGGTGGAGAAAACCGCATCCACCAGTGGAATGCCCAAATTGCCTGCTCCTCCTGAAATCCACAGATTGTTCTTCGCGTCCACCTGCACCGCGCGGATCGTGGCCGGGAAATAGGTGGAGTACAGCAGTTGGCTTCCATCCGGGCTCAGCTCGGATAGAAACTCAGAGGAGAATTTGTTTGAGTATGCATTGCTCGTCACCGGATAGATGTTCGAGTCGGCATCGCCGGCGAACCAGACATCGTTATCCTGATCCAGCCCGATGGCATAGGCATCGCCCAGACCCACAAACGTGGAGTAGTCCAGTTTGCTTCCATCCGGATGCAGCTTGCTCACAAACACCCCCCGATACGGCGAGTTAGGTAGCTGCGGAGCATAGCTTCCTGCCGTGGTGGGATACAGCGTTCCCGCCGCGCCGGTAATGTACGCACTCCCCTGTGCATCCACCACAATCGCTGTGGTCCCGCCCGCTCCCGCTCCCGGACCCTGGGGAGCGGCATCCCCCACCAGCGCGCTATAGGCTAGACTTCCGGTCGGCGTGAACTTTGAAACAAACGTCCCCGTGCCCGCTGCCTGCGCATTGCTGTCGTACAGTGCTCCCGCGGTGAACGGAAGCTCAAAAAGACCGCCGTTCCCGGTGATGTACACGTTGTCCTGCGCATCGACCGCGACCGCCGACGCGCTCGCATAGTTTCCCATCGCATCGGAGAAGTTCAGCTCGCTGCCGTCGGCCGATAGCGAGGTAACAAACGCGGCAAAGATCGGTCCGGCCGAGTTATCCGGAGCAATCACTGGATTCTTGATAGGGAAGTCGTGGGCCATGGTCATGCCGGTCACAATGGCGTTTCCCTTGCTGTCGACCGCCAACCCCGCCGGCGTGTTTTGACCTCCGTCGTTGCTTCCACCCAGCAGTGTGGAGTAAACCTCCGCCGTCCCCGTCGGATTCAACTTCGTTACGAAGACGTAATACCCGCCCGCACTGCAGCAGGTCCGCTCGAACACACCGGCCGTCGTCGGAAACGTCGGCCAGTCTGTAATTCCTGTGATGTAGGTGTTTCCGGCGGCGTCCGCAGCAACTCCGAAGACGGTGTCGGCCAGCGTATCCAGATATGTCGCAAAGGAGAGCACTGGGTCAATCACCAGTTCACGTCCGCGATCATACTTCCCCAGGCTGAATCCGACGGTCCCGTCGGCAGTCAACTTGAACCCGGCTTCGATCTCCTGCCTTCGTCCCCCAATTGTCTGGTAGGCCACCGGCCGCCGGAGAATCAGCTTGCCCCCGCTCGTAGCAAACTCCAGGTCCCCCGCATCGTTGATCCGCAGCCCATCGCCTGATCTCACACGAAACACGATCCGGTTCGGATCGGCGCCCGCCGCAACGCGGAAGTCGTGTTCCAGCTCTCCGCCATTGCCGTAAAACACCACGTTGACGCCCGGATAGATCCTCGTGTACTCCACCTGCCCAAACGTCGGAACTCCGCGCACCCAGGTAGCGGGATCCTTGCCGATCATGTAATTCGCGCGCCCCTCCAGCGGCGACAACCCGCTGACCTGCACATGCCGGTCCACCTTCACGAACTCGATATCGCAACCTCTGCGTCGTGCGGTCCTCAGCCGACAACACCAGCCGCACGCCGTTCTCCATCAGTTCGCCCGTCACCGCTCCCGCTCGTATGGCGAACCGCACGTCAGCGCCCCATTGTCCGTGATTGGCCTCAAACGCCATCGGCAGACTTGCCTGCACCACGCGTGGCGCGCGGTTCTCCGGCCGCTCCGCGTTCGACCCCACACTCAGCGCAACACAAACTAAACCAACGCAGACCAATCGCCCGCAAATTCGCATAAACGTCGTCCCCAGGGATTCCTTTAATAGTCAATCACAGAAAGATAATCTCTCCTGTGACGAAAATCTCATCGGTTGCCACACGCACCATGCACCGCGCACCCAGGTAACCACCGTCGCTGCCCCGAAACGCAACCGCTTCCATGCATCTAAAATGACACCATGACTCCTCCTCTCACATCGCGCCGCCGATCCAAGACACCTCCGCCCGGCGAAACCGGCCAGGAAGCGCTCTACCTCAAGTCGCTCAGCGACCGCAAGGTGCAGGTCGCGGTCAAACTGCGCGACGGCGAGACCGTCAAGGGCTGGATCGAGTACTTCGACGACGGCATGCTCCGCCTCACCCGGGAAGGGAAGCCCAACCTCTTCATCTACAAGCACCAGATCCGCTCCATTACCGAAGCCGGCAAACGCCGCGGTCCCTCGAGGGCTCCCTCCTGACCGGCGTCTCCGCGCCTCGCGGGGCCGGTCAGTGACCGAATCCGGCACCCAGAGCCACCTGGCCGATCCCGCCGACCTCATTTTCGTTCCGGCGCCTCCGCCATCGCCCGCGAGGCCGGCGCGCGCCTCAAGGAGTTCTTCTCCCAGGGTGTTGTCACTGAATACAAGGGCGACGTCGACCTGGTCACCGTAGCCGACCGCACCGCCGAAAAACTCATCCGCACCCGCCTCGGCGAAGCCTTTCCCCACCACGGCATCTACGGCGAGGAGGGAACCCGTGAGCGCCTCGACCAGGAGTACCGCTGGTACGTCGATCCTCTCGACGGCACCACCAATTTCGCCCACGGCGTCCCCCACTTCTGTGTCTCGCTCGGCCTCGAACACCGCGCCCCTGGTCTTCCCGCAACCGCCGACGGCACCGTCATGGCCGCCGTCATCTACGACCCCATGCTCGATGAGCTCTTCTGCGCTGAGCGCGGCCGCGGCGCCACCCTCAACGGCCGCCCCATCCACGTCTCCCGCATCCCCGACCTCGCCGAATCCCTGGTCGCCACGGGCTTCCCCAGCCGCAAGCGCCATGACAGCCCGAACATCCACTTCTACCAGGAGTTCACCCTGCGTTCTCATGGCGTGCGCCGCGCCGGCTCCGCCGCCCTCGACCTCGCCTACGTAGCCTGCGGCCGCTTCGAGGCATTCTGGGAGTTCTACCTCAACCCCTGGGACACCTCCGCCGGATTTTTGCTCATTGAGGAGGCCGGTGGCCGCATCACTGACTTCTCCGGCGGCCCCTTCCATCTCAACAGCCGCGAAGTCCTTGCCTCCAACGGTCTCATCCACGCCGAGCTGGTCGGCCTTTTCCAAAACATGTTCGCCGGCCGCGATCTCGCTCCCATCCCCACGCCCCAAGAATTTGCCGCCCGCCGCGCCGAACGCGAACGTACGCAAATCTGATCGCGCCCCACCTCCAAAAGCCGCAATCCGCGCAAGCAGCACTTCAGCCTAACCGCGATAGAATCCTTCATGTCCAATCAGCGGTGAATCTCTGGTGACCAATCGGTATGGCAGTCCATGCAGCCTCGCCCTCCTCTTCGTCCTTGCGGCGATAATCGCCCTTCCCTCATTCGCCGCCAACACCGCCAGGCCCGTCACAGTCGATCAGCTCGAACAGACTCTCTCCTCGCTCCACGGCAAACCGGATATCGAAACCTCTCAGCAGCTCGCCGACCTGCAACTGACGGAGCGTCTCAGCAATGCAACGCTCGCCCGCCTGAAGGCTGGTTCCCCCGGCTTGCTCATCGCACAGCAACTCGATCTGCTGGCCGATCGATCCGCATTCCTGCCTTTGCCCGCCGCCGATATTTCATCCACGCCGCCTCTCGATGCCGCCCGGCAGCGCAAGCTCATGGCTCTCACCGTGAACTACGTGTCTCAGACCGTTCACCAGATGCCGAACTTCCTGGCTACCCGCGATACCCGCGGCTATGCCGACCGTCCCGAAGGCGTATTCGCCTTCCAGCCCCTGCATCTGGTTGGGCAGAGCACCGCTACCGTCATGTATCGCGACGGCCGCGAAGTGGATTCAGCCGTTGCCGGCAAAAAAGGCAGCCACGCCGCCAAGACGGATGTAGTTGGCCTCGTCTCGCGGGGCGAATTCGGCCCCATCCTCAGCACCGTCCTGCTCGACGCCGCGCAAAGCCAGCTCAACTGGAGCCATTGGCAGAACGGCGCCGCCGGCCCCATCGCCGTCTTTCGCTATCAGGTCCCACCCAAGCAGTCCCACTACGACCTCGGCTTCAGTTACTCAGTCGACACTTCATCCGCCTTCCACTGGCTGCCCGGCTATCACGGCGAGCTCGCCATCGATCCGGTCACAGGCTCCATTCTTCGACTTACTGCGATCGCCGACCTGTCCCCAGGCGCTCCCCTGGACTTGGCTTCAATCATGGTCGAATACGGCCCCGTCGAGATCGGCGGCCAGAACTACATCTGCCCCCTCCGCAGCGTCGCCCTCGCGCAGCGGGTCACGAGTCATGTTTCCGGCTTTGGACCCAGCCCCGTGAAGCGCGCTCCCAGTACCACGATGTTGAACGCCGTCCGCTTCAGCAACTACCACGTCTTCCGCGGCGAAACTCGCATCCTCAGCGAGGATGAAGCGAAACACACCGAGGACCTCCAGGCCCAGGCCAACCCGCCCGCCGGCCCAGACCAGCCCACGCCTGCCACCGTTGCTGACAACAACGCGCCCGAAGCCGCAGCCCAAACCGCGCCTCCCACGCCGCCTCGCGAATCAGATACTCCACCTGCCCCCGCACCCGTCGCCGACGCAGCACCCACTCCATCAACGCCGACAGCCGAACCAGCGCCGCCACCCTCGCAAGCGACGCCCGCACCATCGGCCTCATCCACCGCACCTCCCGCTCCCGACATCCCCCAAGCCCCCGCCTTCCGCACCACCACGCACCAGGTCCTCTTTGATGTGGTCGTCACCAAAAGCCGCGGAGATCCCGTCGCCGGTCTCTCCCGCCAGGACTTCGTCATCGCCGAAAACGGCAAGCCTCAATCCATCGACTTCTTCGAGGAGCACAGACCCGGCGACAAGCCTGCCGCATCCGCGCCCGACATGCCGCCCTTGCCCTCCGGAGCTGTATCCAACGCCGCACCCGGGCCCACCAGCGATTCGGTCAACGTTCTCCTACTCGACACCCTCAATACCGAACGCGTCGATCAGGCCTACGTCCATACGCAGATCACCGAGTTCCTCAAGAAGCTCCAGCCCGGCACGCAAGTCGCTATCTTTGTCCTCAGCTCCCGGCTGCATTTCGTCCAGGGATTCACCTCCGACACCGCCCAGCTCCTTGCCGCGCTCAACGACAAGAAAAAAGGCGTAAGCCCAACCCGCGACCCCATGGCGCACGATCGTTCCGACGACGCCGACGATGCCGCCGACATCGCCATTCTTCAGGCCATGCGCGCCTCACCTTCAGGCACTGAGGCCATGCAAGCCTCGCAGCAGCAGGCCAAAACCTACAGCTTCGGCGCTCGTGCCTCCATGACCTTCGAAGCCCTCGATCAGCTCGCCCACTACCTCGAAGGCGTTCCCGGCCGCAAGAACCTCATGTGGTTTGCCGGCTCATTCCCGGTCATCTTCTTTCCCACCGCCGCGCAACGCGAAGCAATCGAGAAGAACCCCAACATGCCCGGCTACACAGACCAGGTCAAGAAGACGGCCGACCTCTTCACGCTCTCCAAGATCGCTGTCTACCCCATTGGCGCACAGGGGGTCATGAGCGAGCACATCATGGAAGCCGATACCCCCACGCCGGGCGGGGGCGTCAGCGTGGGCCACGCGGGCAGCTCCGCTGACACCACCATGGCGCCCTTTGCCGCCGCGGCCGCGGAGCGCTCCAGCACCATCTTCGCCATGGAAGAGCTGGCCTCCTCCACCGGCGGCAAGGCCATCTACAACACCAACGGCCTCAACGACGCCATGCAGCGCGCCATCGACGACGGCTCGCATTACTACACCATCGGCTACGCCCCCACCAACCCTAAGATGGACGGCAGTTTCCGCCGCATCGACGTCAAGGTCACCAGCGGCAAATACAAGCTGGCGCATCGCGCCGGATACAACGCCGACAGCGGCATCGGTTCGCAAAAGGATCCCACCACCAACCCGCTTAGCGAATTACTCGTCTACGGACTGCCCAACGCAACCAGCATCCTTTACGGTGTTCGCGTCACGCCGCAGCCGCCCGGCCAGATCGACAACACGCAGCTCATGGGCGAAAATCCCGCGCTCAAAGGCCCGCTTGCCATCTACAGCGTCGACTTCACCATTCGCGCATCCGACCTCGACCTCGTTCAGCAGGCGGACACGTTCCAGGGTCGAATCCTGCTTGGGCTGAAAGCTTTTGACGCCGACGGCAACGCCGTCAATTGGCTGGCCGTGGCGCGCAACCTCGAACTCACCGCAAGCGAAATGAAGGAAGCGCAACAATCCGGCTTCCCGGCGCACCTGTTGATCGCCCTGCCGAAGACACCCAACCTCCACCTGGTCACAGCCGTCTTCAACTGGAGCAACACCCACAGCGGTACCCTCACCGTCCCGATTTCTCAATGAGCTCGGGCTTCGCCAACCGGCCGCGGCTCGCCCACACCCTCACCGCAAAAAACCAGCAACACTCTTTCCGCTTCCTTCACTCGTCACTTTTCACCCTACCGTCTGTCGTCTGTCTTCTGTAGACCGTCAACTGCCGTTTCGTTATAGACTCGTCTGCGCATGAGGAAGACATCCCAAATCCCCGGCGAAACCATCTCCGCCGAACAAGCGGCGGGCCTCGTCCAGTCCGGCATGTGGCTCGACTACGGCGCGTGTCATTGCCAGCCCGACGTCTTCGATCGCGCCCTGGCCGCGCGCAAAGACGAATTGGCTAACGTCAAGATCCGCTCCTGCCTCTCCATGCGCCCCCGCGCCGTCGTCGAAGCCGACCCTGACGGCGAGCACTTCCACATGTTCAGCTGGCACTTCACCGGCTACGACCGCCGCAAGCACGACGCCGGCCTCTGCAACTACATCCCGCTCAACCTCGGCGAGGTCCCCGACTACTACCGCCGCTTTCTCGATCCCGTCGACATCGCCATCCTGAAGACCTGCCCGATGGACGACGACGGCTACTTCAACTTCGGCCCCACCAATATCTGGCACCGCGCCGTCATCGAACGCGCAAAGCTGGTGATCGTCGAAGTCAACGTGCCATGCCCTACGTCTTCGGCGACGAGAACGGCGTCCACGTCAGCGAGGTCGATTACATCATCGACGGCGATCACGAGCCGGCGTCGAGCTGCCCAACCCCGAGCCCTGCGACATCGACCGCACCGTCGCCGCCTACATCGCCGCCGAGATCGAGGATGGCGCCTGCCTGCAGATCGGCATCGGCGGCATGCCCAACGCCGTCTGCTGCGCTGCTGCTGGAAAGCGGCGTCCAGGATCTCGGCATCCACACCGAGATGCTCACCGACGGCATCGGCCAGCTCTACCGCGCCGGCCGCGTCACCGGCGCCAAAAAGCTTCTCGATCCCGGCAAGGTCGTCTACACCTTCGCGCTCGGCTCCCGCGCCCTCTACGCACGGCCGACCGCAATCCCGACATGCTCTGCCACCCGGTCGACTACACCAACTTGCCGCACATCATCATGCAGAACGACAAGGTGGTCTCGATCAACAACACCACGCAGATCGACCTGCAGGGCCAGGCCGCTTCCGAGTCCGACGGCCACCGCCACATCAGCGGCACCGGCGGCCAGCTCCAGTTCGTGCGCGGCGCCTATGCATCCAAGGGCGGCAAGTCCTTCATCTGCCTGTCCTCCACCTACGAGAAGCGCGGCGAGCGCCGCAGCCGCATCGTCCTCAACCTGACCCCCGGCAACATCGTCACCACGCCGCGCTCCGACGTCATGTACGTGGTCACCGAATACGGCATGGTCAACCTCAAGGGCAAGTCCGTCGCGGAGCGCGCCAAGGCCCTCATCGCCCTCGCCCATCCCGACTTCCGCGAGGACCTGGAGCGCCAGGCCTACGAGCACCGCCTGATCCCGCGCGGCGTCTCGTTCTGTTGAGACGGCGTTCCCGGCAGGAGCAGCGGCCTTTGTGCCGCTGACTCACCGCACAAAGGGCGGGCCTGCCACCCGCCCCTCGATGCAAAATTCCAGAACCCGGTCTGCGATCTACGGCAGGGACGCAGCGACTCCCGTCACCAGGTTGCTGCATTCCACGGTGTGTGCGCCCACGATGTTCGCGCTGCCGGAAATCACCGATTCCGCATCGCAAAAAACATCCACCGCATTTCCGCTCACATTGGTCGCGCCGCTCATCGAGAGTGAAGAGAGATTCCCCACCACCAGTCCGCCATGCAGGCCCCCGGTGATCGAAGAACCGCTCAGGAATGCGTGCGAGCCGTCCATGACAATGATTCCCTGGCCCTGGCTGCCGGTGACAATGAGATTACTGTCGCCGTCCAGAGTGCTGGCTCCGTCAACAAGCACTCCTCCCGAAGTGCCGCCATAGGACTGGCCCGCGTTCGTGATCCGAAGAACCGCGTCGCTCACAAACAGAGAGCCATTGTCCTGGATCCATACGCCCGTTTGATTGGTGCCCGCGGGATTCTCGATCACAACATCTGTCGATCCGCTGTCAGGGTAGTAGTTGGTTGTGTTTTGAATATTTGCCGTGCCGCCGCCACGCACCCAGATGCCCACCTGCATATTCAGGATCGTGGCGCCGCGGATGGTAAGGTGCCCTGAGCCTACGTCGACTCCTGCATGCCACGTCGATCCATCGGTGATCTCGAACAGACAGCCGCCTTCAATGTGAACCTCTGACAAGTCATAAAGACCCACGGGAGCATACCCTGGGTCGCGTGCTGTGACCTGGGAGATCGAGGCCTGGCTATGTTCAAAGATGACGATTCCAGACGCTCCGCCATTGACGGTCAAATTGAGCAACCGAATGTCGGCGCTGCCATGGCCGATGCCGATCCCGATGTTCCCCGTTTTGGGAGCGTCAATCGTGAACCCGGTGACGGTGACGCTGCGCGAAGCATCGATCAGTAGTACGGACGCGGTACCGCCCGCGGCAGCGACGGCGGGCTGCACCAACGTTGCGCCAGGCACGCCGTTCAGGGTCAGCCCATCAAAACCCTCCACAAGAACGTTCTCCGTGCACGTTCCCCGAACCCATACGGTGTTCGACACATGCGGGTTCAGGTGCGACAGCGCGCTATTCAGCGACTGCCCGTCGTTGCAATTCACGTAAGCAGAAGCGGCCAACGCGGTGTTGGCAGTTAAGCTCAAAGCGATCAGTACAATTCCTCTTGCCATGACGTTGATCTCCTTGGTTGCTTGAATCGGGTTTTCCAAATGACAAAGCCGCCGGGCTGATTACGATCGCGGCCAGCATCGGCGATTCACGCTCGTTTTCCGGCAAACTGCTTGGACCCTGGAGCGGGCGAGAATGTTCCTCGTGCGCTCCCCTGGCTCTTAAGACAGAACTGATTGTTTTGAGGGACTGTCGCTTCAGGGAAGAAAAGCATCAGCCTTCGCAAGGACCCAGACGTCTCGCCTGATTAGCCTAGTTCAGCGATGTGGAAACAGGGAATGACAGCGGTCAAACTTCGAGTGAGAGTCCAATTATGACCAATGAAGCTCAATTGTCAAAGGGAATCCACTCCCTCCACAGCGCATGTCAGAAGCAGGCAACTTCCAAGCCGGCAATTCTAATGAGCGCGTCACTTCGCGCGGACTAAGCTCAGGAGCCCTTTTGCCCTGTCTGCCCGCATAGAATGGAAACGTTCTCACGCGAGGGATTCAATGAACCCAACTCCCGCCGGACGCCGCGCAACCATCGCAGCAATTCTCTTCGTTTACCCGCTCTTTCTCATCGCCCAGCAGCAGCGCCCGCCCGCCGTTCCCCTCATCGCCCACGATCCTTACTTCAGCATCTGGTCCGCCGCCGACCACCTCACCGACAAAGACACCACCCACTGGACCGGCCATCGACAGCCTATCGCCGGAATCGCCCGCATCGACGGCAAGCCTTATCGCTTCATGGGCGCAGAGCCCCGCGACGTTCCCGCCATGGATCAGCTCAGCCTCAAGGTCACACCCACACACACCATCTACGATTTCCAGGCCGCCGGCGTCCAGCTCACCGTCACCTTCTTCACCCCCGCATTCCCCAACGACCTCGACATCCTCTCCCGTCCCGTCACCTATCTCACCTTGACGGCGCGCGCAGAGTCCTCTCACGAAGTTTCCGTCCTCATCGACGTCGACCCCATGATCGCGGTGAACACCGAAGACGAAGCGGTCACATGGGGACGCTCGCAGGTGCGCTCCGGCTCCGGCCTCATGACCGTCATGAGCATAGGCTCGCGCGATCAGCGCGAATTGAACCGCCCCGGCGACGATGTGCGCATCGACTGGGGATATTTCCATCTGGCCTCGCAGCCGGGCCAGGTAGCCTTTGCCGCCACGACAAACGACGCCATCCGCAAGTTCACGGAATCGGGCGACCTCGCTGCCGTCGATGAGCTCGACATGCCCAAATCGCCCAGAAACGGCGCGGCGCACCTGGCCATTGCGTTTCCCTTGTCGGCCGTATCAGCGCCAACGTCGCGCCTCCTGATGCTCTCCTACACCGAGCAGTTCAACATCGAGTACCTCAACCGCAAGCTCCGCCCCTACTGGCAGCGCAATGGCGAAACTGTCGAAGACATGTTGGGGAAAGCGGGACATGAATTCAAGGAACTTGACGAGCGGGGAACAAAGTTCGATCAGGACCTCACAGCCGACCTCGAAAAAGCCGGCGGCCCCGCCTACGCCCAGCTCGCCATACTCGCCTATCGCCAGACCCTCGCCGCTCATGGCTTCGCCGCCGACGTCGACGGCACCCCCATGCTGTTCCCCAAGGAGAACTTCTCCAACGGCTGCATCTCCACCGTCGACGTCCTCTATCCCTCCGCGCCCTTCTTCCTCTTCTTCAACCCAGCTCTACTCCAGGCCCAGCTCAAGCCGGTCCTTGAATACGCCGCCCTCCCGCGCTGGAAGTGGCCCTTCGCCCCGCACGACCTCGGCACCTACCCGCTGGCCGACGGACAGGTCTACGGCGGCGGCGAGCGCACTGAAGAAGACCAGATGCCCGTCGAAGAAAGCGGCAACCTGCTCATCCTCGTCGCCGCCATGGAACAGGAACTCGGCAACTGGGACTTCGCCCGCCAGTACTGGCCGCAGTTCACCAAGTGGGCCGAATACCTGCGCGAAAAAGGTCTGGACCCCGCCAACCAGCTCTCCACCGACGACTTCGCCGGCCACCTCGCCCACAATGCCAACCTCTCCATCAAGGCCATCGAGGGCTTGGCTGCCTACGCCGAGATGGCCCGCAACCTCAACCACGCCGACATCGCCGCAGACTACAGCCGCCTCGCCCACGAAATGGCCGCCAAATGGGACCCAATGGCCGCAGAGTCAGATCACTACAAACTAGCCTTCGACAGCCCCAACACCTGGAGCCAGAAGTACAACCTCGTCTGGGACCGGATCCTCGGCTTCAATCTCTTTCCGCCGCACATCCGCCAGACTGAGATAGCCTTCTACCTCAAGCACCTCAACCAGTACGGCCTGCCCCTCGACAACCGCAAGGACTACACCAAGCTCGACTGGGAGATCTGGACCGCCACCCTCGCCGACAACCCCGCCGATTGGACCGCCCTCGTCGACCCCATCGGCCGCTGGATCAACCAGGGCCCCACCCGCGTCCCGCTAACCGACTGGTACGACACCAAAACCGGTGCCCAATCCGGTTTTCAGGCCCGCTCCGTTGTCGGCGGCGTTTACATCAAGGCCCTCGCCGACAAGGCTCTCGCCGAAAAATGGCGAAATCGTCAACAACCTTAATCACTTTCTTATGTGATTTTTGGTAGCCCGGCGGCGATTTACCCCAACTATTCAAATGCCCGTAACATTCGCCCTTGAGAATCGACTCCGGCAGGTAATCTGCAAGGAGCGAAACGTGAAACGTACGAGTATCGCCGTTGGTTTGTTGCTGTTGGCTGTGGGATTTGCCCAGGCTCAAAAGTTGACGGGAGCGGGTGCCACCTTCCCCTATCCCATCTACTCCAAGTGGTTCTCTGAGTACAGCTCGGCGCACCCCGGCGTTGAAGTCAACTATCAATCCATCGGTTCGGGCGGCGGCATCACCCAGGTCACCAAGGGGCTCGTGGACTTCGGCGCTTCCGACATGCCCATGACCGATCAGGCTCTGCAAGCCTCTCCCGTCAAGCTCATACACATTCCCACTGTTCTCGGCGCGGTCGTGCCCATCTATAACGTGCCCGGCGCCTCCGACGTCAAGTTCAGCCCCGATGTGCTGGCCGACATCTACCTCGGTAAAATTCAGAACTGGAACGATCCCAAGATCGCCAAGGACAATCCCGGCGTCACCCTGCCTGACCGCAAGATCATTGCGCTGCACCGCGCCGAATCCAGCGGCACCTCCTTCATCTGGACCGACTACCTCAGCAAGGTCAGCCACGACTGGCACGACGGCCCCGGTAACGGCGCTTCGGTCAACTGGCCCACCGGCATCGGCGCCAAGGGCAACGAGGGCGTTGCCGGCATGGTGCGCCAGATGCCCGGCGCCATCGGCTACGTCGAACTCATCTACGCCATCCAGAACCACATCCAGTTTGGCGAAGTGCGCAACGCCAACGGCAAGTGGGTCAAGGGCTCCATCGAGGGCGTCACCGCCGCCGCCGCCACTGCCAAGATCCCCGCCGATTACCGCGTCTCCATCACCAACGCACCCGGCGACGACTCCTACCCCATCTCCAGCTTCACCTACCTGCTCATCCCCACCAAGATCAACGACCCCAACAAGGCAAAGATCATCAAGGACATGCTGAGCTGGATCGTGAAGTCCGGCGAAGAGCAGGCCTCCAGCCTCTCCTTTGCGCCCCTTCCGCAGGTCCTCTCCGACAAGGTCCTCAAGACCGTCTACGCGCTCCAGTAAACCCAGGCGAAGAAACCCGGCTTCCGCTTCCGCTTCCGTCACCTAAGCCCGGCCCGGCGCCCTCGAAGCCCCGGGCCTTTTCCTTTTCACACTCATCCTCAACGCCGGATTCGGCACGCAAAAAATCGCGCACATCATGGAGAGTTGTTACAGGCCCGATCTCGCCATTTCGCCGAGGATTGGATCGCTCGCGTGCAAGGTTCTCTCATGCTCTATGCAGCGAACGGCGACTGCACGCCATTCGAACGCACAATGATGTCCCTCCTTGACCTGGCGAAAGAAAAGGCATGACCCGAGTCCGCTCCTTGCGCCCGCGGCTAATCAATGAGGCGCCACACCGCCGATGCCATTCAGTTCCTCACGTGCAGATCTCAATCTCGGCCAATCCTCGCAAAGATGTCTCATGCTGGAAAAGTTCAGAGCAGCTTTCAGCGGGCCCAAACTAGAAGACCTTGCAACAAGGGCACGGCTCCAACGGCCGCGAGGGTGGGAAACCCGGACACGACTCCGCCGGTTCCCTGGCCCGGGGTGGTGTTGCTTAAGTTGCAACTTCCGGGTGGTCCACTGTCGTTAGCACATAATATGTCCGGTGTTTTTAGCAAGTGAAGTGTCCGCTTTTCGGGCGGTGAGGATGGAACCATGCGCGAGAGCATGGAGATCTATCCGAGGACCGCAGCGGAGCGGGCGATGAAGTTGCAGGAAGTGTTGTTGCGGGCCACGGCGGGGAAGATCAAGTGGTGGCAAGCAGCGGAGTTAATGGGGATCAGCGATCGGCAGATGCGTCGCTGGCGGAAGCGCTTTGAAGAACAGGGCCACCAGGGATTGCTGGACCGTCGGCAGCGGAAGCCAAGCAGCCGGCGCTTGCCGAAGGAGCAGGCGGAAGCAGTTCTGAGCCTGTATCGAGACAAGTACTTCGATCTGAACGTGCGGCATTTCCACGAGAAGCTCGTCGAGGAACATCAGATCGGGTTGAGCTACACGTGGGTGAAGCAGGCGCTGCAGGCGGCCGGACTGGTGAAGCGCAAGGCCAAGCGGGGCGTGCATCGCAAGCGACGGGCGCGACGTCCACTGCCGGGCATGATGTTGCACATCGACGGCAGCCATCACCAGTGGTTTAAGGACGAACGCTGGCACGACCTGATCGTGATTCTGGACGATGCCACCAGCGAGATCTATTATGCGCAGCTGGCCGTGGAAGAGACGACCGCTTCTGTGATGGCTGGACTGCGGGCGGTAATTGAACAGAAGGGACTGTTCTGTTCGCTCTATTCCGATCGCGGGGCCCACTTCTGGTTGACGCCCAAGAGCGGAGGCAAGGTCGACTATGACCGTCCCACCCAGGTAGGCCGCGCCATGAAGGAACTGGGAGTGCAGATGATTCCTTCCTACTCCCCGCAGGCGCGGGGCCGCTCGGAACGCAACTTCTCCACCTGGCAGGGACGGCTGCCGCAGGAGCTGCGACTGCGCGGGATCGGAACACTGGAAGGGGCCAACGAGTTTCTTTCCGAGCAATACATCGCCGAGTTCAACCGCCGCTTTACCGTGCCGGCAGCGCAGCGTGGAACGGCGTTCCTATCCTGCCGGCACAGGAACCTGGACCTGATCTTCACGCAACGATTCGAGCGCACCGTTGATCGCGATAACACGGTGAGTTTTTACAACCTGGTCATGCAGATCGAGCGCGCGGAATGGCGCCCCACCCTGGCTGGATGCAAGGTGATCATCCATCAGCACCCGGACCAAACTCTGACCCTCATGATCGCAGGACATCGCGTCGGGCAATACAGCGCGGAAGGAAAGCTATTGACCCCGCTGACCAAAAAACAAATCAAGGCCGTGGAAAAGACGTTGAGAGGAAAAGTCCAAAAGCAGACTTTCCCTCTCAACTTGCAAATCCCGCAAACTACGCGGGATTCGCACTTTCCCACCGCCGCTACGACGACTAACTTATGAAAGCGGACACTTCACTTGTTCTCAAAACCGGACATTTTCACTTGCTACCGACACTTCCGGGTGGTCCACGACACACTCTGAACTCAAACGCGGAAGATGATTAAACCGCATACTGTCAGCGTGAACCTGTTCGGTTTTCGAGGGCGTCCAGTAGAAAATAGCCCTCTTGATCCCGTTTGAGTTGACCCAACTTGCGTAACGAGAGTGTCTCAACCTTGTTCTCCATTACGACTTAAGATCAAATGCCACTCGCTGAGCGGATCAGCCTCACGGCCAATCCTAATCTTGTTGAACAAGTAGAACCTGCAAGCTCTCCCATGCCGGAGATGTAGATTGTTAGACGGCCATCAGCAGGGACCTTCAGCTCAGCGTTGCTGCCCGTTTCAATCGTCGCCCTATATTCTTGCGGGCCAGGAGCGATGATGTGCACACGGATTTCGGATGGTGGTTCTGGTAACTGCAAGCGGTAGGCGCCACCAGTCATTCCGGCCAAAACGGCTGTTGCGTTGAAGGCTTCAAACGCTAAAGACAGATTGGCTCGTCGTTCGACGATCACATTTATGATTCGGATGAATCAGTGCCGCTGGGATTATGCCAGCCGCCGTCTGCCGCGATCAGTGCATCAGCCTGTTTCGGCCCCCAGGTGCCGCGCTTGTAAGGGCGAACCCGAGGATGGTGCTTGAGTACCTTGATCGACCACCATCCATGCGGCTTCCACCGCGTCCTCGCGGGTAAACAGTCCCCCGTCGCCCTTCATGGCGTCGCCCAGTAGCCGCTCGTAAGGCGATTCTTCTCCCGGCTGCTGTTCCAGCAAATAAAGCTCTCGCTGCTCTCCGATAAACTCCTCCCCGGCAAGCTTCACGCGAGCGGCGAGTGCGATCTCTGCATTGGGAGAGAGCCGGAAGCGAAGATAATTCCCCTGGCCCGTGGCTGCCGCTGCGTCCGCGAAGAGCTTTTGCGGCGGCGGCTTCAGCTCCACAAGAACCTCGGTCGCCGTATCCGGCAGATACTTGCCCGAGCGCAGATACCACGGCACGCCATCCCAACGCCATGAGTCGATAAATAGCCGAAGCGCGCAATACGTCTCGACGTCGGAGTTCTTCGCAACGTCCTTCTCCTGCCGGTAGCCCGCGTATTGACCGCGCACCATGTCGTCGGATTTCAACGGCACGCATCGCCTTGAACACGGTCGCCTTCTCAGTTTGCACGGCTCCGAAATTCCGGCCCGCTGGCGGTTCCATGGCAAGCAGCGCGACAATCTGAAATAGATGATTCTGGATGACGTCCCGCAAGCAGCCGGCGGATTCGTAAAATGCGCCGCGCGTTCCTACGCCGAAGCTTTCAGACAAGGTGATCTGGACACTGGAGATGTAGTTGCGGTTCCAGATCGGTTCAAGGAATGAATTGGCGAAGCGGAAGTAAAGGATATTCATGATCGCTTCCTTCCCCAGGAAGTGATCGATGCGAAAGATCGAATCTTCAGGGAAAACCGACCGCGCCACGCGGTTCAGCGCACGAGCCGACGCCAGGTCGCGCCCAAACGGCTTCTCGACGATGACCCGCGCATTCTCGGCTAACCCCGCGGCGCCCAGCCCTTTGATTACGGTCTCAAAGAGCGAAGGCGGGATGGCGAGGTAATGTGCCGGGCGGCGTGCTTTGCCGAGCGCTTCCTTGATCGCCGCGAACGTATCGCTGTCGTTATAATCCCCGCTCACATATTTGAGCAGCGAAAGAAGATGTTGGAAGGCCCGCTTATTGTCGATCCCGCCCGATTGCTTGATGCTGTGCGTCACGCGTTTCTGCAGACGCTCCAGAGTCCACTTCGGAAACGCGACGCCGATGACTGGAACGTTGAGGGTTCCGCGTTTCACCATCGCATAAAGTGCGGGGAAGATCATCTTGTGGGCGAGATCGCCTGTCACGCCATAAACCACAAGAGCATCTGAGTGAGAGGTGCGCATCCGGCGCCTTCCTTCTTGGTCGCCTCTATTTTGGTAACCGCCGAATCATGATCGCAATCCCGATGAGGACCGGATGCACGCGTCGGTATGTCTGCAACTCTGCTATCTCCTGATACCGAATGACCGAGTCGGCTGCGTTAAATGTGGGCCGGGTGATGGGATCCAATTCCAGCGTTCACATAATCATATTTTGCATGACGCCCGAGTCACCGCGGATGCGGAAGTTTCAAGCGCGAGTCGTTCGTGGCGGCTTAAGCCGCGGCCTGGTCAGTCTCTCAGCCCTGCGACGTTAAAGCGCGCTGACCGGCCTGGTCATTCTCCCATGCCCCACCTTGCGACATACCCTTGGTCGCAAGGTGGGGAACCACCGGAACCCGGCGAGTTCTCTACCCGCCCACGACGTCAACCGAATGACGATAAGCTGCGCCCAACGGCGAAACACGCATCAAGAGCGATCACCGTCCTTCAGGCGGCCGAATCAACGCACACAATCCGGCCGGCTTCTGCCGTGGGCCTTTGCCATCGCACCCTCACTCATGCCAACTCGCCTGCTCGTTACTTCTGCGTGTCCAATTGAAATTACTCTAAATGGGAATCCAATCGCCCGCCTTCAGACCCGGGCTTGGGGCCATTGCCACGTCGATTGACCGGCTGAACGGCACGAAGGCGAGGTGGCGGGAGGCAATTGATCCGCAGCGCAACAGTGTCACGACGAGGACGTGTCTCTAGACTGTAAACGAGTACTGCTTCAAAGGAGCCCAGCAGCCGAACTCTAACCCGGCGCGTGGATCTTACGTCCCTTGAGCGACTACGGTTACTGCGTGGGACCTCGTCCTTTAGTAACTTACTTTTGAAACCACCTTTGCCGGACCCCGGCATCTTACTGTTCAGGCATTCGCCTGCACTGCCTTTAGAGCACCTGTCGATAGAAAGTAGACCTCACCTGCACGCCTGACCGTTTTCGCGCTCCTGGGGAAAGCGAAAACACACACAAGGAGAACTTCATGTTGACCACGAGATTCGTGCGTCTGGGTATCGCCGTCTGCGCGGTGGCGGCCGTTGCTCAGACCGGATCAGCGCAAGCCTCGAAAGGCCCGGTGGCCTACGTATATGTAGCCAGCCAGCCGGCCGGAAGCAGCACGAATCAGGTTGAAGCCTATGCTGCCGGCGCAAACGGAAAACTGACACCCGTACCCGGCTCGCCGTTCCAGGAGAACGTGGGGAGCATGGCGGTAAACGGCGTTTATCTGATGGCAACCAGCAACAGCACCCAGGCCATCAACGCCTACAATATCGAGTCGAATGGATCCCTTGTTTACAAGGCATCAACTAATTACGGCCAGTACAATACCAACGGTTGCGGCGGAGCAGCGGCCCTTGTCTTCGACCATACCGGTTCAGACCTGTACGTTCCGGAATACAACTACGACTGTGCCAACTCCGGGGTTTTGTCATTCGTAGTCGATAAGCCGACCGGCGTCCTGGATTATCTCGGCGTGCAAAACACCGGGGTCAAACCCGGCGTGGTGATGCCGCCGACCTTCATCGGCAACGATGTCTTCGCCTACCTTGGCGGCAACGATACGTGTTTCTACTACACCATCTACGGCTTCCAGCGCCAGAGCAACGGGTTGCTGGTGAACGCCAACACCAGCTACAACCTGCCCGCTCCGCCACCGACGTTCACACGCTACATCCCCGACCTTGGCGCGGCCGATCCGACAAACCATGTGGGCTTCGTGATGTTCCCCGGTGAGCCCCCCGGCTGCGTCAATGCTCCGCTGCAAATGGCCAGCTACACGGCCGACGCCAGCGGCAATCTTACTACCACCAATACCTACGTCAACATGCCCACGACGCAGATCGTAAGCCCCTACGATATGAAGATGGCGCCCTCGGGCAAGCTCCTCGCGCTCGCCGGACAGGAAGGACTGCAGATCTTCCACTTCAACGGCGCCGCACCCATGACCCACTTTACAGGCCTGCTGACCACCGATCCCATCAGTCAGATGTTCTGGGACAACGCCAACCATCTCTACGCCATCAGCCAGTCCGGCAACAAGCTGCACGTCTTCACCATTACGCCGGCCGCGGCTCACGAAGCTTCCGGGCTCGCCCTACACCGTCAATAGCCCGGGGAACATCATCGTCCAACCCTGGCCGCTGCCCTGGGCCTGAATCTCATCGCTCCAATCTTGACTGAGACCAAAAAATGGCGCGGCGTTCAGCCGCGCCATTTCATTTGCGGATGGTCGGCTCTACGGCCCCATCAGGGTAGGCGAGCATGGATCGTACCCCAGCGATGTGGGCGTTGCCGGCGCCGGCGGGCTGGGCGGCGTCGACCAGGGCTTCGTGGTGAAATCGAAGAAGTCGAGCAGGTCCGGCTGCGCGGCGTCGCGGTTGGTCAGATGCGCTGGAACTCCGATGAACCGGTTCTCGACAAACTTGATCACCGCGGTGTGATCCATCGGGAGGTGCGAAACGTAGTGCTTGCGCGTGAATGGCGAGATGACGATGTTCGGCACGCGGAAGCCGAGTTGGGCCGCAAAACCGTTCACGCGCCGGCGCGTCCGTGGATTCGCTCCGGGATCGCTCGATGCCAGGTCGCAATGCGGGGTCGGCATGCCGCCCGAAGGCACGCACGGTTTGTAGCTGTCCGGATTCACAGCGATCGTCGCAGATATCCGGAATGGCGCCGAGCGAGGCATCGGTGTTCTCATTGGAATGGCCGGGCACAGGAGGCACATGGTCATAGGGGCCACCGCCTTCGTCGTAGGTGAAGAGGAACGACCGAACTCTTCCACGAGGAGCTGTCCATGAGGCTGTTCACGATATTCGCGACCTGCGCCTGCCCAGTCAGGATCGAATTGCCGGAGCCTGGATGCTCGTCGTTATTGCCCGAGCCCGGCTTCAATAAAGGCAAAGCTCGGCAGAGTACCGTTCGTGAGATCGGTGTAGTACTGCGAGACAGCGGAGCAATGTGGTTGGGATCGATGCAGAACGAGTTCGTCGAATCGCCGACGACACTCGAAGGCTTTGTCGTGTGCCGTGCACGCGGCGCCGCTACGGATTCTCGTACAGATATTTGATACGAGTAACTCAGCGGCTGAAAATGTCGTAGCCGGGTAATTGGGCGTTTCCGGATTAGCCGCAGAGCAGTCGCTCGTCGTCAGGCAATAGCCCTGCGTGACGGTGTAGTAGATCTTCCAGGAAACACTCGGCCGCATCGCAGTTCCTGGAAGATGGTGGTGATGTTCAGTTGCGGCAGGTGATCGTCGTTGCCGGGATCGTGCGACCAGTCCCTGCGTGGTGCCTCCGGTGAAGGTCGCGATGCGGTTGGCAAGCTCTTGCTGGAGACCGGCGAGAACCAGCGATCCGAGACGGCGAACTGCTGACGCCATGTAGTAGTAGTAGTTCAGAAAATCCTGATCGTAGTAGCCCATGGCGCGCTCGCCCGTTGTATCGGTGAAATTGCCCGGAGCAGGTGCCCGGGCTTTGCAGCAGTTTTTCGCAAATCCTTCCGCGATGTGGACGAAACCCGTCCATGTAGATGGGGCGCGTCGTCGAGAACGTCCCAGCGGCTGACGTCGCCATAGCTCTCCAGCCACGCCGAGCTCATGTCGTCCACGCAGGTCGTTCTGAATTTGAAGAGCGCATACGTGGTCGCCCTGGTCGTCCTTGTTGCTGATCGTGTTCAGCTTATCGTCGATGCCGTCGATGTCGTAATCCTTGCCGTCGTCGCCGATATTCCAGCCGTTGGTCTTGCGATACGGATTCAGCATGCCGAAGTAATTATCGAAGGTGTGGTTCTCCTGCAGCATGAAGATCACATGTTTGATCGCGTTGATGCTCGATGCGGGAATCACGGTGACCGTCGCAGCCGCCGACACCATTCCGGCTGGGCTGGTCGCCTCCGCCGTATAAGTCGCACTGGACGCCGGGCTCACCGATATCTTCCCTCCGGCCGCGGGCAATGTATGCGATGAACCGTCCGAGCCCGTCACGGTCACATTCCCGGTAGTGTTCGTTCCCGTGACAACCAGCGTCGACGTGCCGCCTGCCGTAATCGTGCTCGAGTCCGCTGTCATCACAACCGACGGAGGCTGGGCAGCCTGCACCGTCAGGTCCACTATGGTGTACACCGACCCGCCGCAGTGGTCCCACTCCTGCACCACCGTGTGCTGCGGCCCCACTGCCAGGTTCAGGCTTGTATTGACCGCCGGACTGTTGGCTGTGTAGGTCAGCGTGCCGTTCACGTAGATGCCCATCGCAGCCACGCCGCTTGAGCATGTCGCCGTGGTTGCGCTGGCCGCGAACTGCACCGGCGATGTCACCGTGCTACCCGCCGCTGGACTAGTTACCGTCACGGCGGTCTGCGTCGGAGCGGAGCCAACCGTGAGGTTCACCGTGGTGTAGGCCGATCCGCCGCAGTAATCCCACTCCTGAACCACCGTGTGTTGCGCGCCGTTGGCCAGGGTGACCGACGTATTCAGCGAAGCTCCACTCACCGAATAGATCAAGCTGTTGTTGTCGTAGATCCCCATCGACGTCACGCCGCCCGCGCACGTCGCGGTCTGTGCAGTCGCGACATAGTGCACCGGCGAGGTCACCGTCGATCCCGGCGCGGGGCTCGACACATTCACCGCCGTCGTAGTCGGCACGACCCCACATTCAGGTTTACCGTTGTGTACGTTGCGCCGCCGCAGTAGTCCCACTCTTCCACCACGGTGTGCTCCTGCCCATTCGCCATCGTGATGTTGGTGTTCAGCGACGCGCCGTTCGCTGTGTAGATGAGCTGGTTGTTGACGTAGATCCCCATCGAGGCCACACCCTGCCCGCATGTGCTGGTGCTGGCAGTGGCGATGTAATGAACCGGCGACGCGACCGTCGATCCGGCTGTGGGGCTGGTTACCGTAACAGTCGCCAGGGCAGATGTGGAAAATACAGCAAGAAGCAAAGAGACACACGCGGAGATCTTCACAGAGCCTACCTTCTTTAAGGGGTCTATCAATTACGGCAGCTGCAGGAATCGGGATGAGAGCAGTGTTTGATGCCGCCCACACATGCGCGAGTTGTCGCGCCGCCAAATCGGGCGCACTGTCTCATTTGCTTGAGATTGAGAAGACAGGGGAACTTACGGTTGCGCGCTTTGTGCCGGAAATACCTGGCGTCCGCCCACGTAAGTTGCGAGCACTCTTGCGCCCAGAATCTCACGCGCGTCAATTTTGTAAAGATCTCGATCCACCACGACGAAGTCGGCTTCGAATCCCTGCGTCAATTTTCCTTTACGCATCTCGGCAAACTCCGCGTAGGCCGATCCCTGCGTGTACGCGTACAGCGCTTGCCCCCGTGTAATCTTGTTGATAGGGAAGTAGGTCTTGGTCCAGCCTCATTCATCCGCGTCACCGCCGCATACAATCCACGAAACGGCGTGATCGGCTCGACTGGATAATCCGTCCCAAACGCGAGCGGCACACCTGCATCGAGAAACGCCTTCCACGCATACGAATATGCTGCGCGCTCGTGGCCAAGGCGATCTTCAGCCCAGTCATGTCGGTCAGCAGGTGATTGGGCTGCATGCTGGCAATCACACCGAGTTTCGCAAATCGCGCAATATCGGCCGGATCCACTACTTGCGCGTGCTCGATACGATTTCGCCTGCCTTGGTTGAAACCCCGGGCTGCGAAAACGCCTCCAGCGCCATCGCCGAAGCCTTGTCGCCAATCGCGTGAAACCCCAGCTGGAATCCCGCCTGCGCGCGTTCTACCGCCATCTTGTTCAGCTCATCCTGCGCATATTGCGGTAGTCCCGAGTTCCTAGGATCATCGGCAAACGGCGCCTTCATCGCTGCCGTGCGCGATCCCAACGAGCCATCCATGAACCCCTTCAGCATCCTGTATGCGGCGTCGGATCTGCCCGTCGTAATGCTGCGCCGCTGCGTTCTTCATATCTTCCAGCGGCGACCGGAAAGAAGCCACTCGCCAATGCGCAGCGTCCAGTTTGCCCTCCTTTTCCAGATGCTCGAAGACAAGGAAGTCGTCCCAGTCGCTGAAGATCCTGCGCCGTAGTCAAGCCGTGCGCAACCGCGTCCTGCAATGGCCAGTTCGTCGGCCCGCCGGCGCTCCTCGCGGCGTAGGCGGCGGAAGCACCTTCGCCACAAGTCCCTGAGCCGACTCGCGCACAATCCCCGTCGGCTCACCGTGGCATCCCGATCGATCGCCCCGCCTTCCGGCGCATGCCTCTACCCGTGATACCCGCGGCCTCGAGCGCCGCCGTATTCGCCACGGCAATGTGCCCATCGATTCGCTGCAAAACCGCGGGATGCCCTGCGGTCACCTTGTCGAGATCCTGCCGTGTCGGCAGCACCTTTTCCGCCCACAGCGTGTGATCCCAGTTGCGCCCCCAGATCCAGTGAGCCGCGGGCAGACTTTCCGCATACGCCTTTGTCTTTGCCAGCATGTCCTCGAGAGAGGTGACGCCTCTCAGATCGAGGGTGATCTTCGCCAGCCCCGCTTCTCCCAGGTGCGTATGCGCATCGTTCAACCCCGGAAAGATGTACCCATGCATGTTGCTGCCGCTCAGATCCACGAGGCGCGTCTTCGGTCCGGCAAGCTTCGTAATCTCCTTCGAGGCTCCGACGGCGAGCACTTTGCCGCCGCCCACGGCCATCGCCTCAACCGTTTCCGGCTTGTCCTCGGCAAGTCCATTGCCCGTGTAGATTGTCCCGTTGAAGTAGATAAGCTCCGGCTTGGGAGCCTGTGCAGCACACGATGAACACGCCAGCAGCGCAGCAGCAAAAATAAGCAGAAGTCTCCGCATGCAGCGGAGTGTAGCAGAGCCGGCACAGGCGTTCCGATCCCTCACCCCTGTTCTCTGATCCCTGCTTTACTGCTCGGCGGCCCACTCCGCGATCGCCAGCGTCAGCAGCAGCACGCGCCGCAAACCCACCTCGCGGTTCTTGGGGGAATACCATTCCCGCAGCGTGTGAGCACCGCCGCCCTCGCCGCCGGCGCCCAGCGAGATTGCCGGCACTCCCAGCGAGAGCGGAATATTTCCATCCGTCGAGCCCAGCCGCACGCCCGTAGGCAGCCCCAGGTGCCGGTCCACGGCCCGCAGCGTGTTCAATATCGGCGAATCATCCGGCAATACCGCGGCGGGCCGGTCCCCAATCTTCCGGATCGAATAGCTCAGTGCTCCGCGCGTCTTGGGCGAAGTTGCCCTTGCGTTCCAGTGCTCCACCGCATCCTCGGCCGCCCGGTGCAGTGATACCTCCAGCCGAATCAACTCCTCCGCGCTCGTCGACCGGAAGTCCACTGTTGCCGTCGCGCTCTCCGGAATGGAATTCACGCTCGTCCCGCCATGAATCGTGCCCAGGTTCAGCGTCGTCCGTGGCTCCTCGGGCAGTACCGTGGCCGCAATCGATGCCATCGCCGAGGCCAGCGCTGCAATGGGGTTTGGCGTCCCCGCGTCAGTAAAGCTGTGCCCCCCCGGTCCGTTAATCGTCACCTGGAACCGTTTGCTGCCCAGAGCCTGCGTCACCGCCGAATCCGCGCCCGCCCCGTCCAGCACTACATGGGCTGCGACTCGCTCCGCCAGCGCCTTGTTTCCATAAAAGTGCCGAACGCCGCGCAGGTCGCCTTCACCTTCTTCGCCGACGTTACCCAAAAACAGCAGCGGACACCCCAACTCCACACCGGAACTCACCAGTGCTTTTCCGACAGCCAGCATCCCCACCACTCCGGCGCAGTTGTCGCACGCACCGGGACACTCCAGCCGATCGGCTCCGTCCACCACCCGCACCATCGGCTGCAGCTCCGTCCCTGCGGGAAATACCGTGTCCAAATGCGCCGAGATCACCACGACCGCCCCGCTGTGTTCCGCGTCGAGATGCGGTGTTGGCAGATATCCCAGCACGTTGCCGACCCCGTCGATTTGCACATTCTCGAGCCCAATCTCCCGGAATCGCAACGCGAGCCACCGCCCGCGCTCCTCCTCGCCAAACGGCGGGGCCGGAATCGTGCACAACTCCGTTTGCCAATCCAGAATGGTCTTGGGATTACCGTGCATCCACGCAAACGCCGCATGCACGGCGCGTTGCGTGGCAATTGCTGTTACTCGAGAAAACGCGATCGTACGGGATAAGAGCGGCATAAGGCCTATTTTCAGGTTAGCAGTCAGCGCGATTCAGCGGCAGAGAACAAGGAACAGGGTCAGGCGCCAAGATCTCGATCACTGACCACTGTTCACTTATCACTTGCTTCCCCATACTCCACTGAATGCAGAAACAAACCGCGCGCTGGGGCTGTCGGTCCTGCCGCCGCCCGCGACCGCGCCGCAATCATCGCCGGGAATCTCTTCCGGTCTTCGATATCCTCGGCCCACATCCAGCATCGTCCCCACCAGGTTTCGCACCATGTGATGAAGAAAGCCGTCGCCGCGCACGCGGTACACCAGCAACGAGCGATCTGTCGTTTCTTGCTGATCCCATTTGGACCCTAAGATTGTCCGCACCGCCGACGCCGGCTCGCCCTCTTCGTCGTCGAACTCCCTCGCGCTTTGCCTCATCGGGATCCGTAGCTGCGAAGCTCAGGAAATCGTGCGTCCCCACAAACAGCTCTGCCGCCCTTTGCAACTCCCGCAGGTCCAGGGGCCAGGGATACGCATAGACATACCGCGCCAGAAACGGCGGACAAATCCTCGGCGACTCTGCGGTTCTGTCCCTTTGTCCCTCTGTCCCTTCTCCCTGCCGTTCCGGGAACACCCGGTACTCATACGTCTTCGCTACCGTCGAGTGGCGCGCGTGAAACCCGGCTTTTACGACCCGCGCCTCCAGAATCCGGATCGCCGCCGGAAGAGTCCGGTTCAGCGCCCGCATCAGGTTCTCCTCCGGGATCCCCGCTGCCAGCACAAAACTCGCCACCTGCCCCAGCGCATGCACTCCCGCATCGGTCCGTCCCGAACCCTGCGGCAAGGGCGCTTCCCCCGTCACCCGTCCCAGCGACGCCTGCAGCTCGCCCTGCACAGTCGGCAATCCAGGCTGAACCTGCCAGCCGTGATACTCCGTCCCGTCATACGACAGTGTCAGCTTCCAGCTGCGCAAATGCGGTTCCGCCGGATTCCCACCCGTACTCGAAATCTCAAGTTCTGGCCCGCTCTGGTCCACTCTTCCCACGTCCTCAAGCTAAGAGCTAACAGCTAAAAGCTATCAGCTTGCGGCTAACAGCTTGGATACCCGATGTTCCGAACCGGCGCCTCCCATCCACCCCCCTCAGATATACTCAAGCTTTCTCGAACCTTCTGGCTTCATGGGGTCGAACCGCGGGAACGAATCGCTCGCCGTACTCGTAATGCCTCCTATGTAGCTGGCTCAAGGGGAGTATGAGGCTCGGCCTTACCCGCCGGTGAAGAGAATTTGCGTCCGGTGTAACACTTCGGGCGTCTTGATGACTGGCACCCCACATGCCTCAACAGATTCTTGGAGAGGAAACATGCATTTGTACCGTACTCGTGTGTCTGTGCAACGCCGCCTCAGAACAGGGCGCGAGGGTGACACAACGCCCGCCCGTCGTGGAAAGGCCCCCGCGCGCCTGCGCGCTATTGCGGCGGTGATGCTTTCGCTGGCTACCTCTGTGCCTTCAGGCTGGGGCCAGCAACAACAGCCCACCACTGCCACCCCGGACAAAGCCGCCTCCAGCCAAACCGCCCCCAACAAGAATGCGTCCGATCTTCCTCCTGCTCCTTCGCCCACGGTGACCGATCCGCTTTATCTTCGCCCCACATCGCGCGACTTTACCAAGCCCGCCGGCGACATCTTCCATGATCCCTGGCGGGAGTACATGCCCACCACCATCGGCAAATCCAGCTTCGAGAACTCCGTTCGCCTTCGCGACCTGGTCAAAGAGGGCAAGATCTACCTCAGCCTCTCTGACGCCATCGCGCTGGCTCTGGAAAACAACTACGACATCGCCATTGCCCGGTATTACCTCGACATCGCCGACCTCGATATACTGCGCTCCAAGGCTGGATCCGGTCTCCGCGGCGTCGGCGCTTCGGTACTGCAGAACACCATCGGTGGCACCTCCCAGAACCTCAGCTCCAGCGGCGCTCCGGGCGGCGTCTCCGGCGCCACCACCGGCAGCCTCGGCATCGTAGTCTCTACCGACGGCGCAGGCCCCACTCCCGCCAATGAGGATCCAATCCTCGGCGCCAGCATCCAGTTCGAACGTTCTGAGTCCCCGACGGTCAGTCTCTTCCAGCCCCGCTCTTTCACTAATACCGACACCTACAACTTCACCTATAACCAGGGTTTCATCCCTGGTACGACGTTGCAGCTTGGCTTCAACAACAGCCGCCAGACCACATTCGGCGGCTTCAACAGCTTCAGTCCCTATCTCAACTCTAGCTTCAAGGCCACCGTCACCCAGCCCTTGCTGCAGGGAGCGGGTATTTGGGTCAACAAGCGGTTCATGTACGAGGCAGTTCTCGACCGCCGCATCACCGATTCCACGTTTCGCCAGCAGATCCTCTCGACCGTTAACCAGGTCGAGAACATCTACTGGATCGTGGTCGCCGACTATGAGAACGTCCAGGCCAAGGAGCGCGCCCTCGAGCAAAGCACACGCGTCCTGGGCGACACCAAGAAACAGCTCGACATCGGCACCATGGCGCCGCTCGATGTGGTCCAGGCCAACTCCACAGTCGCGACCGACAAGCAGAACCTCATCAGCGCGCAGAGCGATCTCAACTACCAGCAGATCGTTCTCAAGCAGGCCATCGCCCGCAACCTCAACGATCCGGAACTGGTCAACGCGGCCATCATTCCTACGGACCGCATCAGTCTCGCTGAGCTGCCAGAAGAGAAAGAGTCGCCCGAACAGTTGGTTCAGGAGGCCTTCATCAATCGTCCCGAGCTCGAGCAGGCCGTGCTCTCCATCAAAAAGGACGAAATTACCCTTCGGGGCGCCCGCAATGCGCTGCTCCCCATCTTCAACATTTTCGGCTTCTACGGTGCCCAGGGCAGCGGCGGCGCTCCTAACCAGAACTGCTTCATCTTCGGCTTCAATTGCGCGGCAACAACCACCACTGGCTATGGTGACGTGCTCAATGGCCTCGTCAACTCGAGCGCGCCCGACAAGGGCGTCGGCTTTACGCTCAACGTGCCACTGCGCAACCGCACAGCGCAGGCCGACCGCGCCCGCTCGCTCGTGGAGTATCGCCAGGCCGAGCTTCACCTCGAGCAGCTGTATACTCAGGTCCACATGCAGGTGGTCAACAAGCTGTACGCGCTCACCAACGACCGCGCCCAGGTGCAGGCCGCTACCGCCGCTCGCGACTACGCTCAACAGAGCCTCGACGCCGAGCAGAAGAAGCTCGACCTCGGCGCTTCCACCAGCTCCAACGTTCTGCAGCAGGAGCGCAACCTCGCTACCTCAGAGAACTCGCTCATCAGTGCAACCGGCACGTATGCTACCGATCGCGCCGCGCTCTACCAGATCCTGGCTAAGACCCTGGCGCAGTACGGCATCAGCCTGGTCGACGCCGCTACCGGCGAAATCAAGAACGTTCCCGTGATTCCGGGCCTGGTCCCGGCCAAGAACACGCAGCCGGCAAACACCACGCCCCCGCCCGCCCAGCAGCAATAACCGGGAAGGCAGAACCAGCAGAAGCAGTCACACAGCGGCCCTGCAAATTCGCAGGGCCGCTGCTTTTTTTTGCGCTGAATTTTATTTTTGCCTTTTGTTCGCCTCTAATTATTCGCTTACTCACCTATATTCAGTCGCTTAGCTGGAGCGAAAGGGCGAATATAGGCCGAAGGCTACATAGGGAGGGGGTGGGGTCTCCGTCACCCCTTTCAAGATCATCCCGGACCCGGACCCTCACGCAATGGGGCATCTCTGATTTCTCGCTAATCTCAAACGTTGAGTATGGGGCGATTTGCGGAGATCTTTTGTGCGGGTCATCACTGGTAAGGCGGGACTCGGATCCGTGTGTTGTGGAAATTTTTTCTTGCATCTTACGGGGTCTCAGCATAATTTACTAACTAGTTAGTTTAACCAACTGTTTAGTTAATTATGCCTGATCAGTCCAATTCCGGGATTACCGACCGCTCCGCCGAGACCCGTGCGCGGATTCTGGACGCGGCGCTGAGCGAATTTGCCCTGCACGGGTTGGCGGGAGCGCGCACGGAGCGGATCGCCACTGCTGCCGGCGTGAACAAAGCTCTTCTTTACTATCACTTCGACAGCAAAGAGAAACTATATCTTGCAGCTTTCGAAATGATAGCCGGGCGCATCCGCGACAGCAGCATGGCTGTCTTTTTCCGGGAAAGCAGCACACCGGGGG
Source organism: uncultured Acidobacteriota bacterium (assembly GCA_963846375.1). Classification (GTDB taxonomy): domain Bacteria; phylum Acidobacteriota; class Terriglobia; order Terriglobales; family Acidobacteriaceae; genus Telmatobacter. The sequence goes on from CAWJVV010000008.1 coordinate 372,101, forward strand.
AGCGCGTCCTGCGCACGGCCCTCAACCACTTCGACCGGATCATCGGGCAGCAGGAGTTTCAGAGCCTGATGCAACAGGAGATGATCCGCCTGCACAAAGGCGAATCGGGCGTGATGCCCGTCCTGGTGAAGCGCGTCTTTGAACCCCTGTTTGTGATGTACCGGGCCATGGTGCGAGAGGGAATCGAGGCCGGCGAGCTGATCGACGTGGACTGGCAACAGATCTGGCTTTCATCGCTGGGCGCGAATGTCTTTTATTTCCTGAGCGCGCCGGTATGGAAGCTCAGCACCGGCGAGGATCCGTTGGCAGTAGAATCGCTGGCCGCACGGCGCAAAACCATTCTGGAATTTCTTGGACAAGCCATCTTCAAGGACCGGCAACATGGCGCGGTGCTGGCCGCAAAGATCTTTGCCGACACGCCGATGCCTGCGATTGAAGGGGATCGGGTCAATTTTGGGAGGAACGTGTGAACCCACGTAATCGCGTCTTTATGATTCTGGGCCTGCTGACGGTGGGCTCGCTCATCTGGTACTGGTTTACAGCCCGTCCGTCGAGCGATCTGCACCTGATTGGCACGGTTGATGCCAACGAGGTGGAGGTGAGTTCGAAGATTCCGGGCCGCATTCAAACGTTGCTGGTGGAAGAAGGGCAGCAGGTAACCGCCGGCCAACTGATCGCCGCCATCGAGAGCGACGATCTGGCCGCGGCTCGTCTTGCGGCGGAGGCCACGGTGGCCAGCGACCAGCAGAAGCTGAACGAGACCATCGAAACGGAGCGGCAGACGCAAGGCGAAACGTCGAGCCAGGTGGTGAACGCCGAGGCGCAGGTGCGCGCGGCGCAGGCGGCCCTGGCGCAGGCACGGGCAAACCTGGACAAGCAGAAGGCCGACACCGAACGCACCGTCGCGCTGGCCAAGCAGGGGATCATGAGCGTGCAGTCAAGCGATGAGGCGCAGGCCAGCCTGAACGCCGACCAGGCCGCCGTGACTTCAGCGCAGGAAACGGTGGCCGCCGCGGAGGCGTCGCTGAAGCAGGCGCGCGCACACGAACTGCAGACCGCGGCCGCTGCGCGCACGGTAGCTTCAACGCGCGGGCAGGTCGCGAATGCACAGGCGCTGGCGCAGCAGGCGTCGGTGGAGATTGGCTATTCGAAGGTATATGCGCCAGTGACTGGCAAGGTGGATGTGTGGGCCGCGCGGCAAGGCGAGGTGGTCGCGGCGGGCACGCCCATTGTCACCGTCATGGATCTGAGCCAGACATGGGTGTATGCGCCGCTGCCGGAGACGCAGGCCGATTCCGTGCAACTGGGCGATGAACTGCGCGTTGTGCTGCCCAGCGGGGCCGACGTGCAGGGCAAAGTGATAGCGAAGACGGCTGAGGCGGATTTTGCGACGCAGCGCGACATCAACGGGGGGCGCAAGCGCGACATCAAGACGGTACGGCTGAAGCTGTTGATCCCGAACTCGGGGGAGAGATTTGTTCCGGGGATGACGGCTGACGTGTATATCCCGAAGGACAAGGTGAAGAAATGAGCGGCCCCGCCATCGGAGGGAACAATGGCCGGGGGCCGGCCGCCATCAAGGTGGAGAACATCGTCAAGCGCTATGGAACCTTCGAGGCCGTGAAGGGCGTGAACTTCGAAGTGGCGGATGGCGAGATCTTCGGTTTGTTGGGCCCGAACGGTGCCGGGAAGAGCACTCTCATCCGCATGATGACGACGCTGATCCCGGTGACGTCGGGGCGCGCTCTGGTTGGGGGCCACGACGTGGAGAAAGAGCCGAACGCGGTGCGTAACATGATCGGCGTAATTCCACAGGCGCTGACCAGCGACCAGGACCTGACCGTTGAAGAAAACCTGAGTATCTACGCCAAGCTCTACTCGGTGCCGCGCGAGCAGCGCAAAAAGAACATTGATGAGGTATTGGAAGCGGTGGACTTGACCAAGTGGCGCGGGGCGCAGACCAAGACGCTTTCAGGAGGCATGCGGCGGCGGCTGGAGATTGCGCGCGGTCTGGTGCACGATCCGCACATCTTCTTTCTTGACGAGCCCACCACCGGTCTCGATCCTGTGTCGCGCATCGCCGTGTGGGAGATGCTGAACAACCTGAAAAAGAGCCGCAACCTGACCATGCTGCTGACCACGCATTACATGGAAGAGGCCGACCGGCTTTGCGACCGCATTGCCATTGTTGATCACGGAACCTTGGTGGCGCTGGGTACTCCTATTGAACTCAAGCAGAGTGTGCCCGGGTCCAACGTGGTCGAAGTGCGGTTCGATCGCGAGGACGAGCAGTGGATGTCGCGGCTCAAGGCGCTGCCCGATGTGACCGATGTGCAGTCGCAATCGGGAGGCTTTTACCGCGTGCTCACCTCGAACGGCTCGCAGACCACCACGCAGCTCGTGGAGATGGCCGCCAGTCTTGGCGAGCAGCTAACGTCGCTCAGCGTGCAGAACACTTCGCTGGATGATGTCTTTGTCCACTACACCGGCCGCCAGCTCCGCGACGAGACGGTCAAGTCGGTGTTCATGATGCCTCCGCGTCCAGGAGTCCAGCCATGAACCGCATGTTTGCCATTATCGAGCGCGAGATGCGCAAGTTCTTCCGCTCGCCGGTGCTGATGATCATGTCGATGATGCTGCCCATTGTGCAGCTCGTCATTTTGGGCCACGCATTGGGCGGGCATATCACGGGCGCGCGCGTTGCGCTGGTCGATGAAGACCATGGACCCCAGGCGGTGAAGGTGAAGGAAGCCTTCGATTCGGTGGCGGTAAACATCGCCACCTTTAGGACATTCCCGTATGACAACGAGACCCTGGCTCGCGAAGATGTGCGCACCGGCAGGATGGATGCGGCGGTGATTATTCCACCGCAGTACAGCCGGCGCGTCTACGCCAAGGATGCGGCGCGAATCGGCCTGGTTGTGGACAACACCGACCAGGTGATGAGCGGCGCCATCGAGAGCGAGATGCAGTCGCTGGTGGATGCGCTGAACCAACCGGTGATCCCCGACCGCATCGTGAAGACCACCGCGCTGCGCATTGTGGAGATCTATCCCTTCGTGGAGTACATGAAGTACCTGCTCGCGGGGTCGATCGCGTTGGCCATGTATATCTCGGTGATGATTGGCGGCGGCATGCTGTACATCGACGACAAGGCGCGCGGCGTGCATGAAGGGTATCTGGTGACGCCCATCAGCAAACTCGAACTGGTGATGGGTTTGAACGTCGCCGGTGCTATCAAGGCGGTGCTGTCGGGCGTCTCGCTGACCGTAATCGGGTCGTTGATGGCGGGGATCGGCATCATCTTCCATCCCGATGCCATGCTCAACCTGCTGCTATTGATCCTCGGCACGTCGATCGCCTTCAACGGGATGATGTTCCTGATGATGGTGCGCGTAGACGATCCGCTGGTGCCGCGCGCCATGTTCGGCGTGCTGAATACGCTGCTGTTTTTCCCTTCAGGGGCCATCTCCCCGGTGTTGCAATTCCCGCACTGGTTGCGGTGGATTGCGGTCATCGATCCGTTCACATATGCCATACACGGTTTCAAGTCGATTCTGTTGAAGGACGGCGGATTCGTCTCGATCCAGACAGACCTGCTGTTCCTGTTCATCTTCGGATTCGGAAGTCTGCTGATCGCAACACCGCTCTTCAAGCGCACTCTATAACCGCAGTTCCTACCAACATTCAAGTTTCCGGCGGCTAGTCTCCGGAATGCAGTGGGGCGGGCCACTCCTTGTGGGAGGGTGGACCGCCTCAATGTTTTGAAGGCAGGGGCTTGGGACTGGGGACTAGGGGCTAGGAAAGAAAGGAGCAGGGCGGGATTCGGGGTGGTGATATAGTTGCGTGGCAAGGAGACCCCCTATGCCTCCTCAGCCTGCGCCGCGCGGCGGATTTCTGATCGTTCTTACGATGCTTGCGATGCTCAGCGTGCCCGCTGGGCTTACCTTGCACACGGCGCGCGTTGCCCCTCAGATTCCTGGGCCGATTGCTTCCTCGTCGCCCTACGGATATACCGTCAGCCTGCTGCTCTTCGTTGTGCCTGTCGTGGTGATTCTCTTCTGGCTCGTTCCGGCCGAGCATCTCAAGATCTCGAAGAAGTCGTGTGTGCGGACGATCGGGCTTCTGTTTCCGCTGGGCGCGGGGCTCGACTTCTTCTTCGCAAAGAAGTTCCTCACGTTCCCCAATCCTGACGCTACGCTGCGCATCCCGGCGCCGGCGATCGGCGGCAGCGTGCCCCTTGAGGAGTACCTGTTCTACTTCACGGGATTCGTGGCGGTACTGCTGCTCTACATCTGGCTCGATGAATACTGGCTCTCGGCCTACAGCATTCCCGTGGACGCCGCCGAGCACACAAACTTTTCGCGGCTGCTGGAGTTTCATCCATGGTCGCTGATTGCCGGCGTGCTTCTGATTGCGGCCGCCATTGCATTCCGCAAGCTGTTTGTTGCGGAGCCGGGATTTCCGGGCTACTTCGTCTTTCTCGTGATTGGTGCGTTGGGGCCGTCGTCATTGCTGCTGCCATCGGCGAAGCCGGTCATCAACTGGCGTGCGCTCAGCCTCACCATGTTCTTCATGCTGCTGATGAGCCTGATGTGGGAGGCGACGCTGGGCGTACCTTACGGCTGGTGGGGTTTTCAGGACGCGCAGATGCTGGGCATCTTCATCACCGCCTGGAGCCGATTGCCGATCGAGGAGGTAGTGGTTTGGATTGCCGTGACCTATGCCACCGCGATTGTCTACGAAGTGGTGCGCCGCTGGCAGTCGTCGGGCAAACGCTTGCGGCACGCGTTCCTGGGAGAAAGTGCCGGGAAGAAGGCGCTGACAAGTAGGTGAATGCCGGAAGAGCCGCAAGATCCACTCATCAATTTTTACATTTGCTTACACGTTCATTGCGTACAGTCAAGGAGTGTCGTTTACTCGCGCTCGTAGAGTTGCGGCGCAATCGTTTCTCAACTTTTCCCGCCATCACAGCACAATCCCGCCACAGAGGGGCCCAGCCCCCAAGGGAGCGGCGCTTGAGCAAGTCAAGATCGACGGCTGTTAAAGCCGGGCCTCCTGCTCGATTCGCGCCCGCCCCGGAACCGATCATCTGAACGCTCACAACCAACGATGGAGGGTTTGTTATGAAGGGAACGCACGCTGCGAAGACCTTCTTCTGTGCCGGCGCTCTGCTGGCAGTCGCAGTCATCACAGGCACTCCGGTGCAGGCGCAGACCTGTACCGCGACCTGGACCGGCAACGCGGGGAACGGATCATGGAGCTCGGCCGGCAACTGGAGCCCGAAAAAGGTGCCCGGCGCGACCAGCGACGTTTGCATCCCAACCTTCGACCAGGCCCAGGGGGCGGGGCTGGACGGCTCATCGTCGTCGATCTCGGTTCATTCCATCCAGGTCGCCGAGGGCGGGGCTATTCTTTTCGGATCGGGTAAGGTCTCGATTGCCACCTCGCTGATCAACGAGGGCCTTATCACTCTTTACGGGACCACGCTGTCCGCGGCGTCGGTCGACATGCCGACTCCGGGACAGATCAGCGTCTATAACAACAGCACCATCACCAGCCCTGCGTTCTCGAACCCGTCGGGCACGCTCGATGTTGGTCCCGGCGTGACACTGAAGCTCACCGACAATCCTGTCCAGCTTGCCAACGGGAATCTGAACGGTGGCTTCTGGTTTGTTGACGGCGTTCTGGTCATCCCCGGCGACATCACAGAGCTCACGGGGCAGGGCACCGGCGTCGATATCGACAATCTCGGCGCTGCCATCGAAAACACTTCCGGAAAAAACGCGTTGGCGACGCTGACCACGGTTGGCCCTGGCGCCTCGCTCTCACTCACCTACAGCGGATCGCTTACTGTTGATCAAAGCCTGACCAACCGGGGGGTCGTCAACGTGGGGACTGGCAGCGGGGGATCGCTGACGATCAACGGAAGCTACACGCAGACGTCCGGCTCCGCGACCAACTTCAGTGTCGGCACGCTGAGCGCCACCGCAGTCACTGTCGACTCCGGTGCGACGCTGGGAGGCTCCGGAACCGTGGAGAGTTCGGTCACAAACAACGGCACCGTCTCGCCGACTACCCTGACAGTGACCGGCAACTACACGCAATCAAGTGCCGCGGCGCTGGCCGAGCAGTTCAGTACGACACTCAATGTGAGCGGGACCGCAACGCTGTCGGGCGCCCTGAATATCACCATCAACCCCAAGCATCCTCCGAAGTCGGGCCAGAGCTATACCGCGCTGACGGCTGACTCGATCAGCGGATCGTTCACCAGAACCACCACGGGGTACACCGTGACGACCAGCGGAAGCAGCGTCACCGTGACCAAGCAATAAGCGGTCGCAACGCGTTCGATTGCTCGGGGCTCTAAAGCGACTGCACCGGCAGCAGGGTCAGGTCGTCGACCAGCCCCACTTCCTTCTGCACGAACGGCTCTCCGTAGAGCACGCCGGCGAGCAGGCCGTAGTGGCGCGCCTCGGCAAAGGTGCGCTCGCGAATCTCTTCTTCCGGAACAAAGAGGCCGCCGCCCGCCTGCTGGTTGGCGTACTGCGAGCGATAGGCCATGAGCGCGGCATGACGCTGCTCGATGAAGGGCGTGATGTCGACGATGAAGCTGGGCCGGACATCGGCGTAGAGGCTGGCGTAGACGATTTTGAATGGCCGATGCGGCGGCGCGCCGGTATCGATTTTCGCCAAGACCGGAAAGAAAGCAGGCCTCGTATCCGAGCGAGGCAACGATGGCGTGGTCGGGATGGCGCGCCTGCCAGTAGGGCAGAATCACCACGCGCGGGCGCACTGTGCGCAGCACGCCCACGATCTTGATGCGATTCTCGAGCGTATTGGCGATGGCGCCATCGGGCAGGTCCAGGGCCTGGCGCCAGCTCACTCCCAGCAGCCGCGCCGCTTCGTCGGCTTCGCGCGCGCGATCTTCCGCGGTGCCACGCGTTCCGGCTTCGCCTTGCGTGAGGTCGAGAATGGCGGTGCGCAGACCGCGCGCCGCCTGCGCAGCAGAGTGCCGCCGCAGGTCTGCTCCACGTCGTCGCGGTGGGCGGCAATGGCCAGCACGTCCGCAATCGGATTCCGCAGCCATGTTCATATCTCAGTCCAAACGACTGGACGAATCGCTCTTAGATCCGCTGGCACGCACGAGGTCGCCGCTAACTGCGCTAGTACACGGTGTTGTTGGCGTCGCTCAGGCCATCCATGTAGGCCACGTCGTACGCGGTGCCCGTGACGGTGACGTACTGGTTGTTCAGCGCAGGTCCGTCGACGGTGTTGTAGATGTACACCTGTCCGCCTTCCGCCACGTATACCTTGTGCAGGCTGGTCACGGCGGCGATGCCGGTGGCGTCGCCCAGGTACGGCTCAAGCATCGTGACCGTATCGGTAGACGTGTTGAACATGGTCAGGCAGCCATACGGTTGGCCCTTGGCGTAGCGCTCGCCGTTGGTGCACTTGGTCATGCCGATCCAGAGCGTGTTGTCGTCGGCCTCAATGATGCGGCTCGGGGCGCCCGGCGCGCCGTCGCTGATGGAGATCGCAGCTTCCGGCGGTGTTGTTGCTCAGGTTCACCACCGTGAGATTGCCGGTGAAGAGCCCGTCCGGCAACAGTTGCTGGCCCACGACGTACATCGTGGAGCTGTCGATCAGGGCGTTGCTCGCGCCGCCGGGAATGGAGACGCTGGTATAGGGAGACGACTTCGGATTGGGGCACGCCGCGACCGATGGCAAATTGCAGGGCAGCAGCCCGGATGCCTGGTTCAGCAGGAAGATCATGGGGCCCACGGGCAGCAGCGAGATGGAGGAAGCGGTGCCGCCGCATTCCGGACCGCAGTTCAGCACGTAAGCCGTTCCGCCATCGTTGGAGAAGACGGCCTTGACGGGCCGGTCGAAGATCAGCGGAGCGCCGTAGTCAGTTCCGGTTGAGTCCACGCGTCGGGGCTTTGCGCCTGGAACAGGCACCAGCCCGGCGCGTTCTGCGGTTCGCAGTCCACGGCGGCCTTGGGCCAGCTGGACGGGCCGCCGGAGTAGGCCAGTGGTCTGCGCCGTAGTGAGCTTCACCGGGTAATAGGCGTAATTGGAGTTCTGCACAAAGGCCAGCGCCGCCGAACCGCCGGGGTTTACGCTCACGCGATAAACGCCGGGAAGGCTAAGCGCGTACGAGGACTCCCGCAGCCCGTGTCGACCACCGTGAGGACGTGCGAAGCCTGGCTGGCGGCAAAGATGAAAGGCCTGGTTGCGCGTGATGAAGATGCTGGACGAAAGCCCGTTCAGGCCTTTCTGCGCGCCGGTCGTGTTCTCTTTCTCATAGTTGACCAGTACCAGGCTGCCGTCGCCCGATCCATAAACGGCGCCAATCTGCTCTTCCGGCATGTTCTGGATGGTGATGGGCAGCGCGCCCGAGTAGCCGGAAATGGAAAACGCTGGTGTTCGGATTGTTGTAGCCGAAGCGGATGTCGTAGTAGGCATCCAGAATCTGCAGCGCGCCCTTGGCTGGCGACGCTGGGATTCTGAATGGCGACCAGGACGCGATTCGCAGCCCGCTGGGAGGCAGGATGCGGCCCGCAAAATAATACGTCTTGCCACAACCCGCCAGCGCGACGGCGATCACGAGTGCCCCGGCGGCGCTCAACCAAAGACTGCTCTTCTTCAAAATCCCTTACCTCGACGGTGTGTGGCGGCAGGCGCGCTAACGGCTTGTGCTCCGGCCATCAGGTAGAGGCGCTGCACCTTGCAATGGGCAAGCCCGCACCCCTCCGTTGTCGCCGCCTGACAATGCGTTTGACTCCCGAAGTATAACAAAGCAACCAGCGGACTCGTTGGTAGAGGCTACATGAGTGTGCCTTGACGGCTCGATGGTCAGGCCGGATCAAAATTCCTGACGAGCACGACCTCGCCGCGTTCAATCGCCGCAGTTGCCGACGCGGGCCGAAAGACCGTCGTCGCTGAATGAATTGCGAGTGGCACGTTCGCATTGGTTTCGGGGAAGTCCGGCATCTTATCGCACCGGGGACGCCTTCGTTCTGCTCTGCTGCCCGGGAAGAAGGCGAGATGTGTTTACGGCTTTGCGGCGCACGCACCGGATCCTCTTACTAATGCCTCTCCCGAGTGTGACAAGGCCGTCATGCTTCTTTTCTGGTTCGACTTTTCCGGCCTTTCGCCGCCACCGTCAGGTTCGCTGCCGGCAGGCTGATTGGGCGGCTCGGAAACCGAAAGGCTCAGCTCTAGGGCATAGGCCTGGCGGTAGTGCTCAAGAGCGCTCTCGGCGAGGGTCAGTTGCAGATTGAGGTCTTCAAGCTCTTCGGATAGTCAGATTCGGCTGATTCAAGCGATTCCTGACGCTCTGGATCGAGCTTTCAAGGTAGAGGATGTGCGAATGCAGGGAGTGTCGCATAGGCAATGGGAAATTCCACTACGACTACATATCTGAGTTCGATGCAAAAGAAACTAGAACCGCCTCGCTTTGCGCTCCAGAATAAAGTCTTTCGGTTAGGGTAAAAATCCGGGATGCAAAGCGACCACCAAATCCATGGTCGGCGGCCCGGCATGTTGAACCGCATTTCCCCTGGAAGAAGTGCGATAGCATGAAAGGCAGAATGCCGTCGTTCACCGACATCTTCGGCAACCGCCCCATGCTTGCCGACGGCGCCATGGGAACCGTGCTCTACGCGCGCGGCATCTTCATCAACCGCTGCTACGACGAGCTGAACCTCTCCGATCCCGGCCTGATTCTCTCGATTCACGAAGAGTATCTGCAGGCCGGCGCGGAGATTCTTGAGACCAACACCTTCGGCGCCAACCGCTTCCGCCTGACCCGTCATGGGCTGGCCGGCAAAGTGGCGGAGATCAACGCCGCCGGCGTGCAGATCGCCCGCCAGGCCGTTGAGCACCTCAAGGAGAAGCAGGCCGGCGAAGCCTGGGTCGCCGGCTCGGTCGGTCCGCTGGGTGTTCGCCTGGAGCCGCTGGGCAAAACCGGCCTGGACGAAGCCCGCGCCGCCTTTGCCGAGCAGATTACGCGCTCTGGCCGAACGCGGGCGTCGACCTGCTGATCGTCGAAACCATGCCCGCGCTCAACGAGGCCCGCGAGGCGCTGCTGGCCGCGCAGGAAGCCGCTCCCGATCTGCCCGTTCTGGTGATGGTCACGGTGGACGACGAGAGCAACTGCCTCGATGGCTCCTCGCCCGCAGCAGGCCGCGGCGCTGCTCACCGAGTGGGGCGCCGACGCCATGGGCGTGAACTGCTCCACCGGTCCGGCCACGGTGCTCACCGCCATTGAAGCCATGCGCGCCGCCACCACGCTGCCCATGGCGGCCATGCCCAACGCCGGCATGCCGCGCGCCATCGAGGGCCGCAACATTTATCTGTGCTCGCCGGAGTACATGGCCAGCTTTGCCCGCAAGGCCATCGCCGCCGGCGCGCAGATCGTGGGCGGCTGCTGCGGCACCACGCCCAATCACATTCGCGCCATGCGCTCGGCCATGCGCGCCATCGATGCGCAGGCCCACGTGTCGAAGGCGCGGCGCGGCGTCACCGTCTGAACCGGAAACACCGCCCGCGCCGCTGGGCGAGCGCTCGCGCATCGGCGGCGCTCGTCGAGACAAGGCAATTCGTCACCCTGGTTGAGATTGTTCCGCCCAAGGGCATCGACTGCTCACAAGGAGATCGAAGGCGCGCGCCTGCTGGCCGCGCTCGGCGTGCATGCCATCAACGTGCCCGACTCGCCGCGCGCCTCGGCGCGCATGAGCGCGCAGAGCCTGTGCATCCAGATTCAGCAGCACAGCGGCATCGAAACGGTTCTGCACTACACCTGCCGCGACCGCAATATTCTCTAGCATCCAGTCGGACCTGCTGGGCGCTTCGTCCATCGGCCTGCACAACATCCTCTGCCTCACCGGCGATCCGCCCAAGCTGGGCAATTATCCTGACGCCACTGCGGTCTTTGACGTGGACTCCATCGGTCTGGTCAACATGGTGCGCCGCCTCAATCACGGCCTCGACATCGGGTCCAACTCCATCGGCGCCAGCACCAACTTCACCATCGGCATCGCCGCCAATCCCGGCGTGCCCGACATCGAGCATGAACTGCGCCGCTTCAAGTACAAGGTGGAAGCCGGAGCGGAGTACGCCATCACCCAGCCGGTCTTCGATCTGCGCCTGCTGGAGAGCTTCCTCGAACGCATCAAGGACTTCCGCATTCCCGTCATCGCCGGCATCTGGCCGCTCACCAGCCTGCGCAACGCCGAGTTCATGAAGAACGATCTGCGCGTCTCCATGCCCGAGGAGATCATGCTGCGCATGGCCCAGGCCGACACGCCCGAAGCCGCGCGGCAGGAAGGCATCATGATTGCGCAGGAGATGCTGGAGGCCGTGCGCCCCTATGTGCAGGGCGTGCAGGTGAGCGCGCCGTTCGGCCGCTATCGCCGCGGCCGCGAAGTGATCGCCAGCGGTGCTGCCGCAGGCCGGCCAAGCCGTAGAATAACGGAGTAAGTCGCCATGCCGACATTTGAAGAATCGCTCAAGAAACTCGAAACCATCGTCGATCAACTGGAAAAGGGCGATCTGGCGCTCGAAGATTCGCTCAAGCTCTTCGAAGAGGGCGTGGGCCTGTCGGCGGCCTGCAAGCAGGAACTCGACGCCGCCGAGGGCAAGGTGCAGATGCTGATCAAGCAGCGCGACGGCTCCTTCAAAACCGAGCCTTTTCCGGGCAAAGAAACTTCCTAGCTGCTGGCTGTCAGCCGCGTTCCAGCGTTACCGCAAATCCCAGCCGCTCCCAGAACGTGCGCACCAGCGCTGTTGTCTCCGGAGTTGTCTCCTCCGTCGTGCGAAGCATGAGCACCGATGCACCGCCCGGCTTCTGCAGATGGGAGAAGTCGCGAGGATCGACGCCGATACCCACGCACCGCTCCGCGCGATACGTGCATCCGGCCAGGTCGCTGATCGACAGACGTGTGGTAGGCGTGGCCAGCACCGTTCGCGGCGGCGCCATCCGGTCCATGAGCCACAGAATCTCCAGCTTCGATTCCAGCTCGTCGGGCACGCAATCGATGGCCAGGTCCGCCTCGCGCACCGCGTCTTCCACCGTGGAAACAAACTGCACAGGTGACCCCGAGCTCGCCAGCATCTCGGCATCGAGCTGTTGCCGCAGATACTCCTCGGCATGGTGCAGATTAGCCGGCATCACGTCTTCAAGCAGCACGCGATAGCCCGCCCGCGCGGCGGCAAGTGCCAGCCACCGGCCCAGCGGTCCAGCCCCGATTATGGCAACCGTTGTCAATCAGGAATCGTGCGCGAGCGCCCATGCACCGGGGTCCCCCGGCGACAGATCTTCGTCGCTGGGGTGGTTATTCGGCCTCCAGCGCGTTGGCAATGTCATCGACACTCGGCTTCGACGCCCGCAGATGGTCGAAGACGCGCGCCCGCTCCTCGGCCGAGAGCGTGGGTATGAACGCCAGCATGCGGCGCAGCGTCACCGAAACATCGTCAATGTAGTTCATTAACCGAATAGCTTCACCAGAAAGCGGCATCTCATTTCCCTCGAAGAAATGTCTTTGAGCTCTCATTGTAGGCGGTGTGGCCGCCTCGCCAAAATCCAACCTCTCCGGGGCACCTGCCGCCGCGCCCCGTAGAGGTTTTTTTCGGTCAGTACAATCGCACCATGAACCAGTCCGCGAGCGGTGCTGCCAGGGAGTTTGTGCGCGCCATCAACCGGCAAGACATCGACGCGCTGGCATCGCTGATGACGCCGGACCACACATACATCGACTCGCTGGGCGACACTGTTGCCGGCCGCGACAGGATGCGGGCCGGGTGGGCCGGATACTTCAGCATGGTCCCCGACTCCTCCATCACGATCGAGGAGAGCTACGGGGATGGCGACGTGGTGGTGCTGCTTGGTGTGGCCCAGGGAACGTACAAAAACAAGAAGGCTTGACGCAAGAGAATTACTGGCAAACGCCCATTGCGATCCGGGCGCGCATTGAAGATGGGCTAGTCGCCGCGTGGCGCGTCTATGCCGACAACGAGCCGCTGCGGGCGCTCATGCGCAAGCCATAACGATCACTTATCGCAATCCAAAAAAGAATAACGTTGTCTTATAGATCCTTCTCGCCGAAACTGGCTGAGGAGGCGGATGATGACGCAAACCTGGGATCCGCAAGCGTACAACCGCGAAGGCTCGTTCGTGCACAAGCTGGCCGGCGGCGTGGTGGAGTGGCTCAATGCGCAGCCCGGCGAGCGCATCCTCGATCTTGGATGCGGCGATGGGCAGTTGACGGTAAAGCTTGGTGCCGGCGGCGCAGCTGTTACGGGCGTCGACGCATCGGCGGAGATGGTTGCTGCCGCGCGCAGCCGCGGTGTCGGCGCCGATCATGCGCCCGCCGAGAATCTTCCCTATTCCGATTCATCCTTCGACGCGGTCTTCTCCAACGCGGCGCTGCACTGGGTGCGCGGGCAGGACGCGATGATGGCCGAGGTGCATCGCGTGCTCAAACCCGGAGGCCGTTTCGTTGCGGAGATGGGAGGTCACGGCAACATCGCCGCCATCCATGTGGCTTTGCGCGCCGTGCTCGGGCGCTACGGATACGGCGACCGTGAGGAAGGCGTGAACTACTATCCAACGCCCGCCGGCTATAACGCTCCGGCTCGAGCGCCACGGATTTGCGGTGGAGCGGATTGCAGTTGATTCCGCGCCCCACGCCGCTGTCTGAAGGTGGAATGGACGGGTGGCTGCGCACATTTCGCCGAGGCGTGCTCGAGGGCATTCCGGAACCGCAGCGAGAAACCATAATCGCAGAGTGCTGCAACTTGCTTACTACTGCTCTGCACGATGAGGAAGGGAACTGGACGGCGGATTACGTGCGCCTGCGCTTCATTGCCCGGCGCATCGCATAACAGGCCGCATGCCGTAAGTTCTTCCGAGTTGGTCGCTCGACAACTCGCATTGCAGAAATAGAATATGGAAAACCAACTTGCATTTTCGTTTCGAGTTATGGCATAGTCAATTTGCGTAGGAGAACGCCCGATGGAACGCATAACCCAAATTTCGATGCGTAGGCTGGGATGGCTCGATAAGAGCGTCGTCACCGGCTCCCGGGCGGATTTCCCCAATTTTCCAGGTAGCCGACCTGGCACCTCTCTCCTGCGCTCATCGCACATTTTCAACTGGCACTGGACGCGCTTAAAGGTCCACTGTATCTGTCCTCGTCAATCGCCCGAGTGGTGAAGACGACAGATTCATCGTCTTGACACGGCACCTCTGTCTTCGTTTGTTCCCTCGGGTAACTTGCAGTAACTCAATGTGTATCTCAGTGCGTCGCTCGAAGTTATCGCGTGCAGACGACAGAATAAGTGTGCCTGATTTGATCTAATTTCGCCAGGGTGGCGAAAGAAGGGAGTTACTTCCACCGCCAAAAAATGTAGCAGGGTGCGGAGAACCCTGTCAGCTCAGATTCATCGCGCGTTTCATTGTCACCCTGGCCGGTGGCGCAGGTTGCGGTTACTTCGCTTGTCACGCGGGTGGTCGCGGGTTCGAATCCCGCCCGGACGAAAGCCCGGTAGCTCAGTGGCAGAGCACCTACAGTCCGCAGCCGCTTTTCCCCGGCGCAATTCATGCAGCATTCACCTCCGGCGCCGCCGGATAGAAAACAACTGCCATGGCCAAGTTGAATGTCAAAAACGGCACGCCTGCGGGCAACGAGCATCTGTGCAAGCGCTGCACATGGGGCCAGTACATGACCGGCTATCGCGAGTCGGACATGTTGGTGATCTGCACCAACACCAACCCGAATATTCGCGTGCCATTCACGGTGTTCGATTGCAGCGAGTTCAACGACAAGCATCGCCCCGACTACAAGCAGATGAAGAAGCTGGCGATCGAGTTCCACCCGCGCGGATTTCAACCAGTACCGCTGGATTCAGCACGATCACCAAGGTGCAGCCCATCCGCCGTGATGATGACGACGAGGACGAGGATGCGGACGAAGTCGCCCGCATCCGCTGACATCAACACTGCCACCAACACAATCTGCCGGTGGCGCAGGGTACGGATACTTCGGGTAGAGCGCCGCATAAGCGGAGGTCGCAGGTTCGAATCCTGCCTCCGGATCGCCTGGCGTAGCTCAGAGCACACATCCGCGCCCGACTTTTCCCCGGCAGGAGTTTTTCTTGCTGTCACTCAGAAAGGAGGCGCACTATGCGCCTGAACAATTTCAAGCTCATCAATCTCGCGTCCGCGCACCCACGAGGGAGCGCCGGCCAGGCGTCATCACCGCCGAGCAGGCCCTGCGCCGTTCCGTGCTCTCCTGCATGCTGTGGGAGGACGAGTTTTACGAGGACGGCGTGCAGATCGCCGGCCGCATCCATGAGCTGGTGCCACAGGTTGCCGCGAGCAAGGTGGCCGCGCTGGCCGTCGAGGCACGCGAGCGCATGAAGCTGCGTCACGCTCCGCTGCTGCTGGTGCGCGAGATGGCGCGCCACGCCACCCATCGCGCCCTCGTGGCCGAGACGCTGGCACGCGTGATTCAGCGTGCCGACGAGCTCGCCGAGTTCGTTGCCATCTACTGGGCCGGCGGGCGTCAGCCGCTCTCCGCGCAGGTGAAGAAGGGTCTCGCGTCCGCATTCGGCAAGTTCGACGAGTACGCGCTGGCCAAGTACGATCGCGCCGGAGCGGTTCGTCTGCGCGACGTGCTGTTCCTCTGCGCACGCGCGTCCCGTCGATGAAGCCCAGGCTGCGCTGTGGAAGCGTCTAGCGGAGAACGACTGGCCACGCCCGATACCTGGGAGGTGGCTCTTTCGGCCGCCGGACGTGGCGAAGGCGAGGCAGGGCAGCCAAGCGCGAGGTGTGGGAGCGTCTGCTCGCGGAGCGCAAGCTGGGCGCGCTGGCGCTTCTTGCGCAACCTGCGCAACATGCACACCGCCGGCGTTACCGAGGAACTGGTGCTGGCCGCGCTGGCAGCCATGAAGACGGATCGCGTTCTGCCCTTCCGCTTTCTTGCGGCAGCGCGCAACGCTCCGCAGTGGGAGCCGGCGCTTGAGGCTGCCATGTTCCGCTCGCTCGAAGGCCGCACTGCACGGCTCGCCGGGCACACGGTGCTGCTGGTCGACGTTTCCGGCTCGATGGAGTCGCCGATCTCGCGCGGTCGGAGATGCACCGTACCGATGCTGCGTACGGGCTGGCGATTCTGCTGCGCGAGATCGCCGAGAAGGTGACGATCTACACCTTCTCCGAGGAAGCGAAGCGGGTGCCGTCGCGTCGCGGAATGGCGCTGCGTGATGCGCTCGACCAGAGCCAGCCGCACGCGGGAACGTACCTGGGCCAGCGCTCAAGCAGGTGGAGGTGAACTGCGCGAGGGTACGACCGCCTCATCGTCATCACCGACGAGCAGTCGCATGATCAGTGTCGCGCGCCGCGCGGAGGGCTACGTGATCAACGTGGCCGGCCCGCAACGGCGTTGGCTACGGCGCTGGACCCACATCGACGGCTGGAGCGAGGCGGTGATCGACTACATTGCCGAGCTCGAATCGGCCTCAGCGCCCGGCCCGGACTCCGCAGCATGAGCCGACTTTCATCAAGGGGACCTGCGCGTCGACGCTGTCCCCGCTTTTCTGGGGACGGCCGCTCCCGTGAGCTCGCTGCATTGATCGAACCCAAACCGGCTGATGTGAACTGAGAATTCTCGTTCCCCCCTAAAGTCCGGAACAAATGGGGAAGTACCCTCATGCACGAGAAAATCTGCGCCTCGCTGCAGCGGTGCTGCGCAATCATCGCGGTGCCGCCGCGGAACTGCTTTTCCAGTCCATCGCCGACCTTGGCAAGTGGAGTCATGACATCGTGGCCATGGGCCTTGCCACTGTAGTCCACGACGAAATGACTCCGGCGGTCGACTACCTGATTCACTATTTGAACAGCGGCGAAGAGACGTGGAGAAACCTCTATCTGGGGCACATGCTGGAGCAGTTGCACCTTGCTGGTCCTGAGCGCGAGGACGCACGCAGTTTGCGAGACAGCATCTTCGCGCGCCAGCAGAGAGATTTAGCCTGAGCTGGTCGGCCCACACGTGAGCCCGTCCGTTGCCGAGGTGTTCGAATCCGAATTGCAGTCGATGTACAGCATCGTTAATTGCGCAGGCTGCGGCTTCGCGTGAGATACGGATCCTGCTCGTTGGGGACTGTCTCCTGGAGAACCTGGTCTCTTTTCTAACGATCCCTGTTTTTTCGACCCCCTCGGCGTCTGCCATCATCACGAGTATGTCACCAGCAAGAATCCAGTGGAGCAGCGGAACATTCTACGCGGCCTGGCCCGGGGGATTTGATCTGGTCATCTATAGCCCGTACTCCAATCTCTGCAGCCCCATTCTCACCCAAACTCATTCCAACCCTAATCCATTTCAGAGTCGCCGAGAGCTCGTGCGTCTGGCTGAGGATGCTCACCGTCAAACCCAGGCGACCGTCTCATGCTGGCCGACATCTTCTCCTGCACGATCGCCGTACAGAACACGAACAACCTCGAGTTCGATCGCCCGGGCCTGCGCTGGTCCGCGAAGAGATGGCTCACAGGCCGGCCGCGCGCATTCGCTGCGGCCAGGTCAATTCCCGGCTCGATCATCTTCTCGACGCAATGAACGAAGGTCGGCCGCGTCCCATCGTCAGGGTCGACGAGGTTGAGCTTCTCCGGCGTTTCAGCGAACGCGAGCTCGGCAGGCTCTTTTACGACGCAGGCAAATATCATCCCCCGGTGCTGGCGACAAGCTCTCCCGTTCTTATCTGGGTATCGCCCTTGCCACTCAACTCCTCATCGACAAGAAGGTGGTGGTCGTTGATCTGGACGATACCGTTTGGCACGGCACGATAGGCGAGGGCGCCGTCGAACATCATCGAGAACGCCAACCCATTCTCCGCCAGCTTCGGCTCAAGGGTGTACTGCTGGCCATTGCATCGAAGAGCAATACGATGAATCAGCGGCGAAGAAGA
>CAWJVV010000009.1:0-262728 GCA_963846375.1 uncultured Acidobacteriota bacterium
GTTCGCGGATGTCCGCCATCTTACCGCATCGGGGACGTCATCTTTCTACTCTGCTGCCCGGTGAGGAGAAGCCGGGACGTGCTTGTGGCTTTGGGGCGCGCGCGCCCGATCCTCTTACTGCTGCCCGCTCCAATTGTGACAAGGCCGTCATGCCTCTTTTCCTGGTTCGACTTTTCCGGCCTTTCCCCGCCACCGTCGGATTCGCTGCCGGCAGGCTGATTCGGCGGCTCGGAGCCCGAAAGGCCAGCTCGAGGGCATAGGCCTGGCGGTAGTGCTCAAGAGCGCTCTCGGCGAGGGTAAGTTGCAGATTGAGGTCTTCAAGCTCTTCGGGAGTCAGATTCGGCTCATTCAAGCGATTCCTGACGCTCTGGATCGAGCTTTCAAGGTGAAGGGGGTGAATGCAGAGAGTGTCGCATAAGGATGGGGGATATTCCACTACGACTACATATCTGAGTTCGATGCAAAAGAAACTGGAACGTCAGAGCCTCGATCGGCGTTCCGGAATAAAGTCTTTAGGTTAGGGTAGCAATCCGGAGTGCAAAGCAACCAAAGCCATGGTCGGCGGTCCGGCATGTTGCAACAGCATTTCCCTTGGAGGAAGTGCGATAGCATGAAAGGCAGCATGCCGTCCCTCAGCGACATCTTCGGCTGACCGCCCGGTGCTTGCCGACGGCGCCATGGGCACCGTGCTCTACGCCGCGGCATCTTCATCAACCGCTGCTACGACGAACTCAACCTCTCCGATCCCGGCCTGATCCTCTCCATCCACGAAGAGTACCTGCAGGCGGGCGCGGAGATTCTTGAGACCAACACCTTTGGCGCCAACCGCTTCCGGCTGGCCCGCCACGGCCTGGCCGGCAAAGTGGCGGAGATCAACGCCGCCGGCGTGCGCCTGGCCCGCCAGGCCGTCGAGCACCTGAAGGAGAAGCAGGCCGGCGAAGCCTGGGTGGCCGGCTCGGTCGGTCCGCTCGGCGTTCGCCTGGAGCCGCTGGGCAAGACCGGCCTGGACGAAGCGCGCGCCGCCTTTGCCGAACAGATTCGCGCCCTGGCCGGCGGCCGGAGTCGACCTGCTCATGATCGAAACCATGCCCGCGCTGAACGAGGCGCGCGAAGCCCTGATCGCCGCCCGCGAAGTCGCGCCCGATCTGCCCGTGCTCGCCATGGTCACGGTGGACGACGAGAGCAATTGCCTCGACGGCTCCTCGCCCGCAGCAGGCCGCGGCGCTGCTGACCGAATGGGGCGCCGGACGCCATCGGCGTCAACTGCTCCACCGGTCCGGCGACCGTGCTCACCGCCATTGAGGCCATGCGCACGGCCACCACGCTGCCCCTGGCCGCCATGCCCAATGCCGGCATGCCCCGCGCCGTCGAGGGCCGCAACATCTATCTCTGCTCGCCGGAATACATGGCCAGCTTTGCCCGCAAGGCCATCGCCGCCGGCGCGCAGATGGTCGGCGGCTGCTGCGGCACCACGCCCAATCACATTCGCGCCATGCGCTCGGCCATGCGCGCCATCGACGCGCAGGCGCGCGTCGTCGAAGCGCCGGCGCGGCGCCGCGCTGACCACCGAAACGCCGCCCGCGCCGCTCGGCGCGAGCGCTCGCGCATCGGGGCGCTGCGTCGAGCAGGGCAACTTCGTCACCCTGGTGGAAATCGTTCCGCCCAAGGGCATCGACTGCGCCAAGGAAATCGAAGGCGCGCGCCTGCTGGCCGCGCTGGGCGTGCACGCCATCAACGTGCCCGACTCGCCGCGCGCCTCGGCCCGCATGAGCGCGCAGAGCCTCTGCATCCAGATTCAGCAGCACACCGGCATTGAGACGATCCTGCATTACACCTGCCGCGACCGCAATATTCTCTCCATCCAATCGGATCTGCTGGGCGCCTCGTCCATCGGCCTGCACAACATCCTCTGCCTCACCGGCGATCCGCCCAAGCTGGGCAACTATCCTGACGCGACTGCTGTCTTTGACGTCGACGCCATCGGTCTCGTCAACATCGTGCGCCGGCTCAATCACGGCCTCGACATCGGCTCCAACTCCATCGGCGCCAGCACCAACTTCACCATCGGCGTCGCCGCCAACCCCGGCGTGCCCGACATTGAGCACGAACTGCGCCGCTTCAACTACAAGGTTGAAGCCGGCGCCGAGTACGCCATCACCCAGCCGGTCTTCGACCTGCGCCTGCTCGAGAACTTCCTCGAGCGCATCAAGGACTTTCGCATTCCCGGTCATCGCCGGCATCTGGCCGCTCACCAGCCTGCGCAACGCCGAGTTCATGAAGAACGATCTGCGCGTCTCCATGCCCGAAGAGATCATGCTGCGCATGGCCCAGGCCGACACGCCCGAAGCCGCCCGCCGCGAAGGCATCAAGATCGCCCAGGAGATGCTCGAGGCCGTGCGCCCCTTTGTGCAGGGCGTGCAGGTCAGCGCGCCCTTCGGCCGCTACGCCGCGGCCGCCGAAGTGATCGCCAGCGTGCTGCCGCAACCTCAGTCCTCCAGCCAGCCAAGTACCACCCTGTCTCAGTGACATTCGCTTTTTGTCGGGTGGGCCGGCTTGATCAGCGCCGTGTCGCGTAGTACCCGGACCGAACCGTGACCCTTCGCACTCGTTCCGGATACTCCAGCTCAATCTTGTGGAACGAACCATCGCGTCTCATGTCAGCGGGCCGATACACAATGCGGTACTGATTGCGAACCTCAGCCTCAATCGTCCGCAGGTCCGTGGAGATTTCCGCCGCGGAGTCGTCCCACCGAAATACCCGCCCACCCGTCTGCGCGGATAGCTCGGTTAGAGTCGCCGGGCCGGTAGAGAATTTATCGGGAGCGTTGGGGGCGCGAAACACGTACACTGCCGTGTTGGCTCTCTGGCACATGTCCACCACTTCGCTCAACGAAGTGTGGCTTGCATTATCCTCGCCGTCGGAGAACAGCAGAACGAAATTGCCGCTTCCTTCGTGATCGGATTTGCCAAACCTTGAGTAGCATGCGCGAAATACCGCGTCGAACAGCGCCGTTCCACCCAGCGGGTTGGCCTTGCCCAGCTTGATGTTGCGAACGGCGGCAGCCAGAACTCCCGGATCGCCGGTCCAGTCCTGACTCAAATTCGAGACGTACCCAAAATCCATGACGAATGCCTGGTCTGTTTGCCGGCGAAACAAGTTCTGCGCATACTGCAGCGCGATCGCCCGATCGCCGTCCATGAGCGGCATCATCGACTCGCTGGTGTCCATCAGAATCCCGACTCGAATCGGTGCATCCTGCAGCAGGTCGAACGCAAGCACTCGGCGCGGCGGCCGGCCATTGTCAAACAATCGCAGTTCGTCCACTTTCAGATCTTTTACTGCCAGCCCATTTCCGTCAGCGGCATGGAAGGTCAGCAGCACCTCATCGACAGGCAGATTCATCTTGAAGCCTGTTTCGTCCGTAGGCGGGCTTTGCCCTATCGTCCTTCCAAGCCCGAGGACGAGCACCCAGCCGGCGATCAACATAAAGCGATGCATGCCTGGAAACCTCCGCTGGCGCCGGAAAACGTCTTTGGTTGGACGGGCGGCAACCGGTCGTGTAAGCGGTTGGTTCACACCGCCGTCCATTTACAATCACTACAAAGCCGGCAACGGAGAGAAGTGTGCCAACCTTCGAAGAATCCCTCAAGAAACTCGAAGCCATCGTCGATCAGCTCGAAAAGGGCGATCTACCGCTGGAAGATTCGCTCAAGCTCTTTGAAGAAGGCGTGAGCCTGTCGGCGGCGTGCAAGCAGGAACTCGACGCCGCCGAGGGCAAGGTGCAGACGCTGATCCGCCAGCGCGACGGCTCCTTCCGGACCGAGCCCTTTCCGGGCAAAGAATCTTCCTAGCTGCTGGCTGTCAACCGCGTGCCAGCGTTACCGCAAATCCCAGCCGCTCCCAGAACGTACGCACCAGCTCAGTCGTCTCCGGAGTTGTCTTCTCCGTGGTACGAAGCGTGAGCACCGATGCACCGCCCGGCTTCTGCAGGTGCGAGAAGTCGCGCGGATCTACGCCGATGCCCACGCACCGCTCCGCGCGATACGTGCATCCGGCCAGGTCGCTGATCGATAGCCGCGTGGTAGGCGTCGCCAGCACGGTCCGCGGCGGAGCCATCCGGTCCATGAGCCATAGAATCTCCAGCTTCGATTCCAGTTCGTCGGGGACGCAGTCGATGGCCAGGTCCGCCTCGCGCACCGCGTCTTCCACCGTGGAAACAAACTGCACGGGTGACCCCGAGCTCGCCAGCATCTCCGCATCGAGCTGCTGCCGCAAATACTCCTCGGCATGGTGCAGATTAGCCGGCATCACGTCTTCAAGCAGCACCCGATAACCGGCGCGCGCGGCGGCAAGCGCCAGCCAGCGGCCCAGCGGGCCCGCTCCGATAATGGCAACCGTTGTCAAACAGGGATCGTGCGCGATCGCTTGTGCCTGTTCCGGCGCCCCCGGCGAAAGGCAGGGTTCCCGGCGAACCGATCTCTGGTTCGCTGGGATACGCAGGTCGTCGCTGGGGTGGTCATCCGGGGTCCCCGGCGACAGGTCTTCGTCGCTGGGGTGGTCATTCCGCTTCCAGCGCGTTGGCAACGTCCTCGACGCTCGGCTTCGACGACCGCAAATGATCGTAGACGCGCGCCCGCTCCTCAGCAGAGAGCGTGGGTACGAACGCCAGAATGCGGCGCAGCGTCACCGAAACATCGTCAATGTAGTTCATCAACCGAATAGCTTCACCAGAAAGCGGCATCTCATTTCCCTCGCAGAAATCTCTTCGATCCTCATTGTAGGCGGTGGGGCCACCTCTCGAAAATCCAGCCTGAGAGGGACACCATGCCGCCGCGCGCCGTAGAGGTCTTTTCGGCCGTACAATCGCACCATGAACCAGTCCGCGATCGGTGCTGCCCGGGAGTTTGTGCACGCCATCAACCGGCAAGACATCGACGCGCTAGCATCGTTGATGACGCCGGACCACACATTTATCGACTCGCTGGGCAACACGGTTGCCGGCCGCGACAGAATGCGAGCCGGGTGGACCGGATACTTCGGCATGGTCCCCGACTACTCCATTTCGATCGAGGAGAGCTACGGGGATGGTGATGTGGTGGTGCTGCTCGGTGTGGCCCAGGGGACGTACAAAAGCAAGGATGGCCTGTCGCAGGAGAATCGCTGGCATACGCCTATTGCGGTCCGCGCACGTGTCGAAGACGGGCTCGTCGCTGAGTGGCACGTTTATGCCGACAACGAACCGCTGCGTGCGCTCATGCGCAATCCATAACGATCACTTATCGCAATCCAAAATAGAATAACGTTGTCTTATGGCATGCTCTTCGCGGAAACTGGCAGCGGAGGGCGCCAATGACACAGACCTGGGATCCGCAGGCGTACAACCGCGAAGGCTCGTTCGTGCACAAGTTTGGCCGGCGGCGTGGTGGAATGGCTCAACTGCGCAGCCCGGTGAGCGCATTCTCGATCTTGGATGTGGTGATGGCCAGCTCACGGCAAAGCTCATTGCCGGCGGCGCCGTTGTTACCGGTGTCGATGCGTCAGCGGAAATGGTTGCTGCTGCGCGCAGCCGCGGTGTGAACGCCGATCATGCGCCCGCCGAGAATTTGCCCAATGCCGATGCGTCCTTCGACGCGGTCTTCTCCAACGCGGCGCTGCACTGGGTGCGCGGGCAGGACGAGATGATGGGGCAGGTTCATCGCGTGCTCAAACCCTTCGGCCGCTTCGTTGCGGAGATGGGCGGCCACGGCAACATTGCTGCCATCCACGTGGCGTTAAGAGCCGTGCTCGCGCGACATGGCTATGGCGATCGCGAAGAGGGAGTGAACTACTATCCCACGCCTGCCGGCTATACCCGGCGTCTCGAGCGCCACGGATTCACCATTGAGCGCATCGAACTGATTCCGCGCCCCACTCCGCTGGCGGAAGGCGGGATGGATGGATGGCTGCGCACATTTCGCCGCGGCGTGCTGGAAGGCATCCCGGAGACCCAGCGCGAAATGGTCATTGCCGAGTGCTGTAACCTGCTTGCTACCGCTCTGCGCGATGAGGAAGGGAACTGGACAGCGGATTATGTGCGCCTGCGTTTCATTGCCCTGCGCAGCTCATAACAGGCCGCAGCAGTAAGTCCTTCCGAGTTAGTCCCTCGATAACTTGCATTGCAGAAAGAAAATCTGGAAAACCAACTTGCATTTTCATTTCGAGTTATGGCATAGTCAATTTGCGTAGGAGAAACGCCCGATGGAACGCATGACCCAAATTTCGATGCGTAGGCTGGGATGGCTCGATAAGAGCGCCGTCACCGGCTCCCGGGCGGATTTCCCCAATTACCGGTAGCCGACCTGGCACTTCTCTCCTGCGCTCATCGCACATTTTCAACTAGCACTGGACTCGCTAAAAGTCCAACGCCTCTGTTCTCGTGAATCGCCCGAGTGGTGAAGACGACAGATTCATCGTCTCGACACGGCACCTCTGTCTTCGTTTGTTCCCTCGGGTAACTTGCAGTAACTCAACGTGTATCTCAGTGCGTCGCTCGAAGTTACCGTGAGCAGACGACAGAATAAGTGCGCCCGAATTGATCTAACTTCACGCCGATGGCGAAAGAAGAGAGTTACTTCCTGCCAGAAGCACAAAGCAGGGCCGAGGAATCCCTGCCGGAGCTGTCGATCGCGGAGCGGAGAAAAGCCCCGCGAGGCTCCGAGCTCTCTTCGCTGATTCCCCGGCGCGACATTGAATGTGCGCCCAAAGTTGTCACCCTGGCCGGTGGCGCAGGTTGCGGTTACTTCGCCTCATAAGCCGGATACGCAGGTTCGATCCCTGCCGCGAGCCCCGGTTCGCGTCGTCTAGTGGTAGGACGCCGTACAGTCCGCAGCCGCCTTTTCCCCGGCCGTAGTTTCACGCAGCACTCACCTCCGGCGCCGCCGGATAGAAAACAACTGCCATGGCCAAGTTGAACGTCAAGAACGGTACGCCTGTGGGCAACGAGCACTTGTGCAGGCGCTGCACCTGGGGACAGTGTATGACCGGCTATCGCGAGTCGGACGTGTTGATGATCTGCACCAACACCAATCCGAATATGCGCGTGCCATTCCCGGTATTTGATTGCACGGAATTCAGCGACAAGCATCGCCCCAGCTACAAGCAGATGACCGATCTGGCGATTGAGATTGCACCCACCCGGATTTCCACGCGAACCGCCGGGTTCAGCACGATCACCAAGGTGCAGCCGATCCGCCGCGATGATGACGACGAAAACGAAGACGAGGATGCGGACGAAGTCGCCAGCATCCGCTGACATCAATACTGCCACCAACTTAGGCTGCCGGTGGCGCAGGGCACGGATACTTCGGGTAGAGCGCCGCTAACGCGGAGGTCGCAGATTCGAATTCTGCCGCCGGATCCCCGGCGTAGCTCAGACACACACCGTTCCCGACTTATTCCCCGGCAGGAGGTTTTGCGGGCTTGCTAGTCCCTAGCTACTAGTCCCTTGTCCCTGTCTCTTGAAGGAGGCCCACACGTATGCGTCTGAACATCCTCAAGCTGAGTCATCTCGCCGAGCCGCGCACGCACGAAGGTGCGCCGGCCCGCGCCATCACTGCCGAGCAGGCACTGCGCCGTTCCGTGCTCTCCTGCATGCTCTGGGAGAACGAGTTCTACGAGGACGGCGTCGCCATCGCAAACCGTATCTGCGAACTTGTACCGCGGGTTGCCGCAAGCAAGGTGGCTGCGCTCGCCGTTGAGGCTCGCGACTGCATGAAGCTGCGTCACGTGCCACTCCTGCTCGTTCGCGAGATGGCGCGCCACGCCACCCATCGCGCTCTGGTAAGCGAGACCCTGGCCCAGGTCATCCAGCGTGCTGATGAACTCGCGGAGTTCGTGGCCATCTATTGGTCCGGCGGAAAGCAGCCGCTCTCCGCGCAGGTCAAGAAGGGACTGGCCGAGGCATTTTGCAAGTTTGACGAGTACGCGCTGAGCAAGTACGACCGTGCCGGCGTGGTTCGTCTGCGCGACGTGCTCTTCCTCTCGCACGCGCGTCCCAGCGACGCCGCACAGGCCGTCGTGTGGAAGCGTCTGGCGCAGAATGAGCTCACCCCGCCTGACACATGGGAGGTGGCTCTGTCCGCTGCCGGCCGCGATGGAGCGGAGAAGCGCGCGGTGTGGGAGCGTTTGCTCGCCGAGCACAAGCTGGGCGCGCTAGCGCTGCTGCGCAACCTGCGCAACCTGCGCGAGGCCGGTGTGAACGAGGAGCTGGTGGTCAGCGCGCTCACGGTCCTCAAGACGGATCGCGTGCTGCCGTTCCGCTTTCTTGCCGCTGCGCGTCACGCGCCGCAGTGGGAAGCGGCGCTCGAGCAGGCCATGTTCCGTGCGCTGGCGGGCCGCAACGTGCGTCTTGCCGGTCACACCGTGCTGCTGGTCGACGTCTCCGGTTCGATGGAGTCGCCGGTCGCGCGCCAGTCCGAGATGCGCCGTGCCGATGCGGCGTACGGCCTCGCCATCCTGCTACGCGAGGTCGCCGAGAAGGTTACCATCTACTCCTTCTCGGAGAACGCGCGCCTGGTTCCATCGCGCCGCGGCATGGCTCTGCGCGACGCGATCGAAAAGAGCCAGCCGCACGCGGGAACGTACCTGGGCCTCGCGCTGCGTCACGTCGAGGAGGACTGCCGCGGAGGCTACGACCGCATCGTGGTCATCACCGACGAGCAGTCGCACGATCATGTTCGTTCGCCGCTTGGTCGCAACCAAGAGCGCGGTCGCGGTTACGTCATCAACGTGGCCAGCAACCGCAACGGCGTGGGCTATGGCGCGTGGACGCACATTGACGGCTGGAGCGAGGCGGTGGTGGATTACATTGCCGAGCTCGAGCACGGCCACGACGCCGCGTGAGCCAACACAACCTTTGACCCTCCGGGGAGCCGCGTACTGCAGCTCCCCGCTTTTATTTACTACGCCGTGACGGTGGCTCGCTTTTCTTCGGCTGCGGCCGGCTTGTCCGCCGAAAGCAATCCGCTCTTGAACAGCAGCCCGGCCACAATTCCCGCCACGCTCGGCACCAGCAGGAACAACCACACCTGCTCCAGTGCTTGTCCGCCCACCAGCAGGGCCGGTCCAAAGCTGCGCGCCGGGTTCACGCTCACGCCCGTTACGCGGATGCCGAAGATATGGATCGCTACCAGCGTGATGCCGATGACCAGCCCCGCAAATCCCGCCGGCGCCGCCTTCTGCGTCGAACCCAGGATCACCACCACGAAAATCAGTGTCGCGACAAACTCAAAGGCAACCGCCGATATCAGGCTGTACTCGCCCTGGTAGCCCGCGCCCCATCCGTTCTGGCCCAGGCCACCGACATGCCGGCTGAACCCGCCTCCCATGCCGTGCGCGATGATCCACACGCCGCCCGCGCCGATGATACCGCCGCAAAACTGCCCTAGCCAGTACCCGATCATGTCTTTCGTGGTCATGCGCCCAGCCGACCACACACCCAGGCTCACGGCTGGATTGATGTGGCATCCGGAGATCGGCCCAATCCCATAAGCCGCGCCGATCAATGCAAAACCAAAGGCGAAGGCGATGCCCACAACCCCCACCTTGTCGCCCGCCACCACCGCGGTTCCACAACCGAACAACACCAGGATGAACGTGCCAACGAACTCCGCGAAGTACTTGTTCATAAGCTCTCCTTTCTGTGCAATGAGCTGTGCAATTGAGCATTCGCGCCGTCCGGCGCACGGATACCCGCAGGAATCGCATCTCGCCCCGGACAAGCGGAACCTGGTCGAAGCGCGTCGGAATCCGTCGTCCAATGAATGGGGAAGAGATGCGCCCGGAGTGTCGCAGAGCGTGCGGCAAGAGTCAAGCAAAATTGGGCAGAATCAGCCCCGCGATAGGTTTTCCACTATGGATAGGTTTGCTGGTTGGTTGCCAACCGTGTGGGCGCGGAACACGTTGCTCGCGCGCTCTCTCTTTACTTGATTCGCTCCTGTGCGAACGCCTCGATCGTCGTTGGCCCGTGGAATCTCTCGGTTCCCGGATTCCCGAAGTGGATCCAGCCAGAGTTAAAACTCTTCACCATCTCGATGTAAAGGCCTGTCCGGTCAGCCGGCATTCCCAAGCCTTCCAGAACTCCTTGCCAGGCTGCGTCGGGCAACTGTACGGCTTTCACCTGCCGCTTCAGAGCCCTGCCGAACGCGGCCGCCGTTTCGTGCAAATCTGTGCCACCTTCCGGCCCGTTCACCTCAAGCACGCGCACCCCCGTCCAAATTTCCTGTAGCACCCCGGCGCCCGCCAGGCCAATATCGCGCGTGGCCACCAATGGGAATTTGCGATCGAGCGGCGCGTAGAAGAAGGCCATTTCGCCCGTGGCGCGAATGTGGTCCAATCCTCCCAGCCAGTTTTCCATGAAACTGCCCGCGCGAAGGTACGCCACTGGAATCGGCAGCGTGCGCGTAGCCTGCTCCAGCAGGTGAGTCGACGTGATGAGCCCAAGGCCGCTTGGTTGCTCCGAACCGATCGACGAGAGAAACACCGCCTTGCCGGGCTTCGCCTGCTCCAGGGCTTCGCCGATTGCCGCGATGGTGCGCTTCTGGTCCGGGAACCCCGGAGCCGGCGCAAAGTCTGGTGGAATCATCGCGAACACGCCCTCCGCACCCTCGAACGTCCTGGCCAGTCCCGTCGCATCGTCATAGGTCGCCTGCACCAACTCCACGCCGCGCGCGGCCCAGGCTTTCGCCTTGTCCGGATTCCGCACCACGCCGCGAACCTTCTTACCCGCCGCCAGCAGATTCTCTGCCACCGCGCCGCCTACATTGCCTGTAATTCCCATCACCGTGAACATGCCCGTTCACCTCCTATGCAAGTAGATACTTGTATTGCCGAACGGATGCAAGTTTCTGCTTGAATTCCTGTTTTTCTGCGAAAATCATCCCGTGGCCGTCTTCAATCCCAACCGCAAACGCAACGCGCGCGGCGAGCAGCGCCGGCAGGATCTGCTCCGCGCGGCCGCCGCTGTCTTCGGTCGCCTGGGCTATCACGAGACCACGACCAATGCTATCGCCGGAGAAGCGGGCGTGTCCCCTGCCACGCTTTACAACTTTTTCCCTAATAAGGAAGCCATCGCCAGCACGCTGGCGACGAACTACGCGCGCGAGATGGCCGAAGAGGAACAGGCGATCGACTCCGAAGGCAGCCTGAGCTTCGCCGAAGCAATCCAGCAGTTGCTCGATGTTTGCATGAGCTTTAACCGGAGGCATCCTGAGTTCCACACCCTCGTCGTCGACGCGCCGCTCTCGGCTACTGCGCGCGAGGAAAAGCAGGCCCTCGGTCAGGTCTTTGTGGACTTCATTGCGGCCCGCCTCCGGCGCGAGCTGCCCGCGCTCTCGCGTGCCGAAGCTGTCCACCACGGTCGCGTCGCACTCATGATCTTCCGCGGAATCCTTGATGAGCTCACCACTGCGCCGCCGAGCGCCCGCCCGCGCCTGCAGCAGGCCATGCGCGACGCCACTCTTCGCTACCTTGAGCCGGTGCTCGCCCAATCGAAGACGGCTATGGCCAGAAGCAGAGAATCCCGGAGTTAGATTCTGAAGGGGCTTGTAAGCTTCTTCGTTTCCTCAAAGCGCGCATCATGCCTTTTCACGTCATCCCTCTATTTGAAAAATGACGTACACAAATCCACCCCCGGGCCATCTAACAAGGGGTAGGACCCCCGGAGGCCCGTTCGAGTGCGTATCCCTGTCCATTTACCCAAGCTCGAACGCCGTCCCGAGCTCGACGCCTTGCGCGGCCTGTTTCTGGTGTGGATGACCGTCACCCACCTGCCGACGCGCTACAGCGACTTCGTCAATCAGCCGCTCGGCTTTATCTCCTCCGCGGAGGGATTCGTCTTTATCTCGGCGCTCCTGATCGGCCGCCTCTACATCGGGGACGTATTGCGCGACCCCGGGCGAGCCCGGGTCAAACTGTGGCGCCGCTCGCTGAAAATCTATGGCTACCACCTCATCATGCTGGCGCTGGCCTTCACCGTCATCGCCCAGATCGCCATCCACACCCACAAAGCTGCGCTGATGAACCTGCTCAGCTTTTACTTCGCGCACCCCTTTGTGGCAATGGCCGGTTCGGTGCTGCTGATTTACTGTCCGCCGCTGCTCGACATCCTGCCCATGTACGTCACGTTCCTGGCCTTTACTCCCATTGTCCTTACAGTGGCCGTGAAATTTGGCTGGAAGTGGATTCTGCTGGCCAGTTGCAGCGTCTGGGTGCTGGCCCAGTTCGGCCTGCGCGATGTGGTGCACAACTGGATCGTGCATGCCACCCATCTCCCCATCCCGCTCCAGGAGTCCGGGGCCTTCAATCTGTTTGCTTGGCAAATGGTCTGGACCGCCGGTATGTGGCTGGGTGCGCGCTCGGCCGTCGCTGCGGTGCCACTCGACAAGGTGCCGGGCTGGCTGGCCGGCCTCTCCGCCGCTGTCTGCGTCTTCTTCATCGGCGTCCGCTTCGCCTGGTTTGGCCCCCATTACACCACCCAGGCCTTCGGCGTGCATGTCGACAAATGGCAGATCGGATGGTTGCGCGTCATCAACCTGATCGCCTTCACCCTCGTCGCCTACTGGGCCCGCAAATACGTGCTCAAGGTCATCGCCATCGAGCCATTCCTCACCCTCGGCAAAGCCTCGCTGCGCGTCTTCTGCGCCCACATCGTCTTTGTCTTCGCCGGCCTCACCATGCTCTACGGCGACTTCAACGCCGATGGACTCGACCAGCTCCACGGCATTCCCGCCATCGCCTTGCTGACATGCACCTTCGCCTCCCTCATCTGGCTCGCCTCCACTGAGGTCCGCAAAAAGCGGGCCGAAAAAGAGAAGCGCCGGGCCGAGGAAGCCCTTGCCCGCCAGCACACCGAGCCGCCGCACGAACTGGCCCGTACCGGTACGTAAAACCAGTAACTTCCGGGCGGCTGGCGGAGCCAAATTAACCGAAACTTTGCAATTTATTTGCCTCCATGAATTACTCTGTTCACGATTCCGCGCGGCCTTCGCAATCCCGAAATCCAACGGCCGCCGGCGAGGCAGACCGGTTGAGCCAATCTATTTTCGTTCTGGAAGATGACCCGGATATTTCGCGCCTGGTGCAACATCATCTTGAGGCGGCAGGATTTTCCGTTAAGCCGTACCTGACTCCCGCAAATCTCATTCCCGACGCCGAGCGCCAGCCACCCGCCGTCTTTCTTCTCGATATCATGGTTCCCGGCGGCGACGGTCTCGACGTTTGCCGCCGGCTTCGCGCCAACACTGCGCTCTCTACCATCCCCATCATCTTTCTCACCGCGCGTGCCACGGAGAATGATCGCGTGCTTGGCCTCGAACTCGGCGCCGACGACTACATCACCAAGCCCTTTGCCACCCGCGAACTGGTTGCCCGCGTCAAAGCCGTGCTGCGCCGTTTCGAGCGCCCCACTTCGCCTTCCGTCATCCGCTTTGAAGAGATTGTTATCGATGCCAACGCCATGCAGCTCAGCGTGCGCGGCGATCTCACCACCACCACCGCCACCGAGTTCCGCCTGCTCGACTATCTCGCCCGCCATCCCGGACGCGTCTACAGCCGCGATCATCTGCTCGACGCCGTCTGGGGCGATGCCCGCTTCGTCACGCCGCGTTCCGTCGATGTCTACGTGCGCCGCATCCGCGAGAAGATCGAGCTCGACCCGGAAAATCCGCGCTATCTCAAGACCGTGCGAGGCGCCGGCTACCGCTTTGAGATCCCCAAGGGTGAATAGACCTCGCCGCGGGCTTTACGCCCTTGCGCAGACGTCAATCCTGCGCGTGCGATCCTGAGTTAGGCGGGTGCTCCATCACGCCGGACCGCTCTCGAACTCCCGGCCCGGCGTGTTGAACCTCCCGAGTTCGCAATCGCTCAGTTCGTAACCGCCCAAGGAGAGCGGCTCCCCGTTGACCCGCAAAGTCTTCACCAAGCTGCTGGGGCTCTTCGTTCTTCTGCTGGTCTTCCACACAGCGGTCATGGAGATCGTCTTCCGGCAGTTTCTTGAGGTCGCTCCCAGCGGATCCTTGCACCTGTTGGGCCGCGAAGCCCTCCTCTCCGGCCTCATCGCTCTGGTTGTCGCTCTGCCCGTCGCCGCATGGGCCGCGGTGCGCATCATGAACCGCCTGGAGCAGGTAGTCACCTTCGCCAGGCGCATCGCCGACGGCGAGCTTAGCGCCCGCCTCGATCTCACCAGCAACGACGAGCTCTCCGCCATGGAAGCGGCTCTCAACCAGACTGCCGAGCGCCTCGGCCAGAGCTTTGCTGAGATTGAAAGCCGCAGCCAGGAGCTGGCCGCCATGCTCGACTCCATGCAGGAGGCCGTCGTGGCCGTCACCGCGGAGGGCCAGGTGGCCTGGTTCAACCCTGTCATGCAGCGCATGGCCGGAACCCAGATCCGCGTCGGCCGCCCGCTTGCCCACTCCGTTCGCGATCCCGATCTGCTGGCCTGCATCAAGGGCGCGCTTGAGCAGGGCGCCGTCCGCACCGGCCGCGCCAGCACCCTCGCACCCGGCCGCACCTTCGACGTGAGCGCCGCGCCGCTTCCCGCCGGAGGCGCGCTGGCCGTGCTTCACGATGTCACGCGCATCGAAATCGCCGAACGCTCCCGCCGCGACTTCATCGCCAACGTCAGCCACGAGCTGCGCACCCCCCTCACCTCCATCCAGGGCTACGTTGAAACCCTCATGGAAGACCCGGCGCCGCACCCCGAAACCACGCGCGAGTTTCTCAGCATCATTCAGAAAAGCGCCCGCCGCATGAACCGCCTCACCGAGGATCTCCTCGCGCTGGCCGGCGTCGAAAGCCCCGACTACAAGCTCGCACGACAACCCATTCGCGCCAGCGACCTGGTTGAAGACGCCACCGAATCCCTCGGCGGCATCGTGGCCGACTCCGGCATGGAGCTCCAGCCCGCCGGCGCTCCCGACGCCTTCGTCCTCGCCGACCCCGATGCCCTGAACCAGGTCTTCGGCAACCTTATTGAGAACGCCACCAAATACGGAAACTCCGGCGGACGCATTCGACTCGGCGCCCATATGGCCGATGACAAGGTCGAATTCTTCGTCCAGGACTTCGGTCCCGGCATCGCTTCAGAGCACCTGGGCCGCATCTTCGAGCGCTTCTATCGCGTCGACAAAGCCCGCTCCCGCGAGTCCGGCGGCACCGGACTCGGCCTCGCCATCGTCAAGCACATCGTCCAGGCCCACGGCGGCAATGTGCGCGCGGAAAGCGATCTCGGCTCCGGCTCTACCTTCTTCTTTACATTGCCACTTGCCCCACAAGCCGCCTGAACCATAATCGTTACTGCCTGTCCACCAACTCACCGCCATTTCTCCTTGAAAGTGTGATTCAGGTCACCAGTTCGGGGTATACCCCTCCATGTTTGCTCCGCGTAACGTTGCAGTCATCCCGGTAGATTCCCTCCAGAACGGGCCAGACTCGGGATGCTGATGGGTGATTTCGGCCTAGGACGAAAGCGCCGGAGGGAACCTTAGATCTGTCTAAACCGCGGGCCGGGGAACTCGGAAGCTCCGGTCCACACTAATCACCCCCAGCCGCGCGGCGTTCACGCGCCGCGCGCCGTAAACGCATCGCACGGAGAGGCACTCACGATGCACGTCCCCGCACTGATTGAACGCGTTATGGTCCGCCGCCGAACTGGCATCTATCTCGTAACCCGCGTCGATCACCAGCGGCAGGTTGCCGTGGTCATTCCGCTCAACGGATTCGATGCACCCCTTGAAGTCCCTTTTTCCGAACTGATGCCCTGCACCGAGCAGGAGAAGACCGCCTGACCTCAGTGCTCCACCTTTCAAAATATCGATAATTTAGATTCCGGCTTCAAACTCAATCTCCAAAACTCACTCTTCCCACACCGCAACCAACAACCTGTCGCCCCGCTCTCACCAGAGCGGAGCGACACTCATTCCCACTAGGCGATTGTCTCTGATCCTGCACCCCGCTGGCTCCTAGCCCCTAGTCCCCAGTCCCTAGTCCCTGCCGTTATCAGGCCTGCACGCACTTGGCGTCGATTGGATAATTCGCCTGCTGTCCGATCAGCGCCCCCAGCATGTTGAAGTACGACAGGATCGAATGCTCGCACCCCAGGTCGAACTTCAGGTTCTGCGGAGGAACCAGCTCCGTCTCGTCGCCCACGTGAAAGTAGAACAGCGGCGGCGGCGTCTTGGGCACAATGTCCATGCGGTTGTCGACCCGGAACGCATCCGGCACCACGTGATTGAACAGGTTGTGGAAGGTCAGGTCGCCCACCCGCGGGCTGGCCAGCGTGTAAAGCTTCACCGGCAACGAAGTATTCACGCCCATATCCAGCGCCAGCAGCGTGGCCAGCGATGAGCCCAGGCTGTGCCCGCTGATCGTCACATGAGCCCCGGCGGGAATGCTGGCCTTCAGGTCTGCCATGAACGTCTTGGTCTGCGCCAGCGTGAACGAAAACGACATGTACATGTCGGTAAAGCCGTCTTCCGTCAGCCCGCCGCCCTGCACGTTGGTAAATGGTTTGTACAGGAACTTGGCGTCCTGCATCCACTCCCACACTCCCTCCGTCCCGCGGATCGCGATGAACACATCATTCGGGTCCGCATCGTTCTGCGCCACAATGCCCATCGTCACAAATCCGTTCATCGCGCGCTGCGGATTGATGTCCGTGGCCAGGTCATTGGCGTAGATGGTCTTCACCACCGTGTAGCCCTTGCCCGCAATAATCGGCTTCTGCTGCGCCGTCAGCACGGCCTTGCCGTTTAGATTGGTTTGGGTTGATTGCGAGTTCCAGTTCTCGTAAACAAACTCCACAAACAAGCCGGCATTGATCGCTGCCTGAACATCCATGGGGGATCTCCTTGCCTCAATTCATCAGGATTCGAAACCAGATTGGAAAAACAGGGGACAACTAGAGGATGGGGACGAAGAACAACAAATCGTTGCAGGATTTCTTTTGCCCGACGCTCGCTAAACTCGAGCGGGTACTCGCTACGCCAACTCAGCAATTGCCATACAATGCCATTCACGGTACTGCAACATGAACAAACTGCCCTTTGAGGTTACGGTAGTGAGCCTGCTGCTGATTGCCATCGGCATCGCAAGCATAGCCCTTAATGCTTCGGCCCTCAAGCCGCCGCAAGCCTTCGAGCCTGCCAATCTCGCAATTCTCGGTGTTCGCCTGCTGGGAATTCTCTTCGGCGTCTTCATGTTCTTGCGCCACAACTGGGCGCGCTGGCTCGGTCTGGCCTGGATCGCCTTCCACGCCGTAATCGGCTTCCTCAACTCCATGGGGCAGGGAATCGTGCACGCCCTCATCTTCGGCATGATCGGCATCGCGCTGCTCCGTTCCGACGTCAACGCCTGGTTCCGCAACAAACCAGCGACCCTCGACAGGTAAACCTCATCAAACGACGGAACGCGAATCCAGTCGCCCGCCACAAATGAGGAGCAACCCATGACCACGCAAACCAATTCCGCGGCCGCCTTCACTTTCCCAGGAACGACAATGACCGTGAACCGCATGGGCTACGGCGCCATGCAACTGGCCGGCCCGCACGTCTTCGGTCCCCCGCGTGACATGAACGAAGCCATCGCCGTGCTGCGCGAGGCGGTAGACTCCGGTGTCAACCATATCGATACCAGCGACTTCTACGGCCCCCACGTCACTAACCAGATCATCAAACGCGCTCTTCATCCCTATCCTGACGACCTGGTGATTGTGACCAAGGTTGGCGCGCGCCGCGAAAGCGATGCCTCCTGGCGTCCCGCGCTCCAACGGCAGCAACTCATCGATGCCGTCCACGACAACCTCCGCAATCTCGGCCTCGACGCCCTTGACATCGTCAATCTCCGCGTTGGCGGCATCACCGGCCCCATCGACGGATCCATCGAAGAGCCCCTCAGCGTTCTCGCCGGCCTGCAACGGGAAGGCCTCATTCGCCACATCGGCCTCAGCAACGTAACGCCACGACAGCTTGCCGATTCTCAGAAAATCGCACCCATCGTCTGCATTCAGAACTACTACAACGTCGCCCATCGCGACGACGACGGCTTCATCGACAATCTCGCCGCGCAGGGCATCGCCTACGTGCCCTTCTTCCCGCTCGGCGGATTCACCCCTCTGCAATCTTCAGAGCTGAACCATGTATCCGCCTCGCTTCGGGCCACGCCCATGCAGGTAGCGCTCGCATGGCTCCTGCACCGCTCGCCCAACATCCTGCTCATCCCCGGCACATCGTCCCGCGCGCATCTGCGCGAGAACCTTCAAGCCGCATCACTTCAGCTTCCAGCATCGGCTTTAGCCCAACTGGAGGCCATCAGCACTGCCTCTCGTCAGTAATGGGAGGCGCACCGCTCTGACCTCATCCTCTCTGTCTGCCGTCTGTTGTCTGCGGTCTGCGTTCTGTTCTCTGCCTTCTGTTCTCTTAAAATGCCACCCAACATCCCGCTGTTATCCTGCTCCTGCGGCGGAGTGCTCCAAGCCGGGCAGGGAAGAAGCCTTCGGGTTTCAACTCTGGCCTCTCTGGGGATACCCCAGGGCACCGTCACAAACCAGGCACTCGTCGCGGGAGGCTCACTGCGCTCCACGCAGATCTCCTCCCGCCAGGTCAGACTCGTTGGAGCGCTCCGCTGTCTCCTCGCCTCTCCAAACCGCTGCTGATCAAGGCACTCGCTCGCGCCTTCCTGCGGAGCAAGCCCACCACTGACCAACTCATCGATAGTGCAGCCCACACTCTAGGCCGCAACTGGCGATGGCTCCGCCCCGTCGCCCAACGCTACGTCGCGCACTTCGCCGGCAGACTCCGCCCCACCGGCCGCTCCGTCCTCGCCTTCCTGCGCGACGACGAAACCATCGAACGTGCCTGGCGCAATCGAGCCTCGCAACTCACCATCGCCTCGTGGATCGCACAACAGCCCACCGGCCCCACTGCCATGCAGCCCATCGCCGCTGCATCCGAATGGCCCGTTCCCCCAATCAACTCCGTCGGAGAACTGGCTCACTGGCTCGGCCTGAACGTGAGTGACCTTGAATGGCTCAGCGACCTCAAACACCTCACTGCGAAAACCCGCAGCACGCAACTACACAACTACCACTACAAGGTCCTCGCCAAAGCATCCCGCGGATTCAGGCTGATTGAAGCGCCCAAGTCGCGCCTCAAGAGCAGCCAGCGGCAGATTCTTCATCAGATTCTTGAATATATCCCCACCCACTCTGCCGCGCACGGTTTCGTCAGAGGACGATCCATCAAGACCT
Organism: uncultured Acidobacteriota bacterium; assembly: GCA_963846375.1. Lineage (GTDB taxonomy): Bacteria > Acidobacteriota > Terriglobia > Terriglobales > Acidobacteriaceae > Telmatobacter. The sequence goes on from CAWJVV010000009.1 coordinate 19,281, forward strand.
TCGCCTCCATCCACGCCGGCAAGCGCGTCGTCCTGCGGATGGATCTTCATGATTTCTTCCCCTCCATCGGCCGCGCCCGCATCCAGGCCCTCTTCCGCACCATGGGATATCCCGAATCCGTCGCCAACCTGCTGGGCTGACTTTCCACCAGCGCAACTCCGCCTCGCATCTGGAGATCGATCTCCCCGGACGAGCGCGCAACCGCAGACCGCGAAGCACTCCGCGAAGCGGTCCAGTTCTACGCCCGCCCGCATCTTCCCCAGGGCGCGCCCACCTCGCCGGCGCTGGCCAACCTCTGCGCCTACCGCCTCGACACCCGCCTCCATGGACTGGCACAAGCCGCCGGTGCCACCTACTCCCGATACGCCGACGATCTCGCCTTCTCCGGCGACGATCACTTCGCGCGCTCCGTCGACCGATTCGCCCCGCATGTCGCCGCCATCGCCTCCGAAGAAGGCTGGGCCGTCAATCACCGCAAGACCCGCATCATGCGCCAGGGCGTCCGCCAACACCTCGTAGGCCTCGTCACCAACGCGCACCCCAACATAATCCGTGCCGACTTCGACCGCCTGAAAGCGACGCTGACAAACTGCATCCGCCACGGCCCCGCCTCCCAGAACCACGACAACCACCCCGCCTTCCGCATGCATCTCGAAGGCCTCCTAAGCTTCGTCGAGTCCATCAACCCCACCAAAGGCAAACGCCTCCGCGCCCTCTTCGAGCAGATCGAGTGGTAAGGCTCCAAACAAACAGGAGAATTCGCACCCGCCGAAAGGGTTGAGTGGATCTGGACTGCCGTGCCCTAGTCGATGCGGAGAGCTCTCATCGGGTCTAACCTTGAAGCGCGGACGGCGGGCAACCACGTGGCTACCAGGGCCACGGCGCTCAGGACGATCGGCACTGCGATGAAGACCGCGGGGTCCCAGCTTTTCACTCCATAGAGAGAGCTAGCTATCAGGCGCGTGAGCCCGAACGCGGCGCCGACCCCCACAACGACTCCGGCAAGCGCAAGGCGGCAGCTGGCCCGTATCCGGGAGAGCAAAGTGAGTCCCCCACAAACGGTGGGTGCCCCGGGTCCCTCGCACTTGGGGACCCGGGATGACGATACGATGCAAGCGTTGGCTTAAGTTCGAGGATCCGATACGTCTGTGACGCCGCATCCTTGTCCTAATAGGCAGGCGGCCCGCGTCCGCATCGGATCGAGCGCTACTTGGCCAGCGAGGATACGGATTCGAATCGAAAGCCGCCGACATCATCGGTCTGTTTCTGCTGCCGCATGCGGCAATGTTCTTGCGTGAATGAGCAGACCGCCATTCAGGCGCTCGGCCAGCTTCAATCTGGTTATTGTCGCTTTCGGCGCCCCGCTGGGCGTCACTGGTTTGCATACTCGCGACCTTGGGGTGTGAGAGAATGGGCTTCAATTGAGGGCAGATGACGAAGAGCAATATCAGCGTGGGACTTGGACTGGCATTTGGGACTGCTCTTGGAATATCCCTGGGCGCGGCGCTGCATCACCCTGGTTCCGGCCTTGTAGTTGGCGGGGCTTTCGGTCTGTTGATCGGCGCGGTAATACACACTCGGAAGCAAACCTCAAACTGAGACACTACGCAACACGGGCTGACCTTGCTGGTCTACCGCCATTGGGCCGACCTTGTTCGCGGGGCTATCCAAGCTTGTCGACCTGAAGTTCGTCAGCCAGCTAGAGTTCGGCTCGGGCGCTGTGGCCATGCGGTTTGAGCTCGCTGACCCAGTCGCCTGTGGAAATCTTGTCAATACCTAGACAATCTATGGAAGAAGGCGAAACGAGCCTTATCCGCCTGAAATCAATCGAGATAAAAAATCGTGATTCTGTGGATAACTTTTGGTATTTATATCGCGGAACCTGCTATAATGAAAGAGTGAACAGAATAACAAAGGCCCGCACATGCGGGCCTTTTCCTTTGCTCCATTTGAGATTCGCCAAAAGGACTGTAGGTTCGTGATCCAAATCACACTCGACTAAATACCAGTGTGCATCTCCAAGAATCCAGAAGGGATGCCCGTTTTTTTTTTGCGCAACATCTGCCCGGCAAGTCCCGAACTAAAGAGCTTAAAGCTGCCTACCTCGTCTTTGCCACTTCTTCGACGGTGACGGGATCGAGGAAGGGCATGCTGGCGCGGAGTTGCTTGCCGACGATCTCGACGGGGTGCTTGGCTTCGGCTTCGCGGAAGGCCAGGAACTCCTTGCGGCCGGAGTTCTGGTCGGCGAGGAAGCGCTTGGCAAATGTGCCGTTCTGGATTTCGGTGAGAATCGCCTTCATGGCCTTGCGGCTCTCGTCGTTGATGACGCGCGGGCCGCTGACGTAGTCGCCCCACTCGGCGGTGTCGGAGATGGAGTAGCGCATGTAGGCGAGGCCGCCGCGATAGATGAGGTCGACGATGAGCTTGAGCTCGTGGAGGACTTCGAAGTAGGCGCTCTCGGGCTGGTAGCCGGCCTCGACGAGGGTTTCGTAGCCCGCCTTGATGAGCGCGCTGACGCCGCCGCAGAGCACGGCCTGCTCGCCGAAGAGGTCGGTCTCGGTTTCTTCCTTGAAGGTGGTTTCGAGCACTCCGGCGCGGGTGCAGCCGATGCCCTTGAGGTAGCTGAGGGTGAGGGCGTGGGCGTGTGCCGGTCGCGTCCTGATGGACGGCGATGAGGCCCGGGACGCCGCCGCCTTCGGTGAAGACTTCGCGGACGCGATGGCCGGGAGCCTTGGGCGCGGCCATGCCCACGTCGATGCCTGCCGCGGGAACGATGGTCTTGAAGTGGATGTTGAAGCCGTGCGCGAAGAGCAGCAGCTTGCCGGCGGTGAGGTTGGGCGCGATTTCTTCGGCGTAGAGCTTGGCCTGCGGTCTGGTCGGGGATGAGGACCATGACCACGTCGGCCCACTTGGCTGCCTCGGCGACGGTGGCGACTTCAAGGCCGGCCTTCTGCGCCTTGGCGATGGACTTGGAGTTCGCGGCAGAGGCCGACCTTCACATGGACGCCGGAATCCTTGAGGTTGAGAGCGTGTGCGTGGCCCTGGGAGCCGTAGCCGATGATGGCGACTTTCTTGGCCTGGATGAGGGAGAGGTCGGCGTCGTGATCGTAGTAAGTCTTTGCCATGATGTTTTCTTGTCTTTCCTTTCGAGTTGTGCTGAGTTGATGGTATCTGGGGCGAGTCGGCAGTCTTAGCTGAGATCGTCTGATCCTCGACCATGCTCTCAGAATCGAAACATGACGGCGCCCGGTGCACTGTTGCCTGCTCGACGAGTCTGGCTTGACGGACTGGCGTCGGGCTCGCGGTTGCTGCGCCTGGCGCCCATGGCCTTGAGACGCCGCTGGTGTGGTGGCCGCGGCGCATGGTCATTTTGCCGCTGCGGCAGATTTCGAGGATGCGGCCTTCGTCTTCGCGAAGCACCTCGATGAGTCCTTCGATCTTGCTTTCGACGCCGGTCATTTCGATCATCAGCGACTCTGAGGTGAGGTCGACGATGCGGGCGCGGAAGACTTCGACGAGGTCGAAGATCTGCGGAGCGGTTGTGCGGCGTGGCGGCGACTTTGATGAGCGCCAGTTCGCGCGTGACCGACGGGCGCTCTGGCGATGTCGTCGACGTCGACGACATTCTCCAGTTTAAACAGGCTGGCGCGGATGCGATCGCCGGCCTCGGCCGAGGCCTCGCAGACGAGGGTGAGGCGCGAGAGGCCGGGCCGCTCGCTGCGGCCGACGGTGAGCGAGATGATGTTGATGTTGAGCCGGCGGAAGAGCGAGGCCACGCGCGTGAGCACGCCCGGCTTGTCTTCAACGTAGGCGACAAATGTGTGCAGCATAATAGCTTCTCAGCTCTCAGCTGCAGTCTCAGCTTACGTCAACGTGCTTAAGCCGACCGTTCAGTTGATCCAGTACAGAGAGTCTACGACTGATCGTCTGCGGCGTCTCGTCCAGCGGGTCTTTGCCGGGGCGGCGGATCATTTCGTGCAGTGCGGTGCCGGCGGGAATCATGGGATAGACGGAGTCTTCCTTCTCGACCAGGAAGTTGAGCAGGAAGGCGCCGCGTGCTGGCGCGGCCTCGGTCAACGGCGGTCTGCAACTTCGGCGCGGGTGCGGACGGCGCGGCCCGGGAATGCCGTGCGCGTCGGCGAGCTTGACGAAGTCGGGGCTGACCAGCGGCGTGGCTTCGTAGTTCTTTCGTAGAAGAACTCCTGCCACTGGCGGACCATGCCGAGGTAGCCGTTGTTGATGATGGCGATGTTGATCTTGATTTTTTCCTGGACGATGGTGGAGAGCTCGGCCGCGGTCATCTGGAAGCCGCCGTCGCCGGCGATGACCCAGACTTCTTTGTCGGGGCAGGCGAACTTTGGCGCCGATGGCCGCGGGCAGCGCGAAGCCCATGGTGCCGAGGCCGCCGGAGGTGATGAGCGTGCGCGGATGCTCGTGGTGGAAGTACTGCGCCTCCCACATCTGGTGCTGGCCCACGTCGGTGACGACGATGGCGTTGCCGCCGGTGATGCGCCACAGGTCGTGCATGACGTGCGCGGCGTAGAGGTGGCCGGAGTCGGGCAGGTTCTTGATGTCGCGCACGGCGACTTCGCCCTTGCTGGCTTCGATGGTCTTGAGCCAGGCCGATCCGTCGCGGCCGGCGATGCGCGGCAGCAGCTGTTCAAGCACTTCGCGCAGATCGCCGACGAGCGCCACGTCGACCTTGACGTTCTTGTTGATCTCGGCGGGATCGACTTCGATGTGAATCTTTTTGGCCTTGGGCGCGTAGGTGGCGAGGCGTGCCGGTGACGCGATCGTCGAAGCGCATGCCGCAGGCGATGAGCAGGTCGGCTTCCTGAATGGCGTCGTTGACCCACGCCTCGCCGTGCATGCCCATCATGCCGAGGTTGAGCGGATGCGAAGCGGGAAAGCCGCCGAGGCCGAGCAGCGTGAGGCCACGGGAATCTGCGCGCGCTCGGCGAGGGTGCGCACCTGCTCCATCGCGCCGGACTCGGATGACGCCGTGGCCGGCGAGAATGACGGGGCGCTTGGCGTTGCGGATGAGCTCGGCAGCCTGCGCGAGACCGGCGTCTTCGACATGCAGCATGGGATGCGGGCGATAGGGGCGCGGGCTTTGCGGCTTCGAAGTCGAAGATGGCCGTGGCTTGCTGCGCGTCTTTGGTGATGTCGACGAGCACCGGGCCGGGGCGGCCGGAGCTGGCGATCTGGAAGGCGTAGGCGGAGGGCTGGCGGCGAGGTCTTCGGTGCGTTGCTGACGAGGAAATTGTGCTTGGTGACGGGCAGCGTGATGCCGGTAATGTCGACTTCCTGAAACGCGTCGGTGCCGAGCACTTTGCTGGAGACGTTGCCGGTGATGCAGACCATGGGAATGGAGTCGAGCATGGCGGTGGCGATGCCGGTGACGAGGTTGGTTGCGCCGGGGCCGCTGGTGGCGATGGCCACGCCGACCTTGCCCGAGGCGCGCGCGTAGCCATCGGCCATGTGCGCCGCGCCCTGCTCGTGGCGGACGAGGACGTGATGGATGGGGAACTTGCGCAGCGCGTCGTAGGCGGGCAGGATGGCGCCGCCGGGATAGCCGAAGACGTCCGTAACGCCCTCGCCGACCAGCGTGGCCCACAGGATTTCAGCGCCGGTGAGGCGGGTGGGCGTGGTGAGGTGGGCGTTTGGGGCAGGCGTGGTTTCGTTGGTTTCCATGGGTGCTCCTTTAATGCAGCTGACAGCTGCAGCCGTGAGCAAGCTGTTCAAGTGACTGTCAGCTAGATTTCGAACTTGACTGGTTCAGTGTTACTGCTTAGCTGATTAGCTGACTAGCTGATCAGCTGCTGTTACGTTGTTGCGCCTTCGGAGGCGGAGGTGACGCGGTCCACATATTTGCGGAAGACGCCTGCGGGCCAGCGAAGCGCCGGAGGCTTGAAGTCCTTTAGGCGCGCCGCGATTTCTTCGTCGCTGATTTCGAGGGTGAGTTTGCGGTTGGGAATGTCGAAGTGGATGATGTCGCCTTCGCGCACGGCGGCGATGGGTCCGCCGACAAAAGCTTCAGGAGCGACGTGGCCAGCGGTGAAGCCGCGCGTTGCGCCGGAGAAGCGGCCATCGGTAAGCAGGGCGACGGTGCGCGCTGAGTTCGGCGTTGGACGCTGATGGCCGCGGTGACCTGCAGCATCTCGCGCATGCCGGGGCCGCCCTTGGGGCCTTCATAGCGAATGACGAGCACATCGCCGGGCTTGATCTTGCCGGCCTGCACGGCGGCGAAGCAGTCTTCTTCGCAATCGAAGACGCGCGCCGGGCCGCGATGCTCGAAGCGGTCGGCGGCGGCGATCTTCATCACGCAGCCTTCGGGCGCGAGATTGCCTTTGAGGATCACGAGGCCGCCGGTGGGCTTGATGGGCTTTTCGAAGGTGTGGATGACGACCTGGCCCGGAGTTTCGTTGGCGAGCGCGGCTTCTTCGGCGAGCGTGTTGCCGCTGATGGTGAGGGTGGAGCCGTCGGCGTGGCCGGCGTCGATGAGGCGCTTGGCGAGAAGGCGCGAGCCGCCGGCGGCCTGGTAGTCGCGAGGCGACGTATTTGCCTGCGGGCGTGAGGTCGCAGATGAAGGGCGTGCGCTTGCTGATGGCGTCGAAGTCATCGATGGAGAGCGGGATGCCGAGCTCGCGCGCGATGGCGATGAGGTGAAGCACGGCGTTGGTCGAGCCGCCGCTGGCGGCGACGCTGGCGATGGTGTTCTCGAGCGATTTGCGGGTGATGATCTGCGAGGGGCGGCGATTGGCGCGGACGGCATCCATCAGCATGCGGCCGGCTTCGCGCGTGGCGGCGTGCTTGTCGTTCGCGGTGGCGGGGACGCCGGAGAGATGGATGGGCGAGATGCCGAGAATTTCGCCGCTCATGGCCATGGTGTTGGCGGTGAACTGGCCGCCGCATGCGCCCGCGCCGGGACAGGCATTGGCTTCGAGAGCTTCAAGGCCGGCGTCGTCGATGCGGCCGGCGGCGTGCGAGCCGATGCCTTCGAAGACATTCTGGATGGTGATGTCGATTTTTTGCCGTCAGGCCGTCGAGCTTGCCGGGAGCGATGGAGCCGCCGTAGAGCATCATGCCGGGAATGTCGAGGCGGCAGAGCGCCATGATGATGCCGGGCATGTTCTTGTCGCAGCCGCCGATGCCGACGAGGCCGTCGAAGAGATTGCCGCGCGCGACGAGCTCGATGGAGTCGGCGATGACTTCGCGCGAACCAGCGAAGCCTTCATGCCCTGCGTGCCCATGGTGATGCCGTCGGAGATGGTGATGGTGTTGAACTCCATGGGCGTGCCGCCGGCTTCGCGAATGCCTTCCTTGAGCGCTTCGGCGATGTCGCGCAGATGCACATTGCAGGTGCCGATCTCGGTCCAGGTGTTGGCGATGCCGATGATGGGCTTGTGCAGATCGTCTTTGTTGAATCCTGCGCCGCGCAGGTAGGAGCGCGCCGCGGCGCGGCTGGGGCCTTCGGTCAACGGAATGCTTTGACGCTTGCCTTCGATGGTCATTTGCTCGCTTTGTTCGCCAGTGTCAGTGATCAGTGGTCAGTATGTCTTGCGATCAGTTAAGTGTCGTGCTATCCCATGTCTGCAAAATCGGTAACCCTTCGGCTCGCTCAGGGCAGCTAAGGGGCACCCGAATTCGTGGCGGCTGTTACTTCGCTTGCAGCCAGCGCTGCGTGGTCGTGTTGTTTTCAAAGGTGTCGAGCGCGGCGGCGTGGCGCAGGGTCAGGCCGATGTCGTCGAGGCCTTCGATGAGACAGAACTTGCGGAAGGGATCGACTTCGAAGGTTGCGTGTGAAGCCGCGGCCGTCGGTGACCGTCTGCTCTTCAAGCGAGACGGTGAGTTGATAGTCGGGGATGGTTTGCGCGTTGTGGAGCAGCTGGCGCGACTTGTTCTTCGCTGAGGCGGACCAGGACGATGCCGTTTTTGCCGGCGTTCGAAAAGAAGATGTCGGCAAAGGTGGGCGCGATGACGCGCGCGGAAGCCGTAGTCGCTGAGAGCGCCCAGGCGGCGTGCTCGCGGCTGGAGCCGCAGGCGAAGTTCTTGCCGGCGATGAGAATCTGCGCGCCCTGGTAGCGCGGATCGTTGAGCACGAAGTCGGGATCGGGATCGCCGGACGGGCGTCTGGCGCCAGTCGAAGAAGAGAAAGTCGCCGTAGCCGGTGCGCTCGATGCGCTTGAGGAACTGCTTGGGAATGATCTGGTCGGTGTCGACGTTGGTGCGGTCGAGCGGCGCGGCCAAGCGATGTGAGATGTGCGAAAGGGTTCCATTAGGCTGTCACCTCCTCGCAGCGGATCTGGTGCCAGGTGCGAATGTCGACAAAGTGGCCGGCGATGGCGGCTGCGGCGGCCATCTCCGGCGAGACGAGGTGGGTGCGTCCGCCGCGGCCCTGGCGGCCTTCGAAGTTGCGGTTGCTGGTGGAGGCGCAGCGTTCGCCGGGCGAAAGAATGTCGGGGTTCATGCCGAGGCACATGGAGCAGCCGGGCTCGCGCCAGTCGAAGCCGGCCTCGCTGAAGATGCGGTCGAGGCCTTCCTGCTTCGGCCTGCGCCTTGACTGCTTGCGAGCCGGGAACGACCATGGCGCTGACGTGCGAGGAGACCTTGTGGCCGGCGGCGATGCTGGCGGCGGCGCGCAGATCTTCAATGCGGCCGTTGGTGCAGGAGCCGATGAAGACGCGGTCGATCTCGATGTTCGTCGAGCGGCGTTCCGGCTTTGAGATCCATGTATTCGAGCGCGCGCTCGAAGGACTTGCGGTCGAGTTCGTTGGCGGCGGCGGCGGGATCGGGCACGGACGACGGTGACGGGCGCGACCATGCCGGGGCTGGTGCCCCAGCTGACGTAGGGAACGAGCGTGGCGGCGTCGATGACGAGTTCGCGATCGAACTTTGCGCCGGGATCGGTGGGCAGCTTGCGCCACTCGGCCACCGCTGCGTCCCACGCTTCACCTTTGGGCGCGAAGCGGCGGCCCTTGAGGTAGGCGAAAGTGGTTTCGTCGGGAGCGATCATGCCGGCGCGCGCGCCGGCTTCGATGCTCATGTTGCAGATGGTCATGCGGCCTTCCATGGAGAGCGCGCGGATGGCGGAGCCGGCGTACTCGATGACGCAGCCGGTGGCGCCGTCGGTGCCGATCTGGCCGATGATGGCGAGGATGATGTCTTTCGCGGTGACGCCGATGGGCAGCTCGCCTTCGACGGCGATGCGGAAGGTCTTGGGCTTGGATTGCGGCAGGGTTTGCGTGGCCAGCACGTGCTCGACTTCGCTGGTGCCGATGCCGAAGGCCAGCGCGCCGAATGCGCCGTGCGTGCAGGTGTGCGAGTCGCCGCAGACGATGGTCATGCCGGGCTTGGTGATGCCGAGCTCGGGGCCGATGACGTGGACGATGCCCTGCTCGCGCGAGTTGACGTCGTAGAGCTCGACGCCGAAGTCGGCGCAGTTCTTGCGCAGCGTGGCGATCTGCGTGGCGGCGATCTGATCGAGGATGTTGAGGCGGCCTTCGATGGTGGTGGGGACGTTGTGGTCAACGGTGGCGATGGTGCGGTCGGGGCGGCGGACTTTGCGGCCGGCGAGGCGCAGGCCTTCAAATGCCTGCGGGGACGTGACCTCGTGAACGAGTTGCAGGTCGATGTAGAGCATCGTGGGCTCGCCTTTGGGCTCGACGACAACGTGCTGCTGCCAGACTTTTTCGAATAGTGTTTTTGGTTCGGTGCTCATATGTTCCTCGAATACAGCTCTTAGCTATTCGCTTTCAGCTGTGACGATCTGTTGTGCAGATGCCTGCTTTGCCGAGTCGAGATGGGCTTCGACTCAATCGAAGCTCATGGCTAAGTGCTGACGAGCTAAAAGCTGGCTCTTTACGGTTTCGCGGACCTTCGCGCCCATCTGCTGTGGTCGAGAGGACGGTGAAGCCCTGCGGGTTGCCGCGTGCGAGGTCGGGGGTGCGGAAGCCTTGCTCGAGGACCTTGCGGACAGCGGTTTCGATGGCGTGCGGCTTCGGCTTCGAGGCCGGCGGAGTGGCGCAGAATCAGCGCGCCGGTAAGGATTGCGCCGAGCGGATTGGCCAGGCCCTTGCCGGCGATGTCGGGCGCGGAGCCGTGGACGGGCTCATACAAGTTGACCTTGCCGCCGATGGTGGCCGAGGGCAGCATGCCGAGCGAGCCGGTGATGACGGCGGACTCGTCGGAGAGGATGTCGCCGAAGAGGTTTTCGGTGAGCACCACGTCGAAGTCGCGCGGGCTGGTTCATGAGGTGCATGGCCATGGCGTCGACGTACTGATGCTCGAGCAGTGACGTCGGGGAATTCGGCGGCGACTTCGTTCACGGTGGCGCGCCAGAGCTGCGAGACTTCGAGCACGTTGGCCTTGTCGACGCTGGTGAGTTTCTTGCGGCGCTCTGCGGCGAGCTTGAAGGCGATGCGGGCCACGCGCGCAACTTCGTCGCGGGTGTAGCGCATGGTGTTCCAGGCTTCGCCCGTGGTCTTGTTCCACTCGCGGGGCTGTGCCGAAGTAGAGGCCGCCGAGCAGTTCGCGGACGAAGAGGATGTCGGCGCCGTCGATGATCTCGGGGCGCAGCGGGCTGTTGACGGCGAGCTCCTTGAAGGCGAAGGCGGGGCGCAGGTTGGCGAATCCGCCGAGCGCGGCGCGAATGGCGAGCAGGCCGGCTTCGGGGCGCTTGTCGGGGGGGAGGGAATTGAATTCGTTGCCGCCGACTGCGCCGAGGAGAACGGCGTCGGAGGCGAGGGCGGCGGTCGAGCGTGTCGGCGGGCAGGGGCGTGCCGTCCTGCACGATGGCGACGCCGCCGATGCGCTTGCTCGGTGAAGGTGAAGTCGTGGCCGCCGAGGGCGGCGACTTCTTTCAGGACGGCGACCGCTTCGTTGGTGACTTCGGGGCCGATGCCGTCGCCGGCAGTGACTAGAATCTTAAGCTGCATTGCTTCGCTCTTTTTCCCTCCGAAGTACGGGAGTCTCAAAGCCACAACTAACATCAACCACTGTTGCAACCAGACTAAAACGTCGGCAACCATGATCGCGCGCCCCAAACCAGGGAACCATCCACCAGTTTGCGGCGGCCAGGTTGCATCCATCCAATTCGCGATCGGCTGCCCGATCCACTCGATCGGCAAAGCAAGTATTGCAAGCACCTGCCAGCTCTAGCGACACCAGGATGACCAGCAACAACAGGGATCCTGCTCACTGCGCCGGCGACCTGCTCATCGATCGGAACATTCCGTTGGCTACCGCCAGGTGATGCGAATGAATCAGTTCAGCTTCTTCGTGTACCGGCACGTGACGCCGTTCGCGAATCGGGTCGGGCAGAATGCCGACCAGGTCCTGGTCGTAGATGTTTTTCTTGCGGTCGGCCAGGGCTACAAAGCGGTAGTAGACATGCTGCAGTTCGTCGCGGTGAGGGTGAAGCCGAGCTGCTCCAGTCGATGGCGCAAGCGCGGCGCGGCCGGAGTGCTTGCCGAGCACGAGGTGCGTTTTGGCAACGCCGACCAGCGAGGGCGTCATGATTTCGTAGCAGAGCGGGTTGGCCAGCATGCCGTGCTGGTGAATGCCGGACTCGTGCGCGAAAGCGTTGGCGCCGACGATCGCCTTGTTGGGCGAGGGCTTGAAGGTGATGATGCTGGCCCAGCACCTCGCTGGTGGGATAAAGCTGGTTGAGCTTGATGCTGGTGGATACGCCGTAGCGGTCGCCGCGCACGTAGAGCGCCGCGGCAATCTCTTCGAGGGCCGCGTTGCCGGCGCGCTCGCCGATGCCGTTGATGGTGCACTCCACCTGGCGCGCGCCCGCTTCGATGGCGGCCAGCGAGTTGGCTACGGCGAGGCCGAGGTCGTCGTGGCAGTGCGAGGAGAGGATGATGCCCTGCTCGTCGATGGCGGGAATGCGCTGCGCGCACTTCGCGGAACATCTGGCCGTATTCTTCCGGCGTGGAGTAGCCCACGGTGTCGGGCATGTTGATGGTGGTGGCGCCGGCTTCGACGGCGATGCGCACCATCTCGACCAGGAAGTCGCGGTCGGAGCGGGTGGCGTCTTCGGGCGAAAACTCGACGTCGTCGCACGAGCGAGCGCGCCAGGCGGACGGACTCGCCGCAGGAGGTCGAGCGCCTCTGGCGGCTGATTTTGAGCTTGTATTCGAGGTGCAGGTCGCTCGAGGCGAGGAAGACATGGATGCGGGCGCGGTCGGCAAACTGCAGGGCGCGGGCGGCCATCTCGATGTCTTCTGTCTTGGCGCGGGCCAGCGAGGCGATGCGCGGCTTGCGGATGGCCTGCGTGATGGTGGCGATGGCCGCGAAGTCGCCTTCCGAGGCCATGGCGAAGCCGGCCTCGATGATGTCCACGCCCAGGTCTTCAAGGGCGTGGGCCATGGTGAGCTTTTCCTGCGTGGTCATGCTGCAGCCGGGCGATTGCTCGCCGTCGCGCAGGGTGGTGTCGAAGAAACTACGTGATTTGAGCTCATGGTGCTCGCCTGCCTGAGGGAAACACATGTTCGCAACATCTTTAGTTGTCTCGCATGGAGGCGATATAAGGCAAAGTTATTATTTTTGGGATATCGATTAGAATTGCTTATCATCAGGATTCATGATGGAGCGAGGCCAGGCGCAGCATCCGGAGGACGGATCCTCATGGAACTGAACCAGCTCGAGACCTTTCTCGCGGTGGCCGAGGAGCGGAGCTTTTCGCGCGCGGCGGTGCGGCTGCACCGCACGCAGCCGGCGGTGAGCCAGGTGATCCGCAAGCTGGAAGCGTCGGTGGGCGAGACGCTCTTTGACCGCGCAGCGCGCGATGGCTCCTGACCGCCGCGGCATGCTGCTGCGCGACTACGCGCTGCGCCTGCTGGCGCTGCGGCGGGAGGCCGAGCAGCGCTCTCGACGAGCTGAAGAGCCTGGAGCGCGGGCAGCTGCAACTGGCGGCCAACGAGTACACCTGCATGTATCTGCTGCCGGCCATCGATGCGTTTCGGCGCGAGTTTCCGCATGTCAGCGTGACCGTGCACCGGATGCTGGCCTCGCGCATTCCCGAGGAGCTGAACCTGCGCACTTTGAGCTGGGAGTGATTTCGTTCCGGCCCGATCCGGCGCAGTTCCGCACGATTGCCGTTTATGGCGACAGCCTGGCGTTGATCGTGAGCCCGCGGCATCCGCTGGCCGGAGCGGAGCGTGTCTCGATCACCGACCTGGGCAGCGAGCTTTTTGTCGCCCACAATGTGGCTTCGCCGCTGCGGCGCAAGGTGATTGAGACGTTCCAGCGCTATCGCACGCCGCTGAATATGGGGATCGAGCTGCCGACCATCGAGGCGATCAAGCGATTTGTGGCCATGGGCAACGGCGTGGCGCTGGTGCCGCATCTCACGGTGGCGCGCGAACTGGAGACGGGCGAACTGGTGCGAGTGCCGGTGGACTGAGCTGGAGATGCAAGCGCGTGCTGCGGCTGGTGCATCGCCGGAAGGCCACGCTTTCTTATGCGGCCAAGGGCATTTCTGCGGACGGTGCGGGCGCTGGCCAGGCAGCAGGACCGCCGTTTTATTACCATGTGGAAAAGCCGGGTAGCTGAGGCAGGGAATCAGTGAAGGACTACGGAGTGAGCGGGTCTTGTGTGCTATTCATGGAACACCGAACAGATTCGTCTGCGTCTAACCGTAGACGATTTCCGTGATCCGGGTATTTTCACAGTTACAGTGTCCTCTTTGAACGGGTTCCAAGGCCCCGCTCCCCAATGGTCGCGCGTCTCGGCCTCCCGGCTTCGAGATACGCCCAGCTGTGAAAATGCGATAGCAGTTCGCCCCCTTCCGGCCATTTACAATGCTGAGAGCGGGGCCCGGCACCGGAGACCGGCCAGCGTGCCGGAATCGACAAGCTCGTTGCCAGCCCAGACGGTTGTGCAGTCGTGAGGTTCAGGACCGAATGAAGAAGATCGTCTCCGTATTCTTCCTGCTGGCCGCCTTCGCGGCCGCAGGCCGCGCCCAGGAAAGCCGCCAGGACATCAGCATCAGCGGAAACGGGCTGATTGAGCCGTTCATTGCCTCATCCACCGACGTTCAGGTGCACTCGAACTGCGCCTTCGGCGCTTTGGCCAGCTACCGCTTCATGCTGACGCCCAGCAGCGCGCTGGAGGCCAACTACGGAATCACCTACCAGAACAAGATCCGGTACATTGTCGGCAACACCAACATAGTTCCAAGTGCTGACCCGCACCCAGGAAATCTCCGCCGCCTACGTGCACAGCTTTACCTACAAGAAGTTCAATCCGTTTGTGAGGCGTGGCCCAGCCGGGCTGATTTTCCTGCCCATCCGCAACACCGGGACGAGAACGCTCGACGCGAAGCAGCAGACCGGTCGGCGGCATGTACGGCGCCGGCATCGCTTACGAGATCAGCCCCAGCTTCGACATCCGCGCCGAGTATCGCGGGCTATGTCACCAAGGTTCCCACCTTTGGTCTCGGATCCAGCACCACAATTACAACCTCAGTACCAACAAGTGGTACAACATCTTTGAACCCGACCATTGGCGTGGCATACCACTTCTAGATCGGGATTGAATCGCTTGGATTCAGAAAGGGGATGGGCAATTTGGCCCATCCCTTTGTCTTGGTCAGCGAGGTCGACATTCAGACGAGCTGAGCTGGAATCGACGGCTCTCTGCGGCTTCGCGGTAGCGGCCCAGTCCTTGACCATGGAGCAGTGCGGCTGAGTGCATCGAGGGCGCTGCGTGCCTTCCTCGCGCGAGCTGAATCTGGCAGTCGACGTAGAAGATGTACTCCCACGGCTTGCCATGCACGGGGCGCGACTCGATCTTGGTCAGGTTGGTTCCCAGCGCCGAGAGCTCGGCAGGCGCCGCAACCAGCGAGCCAGGCCGGTTTTCGACGAGAAACGCGATGCTGATCTTGTTCGACGTCGGGATCGGTGTCAGCTTCCGCGGTGCGCCGGACCAGGAAAGAAGCGGGTGTAGTTTTCAGGATTGTCTTCAATGCCGGCGTGCCAGAATCTGCGCGCCGTAGTGCTCGGCCGCCGCCTCGCTGGCGATGCCGCCGGCATGGCGGTCGCGCAGTTCGACCAGCTGCTTCACGCTGCCCGCCGTGTCGTAAAAGGCGAAGGCTTCCATGCGTGGGATGCTCGGCGAGGAAGCGCCGGCACTGCGCCAGCGCCACGGGATGCGAAAAGACGCGGTCGATCTGAGCCGATCGAGGCTCCCGAGATGGCGATCAGGTTGTGGCGGATGCGCAGCAGCGTCTCGCGCACGACCTTCACATCGTGAGTCGAGCAGCAGGTCGAAGTGCTCCGAAACCGAGCCGGCAAGGCTGTTCTCAATGGGAATGGCGGCGGCATCGACGCTGCCGTTGGCCACGCGCAGCAAAGACGTCGGCGGAGAGCGAACAGGGAACGATGTCTGCGCCGGCGACCAGCTTCAGCGCCGCTTCGTGGCTGAACGAGCCGGGCTCTCCCTGAATGGCGATCTTCATGCCGGTGCTGGTTCTTCCACGCTTGAACTTGTCACGTAACCTCGGTCGGGACTGATGGATCTTGATGTGCTTTCTCGCACCATACCACAGGTCGACTTGATGCAGTCATGCGACTGGGATTCGCTTCGAGGCATCGATTTCACTCCGCAGCCACAGGTCTGCGGCCACGAAGACAAGAAAGACGATGGCGATGACGCCGTTCATGGTGAAGAAGGCTGCGTTGAGGCGGCGCAGGTCGCGCGGCGAAACGAGGGAGTGCTCATAGGCCAGCAAGCAGGCCGACGGCAGCGATGCCCAGCCAGCCCGCGACGTGGAAGTGAAAGAGCATGCCGAACCAGACCAGAAGCCCGAGCATGGCCAGGTGCATGATGCGAGCAGCCAGAAACGCGCTGGGAATGCCGATCGCCTGGGGAAGGCTGTGCAGGCCGGCGCTCGCGGTCGTGCTCGAAGTCCTGGCAGGCGTAGAGGACGTCGAAGCCGCCCACCCAGAGCGTGACAGCCGCGGTGAGCACCAGGATGCGTGGATCGAGCGATGCCGCGGACGGCGATCCAGGCCGCAGATGGCGCCAAGTCCCAGAGCCAGCCCCAGCACCAGGTGCGACCAGCGCGTGAACCGCTTCATGTAGCTGTAGCCGAGCAGCACCACGAGCACCACCGGCGACAGATAACAGCGTGAGCCGGTTCAAGCTGCCGAGCGGCGACAAAAACTCCGGCCGCACAGCATGGTGAATCCGAGAACAAACTGGCGCGAAAGCAGGCCGGCGGGAATGGCGCGCGTGCGTGTGCGCGGATTGGCGGCGTCCAGATCGGCGTCGGCCCAGCGATTAAAGGCCATGGCGCAGGAGCGCGCGGCGACCATGGCGACCAGGATCCAGCCGAGCGTGCGGAGCGTGGCAGGCCGCGCGGCTGCAAGAATGGTGGCCGTGAGCGCAAAGGGGAGCGCAAAGATCGAGTGCTCCCACTTGATCATCTCCAGCGTGGTGCGCGTCTTGCCCCACAGCCCCGGCATCGTCGATCCCATGATCTGAGTATAGCGACGGAAACCTCGTGTATGGGCGCATCCTAGTCCTCGGTTATGGACGAGATGCGGAGACGGGTGATGCGCTATCGGGTGGTGCCGAGGTCATCGGAGCGGCCAGCCGCGATGCGCGACCACTGGGCTATGGGCCGCCCATCGGTCCGGAAGTTCTGTGCACCCTCAAAACGCTGAGGCCAGTCTGCCGGCGAGTCTTCCCACATCTCCTGGCGACCGTAGACCGTCAGATCGAGCAGTCTGTAGCTGTTATCCATGACCTCGACGCCACGATTGGTAGTCCAGTAGGTTTCGAAGACCTTGTCGTCTTTACGCAGGTAGCACACCAGGTGCATTCTGCCTACGCTGCGACCGGTAAGAAGCGTTTGGAGCGAGGAACCTTGCGCCGAATACCATGGCACTTCCCAGCCCATGAATTCGCGATAGCGGGCGCTCTCATCGTACGGACCTTGGCAAATGACGGCAAATGTGACATCGCGCGAGTGGATGTAGGAAAGCTCCCGGACTTGTGATGTCACCCATGTACACCCTTCGCATTGCTCCGGCGCGGAATGGCCCGTGTGCCACATAAAGTAATACGCGATCAGCTGCCGACGCCCTTCGAATGTGTCGAGCAGCGTCACCGGACCCCGCGACCCGGTAATCTGGATGGCGGGGTCCACCTCTACCATGGGAAGACGACGGCGGGCCGCAGCGATCGCGTCGCCTTCGTGTGTATACGCCTTCTCGCGAAGGCGCAACGCGTCCAGCTTTGCCTGAAAGGCCGCACGATCGACAACGACAGGTGTCGCCGCAGCGTCTGGCGTCGATGACCGCGTTCTCGTCAATTCTTCTTTCGGGTGCATCGATCGGCCCCTCCCTTGTTTCTCTGCTCACGATCCGGGCGCTTTGGAAACGAGATATTCGATAATTCGATGTCGTTCCCGCCGCGCCCACGATTCCAGGTGGTTGGTTAACCGGCGACCTACTTCGACTTTTCGGTCGACGCGCCGACCACCTGCAGATCGTTTTTCACGCTGAACACGCCGGGAACCTGGTTTGCCTTCATGTAAGCCATGTCCTTGTCGGCCTGGCTGTCGACCACCCCGGAAAGTTCCACGTGCCCGTTCTGCACGGAGATGCGAATCGGCTTTGCGGGGTCGATGGCGTACTTCTGCAGCGTCGAACTCCCGTACACGGCGCGGGCTACGGCCATACGGGTCTGGTCGTCCATGATTGACGTGGGATCGACCTCGATCTCGTCGACGACATCCTTCACGCCCGGGTAGGTGGAAACGAGGGCCAGGGCGGAGTCCTTGTCCACGTCTGTTCGGGCATGCCCTGCCAAGGTTACCACCCCATTCTGCACGTTTACGCCGATGGCGTTGAACAGGTTGCCGTAGCCCACGCGATCGTATTGCAGCTTTTCGACGATTTTCTGCTGCAGTTCGGCATCGGACGTGGAGGGACCGGCCACCTGGATTTCGTTGCGCACTCCGGTCACGCCTTTCACCTTCTGCACGCGCTTACCGGCGTCCATCTTGTACTCGTAGAGATCAACCGATCCGGTAAGCGTCGCGATGCCGTTGCTATCAACGGTGGCTTTCACGCTCTTGAACTGTTTCTTGTCGAGCTTCTTCGCTACGTCGTTGGCAACACCAGAATCCTGAACGAAGGCGCTTGTCATGGGCAGGGCGTGCGAAATCGCGGGGACACCCAGCAGTGTCGCGGCCAGCGCCGTTGCAAGCGTTGCTGTTCCGGATATTCCAATCTTCCTGGACATATTTGCTTCCTCCTTACCTGGCGCTGCTCTGGGGCAGCGCATCGAGCGGTAACTCACGCTCGGGTTCTCTATTCAGAAAGGTTGCAGAATAGGCATGCAAAGTTGCGTAGGTTCGATCAAAAAAGCGTCGAGAATGAATTATTTGGAGAAGATTGGCCAAGACGGCGCATCGAGGGCTTTTCCGGCGGAGGGCGGGTTCCGACTGGCAACTTTCCATCGATTTCCACGCATCGAAAATGGTGGGTCCTTTGCCCGGGAGCGGAGTTAAGACTCTGTAATTCAAACAAGTTGGAGGCATGTTGTTTCCTCATCAGAGCACTATTGACGGTGACGGGGTGCATCTCAGCCTTGGTCGCGCCGCGGTCAATAATTGTTCGCACACCGTACATTTCTACGAGAGCGACGGGCTCTTTCTCGACAGCCTGGCGGAATTTGTTGGCGGCGCGCTGAGCGCGGAGGGAGCGTGCGTGATTCTGGCGACCGAGAGCCACCTTCAGCGGCTCCATGAACGTCTTGAGTCTGTCGGCATCGACGTGACTCTCGCGGCTACGAGAAACCAGTACATAGCGCTTGATGCGCGTGAGACTCTTTCGGCATTCATGCGGGACGGCTGGCCTGACCGGAATCTCTTTTTTCAGACGATAGAGCCGGTGTTGGGGCGCGCACATAGCGGACTGCGCGGCGATTCCTCGATCGTGGCGTTTGGCGAGATGGTTTCGCTCCTATGTGAGGAAGGGCAGTATGAGCCCGCGGTCCGCCTTGAGGATCTGTGGAATGAGATCGCCCAGCGGCACAAGATTTCGCTGCGCTGTGCTTATCCCATGACTCTATTTGCGAACGAAAAGCGCGAGTCGAGCTACCAGCGCGTCTGTGCAGCACATGGAGGGGTAATTCCGGCCGAGAGCTTCACAAGCCTGAGCAGTTCCGACAGCTGGCGCATGGTCAGCTCATTGCAGCAACAGGCCTCCACGTTGCGAGCCGCCATCGAGTTGCGTCAGCGCGAGATTGACGAACGGATTCGGGTGGAAGAGAAGCTTCGCCGCACCGAGGAGTTCGCCAACACCATCGTGGAGAGCAGCGCCGATTGCGTGAAGGTGCTGGACCTTGATGGCAGGCTTGAGTATATGAATGCTCCTGGGGTTGTAGCCATGGGGGTCACCGATCCCGGGCAGTTGTTGGGGAAGAACTGGATCGAGTTGTGGCGGGAAGAGGACAGACCGCGTGTGCGAGCCGCTGTCAATGCTGCTGTAGGCGGTTCGACCGGCAGTTTTCAGGCAGAGTGCGAAACCTTTGCAGGCACTACTCGTTACTGGGATGTGAAGATCACTCCGGCGCGCGGCGCCCATGGACAGATCGACCGCTTGATTGCCGTTTCGCGCGACATTACGGATCTGCGTGCGGCGCAGCTTGCGGCAATACACGCGGAGAAGTTGGCCACCGCGGGTCGTATGGCTGCCACTATTGCGCACGAGATCAATAATCCGCTGGAAGCCGTCACGAATTTTCTGTATCTAGCCTTGTCGAGCAACGGGCTACCCGAAGACGTTCGCCGATACCTGGAGATTGCGGACCGGGAATTGGTCCGTGTAGCGCATATTGCCCGGCAGACTCTGGGCTTCTACCGCAGCAACTCTACGCCGAAGCTGTTGCCGGTTGCAGACTTCGTCCGCGACGCGCTGATGGTTTACGAGCGGCGGCTGCGCAACAAGGAATTGCAGGTGGAAGTCTCGGTGCATCCGGAACTGAGGGTGTTCGGGAAGGAAGGCGAGCTGAGACAAGCGCTGCTCAACCTGGTGGCCAACGCCATTGACGCCTGTCATGGCGGAGGCAGTATCTGGCTGCGGGCTCAAAAAACCAAGAACTGGACCAACGGCCAGGAAGATGGAATTCGGATCACGCTGGCCGATAACGGAATCGGAATGTCTCCCGAGGTGCAGAAACGGGTGTTCGCGCCGTTTTTCACCACCAAGGCGGATGTGGGCACTGGCATTGGATTGTGGATCACCAAGTGCTTGATTGAGCAGCGGGGCGGATACGTGCACTTTCGCAGCAGGCAGGGAGGGCGCTCGGGCACCGTAATGAGCTTCTTCTTGCCGAGCGGCCTTCCTGCGGTTTCGCAGATTGCCGCGGCAGCGGATTAGACACGCTACGCGTTGCGCGATGACATGCCGGCGTCTACCAGCAGGTGGATCTGTTCCAGGATCACCGAAGGATGCACGGGCTTCGCCATGACCTCAAATCCCCGGCCATGAAAGCGTGCTTCGCGCAGAATATCGGCGGTGGCGGGTTGTCCTGAGAAGAGCAGAATCCGGCAGTGGGGAAGCGCCTCGGAGATTAGGATGGAGGCCTCCAGGCCGTTCATTTCGCCCATGATGATATCGCTGAGGACAATATCGGGGCGCAATGTGATTGCCTTCTGCACGGCCTCCTCGCCGCTGTAAGCTGTGCAGGAGTCAAAACCATTCTGGCCAAGAATGAGAGCAAGCGTGTCGGCAATAATCGGTTCGTTGTCGACCACCAGCACACGGGTCTTCGGTTTCTCGACCAACATGGCCCACTACATCCTTCAGGGTACTGTGACGAACAATCCTGGCCGTCGTGAGTACATTACCATCTGCCGTCGCAGAACGAAACTACAAAAACCGATTTAGTTCACCGGGCTTCAACGGTACCTGCGAATAGCCTTGACCACCATCGAGAAAACGCCCGACTCATCACGCGTTACCTGGATAGAAACATGCCGGTTGATTGCAACTTCCGCTTGCAGAAGCTGCTGGGCCGAGGTGTCGACATTGGTGGCATAGGTGAGCGTGACGTTCTTTCCTACTTGTTCTTCAACGGTAATTCGGGTGGTGGAGTTCCCTAGTGCGCCCAGGTAGCTGGGGTCCACCTTGACTGAGCCGGCTCCGAACAGCTTCTGCACTCTGCTGCTTACGGTGGCGTTCAAGGCGCCGCCAAGCAGCACGTCTGTCGATGGGCTCATGCCGACTGACTGCTGTTGTTGCTGGGTGTAAAGTCCTTGTTCGCTTTGTGTGCGGCCGAGAGCCAGCAGAGCTACAACGTCGGCTTCAGGCAAGGGCGGATCGCTGCGGTAGGTGACGCTCATCTTATCGGGAGTGCCGTGCAATCCGAGGGTTATGTCGTAGTCCTCTACGCGCGCCGTCGCATTGAGATCGATGTTGGGTTGAATACGCACCGGGTTGGTGAAGGTCACATCGCCGCGCTGAAGTTCGTAGCGCGTGCCGGCGATCGTAGCGTTTCCTTCAGTGATCGAGATCCTGCCCAGCAGTGATGGCGAGGCCACTGTTCCGCGCAGGCGCAGGTCCACATCGCCGGCCAGCTTGGCATAGGCATTCTGGAAATTCAACTGCGGCGACGACTGGATACGCACGTTCAGCCGCACATGATTTGAAGGTGCGTTGGGAGAAGCCACCGGCTGTATTGTGTTCGCCTGCTCGGCAAGGGCGGCGATGTCGAGGTCCGGACTGACCGAGAAGCGCGTAATCATGACATTGCCGGATAGCTCCAGGCTGGACTGAGTTCCCAGCAGGCGAAGGTCGGTGTCGGCCAGGGAACTCACACCCTGGGGATACCGGATGCGAATTTGCTTGCCGGTTACGGCAAGGTCGGCAAAGATGCCATTTTGATAAGCGAGATAGCCGCCCAGGCTTAATTGCCCTCCACCAGTCATCGCGGTGAGCGACTTCACTTCGAGACGGTTTTGATTGAACTCGAGTGTTCCTCGAATCTGACTCAGCCCGTTGGGCAGGTCTTCCAGCGAGAGAGAGCCATTTTGAAACTCAACGCGTCCTCGCAATCCCGGGCTGGCCAACGGGCCGTGCGCCTCCACCTGGAATGAGGATGTTCCCGCCGCAGTCAAATCGTGGTCGAGGGTTTCGGCCAGTTTCAGATTGACTGATCCGCTGGCTGACAAATCGAGGCGACGCGTGTCCTTCAGTCCCAGCGTTCCCTGCGCTCGAAGATCGGTATCGTCTCCGATGATGTGCACGGGATCGAGCGCGATGCGAGCCTGATCGAGCGCTGCGTGCACACCGCCGTCGCTCTTCAAATGGACTCCACCAATGACCACTGCCATCTCTGGCAAGCGCAGATCTCCGCGAAATTGATCGAGGTGTGCAAGCGGCCCGGCAATCTGTGCGTGGCCGCTCAAGGAAGATTGCGCCCCGATGGAATCCAGATGGGTCATCTTGAAGATGGCGGCAATATCAAAGTGCGAGAAATCGAGATTGGCCTGTGTCTGATAATCTCCGCGCAACTCCGTTTGTCCATGGAGGGTCACGGTTGCCAACTCGAAGGTCGATGATCCATCGAAGTGAAGCGCATGATCCGCCGTATGTGCAGTCGCGGTGAGTGTGCCCATGTCTCGGCCTTCAATGGCAAGCCACGAGACAGCGGCATGGCCCTCAATATTCGGGTCCTCTCTTGTGCCCGATGCCGTCACTCGGAACTCCAGTGTTCCGGCAATGGCTTCACCGGTTGAGCGCAGGCGGTCGATCTTCGACAAATCGATGCCTGACCCGAGTGTCATGGCCTGGAAGCGTCCGGTATCCGTCGCGTAGGTGAGGGAGCCTGACACCGTGCCGGCCTTTGCTCGCGCTTCAATCGATGTGAGCGTTACGACTTTGCCGGCCACCGATCCCTGCGCTCGCAAGCTGGTCACGGGTTCGCCGTCAATGACCGCATTGTTCAGCTGCGCCCAGCCGGAGCCTCCCAGTTCGCGCAATGGCCCGTCAACCGTTAATTGGGTGTCCAACGTTCCGGTGAGCGGGAGATCCAAACCCACCAATGGCATCAGATCGAGGGTGTCAATTCTGTTTGCGCGCACGTGAGCCTGCAGCACGGAATTGGCACCAAACGCTGGCATTTCATCCCTGCCGGCACTTGGAGCACGCTGTCGTGCTGAAACGCCTGCAGGCTCCGGAACTGGTGCCATCAGCGTTCCATCCATCATGATTTGCGAGGTTCCGCGGTGCAGCTCGGCGCGAACAATGGCTATGTGTTCGGCGTCGTATGTGCCTTCAGCTTGGAGGCTGTCCCAATGGATCGTCTGCGGCTTGCTTTGCGCACTCAGTGCCGGCAGATCCAGCCATAGCCGGCTCGCGCTCAGCTTCCCTTGTAGCCGCGGAGAAACCAGCGACCCTGCCCATGTGCCGTGAAATTCGGCTTCTCCGTTCAGGGCAACAGGCAATGCCGCGGTTCCCGACCGGCCGTTCCGCTGCAGGCCGAGATCGCGGAGCACCGTATCAAACTCTCCCAGGTTGGTCGACGCGAAGTCGATGTTAAGAGCAGTGGGACTATCCAAGGGATAGGCACCCAATCGGCCAGTCGCGTTGAGCCGGCTGCCCTGAAGCTGTATGTTCAATTCCCGCAGATCGACCGTGCCGGTCTTTTGCACGTAGGTGGCATCGATGGTTCCGTTTGTGGGCGCTTCGTTCGCAAGAGCGCCCTCACCGGGGCTCAGGCTCAAGGTGGAGTTCACGACCAGAGTATTTACGTCGCCGTGGCTCCAGGTCGCATTGGCGGAACCATTCAGGATCGCGTTGAGTCCGAGTCTCTGAAACGGGGGCTGCCCCACGATATCGAGAACCGAGTCGAGCGCAACATTGCGGAACTGCGCGTTCACCTTCCCGTCTACCACGAGCACGGGAATTGGATGCTTCACCAACTCCGAGTGAGGAGGCGCTTTCTTCGGTGGCTCTGGCGTTTTCTTTTCCGCCGGATGCAGTCCAAGCTTGTTTCGTGGAGGGCCCCTGACCGGGGGAGGGGTCGATGCCGCCTCCAACACTGCTCCGGTTGCAACGGGAAGCCAGTGCGCGAGGAGGACTTCGCCGTTGACCTCACCGCCCTGAGTCAGGCGTGCTGCCACGGAAGTGATTCGCAATGAGCCTGGATCCGCGTGTACCTTTGCTGTCAGGTCAAGGACGCGCGCGTTTACACCGGGTCCCGTGTAGGCGCCCTTGTCCACGTGGACACTGCCATCCACGCGGAACATCCCATCCTGGCCCGCGCTAATCAATGCCAGCCGCACAATGCCCTCGGTAAATGAATATCCCAGCGCTGGATCGAGCAGGCGCAAATCGATCTCGCCATTAATCGCGGCCTGCCAGCGCGGATGCGCAAAGTGCGCCAGTGTCCCCGAAATGTTCAGGGTTCGTTCATTGCCTCCGCCTGTGGCTGAAGTCAGCCGTAATGAACTCAAAGCGGCCGAATCCCGCATCATGTCCAGGGATGCCGTTAGGACACCGTGGACAGGGGCTACTTTTGGTTTCAGTTCGCCCCCGCGGACCAGGTTCAGATCGCGGATTCCCGCCTCGATGTGGTAATGCTCAGGTGCCTGGCCCGCCGAAACATACTGCATCACAACCGAAATGTCGTTGCCAGCAAAGTCCAGCGGCTGATAGCGGTTTTGGACGTCTAACTCGGCGGCGCGATTGTCCAAGTCCACGCTTCCGTTCTCAACCGCGATGTGTCCGGCTTGCAGGTCAAAGAGGGTTTCAAGGCCGGACCGGTTGATCTCCTGCGACCTGGCGGGACGCGGCTGGTTGGTTGCACCGTCTCGATAGAAGATCAGGTGCAGCTGCGGCCGCACGATCTCCAACTCGCGCAGGAGGATCCTGGGGCTCCAGAACCCCAACAGACTGAGCTTTACGCGCAGCTTCTGCACCTGTGCGTAAGGCGCTTCATCGGCTGGCTCGTCGCCGTGAATCACGACTCCGTCTGCTTCAACCTCCAGTTGCAGCAGACGCCAATGGAACGAAGCTATTTCAGCGCGACCGCCGGCGGCGGCCTGCAATTGCTGCACCAGGCGCGCGCGCACCATGTTCTGAAACTGATCATAGCCCGCCCACAAAATGAGTGCGCCGACCACTGCGATCAGTGCCACCGCGACGCCGGCTGTATTCCACAGGAGGCGTCTTCTGCGCCGCGGCTTGACGGGGCTCGCCACCTGCTGTTTCATCGTGCATCTCCGCCGGAAGTTGGGCTGCCTGTCGAAGGCTCCAGGGCTGGATCCAGAATCTCCACGTCGCCCTGCTTGCGCAGGTTATCGAGCCAGGCGCTAAAAAGTGTATTCACCTGTTCCTGCAGCAGGATCTCCTCTATCCTGAGCGCCACATCTTTCAGCGGCGGGGCAGTTTCGCCCTTAGCATACTGGGGCAGAAGTGTGTCGCGATAATAGGCTTCCACTTCCTCTTGTGAAATCCGGATTCCTTGCCGAAAGCGCCTCTCAATAAACGCCAATACCTCCAGCCGCTGACGGATGTAGTCTTCAGCCTGCTTGTCGGTGAGCTGGTTCTCCCCCAGAAAGGCTTTCCATCCTGCATCCGTTGCGCATTGCATGTGCACGCAAGCCGGCAGCTCTTTGCGCAATTCCGCCAGGCGCGCTTGCACGTCGCCGTCTGAGATGGTTGGTGCGTCCGCTTGCTCCTGCCGGATCTGCTGCTCGATCAGGGTGCGGCTGATCAACTGCTCCAGCGCTGTGCGGGCATTGGGAGCCTCTTGCTCTTTGCTGCGCGGTTCCAGAGTAGCCAGGTGCAGGGCGTCGGTAATGTCGCTCCACAGGATTGCGCGATTATTCACCACGGCTACGACGCGATCGAGCATTTCCGGTTGACTCTGCGCGAACGCGCCCGTGCAGAGGGTCGCGAGCAGGCATGCGACAATCTTCACTATGCCTGTCCGTCCTTTCATGCCGATGCTCATCAGAATGTCTGACCCAGGCTGAAGAAAAAGTTGAAGTGGCTGGCCTCGCCTACATGCTGATTCGCGTAAACATTGTTTTGGGAGTAATTCAAGTTGACTGGATAGACGGGCGGATTGAGGTTGTAGCTGAAGTCCAGCCGGATGGGACCCACCGGCGTGTGGTATCGAACTCCTAGCCCAGGGGTGTGCGAGAAGTAGTTGAAGCTGCAAGTACCTTGCTGCCCGGTCGAGGAATCCGGCCCATTCGGCGGATACAATTCGCCGGTCGCCGGATCGACGGAGGTCAGGTTCTTGCAGAGTTCGCGATGAGGCTGCGACACCCGCAACGCGCTCACCCATGCATCGCTGGCATTGGTAAATACATTCCCCATATCGTGGAATAGAACAAAACTCACGGTATTTCCCAGGTAGGGAAGGACGGGCGGCGGCAGTCGCAATTCCGTGCTGTTGACCAACGCTCCCGCTCCGCCGATGGGAAATCCCGTCATCGGATCGCGTGGCCCTGCTGCGTTAATCGAGAATCCCCGCAACGATGTTGCTCCGCCCGCGTACAAACGCTCCGGCAGGGGAATCAGCTGGCTGTCTCCATTGCCGAACGCCCTTTCCTGGCCATAGCGGGTATTGCGCGCAATCACGTACTTGCCCTTGTCGAAGGAGTGATAGCTGGAGTTCGAGGTGTCGATGCGATTGAACTGGGCCTGCGCACCGAATGGCGCCGCCGACAAGAATTCCTGGAAACTTGTGTACGTCCCGCGATGCGCATCCACAGCCGAGTCTCGGCTGTCGCGAATCCAGGTAAAGCCCGGACCGCCGACCGTGACTGCGGGGGAGAGTAGTGGAAGCGCCTGCTGATAGACCTGGAGAGAGTCCTCCGCCACCTTCACGCGACGAAAATCGTACGCATAAATAATGGTGTTTGCGCGCGACAGCCCGCCCGGAGAATTGAAGGTCTGCGTAAAATGAAATCCCGCTTCCAGTCTTGATGCCACATAGGTCGTTACGCTCTGGCTGTTGGCATACCCACCCGTGAAGTTCATCCCAAAGTTGCGGGCGCCCCATAGATGCGGATTTTGATACACAAGGTCGACCCTCTGTTCCAGCAAGCCGTAGTTGCCCTGCACCGACGCGGACTGCTCGCGCCCGAAGAGATTGTTACGCGTAATCGCGAGCAATCCTCGCGGGCTGACGCCGGTGTGCCCGTTTGGTGTGCACTGCGCCCCGCGCGACTGGAATCCCTGGCATCCGGTGACCGGGGTCCCGGTCTGCACCTCGAATCCGGCGCCGTAAGTGAGCGTCCAGCGCCGTGCCTCGATGGCCTGCAGAAGCACCGTCTTGTGCGTCTCCCCACCGCTCGGGTTCTGCACCGCCGTATTGACCTCGCTGAAGAGAGCAAACTCGTAGAGATTGCGTTGCGTTTCGTCCAGTGCCGACGAGCTCAGCGGGTCGCCGGTATGCAGCGTGATGGCTTTGTTGACGGTCGTGCGCCGCGTGTAGTGCAGGCCAGTCAACAAGACGTCGCGTACAAAGGTTTGCTGCCCCTCACTTACGTGGAAGACCACGTTCACCTTGCTCGGGTCCGCGGTATCATTGGACTCCTCCACGTCCACACGCGCCTCGTCAAACCCGCGGCTGAGGTAATCGGTCATCAGCGCATCGCGATCGCCGGCAAGATTACGCGGAGAAAAGAGTTGGCCCGCTTCGGTATTAATCAGCCCAAGCAGGATGGGTGTCTGCACGTTGCTATTGCCCACGATCTGTACCGAGCCTACCCGCTGCTGTGGTCCTTCGTCGATGTGGTAAACCAGCGTGAGGGGTTGTGTGGAGTCCGGTTCAACCGCAGTTCGCACTCCGGTTGAGTTCGCCCTTGCCGGACTGGTATTCGAGGGCGGGCCTGTCTCGGTCGTGACTTTTACCTTCGAGAAGCCGTTATTCTGATACACCGATTGCAGCGCGGCCACATCCGCCGACACCAGCGCCTGGTTGTACGCGCCGTGCCGGTCAAATGCATTCGCCGCATGCACGCTCAGCAACTGCTCCAGTGTTCCGGAATTGAAGTAATGATTCCCGTCGACGGAAACTCGCTCGACATGGCGCCGCTCTCCCAGTTGCACGTTGTACACAATCGTAACCAGCCGCGTTTGCGGCCTTCCCTCCGTGTGGTCGACCTTCACGTCGAAGTACCCCAGGCTCTGAAAGTAGTCGCGCACCCTCCGGTTGCCCTCATTCAGCAGGTCCTCGTCTACCGTACCTTCCTCAAACACCGGGACCAGCCGCTTAATGCGCTCTTTGTTCAGCCGAGCACCTTCCAGCTCCACGCGTACAACCGGGCCGCGGTTCGCCGTGAATCGGTAGTTCACCTTGTGGGCGGCATACTCCTGGCCTTCAAGCTTGATCTCTGCTTCGAGCCGTTTCTCGTTCCGGTAGTGCTTCAGCACACCCGCCAGCGCCCGGTTTACTGTCTCCCGATCGACGAAGGCTCCGGATCGCAGACGGGCAAAGTGCCGGAACTCGTCCAGGGTCATTCCGGAATCGCCTGAAACTTCCAGCGCTCCGACCCGCGCCTGCGGGCCCGAAATGATGTGGAAGGCGATATCTGTCAGCAACTGAGCCGGGTGGGGCGTCAGCTGATAGCGGATGGAGGGGTCGTGGAACCCGTTCTCAGCCAGCACCTGCCTCATCGTCTCCAATGCCTGCGTCATCTTGGCGTCGGTTAACCGGGTCCCGGGGTTCAGTCGCGCCGCTCGCTCCAGTTGCGTGTTGACGTTGGGCCCCCTGGCACCATCCACGCTCACGGTTCCGATGAACGCTCGTGGCTTTGCCTCGAAGATCAGGTCCACCCCATCGGCATCCGGTTGGCCAGCCGCTTCGATGCGCTCGAAGAGTCCCGTGCCGTAGAGTTGCCGCAGGCTCGCAGCGATATCCTCGCGCGATAGTGGAGCTCCCTCAGCCTGCGGGAGGTGATCTTTTATAGAG
The DNA here is from genome assembly GCA_963846375.1 of uncultured Acidobacteriota bacterium. Taxonomy (GTDB): domain Bacteria; phylum Acidobacteriota; class Terriglobia; order Terriglobales; family Acidobacteriaceae; genus Telmatobacter. Next base: position 48,237 of record CAWJVV010000009.1, read on the forward strand.
GAGAGCCGGTCGGAGGCTACCCCTTCAAAAGTGATGCGCCGGACTGTGCGGCCTTCCCAGCGCGCCATCGCGTCGGCTGGCACGGCGGCTCTGTCCCGTGATGTCTGCTCTGGCGCAACCTGACCGCTTGAATGGGCCGAAGGGGGAATCAGGCCAGTTAATAATAAGATGAATAAAATCTGAGGCCACCGCCCGCGCAAATCCAGTTTGCTTCGGCTCTCCGCAGACTTGAACGTCAAAACTTTCTCCCCGCTACACCGCGAAATAACACGAACCCAGAAAACTGCATCAAAGCCGATATCAGCGAGGCTTTAATCGGGCCCCATGCAGCCGACTTATGCCACTCCAACCGCTGCCCCCTATACTAACGAGGAATCATGAGTGGCGCAGCACTCAACGGCCTCCCGCTACCTCCCACAAGGAAACGAATGACGCCCATCAGAATGACCATGCAAACGCATGATTCTAGCCAGCGAGCCGTCACGGCGGCGGGGAGTCAACCCGTCGATATCCCTCCTCGCAAACCGGCTTCTTCCACTCAGACTGCAGAAGTCAAACCCACTTCTGCAAGCGAAGTTGTCGCGCACACTCCCACTGGCCCCGATGCCGATGTACTTAGTCGCGCACAGGCAGGTGACCACCACGCCTTCGCTCAGCTCTACTCGCTCCATAAGCGCCGCATCTACTCCCTCTGCCTGCGCATGGTGGGCAATGTGGCCGAAGCTGAAGACCTGACCCAGGAGGCGTTCCTGCAACTGCATCGGAAGATCGCGACATTTCGCGGTGATTCCGCGTTCTCCACCTGGCTGCATCGACTGGCCATTAACGTGGTGCTCATGCATCTGCGGAAGAAGGGCCTCTCCGTCATCTCCCTTGACGAAGCCATGGAGCCCACCCCGGAAGAAGGTCCAGGGCGCAGTTTCGGTACGCCTGACCTCTCCCTCACCGGCTCCATTGACCGCCTCGCCCTTGAACGCGCGATTGCTGAACTTCCGGCCGGCTATCGGTTAATCTTTGTGCTGCACGATATCGAGGGGTACGAGCATAATGAAATCGCCGCAATGCTCGACTGTTCGATCGGTAATAGCAAGTCGCAACTGCACAAAGCGCGTCTGAAATTGCGCGATGCCATGCGCACGTTTCCCCGAAGGGAGGGGCGGCGGTGATGCAAGATCCCAAAAATATGACCTGCGAAGAATTCCAGGCCCAGATGGCGGAGTTGATCGGTTCGGGAGAAGACGTCTCGGCTCACCCGCACGTGCAGTCCTGTACGCTCTGCCGCGCCTTGCTCAATGAACTCGAAACCATCGCCGAAGCCGCTCGACAGCTCTTCCCGGTCGAGGACCCGCCCGACACCCTTTGGGAAAAGCTCGAGTCTGCACTCAAATCGGAGGGGAATCAGACCCGAGGCTGAAAATCCAGCTCCAAGATCAGTCCAAATTGAGTCCCCCCAGCATCGGCCACGCTCATATGTCATTCGGGTGTGGCCGATTATGCATTTTCTGGAGGATTTTGACATCGGTCCACGTCAGATATGCAGGGGCATCAGGCAAAGGACATCGAGACGCAGAAGTGACTGTGCCATGTTGGCTTAATGCACTCAAAATGGTGCAGAAAAGCAAGGGAAGTCCGAACCGTCGCCACGCGTCGCTGGCGGGCGTAGCTGGCTGAGATCGGAAATCGGGCAGGGAACGCAAATGCGGGAACACAGGAGTCGGGTTTTGGGACGTGCGGGAGCCAAGTGCTTCGATTGCGAAACTTTTTGGTATACTGCGTTCTCTAATGTAAGAGAAGTTGATATGAGGACACTCAATGGAAAATAAGACTCCTAACCCGCCGCAGCCCGCTATCCCGGCCGCCAAGCCGACGCAGTCGGCCCTGCGGCGCGTCCCCGTCCTGCCTGTTCGTGATACTGTTTTGTTTCCTCATGCCGTACTGCCGCTTGACCGTCGGCCGGGAAAGCTCGATCCAGTTGATCGAATCTGTCGGTGAAGAGCGCACGATCGCCGTAACTGCGCAGAAAGACGCCCGCCTGGATGCGCCCACACCCGCGGATATGCACGCAGGTCGGCACCCTGGCTACCGTGCACAAAGTCGTCCGGATGCCCAATCAGAGCCGGTTCGTCTTCACTGAAGGCGTGGAGCGCGTGCGGCTGGTCCGATTACGTCCAGACCGAGCCCTTCATGATGGCCGAGGTCGAGACCGCTGGAGGCCCAGGAGCCGGAGAGCCACGCCAGCGTCGAAGCTCTGGTGCGCATCGTGATCGGCCAGTTCCAGCAGATCGTCTCCGAATCGCCAACGCTCTCCGACGAACTCCGCACCATCGCCGCCAATATCGAAGAGCCCGGCCGCCTGGTTGATTTCGTCGCATCCTCGTTGCCGTTCCTCACCACCGAAGACAAGCAGCAGCTGCTCGAGACGGCCAGCATCGCCGCCCGGCTGGAACTCATGAACACGCATCTCGCCAAGGAGATCGAAGTCCAGCAGCTGCGCGCCAAGATCCAGAACGAAGTGCAGGACCAGGTGCAGCAGTCGCAGCGCGACTACTACCTGCGCGAGCAGATGAAGGCGATTCAGAAGGAACTCGGCGAGCAGGACGAAGGCCAGCGCGAGACCGAAGAGTTGCGCAAGAAGATCGACGAAGCCGGGATGCCGGAGGACGTGAAGAAAGAGGCGCTCAAGGAACTGACGCGCCTCTCCCGCATGTCGCCCATGGCCGCCGACTACTCGCTCACCCGCAACTACATCGAGTGGCTGGCGGTGCTGCCCTGGGCGAAAAGCTCCGGCTCCAAGATCGACATCAACAAGGCCAAGGAGATCCTGGACGAGGACCACTACGAGCTGACGCAAGGTGAAGGACCGCATCCTCGACTACCTCAGCGTGCTCGAGCTCAAGCCCGACATGAAGGGCCCGATCCTTTGCTTCGTGGGACCTCCGGGCGTGGGCAAAACCTCGCCTCGGCCGCTCCATTGCGCGCGCCCTGGGTCGCAAGTTCCAGCGCGTCTCCCTTGGCGGCATGCACGACGAGGCGGAGATTCGCGGCCATCGCCGGACCTACATCGGAGCCCTGCCCGGTCAGATCATCCAGAGCATCCGCCGCGCGGAAACCAATGACCCGGTCATCATGCTCGACGAGATCGACAAGCTCGGCCGCGACTTCCGCGGCGATCCAGCTTCGGCGCTGCTTGAGACCCTGGATCCGGAGCAGAACAACACGTTCCGCGATAACTACCTCGACGTGCCGTTCGATCTGTCCAAGGTGCTGTTCATCTGCACCGCCAACATGCTCGACACGGTGCCGCCGCCGCTGCTCGACCGCATGGAACTGATCCCCCTCCAGGGCTACAGCGAGGAGGAGAAGCTGCACATTGCCAGCCGCTACCTGATTCCGCGACAGATCAAGGAGAACGGCATCACGCCAGAGCAGATCGAGTTCCCCGAGGATGCGGTGCGCCAGATCGTCCGCCACTATACCCGCGAAGCCGGCGTTCGCAAGCTCGAGCAGGTCATCGGCACCGTCTGCCGCAAGCAGGCCCGCCGCGTGGTCGAGGGCAAAACGGAAAAGCTCGTCGTCGATCGTGACATTCTCAAGGAGTTCCTGGGCGACATCCAGGTGCGCGTCGAAACCGAGGTCGCCGAGCGCGTCAAGCGTCCGGGCGTGGCCGTCGGACTGGCCTGGACACCGGCGGGCGGCGACATCCTTTTCATCGAGGCCAACAAGATGAAGGGGAAGGGAGGCTTCACCATGACCGGCCAGATCGGCGAGGTCATGCAGGAATCCATGCAGGCCGCGCTTACCTGGGTGCGCTCCAATGCCGGCACGCCTGGGCCTGCAGGAGGACTTTACCAAGGAGATCGACCTGCACATCCACGTGCCCGCCGGCGCCATCCCCAAGGATGGTCCGTCGGCCGGGGTCACCATGGCTACCGTGCTGGCGTCGCTGTTAACCGACACACCTGTCGGCCTTTGACGGCGATGACCGGCGAAATCACCCTCAGCGGCAATGTGCTGCCCGTGGGCGGCATCAAGGAGAAGTTCCTGGCTGCCAAGCCGTGCAGGCGTGGAAACGGTGATCCTGCCCGCGGACAACAAGCAGGACGTGGAAGAAGACCTCACGCCGGAACTCATGGATGGTGTAGCCATCCATTATGCCCGCCACGTCGAAGATGTGTTGGCAGTGGCCCTGCCGCAGTTCAAGGCGCAGCCAGTACCGGTTCCAACCGGTGAGCCCGCCACCGCCGCTGCTTGACAACAGAGGCGGCCTTCACAGAAAAGGGGCCGGCTAAACAGCCGGCCCCTTTGTTTTCACTTCATCACTTGTTCACTCTTTCACTTCTTCACGTCATCGCTCGCCCCGACTCGTTCCAGGTGAATCTTCCGATAGACCGTCATATCGGCCAACATTAGACCCGCCGTCCATCTTGTCCCCATCGATCTTTAACCAAAAGTGCCCGTTGCCCACTGCAAACGTGAGCGTGTGCGCCCGCGGATCATAGTCCCAGTTCAGTGTCGGGCCCATGGCAATTTCCAGGCCGTTCACAACCTTGCTCCCGGTCACTTTGAACCGATAGCTCTTTCCCGGGATCGCATGGATACGGTACACATTTGCTTCGTCCTGGCACGGGCTGTTCTTAACCATGCACTCTGAAGTCCCTCGCCACACCCCTGCAATCTGCGGACCTTCGGCTGCAGGCGATATTCCACCGACCTGCGCCGCCAGCAGCACAATCCTCAGGGTCGTGTGTACCATCTCAGCCTCTCTTCTCTTCAGACCTGGATCGACGTAAACGGAAAGCTGTTCACCACTTTACTGTTTCATTTCCTCATTGGCTTCGCCCTATAATGAGCCCAACATCCGTTCTTCTCATGTTCCCACTCGCTCAGAAGAGGAACCACAATGCATGCACGACCTGTTGTCCTCGCATTTCTTGCCTTAGTGATTGCAAATTCTGTCGGTGGCCAGCGGGGGCAGGCTCCGGTCCAGCAATCCCCGCCGACTTCCGTTGCCGCGGCCGCACAGTCTGCTCCGGTTCCAGCGGCACCTCCACCCGCGACACCCCATCTTGCCATCGTCCTCATTAAAGCCGGCAAGCTGCTCGATGTCCGCAAGGGTGTCTACATACAGAATGCAGGCATTCTCCTTGAAGGCGACCGCATCGAGGAGGTCGGGCCCCTCACCGACGTCCAGCCTCATGCCCCCTCGAACGCGCGCATCGTCGATCTCAGCCAGTACACGGTGCTACCCGGCCTGATTGACTGCCACACCCACATCATGGCGCGCTTTGCCGATGTTGACGATGCCTACCTGCTCGCCCTCGCCAAGGAGTCTGAGGCCTACCGGGCCCTCCAAGGCGCCGCAAATGCCCGCCTCACTCTTCACGCCGGATTCACAACCGTTCGCGACGCCGAAAGCGAAGGCTCCGGATACGCCGACGTCGCATTGCGTGACGCCATTCGCCAGGGCCTGGTGGAAGGGCCCCGCATGCAAGTGGCCACCCGCGGCATTGCCGCCGTCGGCCAGTACAATCCCTTTCACGTCAATCCAGATCTCCGCGATTTCCCCACCGGCGCTCAGATGATCAGCGGCGTTGAAGAAGCGCGCCGGGCTGTCCGCGAGCAAATCGGAAATGGTGCCGATCTCATCAAGGTCTACGCCGACTGGAACCATCCGACCCTCACCTTCGACGAACTCCTGGTTGTCACTGAAGAGGCCCACAAAGCAGGCCTCAAGGTTGCCGCCCATGCCACTACTCCTGAGGGCATTCGCAACGCTGTCAACGCAGGCGCCGACTCCATCGAGCACGGCCACGAAGCCGACCAGAAGGCCATGGAACTCATCAAGAAGAACAATGTCTTCCTGGTGCCCACGGTTGGCGTCATCGACGAGTGGGCTGATCACTTCACGCCCCGCAATGGTCCTGCTGACCGCAAGTGGCTCGACGACTTTCTTCAATCCATCCAGCACGAGTTGCAGATGGCCCGCACTCTTGGAGTTAAGGTTGCCGCGGGGTCCGATGCCAGCCGCGCCAAGGAACAAGGCAAGAACGCCCTTGAGCTTGCCGGCCTGGTTCGCCGCGGGTTTACGCCCATCGAAGCGATCCGCGCCGCCACGACCAACGCTGCCGAACTCATGTCCTGGCAGGATCGCGTCGGCGCCATCGAGCCCGGCAAGTACGCCGACCTCATCGCCGTTGAAGGCGACCCCTTGTCGGACATCACCATTCTCGAAAACGTAAGAGTCGTGATCAAAGGCGGCGAAACCGTGAAGGATGATACACACCCTTAGGGAATCCCAACCTCATCGGTCCGTGACCGTCGTTCTACCGCGATCCAGCGTCCGTCACCGTCTTGTGTCGGTTGTAGGTTAGGTCGTACTCCACCGTCCACGTCTTCCCGCCGTCACGCGACCCCTGGCTGAACTGCCGCACCTTGTCCGGACCGAGGTTGAAGAACTGCAGATGCCGTCGCAGCATCTCCCCATTCGGCTGCGGCACATCGTCCGCCCAGTAATCCATTACCTCGCCCGCACGGTTGCCGTGGAAGAAGATCGTGCCCGCGCCGCTATCCACCCAATACTGCTCCCAGCGGTGCAGGTTCACGTTGTAGGTGTTATAGCTCTTTCCAAAGTAGGGGCTTCCCGCCGACTTCCAGTTCTCCCACACTACGCACCCAGCCATCTCCTTCGAGATGTGACTGGTTCCCACGGAGAGTCCATCCGCCGTCGACACCACGTCCCAGTCCCCAAGCCAAAAGTCGAACTGCTTGAACTGCGCGTCCTCACACGGGGCGGCATTGTGATGAACCTGTTTATCGAGCGCCGCGAACGAAGCATCTGCCCGCAACGCGCTCCACTCCTCGTCCTTCTCGATCCGATTCGTCTGAGAGAATCCTGCGTCCGCCGATGCCTTCAGTTTCTCCAGGGCACGCGCCTTGTCGCCCTTGGCGGCCAGAGTCGTGGCCTCCTCGTAGTCCACCAGGAACGCCGGCAGGCCCTTGTTCGCGCCCAGTTGCCTTGCTTTGTCAAACGACGCCAGCGAGGCTTCGTAGTGCTTGTTGCCGCGCTGCGCGGTCGCCAGCCGATACCACCACCGCGCGCTCTCCGGGTTCGTGTTCGTGATGCCCAGGTATAACTCCTCCGCATGCGCCCAATCGTGCGCCGTATAAGCCACGTCAGCCGCAGTCACAGCCGGATCCGCAGCCGACGTCCCCTGCGCTCCCAGCACCGCACACAACCCGCCAAATATCGCGGTCGCCCACAGCGGTCTTCCCATCACTCTCATAGCTGTTACTCCGCATCCGAGTATTCGCCAACCCGCACTTTATCGAGAAGGCCATTGTGACAAGACGCCTGCCTGGCGGGATCGGAGGTCGAATCCCAGCTACGCTGCCACTGATGAAAGTCGAGAAGAACGATAGTTTGCCTTCTGGCCCTCGAGGGAACTCATTTAAGGCTATAGCGCAGGATCTGCGCGGAGGACAGTTTGCCCCCAGGCTTGAGGTCGCCGTGGTCGTCAAGCTGGTTCCAGCCGGAGTTGGCAATGTAGTAAAAATCGTCACCGATAACGACGCCGTGGGTCGGATCGCCGCGGTTTGGCGTCGATTGCTCGATGATCTTGGCGGATTTGATGCGGGTGAGCGAGGGGTCGAGGTTGAGCATGAGGATGCGCTGTGGGTTGGTACCGTTTTGGGTGAGGAGAAGCTGCTGGTTGTGGAAGTAAACGCCGTCGACACCGTTGAGGGCCACGTGCGAGGAGCCATCGGCATAGAGCCAGGAGACCTGGCCGGTGGCGATATTGAGGATGGCGAGGCCGCGAACGTAGTCGGGCACGAGGAGGCGGTCGCCGCCGGGGAGCAGGACGGGAGTTTGGGGCGAGATGAAATCAGTGGTGTTGATGGGCTGGAGCCCGCCCTGGGTGAGGCGATAAACGGCGCCCCCCTCGCCGTCGCTGACGATGGGATCCCCGTTGGAGACGAGCACCATGTCACCGAGCGCGGTGCGCGGCGGGCCTTCGATGCGGTTGAGAAGCTTGCCGGTGGCGAGATCGAAGGAGAGGATCGCGGAACGTCCCCAGGCGGATGCGGGCGCAGACGTGAAGCCGTCGAGGGCGACTTCGGTGGCCCAGACACGTTGGCGGGCAGAGTCGATTTTAATGGCGAGCACGGGCCAGCCATCGGGTGAGGTGGCAAATTCCGTAACGGCGCCGGTGAAGGTGGCGCGAACGATCTTGTGTTCGAGGACGCTAGTGATGAGGAAGGTCCGGGTGGTGGCGTCGTAGTCGAGGTCTTCCGTCAGAAGCCCGGTGTCGGGAAGGCTAAGGACGGAATTGCCAAGTGAGATGGGGGTTTCGTTCTGGCGGAACCGATCGAGGACCTGCTTGTACGCGGGGAGGGTCGCGAGGGCGCCGAGGCGTTGGTCGGACCGGTTAAGGAGGTTGTCGTCGGCAAGGCCCAGGTCGGCGAAGCTGTTCAGCGCGTCAAGGGCCTTTTTGGTATCCCCGGCAGCGGTGTATGCGCGGGCCAGGGCAAGGAGAACGCTGGGCTCGTTGTGGAGCAAACGCTGGAGGTCGAGATCGGCGGAGATGCGCGTTTGCCGATCGCCGGCTTTAGCGGCCGCAACGGCCTTGGCCTGGAGGTCGTGCATCTGGTCGCGGACGGATTTGGCGCCGGCAGATGGAGACTGTGGCGACGCAATGAGGCTGACGAGGAGGATCGCCGTTGTTTTTCGCATGGGTGGCTGATTGTAGCAACGCGAGGTCGGTTCGCAGCCGGCTTGTGACGGATGGCCCCGTGGATGTCGGGAGCCGTCCGAACGGTTCAGGGAGTGCGGGCGGTTTGCTTGGCGCCGGTGATGTAGACCTGCTCGCCGTGTTTGAAGAGTGCGGCCACCAACTCAAGCGGAGCGTCGACATGGGGAATGTGGACGAACTGGTTGGCCACCGAGAACGCTCGAACGGCGTTGGCGCCGAGGACGATGAACTTCTCGCCCTTGCGCACGCTGGGATTGGTGAGGGCGTGAAGGACGTCGGGCGCAGCAACGATCAAGGCGACGGCATCGGCTACGGGCAGGCGCGCGTCTTCAAGGCCGGGAAGGGCCTGACCTGCGGCCTCGCGCAGGACGGTAATGACGGGCTCGCTGGACGAGTAGACGGAGACGGTGGACGGGGGAGCGATACTCATGGGGCCCCCATAACGAACGCCTGATTCTAGCAGCGGCGTGAGAGCAGAGTCTTGCGAGTGTGGCAAAAGTTCCGCAGATGCGGAGGCGCGCGCGGCCGAAATCCCTGCTAAAATCTATTGAATCCACTCCTCGGAGAGGCGATGCAGGCAATTCTTGCGCTCGAAGACGGGCGCGTCTTCAAGGGGCACGGCTACGGGCACCCCGGTGAATGCTCGGGCGAGGTTGTTTTTAATACTTCCCTTACCGGTTATCAGGAAATCGCCACCGATCCTTCCTACGCCGGACAGATAGTTGTTCTCACCAACCCACAAATCGGGAACTACGGGACAAATCAGGCAGACAACGAGGCGGCGAAGCCGTACATCGAGGGTCTGATTGTGCGCGAGTTTTCGGCAGTGAGCTCGAACTGGCGCTCCGAGCAGGTGACCGATGAGTACATGGAGCGGTATGCCGTTCCGGTGCTGGCGGAGATTGATACACGTGCGCTGGTGCGGCACCTACGGACGCATGGAGTGATGCGCGGGGTAGTCTCGACGCAGACAGCCGATGCAGATGCGCTGGTGAAGAAAGCCAGAGCAATCCGGAAAATGGACGGCACGGACCTGGCGCGCGTGGTCTCGACCAAGGTGACGTATCACTTTGACCGTAGCGATCCGCGGTACCAGGCCGGCGATCCGTTGCTTTCGAACACGATCGACGGACCCAAGTTGCACGTCGTTGCGTACGACTTCGGAATCAAGCAGAACATTCTGCGGATGCTGGGACGCGAGGGCTGCAATGTGACGGTGGTTCCTGCGGAGACTTCAGCCGAAGACGTGTTAGGGATGAAGCCGGACGGGGTGTTCCTGTCGAACGGGCCGGGAGATCCGGAGCCGGTGGATTACGCGGTCAAGGCGATTCGCGGGATGATGGGGAAGGTGCCGGTGTTCGGCATCTGCCTGGGTCACCAGTTGTGCGGGCTGGCCCTCGGAGGTCGAACGTACAAACTGAAGTTCGGGCACCATGGCGGCAACCATCCGGTGAAGAACAATGCCACGGGGAAGGTAGAAATCACGGCGCATAACCATAACTTCGCGGTGGATCCGGACTCGATTAACCCGAATGAGGTAGAGCTAACGCACGTTGATCTGAACGACAATACCCTGGAAGGGTTGCGGCACAAGACGCTGCCGCTGTTCAGCGTGCAGTATCACCCGGAGGCGGCGCCGGGGCCACATGACTCGCATTATTTGTTCCGCGACTTCCGCAAGATGATGGAGGAGTGGAAAGGATGAAGGGCCTAAATTACAAAGCAATTAGGGGACGGGTGGCGGGGCCTCGGCTCCGCTGTTTTTTGAACGCAGGATTACCGTTGCTTCTGGTCTCTTCCCTGGGAGGAGCAACGCCGATGTACGCAGCTTCCACCTGCCCGCCCCCTCCGGAGATGACCATGTCGCGGCTGCAGGGGACAATTGTGGGCCCCAGCGGGGTTCCGGTGCCCCAGATTGTCGTCAAGGTGCTGCGTGACGGGATTCCGCTGAACCAGGCGGCCACCGATGACAAGGGACGTTTCGAGTTCAAGGGCCTGGCTCCGGGATACGTGAGCGTGCGCATCCAGTTTCTCGGAACAAAGTCGCTGGACCTGCATGTGCGGGTCAAGCGCGGAGGGCTCTTTCATACGTCGCGGATGCACGTGATTCTTGGGCTGTCGGGTACGCGCTGTAGCTTCGCGACCACCAGCAACAAGCAGTTCAAGGACCAGATGAAGAAGTACAGTAAGCAGCTGGAAGAGAACTTCAGCGCGCCGTAAAAAAAACGGCGGGAGGCGGAATTGGCGGTGGGTATCGGCATGGCCGGACAGCGGGGCTTTTGGCTCCGCTGTTTTTTGGGTGCGATTGTGCTGGGAGGGCTGACTTCGGGGCCATTCTCGGAGGCACAGATCGATGTCCCGGGGCCAATTCATGTCGTCCATCTTCGTGGAGTGGTGGTGAATCCGAAGGGACAGCCGGTGGCGAACGCGGATGTGAGCCTGCTCAAGGACGACGGCGTGGCTTATTCAACACACACCGACGCAGCAGGGCGGTTCGCCTTTGAGCATGTCGACGGACACTATGTTTTCCGCGTGAAGTCACCGGAATACTCGATTGCCGTTCGCAATGTAGTGGTGGAGTTTGAGATTTCCAAGCTGGCGCGCAGGCAGCTTTACGTCATTTTGGGGCCAGGAGCTTGCAGTGATGATTGCTCGTCGGTGTTCACAAGCAAGGGCCAGTTCGACAAGCTAATACGACGCAACACGCAACATTCATACTAGGAATCATCGAGAAAAAATGCCACGCAGAAATGACATTCAGAAGATTCTGGTGATCGGCTCGGGGCCGATTGTGATTGGGCAGTCGGCGGAGTTCGATTACTCGGGCACGCAGGCCTGCAAGGCTCTCCGGCAGGAGGGCTACGAGGTGGTGCTGGTAAATTCCAACCCCGCCACCATCATGACCGATCCGGAGCTCGCCGACCGCACCTATATCGAGCCGCTGACCCGCGAATACGTCGAAGAAATCATCCGCATTGAAGCGGAAATGCTCGGCGCCTCGCAAGGAAAGTTCGCGCTGCTGCCGACAGTCGGTGGGCAGACAGCGCTGAACCTTGCGGTGGATTTGGCCGACGCTGGGATACTGGATCGCTATGGAGTAGAGCTGATCGGCGCTAAGCTGGAGGCAATCAAGAAGGCCGAGGACCGCCTACTCTTCAAAGACGCGATGCTGCGCATCGGACTCGACGTGTCGAAGTCGGCGCTGGTGAACAACCTGCGCGACGGCCTCGATTTTGCCGGCAAAATCGGTTTCCCCGTGCTGATCCGCCCCTCCTTCACGCTGGGCGGCTCCGGCGGAGGCATCGCTTACAACCGCGAAGAGCTCATGGAAATCCTGGCGCGCGGCCTCGACCTTTCGCCGGTCCACGAGTGCCTGATTGAAGAGAGCGTGCTGGGCTGGAAGGAGTACGAGCTGGAGGTAATGCGCGATCTGGCCGACAACGTCATCATCATCTGCTCGATTGAGAACTTCGATCCGATGGGTGTGCACACGGGTGACTCGATCACTGTGGCGCCTGCGCAGACGCTGACCGATCGCGAGTACCAGAAGATGCGCGACGCGGCCATCGCGGTGATGCGCGAGATCGGTGTGGAGACGGGCGGGTCGAATGTGCAGTTCGCGGTGAATCCGGCGAATGGGCGCATGACCGTCATCGAGATGAATCCACGCGTCTCGCGGTCCTCGGCGCTAGCGTCAAAGGCGACGGGATTTCCGATCGCCAAGATAGCGGCGAAGCTGGCGGTGGGATATACGCTTGATGAGATTCCCAACGATATTACGCGCAAGACGCCGGCGTGCTTTGAGCCGACGATCGACTACGTGGTGACGAAGATTCCCAAGTGGCAGTTTGAGAAATTTCCGGGAGCCGATGACACGCTGGGCCCGCAGATGAAAAGCGTGGGCGAGGTAATGGCCATCGGACGCACGTTCAAAGAATCGCTGATGAAGGCGTGGCGCGCGCTCGAGACGGGCAAGAAGACCGGGGCCGAGGTGATGGAGCCGCGGCGGTTGACGCAGATGCTGGTGACGCCGAAGCCGGAGCGGCTGGGATACATCCGGTTTGCGTTTGAGCGCGGGATGAGCGTGCGCGAGGTGGCGCGGCTGACCGGGATGGATCCGTGGTTCCTGCACCAGATTCGCGAGATTTCTCTGGAACAGCAGAAAATTGCCGCCATCGAGCCGCTGAAGATGGACGAGGAGCAGATGCGGCGGCTGAAGCGCATGGGACTGAGCGATGAGCGCATTGCGACGGAGTGGAAGCTGGTGGGACACGACGGCGTGAAGAAGGTGCGCGAACTGCGGGAGAGCCTGGGCGTCAAGCCGGTCTTCAAGCTGGTGGACACATGCGCCGCGGAGTTCGAGTCGATGACGCCGTATCTCTATTCTACGTATGACGAAGAGGACGAGGCGCCGCCGACGGACAAGCCAAAGATTATCATCCTGGGGTCGGGACCGAATCGGATCGGGCAGGGAATTGAGTTTGATTACTGCTGCTGCCACGCTGCCTTCGCGCTGAAGGACGACGGGTACGAAACCATCATGGTGAACTGCAATCCGGAGACAGTGTCGACCGATTACGACACCAGCGACCGACTGTACTTTGAGCCGCTGGTGCTGGAAGACGTGCTAGCGATCTACAACCACGAGGCGCAGAGCGGCGCGAAGATCGGCATGATTGTGCAGTTTGGCGGGCAGACGCCGCTGAACCTTTCGGGACGCCTGCTGGCGGCCGGTGTGCCGATCATCGGGACGTCGCCGGCGTCGATTGACCTGGCCGAGGATCGGAAGCAGTTTGGAAAGCTGCTGAATGATCTGGGGATTCCGCAGCCGGCGGGCGGCACAGCGACAAGCGTGGACGAGGCGCTGGCGATCGGGGAGCGCATCGGGTACCCGGTGCTGGTGCGGCCTAGCTACGTGCTGGGCGGGCGCGCGATGGTGATTGCGTACGACGCGGAGGCCGTGGCCAAGTACATGCGCGAGGCGGTCGAGTACTCGCAGGAGCGGCCGGTCCTGGTGGATCACTTCCTGGAGAGCGCAGTTGAAGTGGACGTGGACGCACTATGCGACTCCAAAGACGTCATCATTGCGGGAATCATGCAGCATATCGAGGAGGCGGGCATTCATTCCGGCGATTCAAGCTGCGTGCTCCCGGCGGTGAGCATGCGCGAGGGAACGCTGGAGACGATTCGCAACTACACGCGAAAGCTGGCTCTGGCGCTGAAGGTGGTGGGGCTGGTTAACCTGCAGTTCGCAATTCAGCGCGATGCGCAGGGAGACGATCATGTATATGTGATCGAGGTGAACCCACGCGCTTCGCGCACCGTGCCATATGTATCGAAGGCGACCGGCGTGCCGCTGGCCAAGGTGGCGGCGCGGCTGATGACGGGACGGTCACTGCGAGAGTTGCTGCCGGAAGAGTTGGCGAGCGGCAAAGACCTGGGCGTAGGAGATCATCACTATGTAAAGTCCCCCGTGTTCCCGTGGTCGAAGTTTGCGGGCGTAGACACGGTGCTGGGGCCGGAGATGAAGTCGACTGGAGAGGTGATGGGGGTGGCACGCGGATTCGGCGAGGCGTTTGCCAAGGCGCAACTCTCGGCTGGTCAGGTGCTGCCCGTGAAGGGCACGGTATTCTTCAGCGTGAATGATCACGACAAGGGCGCCGTGGTTCCGCTAGCGCGACGATACATGGAGCTGGGATTCAAGATTGTGGCCACAGAAGGAACGGGACGCGTGTTGCGCGATGCGGGCATGGCGGTTGAGACGGTCTTCAAGGTGAAAGAGGGCCGGCCCAACGTTGTGGACCTGATCAAAGGAGACCGGATTCAGCTGGTTATCAACACACCGCGCGGGCAGGACACGTTCTTCGACGAGAAGGCGATCCGTCGGGCAGCGGTGCTGGCACGGATTCCCACGATTACCACAATTGCAGCGGCGCAGGCGGCGGCCGAGGGGATTGCGGCGATGCAACGGCGGGAGATTACCGTGTACGCGCTGCAGAATCTGCATGAGGAGCGGGCAGTTGTGCGAGGGTAGGTCTGTCGCCGTACTCTACATAATTCTGCGGGGGCATCCGACCCCGTCGAACAACTGCAAAGATGGGAGACGAAGGCTGTGGAGAGCGAACACTCGTTTTGGAATCGGCGCAAGTTCTTGAAGGGGTGCGGCTCATCAGCGGCGGCGCTGGGCATGGCCGGGGCAGAGGCCGCCACCACACAGGCAGCGCAAACGCCTGCGGGACAAACAGCCATACCTGCAGATACGTCCTATCCCAAGCTCTCCATCATCACCCCGTACTCGCCGGAGAAGCTCGCCTTCGCCGCGCAGGCCGGTTACGAGGGCGTGGTAGTGACGCCGAGTCCTGACTTCAACCCGGACCTGAGCGACAGCGCCATCGATCGGATTCTCGCCACGGCGAGGAATGCAGGCATTCGCATAGTCAGCATTGAATACTTCGGTCCCAACCACACTGATCCCGACCGAAGCAAGCGCGCGGCTGCGAATGCCGACTTTGTCCGTGCCCTGGAATTTTGCCATCGCCTGGGCTGCAAGTTTGTGGGAACCTTCAGCGGTGGGATGCCGGGAGCCGGCATGGAAGATCAGGCCAAGGCCTTCGCCGATGTCTTCAATGAAAAATACCTGCCTGTTTGCGAAAAGCTCGATGTGTCGATGGGATGGGAGAACTACCCGAACGGCGCCAATTTCGCCAGCATTCCGGCCGGGATGCAGACCGTCTTCAATCTTGTGCCGAGCAAGCGGCTGGGGCTGGAATTCGACCCTTCGCATTTCGTGCGACAGTACATTGACCCAATCAGCGTGGCTTGGCAGTTCAAGGACCGCATCCTCGCCGTACATGCCAAGGACACCGAGATCATCCAGCCGGTGCTGCAGCAGGTGGGCATCGCCGGGCGTGGATGGTGGCGCTATCGCATCCCCGGACAGGGCATCGTGAAATGGCCGGAGTTCCTCACGGTGCTACTGCAGATCCAGTTCAGGGGCGGGATCGCGGTGGAGCACGAAGACCAGTTCTGGGATGCGCCGAATAGCTCCAACCTTCCCGACTTCCCGCAGCAGCGCAAGGACGGATTCATCCTCGCGCGGCGTTTTCTGGAACAGTATTTGCCGGGACGGTTGGTTTAACCACCTGCAAATGCTTCGTCGTTTTCGTCAATGCGAAAACCAGGTTTCTAGGCCGTGCGGGCTCTGCGGCGGGCGAGGACCATCCTTGCGCCGATGGAGTAACCGAGGAGCGCGGCAGCGGGCCAGGTCCCGAAGAACGGGCCATTGTTGTCGATTAGGCCGCTCGGGCGGGGAAGACTGAAGAGCGTGCGGGTGAGTTTTTCGGTGGCGCCGCATTCCAGGCAGGCGTTGGGGCCCGTGGGCATGTCCAGGATCCACAGGCTGATGATGAGCATCCAGATGAGACCGAAGAGCCAGATGTGGCCGGCCATCTCGTCAGGCTTGAAGCGGGCGATGAGGTTGCCGAAGGCCATGGGGACGAGGATGGAGAGGGCCAGGATGATCATCTGGTTGACGGAACGCGGATCGATGGCGTAGCCGAGGATCATCATCCCCATCCACGCGCCTAGCGCGAACAGGATGTGAAGGAAAAAGGAGATGGCCTGCTGCGATAGTCGTTCGCTACCATCATCATCATCGTCGATTACGGTCTTATTCATTGAGCGTGCTCCTAGTCCGGGGCGGCTTCTTTCTGTAATGGTTTTCATTCAAGTATACGGCTGAACGGGAATTTGATTCCGGAAGGTGTGGCGAAGGGAGGTTCCGACCCTGATTCCACCCTCGTAGAATGGAGACATGCTGATTGAAGGGATGTTTGCGGCAATCACCACGCCGTTTTACTCGGACGAAAAGCTCTATCTGCGCAAGCTTGAGGCCAACGTGGCGCGGTATTCGCGCAGCCTTTTGGCAGGAATGGTGGTGCTGGGCTCAACGGGCGAAAGCGTGGAACTGAACGATGTCGAGACACGCGAAGTGCTGCAGACAGCCGCGGAGGCTGCCGCTGCCGAGAAGGTGCTGATCGCGGGGATTTCGCGGGAGAGCGTGAAGGCGACGGTGGAACTGGCCGAGTACGCGGCGGAGTGCCGGTATGACGCGGTCCTGGTGCGCACGCCCACGTACTATGCGCCACAGATGTCCAGTGCGGCAGTGCTGCATTATTTTCGCAGCGTCGCGGACCGGTCGCCCCTGCCGGTGCTGCTCTATAACATTCCCAAGTTTGCCCCCTACCCGATCCCCGTCGAGGTAGTGGCCGAGCTTGCCCAGCACCCGAATATTGCGGGAACGAAGGACTCGACCGGAGACGTGGAACGCGTGCGAGCGCTGCTTGCGGCCACCCAGACCACCCCGCGGAGAAGCGTGACGGTAACGCCGGTCTTCGAGGCGGTCACCGGCCGCATGATGACGCCAAAGACAGAGGTCATAGAGGGCGGTTTTGTTGCGGCGACGGATTTGAGCATGGGAGTGGCCATGGCAGTCAAACAGCCCGCTCCGCCCATCAAGACGCGAACCAGGGAAGTGGGCTTCCAGATTCTGTGCGGATCGGCCGGATCGCTGCTGGAGTCGCTGAAAGCGGGCGCCTCCGGCGCGGTGCTGGCGTTTGCCGCGTGCGCTCCGCAGGCCTGCCAGGAGGTGTATCTGGCGTGGAAAGATCACGATCTGTCGCTGGCAGCGGAGAAGCAGCAGCGGATTTCGCAGGCGGGCCAGCGCGTGGCCGGGGCCTTGGGGATCGCTGGAATCAAGTATGCGTGCGACTTCAACGGCTATTACGGAGGGCGTCCGCGGGCGCCGCTGCTTCCGCTGAATGCGGAAGAAAAGGCGGAAGTGGAACGGCTGCTGGCAGGAATTCGGAATTAGCCTTCTCGCTCAACCTTCACCTGGACGGGCATTGCGGATTGCGCTCGCAGTTCATAGCTGCATGAGCAGAATAGGGACGACGATTCCCGCGAGCAGCAAAGCTGTCGCCAGGATCCGGTCGCGGCGGTACTTCCAAGCGAGGTAGAGTCCGGAGAGCGTCGAAAGAAAGAGACTGAGGGCAACAACCAAAAAGAAGATCCTCAGCGGAAGAAGATTATGCCTCGGCTGCGGAAGAGCGGGCTGTGGCGCGGCATCGCCATTCTTTTCTTCGGATTCTTTGGCTGCGCTGGCAGGGGAAAGTTGTGGCGGAGCCTTGCGCACTGGGACCTGCGTGCTCTGTTTTTTGTGCAGTTGGGCGAGTACCAGGATCCATTGTGCTGGCTTGTAACTGCCGTCGCGCGCAGGTTCGTGAAGAGAGAACGTCTGCAGCGAGCCGGTAAAGGCGAAGAAGACAATGGCGGGCGCCGTGAAGACGCCTATGTACAGATGAGTCTTGCGGAAGAACTGCATCCAGTTCGCGGGCATGGGCCAATGGACTCCGTCCTGGAGATGAGGACGAGTCGAGTATACGGGGGCGCCAATTCTCGCGAGATGAATGCGCGTTGACGTCTCTGTCATCTCGGTTGTTTCACACCCGCGGTTATCCGACGCCGATGAGTGCAGCGGTCTCTTCGCGCATATCCTTAGAGCCGAACTCGATGCCGGCGGCCTTGAGGAAGTCGGATGGCGGGATGCCGCCTGCGAAGATCCATACGAAGTCGTTGGGCAGTTCGCGAACGCAGTCCTTGCATTCGAGGATGACCTTGCCGGGCATGAACTCCTTGGGGGTGGAGTTGAAGATGACTTCGAGCCTGCGCCCTTTTATGTGTTCTTCGATGCGCTTTTGATTGCGGTCTTTGAGGCGCATGAACTCGCCCTTGCGATAGGAGAGCGCGACTTTGTTGCCGGCTTGGTGGGCGAGGCCCATGGCGGCTTCGACAGCGCTGTCGCCGCCTCCCACGATAAGAATGTTTTTGTGAGTGTAGTGATCGGCTTCGATGAGACGGTAATAAACGTGGTCGAGTTCTTCGCCGGGCACGCCGAGTTTGCGGGGTGTGCCGGCGCGGCCGAGGGCGAGGATAACGGCGCGGGCGCGATATTCGCCGCCGGCGGCCTTGATGGTGAAGAGTCCGTCTTCATCTTTTTGGACCCGCTCCACTAATTCTCCCGTCTTAATACAGAGATCGGTGCGCTGCATGATGCTCTGCCAGAAGGCCAGCAGATCTTCCTTGGAGAGTGCGGTCTTCTTGAATTTGCCGTGAAGAGGGAATTCCACGGGGCTGGTCATGACCAGTTTCTGGCGCGGGTATTTGCTGACGGTGCCGCCCACTTCATCGCGTTCCAGGGTGACGGTCTTGAGGTTCTTCTCGGCTGCGCGGAGCGAGGCGCTGATCCCTGCTGGTCCCGCGCCCACGATAACGAGATCGAAGATGTCGCGGCCGACGACGGCGGGTCCGTTGGCTAGGCGGTCGGCGATGACGTCAACGCAGTCGCGGCCCTGATTGACGGCATTCTTGATGAGCGCCAAGCCGCCGAGTTCGCCCGCGATGAAGAGATTCTCAACGCTGGTTTCGTTCTCTGAAGTGAGGCGTGGCATGTCCGCCGTGGCGGTGGCAGCGGCCATCACCATGGTGATGGCGCCCACGGGGCACTCGTCGGCGCAGAGGCCGTGGCCGATGCACTTGTGCCCGTTGATGATGGAGGCTTTACCGTTGATGACTGCGAGTACATCCCCTTCGGGACATGCTGTGACGCAGGTTCCGCATCCGATGCAGTTATCCACGTGGATATGGGGATGCTGCGATTTGGGACCATCGGAGAACAGGCCGCCACGTTCAGCGGCGGCGCGTGCTTCCGCTTCCCGGCGGCGGTGCTGGAACCAGTAGCGGATGACGAAGAAGCCGAGAACGGCTCCCGCGATCAGCCATGTCAGAAGTGTATCCATGGTTTAGTGAAACCCCAATCCTGTGACAACAACGATGTGCATGATGGCGAGTACAGCGAACGCATAACTGAACGGGCGATGCACCACATGCCAGAGGTGGAAGACCCGCTGCGTGTGATTGAGAAAGATAAGTCGGCGGGAAAGGGAGGCCTTCTGGCGTACCAGGCGTACGACCCGCTCGACCTCGGGGTTGCCGCTGGAGCGCAGCCCGCCGAAGGAGGCCAGTGTCCCGCCGAAGTCGTGCATGGAGGCGCGGCGCAGCGCGGCCAGCTGAAAGGGCATCCGGAAGTCGAAGGAGAGCATCTCGAAGAGCGCGAAGAGCGGGCCGATGCGCCGGATGTGATCGGGCGTGGGAACGTGCAGAACCTGCTCCAGCTCTTCGTGCGTATAGATGGATTGTGCAGCCAGCGCGATGCTGAGTTCGGCTTCGTTCTTTTGCAGTTCGCTGAGGGATAGCTCGGCCGCTGTCACGGAGCGGGGAATCTTGTTGTAGAGATACCGGCCAATTACGCCGCTAAGGGCGACGGCAACCATGATCCAGAAGGCGATGCCCGCGATCCCTCGGAACTTGAACGACGCATGGAAACCGATTACGAATGGCGCAGCCACACCGAGGATGACGTGGAAGTCCATCCAGTGCTTGGCGGTACCGATGCGTCCGAGCCAAGGCCACAGCTTGCGCAGCGCGTAGAGAAAGATGACGAAGAACATAGCGGTTCCGAGGACACCCAGATTGATGCCGATAAGTCCGCTAGGCCTGAGTAACTCGTGCTTGGGCGAGTAAGGCCGGTCTTCAAGAGGGAGCGTGTAGTAGTTGAATCCGTAAACGGTCAGGCCGAGGAGAAACAGCAGCGAAGAAATAGCTGCTGTGCGAACGCGGGTTATATGTCCGCGCTCGGAAGCCTTCTGGGCAGAGAGTGCAATGCTAGGAGTATTTTGTACGGTTGCCATTTCGGGGCCTTTCGTCAGTTCTGCGGATGCGTAGCCGGCTGCGAATCGGGAGCGTCCTTCTTATCCTGCTTGATCTTGACGTTCGGGTCTTGTTCAGCCTCGGCGCCAAAGATCTTGTAATCAGAGAAACGGTGGGTATTGCGCCAGTGTTGGCGCGGGGTGGTGACCTCAACAGTGGCGAGCACGGGAAGCGTCAATGCGGGGGCGTTCTTACCGAGCTGAATGTAGCGATAATCGACGTGGACGTTGAGGGAACGCAAGCCAATGTCGGACATGTCGTCGACGAGGGTCGACTCCATTCTGAGCACTTGACCGGTGTCCTTGTCGAGCCATGCCGTGCCTTTGAGCTCGAGCGGAAACTCGCGATTACGCAGTGAAAGAGCAGCCAGCGTACGCTGACCACGAATGTGCTTGAAGTGCACCGTAGTTGCAGCAACTCCGTCAATGGTATCGTCGGGGCCGCGCTCGAACTCAAATGCGCTGCTGTAGTAGGGATGGAAGACGAGCAGCAACGTGGAGAAGCCGTTGGTCACGAGCATGGGAAGCTGCTTGTGCGGAGCCGACTTGGTTTCAAGACGCGACTCATTGAGCTGAAAATCGTCGCCCGTGCCCTCCATCATGATGAGGTAATCGAAGGAACTGTGCTCGGTCGTCTCCACGTGGCCTTTGGGGGTGAGTTTCTCCTGAGTTACTGTCTCCTTGCAGTGCAGGTTCGAGAGCTGGGAGATATATTGAACCACCTGTTTCTGAGCCTGAACGGGAAACGCGGCGGAGGCCTGAGCGGTAACGCACAGAGGCATAGAGAGAGAGAAGAATGCCAGAAGGGTCAGGCGAACTCGCATAAGGTTGTTCCTTTCTTGTATACGACGTAGGCAGGAAGGGAAGTGACCACAGCAAAGAAGCTGTGGAAAATGTGTTTGAATGTATGCCACGCCATGGGGGCGGACCACTGTGTGTGGGGGGGAGCCGAGTAGGGCTGCATCGAGCAGGATGGGCCTTGCGCGGCTTCGCTGCAGCGTGATGAAACGAATGCGCACACACTCATGCGGCGCGAGCAAACCTCAAAATGAAAAGCCCAGGGGGCCAAGTTCATCACCATCTCCGTTGCAAAAGCCCGCTCGGTCAAAAAAACGTGACTGAATCGGGTACGTCGTTCCAGGCCGTGGAGGCCCCAGGAGTAAGCTTTGCAACCTGCACACTCGGGGAACGAGGGAAAGGTGCCAAGTTGTATCGTAACTTTTCCTGGTTGCCGGAGATATTCGGTTCGTCCTAAGCAGACACTCTTTCCGATATCGTCTTCGCGCGATCAGCAGGGGAAAGGCGCGCGATCCAGCAGCGTTTTAGAACAAGGCAACGAAGGCTAACTATGAGCCCGAGTTAACTTACTCAGACTACCACGTTGAAAATTAGAAATCACTGGCTTTAAAGATGTTTTCTGCATCTTAACATTCGATTCGGTGGCATGAAAAGAGAATTCTGAACCTAGTCCGGAAGGCCACCAACCCGGTGCAAATCCAGCGACATGGGCCTCAGGGCGCAGCGTCTCTGGATTTGCCAAGCGCGATGTTTTCTGGGGAGCCTTGGGAACATTTGTTCCATGGCAAGCTTCACAGGCCATGGGTGTGGGCTTGTAAAAGAGCACATCCTTGCCGTCGACTTCCTTCTTCAGCTTGTGGCAGTCGGCGCATGGTACACCTTCATGGCCACCTTTGAGCGAGAATGCTGTTTTCTCATGATCGAAGAGGGACGGTTTCCACTTATTGCTGTTATGGCAGGAGGCACAGTCGTTTTCCTTGTCGGCAAACTGCTTGCCGTGCGGATCCTCGTGGCATTCGCTGCACTCTTTGGGGGCCTTGGCGAAATCAACGTGAAGCATGTTGCGTTCCATGTTAGGCGGTTTATGGCAATCGGCGCAGTCCACGGCACGATGCGAGCCAATAAGCGGGAACTTGGTGGTCGAGTGATCGAAGTGCGTCATGTCCTTCCACTCCTTCGTTGAGTGGCATGCTTCGCAGCCGAGAGGATTGCCCTTCGCATCCTTCCGGGCCATGCGCTCTGCAAACTCCCCATGATGGATATCTTCGTGGCAGCTGGTGCACGTGAGATGTGGGAAATGATACAGGGCTTTGGCGTTCGGTGAAGGGGGCTTGTGGCAGTCATTGCAGGCCACTGCGATGTGACCGCCAGTCAGCGGGAAGTTGCTTTTCTGGTGCTTGTCGACGGTGTAGTTGGTCACCTTCCAGGTATTGCCGTTGTGGCACTGCTCGCAGCGGTTCTTCCAGGTATTGCCGGCGAACTGCCCTTCGTGCTCATCCTTGTGGCAGTCGGTGCAAAGAGCGAATTTGAGCTTGTACTTGGTGTCCTTACCGGCGGGTATATGGCATGCAGCGCACTTGACACTGGCATGCGGAGGAACGAGCGGGTACTTGGTCTTGGCGTGGTCGGAGGCGGTGAACGTCGAGGGGCTCCACCCCCGCACCGTATGGCAGCTTTCGCACTTGCCTCTGTCCGGACGCTGGGCGAACTGACCCTGGTGCTCGTCGTTGTGGCAATCAGTGCAGGCGGCGAAGGGAATGTGCTTCTTAAAGTCGCCGCTCTTGTGGCAATCAAGGCAACCTACCTCTTTGTGCTTGCCGACCAGGGGATATTCGGTCTTGGAATGGTCGAACTTCGTGGTGAAAGAGGTGCGGGTCCAAGACGACGTGGTGTGGCAGGTTTCGCAGGATTGCTTGAATTCGCCTTTGTGCGGGTCGGCGTGGCAGTCTGCACAGAATTGGAACTTCAAGCCGGTGTAGCGAGGCTGGCCGTCTTCGCCGGCGGTGTGGCATTTGGCGCATGGTACGGTTGCGTGCTTGCCCGTAAGGGGATAGCGGGTTTTGGAGTGGTCGAAGGTCTGCTCGTCGAACTTGGCGCCCTTCCAGGTTGTAGTGCTATGGCATTGCAGGCAGTTCTGGCCGAGACGGCCCTGATGTGGGTCCTGGTGACATGTGCTGCAGGCAGGGTTGAGTCCCATCCAGGTGTGATTCAGCTCCTTGGATTTGAGCAAGGCGCGCGCCGAGGCGGGGATGTTCTTCGCCGTATGGCAGCTGCGGCACTCCGTAGTGGCGTGCTTTCCATCGAGCACATAGCCGGTCTTGGAATGATCAAAGCCTTTGGGTGTCGGATCCCAGTGGAGCATGTTAAAGTTTTCGCCGTTGTGGTCGGAGTGGCACTTAACGCAAGCGGCTCCCGGTGGGCCAGGCAGAGGATAAGTGGAGTGCAGCCCATGATGGCCCTGGATTTCTTCGGCTATCTCGCGATGGCACTCGTTGCAGCGAAACGAGGCAGAACGAGTAGAGACCATGTGGCATTGTGTGCAGTTGGCGGGGCCGTTCAGACTTTGGTGCGCGCGCGAGAGAGGGCCAGGAGATATCTGGCTATGGGCCGAGGAATGGAGAAAGAAAAAGGCGATTCCGGCTAAGCTGAGCCGAAAAACCAGCTTCGATTTGCGAGCGTTTCGATCTGCTCCAGTGTGCATCCGTTGCCTTGCGTGCCTGGTTGGCTAACCTTTCAGCTGCGATAAACGCGCTCCGAACTCAAGAGGCGCAACCGGGAATATTGAGCAGGCAATAAGGCGTACCGCGAAATTGGTCAGATTCGCATGTCCGGAAGCTGGGCGTAGAGTGCCCCGCCGCAGGACGTAGGTGGAAGTCAGGCAAAACGAGTATCTCGTACTATAGAAGACCGTGGCAACATGGCTGTTGTCAATCCATTTGCCTCATGGAAAACGGAGTGGACCAGGCGACAGCAATGGTGGTCAGGTGATTCTCGACTTTCACCATACACACCGAAACGGAGCTTCCGCGAAGGCCGGAAAGATCCGAGTATCAATGAGTGACAACTCATGATAACTAATCGAATTCCTGCTTAAGAAGGCATGTCTGCTCGGGCGGTTGGTCGCTCAGGAGGCAAACCAGGCGCGTCGCCGCAGGAACATATTTCATTTTCACGGTGGTGAATTGCCTTTTCGTGCCGATTGATCTGTTATGGACGACGATCAGGAGGTAGTTCGGGAATTCCTGGTGGAGAGCGCGGAAAACCTCGCGCGCCTGGACCAGGACATGGTGGACCTGGAAGCGCGCCCGCAGGACACGGAGCTGCTGGCCAGGGTGTTCCGGACCATCCACACCATTAAGGGGACCTGTGGCTTTTTTGGGTTTTCCACGTTGGAATGCATCACGCACAAGGCGGAGAATCTTCTCAGCCAGTTACGCGACGGCAAACGGACTCTGGATCCTGGCCTGGTTTCTCTCATCCTCGAAACGGTCGATGCGACAAGGAGCGTGCTCCGTTCGATTGAGGAGACTGGCAAGGAGGGTCCGGAACGCTTCGAAGCCCTGGAGGAGCGCCTACGCGAGACATGCGAGGAACATCGGCCTGACGGCGACGCTTCCGAGCTTCCCGTCGCGCCTCAAGAGGCGCCGGCGGCCCCAGTGACTGAGACCACCGGGAAACCCGCGGCGGCTGAAGGGAACATCCGGGTGGGGGTGGTCCTGCTGGACAAGTTGATGGACCTGGTGGGAGAGCTGGTGCTGGTGCGCAATCAGATTCTGCAGTTCACCGCCGAGCGTGACGACCTTTTGCTGAGCGGCACATCGCAGCGATTGAACCTGATCACATCGGAGTTGCAAGAGGGCGTGATGAAGACCCGCATGCAGCCGATCGGCGTGATCTGGAACAAGCTGCCGAGGGTGGTGCGCGACATTTCGGTGAGCTTGGGAAAGCAGATCAGAATGGAGTTGGATGGAGCCGAAACGGAGCTGGACCGCACCATCATCGAGGCCATCAAGGATCCGCTGGTGCATTTGGTGCGCAACGCCTGCGATCACGGCGTGGAAGCGCCCGAGATCCGGCGGAGCGCAGGGAAGCCGGTGCAGGGCACTCTGACGTTAAGGGCTTATCACGAAGGAGGACAGGTCAACATCGAGATCAGCGACGACGGGGCCGGAATCGATGGGGGAATAATCAAGCAGAAGGCTATAGAAAAGGGGCTTCTAAACCCCGACCTGGCGCCACGACTCAGCGAGCGCGAGGCTCTGGAGCTGATCTTTCTGCCTGGCTTTACCACGGTCAGTACCGTGAGCAACATCTCGGGGCGTGGCGTAGGCATGGATGTGGTGAAGACGCACATCGAAAAAATTGGCGGAACGGTCGAGATCGCAAGCAGGAGAGGCGAAGGCACGACCGTGAAGTTGAGAATACCGCTGACGCTGGCGATTATCCCGGGACTTGTGGTGACCAGCAGCGGAGAGCGGTTTGTCATTCCCCAGGTAAGCTTGTTGGAGTTGATCCACCTGGATGCCGACTCAACCGATCGGCGGTTGGAGCATGTGCACGGAAGGCCTGTGTACCGCAGGCGCGGAAAGCTGCTGCCAATTGCATTTCTCAACGAGATGCTGGGGCTAGCCACCGCCCCACGGGGAGGCGCCACGAGCATCGTGGTGTTGCAAGCGGAAGACCGGCAGTATGGGCTCGTGGTGGATGGTATCAGCGACACGCAGGAGATCGTGGTAAAGCCACTGGGAAAGCAGTTGAAAGGGCTGAGCCTCTATGCCGGCGCAACCATCATGGGAGATGGGCGGGTGGCGCTAATCCTTGATGCGCATGGTATCGGGCATGCATCAGAGGTGCTGGGGACGCGCAGGATCAACTGCGAGGGACCGCCGAGACTGCCCAGCAGGCGCAGGAGGAGCAGCAACGGTTTCTGCTGTTCCGGTCTGGATCTCACGAAAGAATTGCGATCCCATTGCCGCTGGTAGGACGTCTGGAGGAGTTTCCAAAGTCGTCGATTGAGCGTTCCGGCGAGGCGCTGGTGGTGCAGTACCGGCATCGCATCCTGCCGTTGGTTCTGCTGCGCAAGATGCTGGATGGCGAGGCAGCACCGGATGCCGGTGTGGAGGATTCGGTTTCCGTGATCGTTTTCGAGGACGAAAAGCGGCAGCTTGGGGTGGTGGTCGACCAAATTGTGGACATCGCGGAGCAGGCCATAACGATCCGGCAACAGTTGAGGCAGAGCTGCTTCCTGGGATCGGCGGTAGTTGGTTCGCATGTGACGGAGTTTCTCGATGTCGAACAACTGCTGCGACGCTCGGTGCCGGAATGGTTCCAGACGTCGAGTCCGTCGTTAGCCGGTAAAAGGGTTTTGCTCGGCGACGGGTCGGCGTTTGCGCGAGGCCTGCTGCGTGGGTCGCTGGAGATGAACGGGTACACCGTGAGAGAAGTCAGCAACCTGGGTGAGACGCTGCGGGCACTGGAGCAGCATGGCGCTGATGCTGTGCTGGTTTCGCGAAATCTGCCTCCACATGGCGCACAATCCGTGATACAGGAGATGCGCAGCCGACCGGAGTGGTCTGCGATCCCAGTTTTGGAATTGACGCCGGGAAGCGACTGCCTGGCGGAGCTGTCCGGGGACGGGCGCCCTGGAAGCAGTATTCCGGGCCAGGTCCTGACATTCCTCGGCGGCCTTTCGAATGCAGCGTCGCCGGAGATAGCCGATTGCGTCGGCAAAACGAGGTCCAATCTATGACAACGAGGACGGCGGAAACGATAGCGGACAGGGTGGAGTCGAGCGAGAGATTCTGCACCTTTTCGGTTGCCGATCTCTTCTTCGGCATCGACGTATTGCGGGTGCAGGAGGTGCTGCGTTTTCAGCCTCTGACGCGCGTGCCCAAAGCCCCAGAGGTGATACAGGGGTTGATGAACCTGCGAGGGCAGATCGTGACTGCGATCGATATGCGGGGACTGTTGCATCTGCCCGCGCGGGGCCAAGCCGAAAACCCTATGAACGTCGTGATTCGGACTGAATCCGGGGCTGTGAGCCTTCTTGTAGACGACATCGGAGACGTTCTCGACCTGGAGGACGCGGCATACGAGCCGCCCCCGGCAAACCTTGATGCGACGACGCGTAAGCTGATTCGGGGTATCTTTAAGCTTGAGCAACGGCTGCTGCTGATCCTCGATCCGGAGCAGATTGTCGAAGCCGCTGTCGCATGAGGCGGTAGTGGAACGTCCGCGAAGAGCAGCTTGGAGACAGCGTCGATCCTCTAATCAGGTGCGATATACATCGATTAGGAGGGACGATGAGCGCAGAGACCAGGACGCGGATCGAAACCGACAGCTTGGGAGCGATTGAGGTGCCGGCCGAACATTACTGGGGAGCGCAAACGGAGCGTTCTCTGCACCACTTCGCCATCGGCAACGATCTCATGCCGCTGGAGTTGATTCGCGGATTCGGCGTGCTTAAGAAAGCGGCGGCCCTCGTGAATCACGACCTGGGCAAACTCCCTGCAGACATGTCGCACTTGATTGTGCAGGTCGCCGATGAGGTGATCGAAGGCCGCCTTGATGGTGAATTTCCGCTGCGCGTATGGCAGACCGGGTCGGGCACACAGACCAACATGAATGTAAACGAGGTGATCGCCAATCGCGCGATTGAACTGGCCGGCGGAGAGATTGGCAGCAAGCGGCCCATTCATCCCAACGATCACGTGAACATGTCGCAGTCGTCGAACGATACGTTTCCCACCGCGATGCACATTGCTGCTGCAACGGTGGTGAAACAGCAGCTGATCCCGGCCGTGGAGGAGTTGCAGCGTGGGCTGGCAGGGAAGGCGAAGGAGTATGAGCAGGTAGTAAAAATTGGACGCACCCACCTCCAGGATGCGACGCCGCTCACGTTGGGGCAGGAGATCGGTGGCTGGGCGAGTCTGCTACAGCGGGATCTTGTGCGGACTGAGGCGTCACTTGCAGGACTTTACGACCTGGCTATCGGCGGAACGGCAGTGGGCACAGGCCTGAACACGCACCCCGAGTTCGCCGACCGGGCGGCGGCAAAGATTGCGGAGGTGACGGGCCTTCCATTCCGATCGCATCCGAACAAGTTCGCTGCGCTCTCGGCTCACGACGAGCTGGTGTTCGCAAGCGGAGCGCTGGAGACGCTGGCGTGCTCGCTGATGAAGATTGCGAATGACATTCGTTGGCTGGGTTCGGGGCCGCGTTGCGGTCTGGCCGAGCTGATCTTGCCCGAAAACGAGCCAGGCAGCTCGATTATGCCGGGCAAGGTGAATCCCACCCAGTGCGAAGCGATGACCATGGTGGCGGTACAGGTGCATGGCAACCACGCCGCGATTGCATTCGCCGGCAGCCAGGGTAACTTCGAACTGAATGTTTTCAAGCCGGTGATGATCTACAACTTTATGCACTCCACGCGGCTGTTGACCGACGCCTGCCACAGCTTTGCAAGGTTCTGCGTCGCGGGCATCGAAGCGAATCTGCCCCGGATCAAAAGCTACGTAGAGAACAGCC
This sequence comes from uncultured Acidobacteriota bacterium, assembly GCA_963846375.1. Lineage (GTDB taxonomy): Bacteria > Acidobacteriota > Terriglobia > Terriglobales > Acidobacteriaceae > Telmatobacter. Next base: position 77,137 of record CAWJVV010000009.1, read on the forward strand.
TGATGCTGGTGACGGCGCTAAACCAGCGAATCGGCTACGATAATGCCGCGAAGCTTGCCAAGACCGCGCACGCGAAAGGGCTGTCGCTGCGTGAGGCTAATCGCGAGCTGGGCTTGCTGACCGAAGCTGAATTTGACGAGTTCCTGCGGCCCGAGGCGATGGTCGGACCGGACGAGGGCAGTCGGTGACGGCGCGGCTATTCTGAGCGGGGGAGAGCGAGTCCCACGATCTTGTCGATCATGTCGGTATACGAGTAGCCGGCCTTTTTGGCGGCCATGGTGAACTCGGCGGCGCTGGCGAGCCATGGATTTGGGTTCGCTTCGATTACGTACACCTCGCCTTCTTTATTCAGACGCATGTCGATGCGACCGTAGCCTCGCAGCTTGAGCGCGCGATAGGCCGCTATGGCAGTGTCCTGGAGCTTCTTGGTCGTCTCCTCGTCGAGGTCTTCAACGGGCGCGGACTTGGTTACCTTGTAGGCTTCGGTCTCGTGATCGAACTTCACGTCCTGGGTGGCGATCCGCGGAGTTCCCTTGGGAAGCCTGGATAGGTCGAGCTCAACCAGCGGAAGAACCTCGAGAGTATCGTTGCCCAGTACGGAGGCGTAGATTTCGCGGCCTTCGATGTATTCCTCAATCAGCGCCGGGCTGTCAAACTCCTCGTGGATGTAGTGGATCCGCTCCATCAACTCCTTCACGCTTTCGACAACCGCGCCGGTATCGATGCCGATGGATCCGTCCTCGGAGACGGGCTTTACGATCAATGGAAAATGGATGTCGTGCGAGTGATCGGTCAGCCCTTTATACGAGGTGGCAAAATCGGGGGTCTTGATCTTGTAAAAGTCGAAGATCTTTTTGGCGATCGCCTTGTCCTGCGCGAGATAGTGAGCCTGCGGGCCGCTGCCAGTGTAGGGGAAGTGAAGCAACTCGAGGTAGGCGGCGATGTTTTTATCCATCGTGTCGTCGCCTGCGTACGATTCGGTTAAGTTGAAGACCAGATCGGCGCCGCATTTCGATAATGCTACGAGCGACTGGTTTTTGCCATCGAGGAGATGATACGAGGGATCGTGCCCAAGTTTTGTGAGGGCCTGGAAGATCTCCTCGCGGTCATAGAGCGGATGCTTGACACGGCGCGTCGACTTTTTTCCTCGAGGCGCCTTGACCGGCTCGGGCTCTGGCTCAGGCGGGCCCTCTTCCCAGGCTTCATGCAGTATCGTGACTTTCAGGTTGGCCATGTTGCCTCGATATTTCTCGGCGCAGAACCCATTTGTCAAGATCAGGTGGACTTTATTCAATCAAGGCAGAATGAATTTGCCCCGCGTGAGGTAGTTCATTGCCAGTGCGGTTGCGTATACAGTGACCTCGATCAGGTATTCTCGTTCACATTTTATGTCGGCGCGCAAGCCGAGTTCGCTAACCTTCGCTTCAATGGTTTCAACGAGCTTCTTGACCAGAGGACGTTGCACCCCCGACCAGTAGTTGACCTTGTCGATCAGGACCTTTCGGTTTTGGCGCAGAAGGTCGGTGGCCGGACGAACATCGATGGTGCGTCGCTTCGACACATTAAAGATGTCGCGCAGGTCGGTATCGAGGGGAAGATCGCCGGGTGCGAGTTGCTGATCGAGCGCGCGCTGATAAAACTCGCCCACCGTGACATCCATTTCGTCGACGGTAATATCGGTGTCGCCCTGGGCAAACACGGGCTCGACGCTGCCGAAGCGACGGCCGATGCGATCCATGTATAGCAGCTTCTTCATCGCGCCCCAGTCGTGGTAGCGCTTGCGCCAGTTGGAGCGAGGTGTCATCCACACCGCAAATGTTTCAGCGAAGTCCTCATCGGGATGCTTCTGCGCATACCAGCCCTCGAGGTGCCTTACGAACTGACGCGAGAAGGGAACTGGCTTGTAAGAATCCCGGTAGGGACGCCGGAACGGACCGAAGAGCTGCCGCCATTCCTCAGACTTGTAGAGCGCGTAGGCGTAATTGAAGGCATGGCCAGCTTCGTGGCGCAGATACATCATGATCTGCCGCGTGTCTTCAATGTCGTTCATCTCTGACTCAAGGCGCTGCAGTTTGGGGTCAGCCAGATAAAAGGGAATTCCGATGACCGGCTCCATGTTGGGACAGCCCCATTCATCGCTGAGGTAGCAACGGGGGCGGAATCGCTTGAGTCCTTTGGCGTCCAGTTCCTTATAGAGTTGTTGGACGAAGCGTTCGAGAGGGGATCCTTCAAGTTTCAAGCCGAGCTGCTGGATCGGTTTGGTGAGGATCTCTTGGACCTCCGCCGACGCTTTTTCAAAATTGGCCACAGATGGCGAGGGTAGCACAAATCATAATAGATACGATGCCGCTCAAGCCTTTCATCCGTCTGATCCGTGAGGGCCGCCTTACCGCTCTGCTGGGAGCGAGCGCCGACCTGAAGTCGTTCTACAGACTCACCTACCTCGCTGCCGCCGCAGAGGCAGGGCTGCTTAGCCGGCTTTCCTCCGGGCCCGCCAAATTCTACGCGCTTGCCGAGTTCTATTCTGCCAAGGATCAAGGCCTGGAGGCGCTTGAGGCGTGGCTGCAAATGGGGCTTCGATTGAGGCTGCTGCACCTCGGGGCGGGCGGCTACTCGCTACGGGGGCTTGCGAGGGCGCTGGCTCGGCCGGAAAACGACGCTACGCAGGCCGTCGTGCAAGAAGTAACGGGCCTCCACCACAAAATCATTTCCGGGACCCTGCCAAAGCTTCGGCGCGGCGAGTTGTGGAGCCTCGCTGACCAGGACGGCGAGCTGATTGCCCGTTCGTCTCGTGTGTTAGAGGCCTTTCAGGCTGAGGCGATTTGGCGTACTTTTCCGAAACGCGGCGCGCTGCGGCTCCTCGATATAGGGTGCGGCTCGGGCGTCTACTTGCGATACGCTGCGATGAGAAACCCTTCGCTGACGGCGCTTGGACTGGAGTTCCAGCCCGCGGTGGCTGCCATGGCGCGGACGAACCTTCACACTTGGGGGCTGGAGGAACGGGTCAAGGTAGAGGAAGGCGATTTTCGCGCCAAGCCTACAGGCGAAGCGTTCGACATCGTGACCCTCTACAACAACATCTACTATTTCCCGGTGGAGGAACGCGCGGCATTGTTGCGCCGGATAAGCAGCTTCCTCAAGCCGGGCGGATTCTTGCTGTTGACCACGTGCTGCCAGGGAGGCAGCCTGGGGACGGAGGCACTAAACCTGTGGGGTGCGTCCACCCGTGGCGCCGGGCGCCTTCCGACCGAGAAGGAGCTCATCGCGCATTTGCGTCAAGTGGGCTATACGAGGGTCTCGGCAAAGAGCCTTGTTCCTGGGGATCGATTCCTGTCATTCCAGGCGTTTGCCAGCTAGGGCGGCTCCGAAAAAAACGTCCGATAACAGGTATTATCGTCCTGTGGAAAACGGGACCCCAATTCAAGTGTTTGCTTCGGGAGAGGCACTTGGCTGGGAAGGGAATCGCTGCTAGGCTATGCCCAAGAGGGTGGGCGGTCGCTTCGCTGGCCTATCTCAGCGTTGAGGCTCTGCCGGGTGCTTCTAACACCTGACCCCTACCTTCTACCACACCGCTCCCACCATCACAAGCTCCTTTTCAATCGTTGCTCATCACTAGTAACCCGCGGTACGTGACGCCATCGCGCTGCATGGTCAAAACCGCGAACTTGGCGCCTGGCCTGGTCGCTGCGTTCGCCAGCCCGTCGAAGGCCCCGCGGACGTCCTTCGGCTGGATCTCCGAGCACTGCACTCCGAGGCCCGCCATGACCGCTGTCATGTCCTCGGCTGAACCATTCCCGGTCGCCAGCTTCAGAATTTTTCCGATTCCCAGCATTGTAACCCCTCACTGCGACGGAAAGACGGTGCAGTAGCTGCGCGGCTGAACCGTCGCGGTAAAGCCGGTGGAGACGTAGAACCCCACGTTCACGTAGCCCGCGGTGACGCTGTTGAGCATGTCAAAGGAAAGCTCGGACTCGTAATTTGTGTTCAGCAGCTCCCAGCGACCCGCTGGTGACCAGCGTCGGATAGGTTGTGCTGCTCGCCGCGATCGCCGCCTGGTAAGCCGGGGCGCCCGATGTGTAGCTCACTTCGTTGACCAGGTGTGCCGCGATCGCACCGTTCGGCGAGCCGGTCAGAGACGGCCCCGTGATGGCGATATTGAGATGGTCTCCAGCGTTGTTGATCTGGTAGATCAAGTGGCACTTCACAGCCACCGGCTGCAGGGCCGCAATCGGAAAACTCACGATCGTCCTGGCTGAGCCGGCCGAGGTCGCATTGTTCGTCGGTGCACTGTAAAGCGTGTAGGTCGTCGGAGCGAGATTCGGAGAAGGAAAGGTGGGGATCGCCGGCGCCGCTTGGGATGACGGCCCGAATTGCGCGGCTGCATTCGTCGCCACGAGCGGTTGGAGAAAATTCACAAACGTAGAAGGGCTGCTGAAGAGATCGGCCGTCAAATGGCCACAGCCGGAATTGGTGCTCGTGGTCAGGGTGACGCTGCCGCCGGCCGCCACGATGGCCGTCTGCAGGTTCGTGTCCTGAGCAATATTGATCGTGGTGTCGCCAGGGCTGACGGACGGATCGCAATAGCTCAGGAGGATCGGCACGCTTTTGTAGCGCGCCGGGTTTTGATAGGGATCGAAACGGTTGAGTGCGGACGGCCAGGAACCGTCCGACCGGTCGATGCTGACGAGCTGGGTCGGCAAATACGATGTCGGGTTGGACCATCTGCCTTTCCATGCGAACGTCGGGCTGTAAAGAAAGCCCTGGCCCGGCGCGGCCGCGCTCGCGGCGATGTTGGTCCAGTAAGCCGTGGCCGTCGTCGGATTCTGATTTGTGCCGGCCTGAATCGCGTCGTAGAGCGAACCGTATGCGGTTTCGATCGTGCTCGCAAAATTGAAAAATGGAGACGATTGGTTGTAGGACTGCTGAAGACCGCTGACTCCGGAGACGCCGATGATCCCTGCCGATCCCGGATAGGTCGCTTCATAGTCCAGAGCATTCAGGAGGCCCATGGAGCTGCCAAAATGGGCAAGCTGCCAGGTGTTCGGTAACTGCTGGCGGATGGCATCGACAAAAACCTTGCGCAAGACTAGGCCGGCCGGAGCTCCCCAATTGGAACAAAGTGTGTCGGACGTGCACGCATTTTGGTTGCTCTCTTCAGACCCGACCATGAACCCGGCGTTGATGAAGGCTGCCATCGTCGGTTCTTCGGCCGGCAGAAAATTGTAGTAACCGTTGGGGTGGTGGTGCAGCAGAAGCGGCGCGCCGTTGGGGTTTCCGTAGTTCCCCGGAATGTAGAGCTCATTCCCATTGGCGTTGATTCCGGGGTTTCCGGTGAGCGACAGATAGTTAAGGCCCGAAGAAACAAACATCTTCCCCGGCGGGTTCATGAGGCCGTCAGTCGGAGCTCCGATGAACCCCTGAGATACATAGAGGCTCAACACGAGGCTCGACGAGCTGCCGGTGACGATCGTGATCTGTTGAAGGTTGTTCCACACTGCACCATAGGTCGCGTTCACATACTGCACACCAAACGCGCCGCAATGATCCGCGCCGTCCCAGGTGGCGTTGAAAGCGACCGACCCCTCAATCGTCGTCAGCGTCGCCGGCATCATACACACGGTGATCGAAGTGCCGTCTCCGATGACGTTGAGAAAAAACTGAGTGTTATTCGGAACACTCAGCAGAGATCCAGTTATGCAGGCAGAGCTACCCCAGTTCCCATTGCAGAAAATGTTACCGGAGCTAACCCCGACATTCACTCCGCTCTGGCCATTGGTAAAGTTCGAAATCTTCGCGCTGATGTTGTTCGTCGCATCGCTGTCCTGCATGCCGACGGCAATCCGAAACGGCTTCGTCTGGTCGATCGGTGTGGGCAGGTTGATGGTGCAGGTCCCCAAGGTCGGAGGGCTTGAAGAGACGATCCCCACAGTGCCATTCGCCACAAAAGACGAACCGCCATTGCACGCCGAAGTCGTCAGGTTCGAGTAGTAGAGCGTGGGGGCGGGCATGTTGTAGTGCGACGTCGGGGGATTGGAATTAGAGCCGAGCGCAGCGGAGTAATCGGAAGGCTGAGGACTGACGCTGCCTGATCGCGCATTGAAGCTGGAGACGCCCGCCACCGCGGTACCGCCTCCGATTCCATCCCACGAGCTCCCATTCCACCTGCAGTCAGTTTTTGACGTTCCACCGCCGGTGCATCCTGTGCTGCCATCGGTGATAGTCACTCGCGTTCCAGGGACGGGGCTGGTGGGCAGCGTCGCCGCCGTGAACAGCTTGCCCTGATAGCGGAAGTCCTGAATGACTACGTTCGATGGAATCGACGGGATTGTGCCCGTCTGGAAACCGGCGAGCGATGGATCGATGATCACGATGCAGGTGAACGTAGCGCTTGGACACGCTGTGATCGCGCTCGTGAGCTTCGTTCCCAGATCGCGGCCGGGGAACTGCTTCACATAGACGGTATTGTCGGTCTGCGCGCGCGCGCCGGCGAGCGCCAGGGTGAGTGCGGCCAGGATTGCAATCTTGCGGACCATTGCTTGACTCCGAACAGGTATAAGTGGCGGAAGCGTCCGAGGAATCGCTCCCGCCACAGTTGGGTTGTAAGTTAAGCGGGAACGATGTTATGCAGGCCAGGCCCTTCGACGGGTGCGCTCGATGCCGCGGCCGGCGGAGCCACAGGCGTACCCACGGCCGGCGGCACATCCGGCGAACTCGTATCGACCTGCGCCGCCTTCACGTCCGCATAGTCCTTCTCGATCGTCGGCAGTAGCGTGTCCTTGACGTAAGTGAAGATGTTCTTCACATCCGCCCCGACCTTGATGTCCTCGGGCACGTCCAGGCCTTTCGATGCGAGCGCCTCCAGGCCGTCAGGCCCGAGCGCCTCGCACTGCTGCACAAACCCGACCAGGGCTGACTTGGTGGACGGCGCGTCTTTTTCAAGATCGACGAGCAGCTCGCCCAGCATGGCCGAATGCTTGATCGGCCACTCCACGATGGAGATGATCTTCTCCCCAATTTTCTTAATCACTGTCAGAACGCTCATATTCCTTCTCCTCCTTCAAACCGTGCGTGTGGTGGGCGGAGTTCATCTTCCGCAGTTCCTTAATCCACTTCTCGTGATCGGCCTGTTTTGTTGTGATCCCGCCGAGCTTCCAGCCCAGCCGGAACACGTGAACGACGCAAAACAGAACGACCGACACCAAGGCTTCTAAGTAAACTTCCATAGGTATGTGCATCGAATTTGCCTTTCTCTTTTTTCATCTAACCTTAAGCCACTCCCACGTAGCCTGAGACCTGGATGCCGCGGTTCACGCTGGCATTCGGCCCTTGTACTCGTGTGTTGCTCCAGACCACGCTATTCGGGTCTTGGATTTGAGTTGAGGCATGGCCCTTCACTCGGACCTGGCTGCCTTTTCCGAGCGCCGCGAACACGACGTAAATCGCGATCGCGATCAGCCCGACCTGTGCTACCAACTTCGCTGCCTGCTCTTCCATCTCCGCACGTCCTCCTTTCGAAAAGATCAAAACGAATAGTCGCCGCCGCTGAAGTCGCCGGTGCCGCCGCCTGGCGCGCTATAAATTCCCTGGTCGCCAGGTGTTGGAGGCGTGAACGGAACGGCCGCGCCGCTGAGGTCGATCCCTTGCGGCGTGTACGGCGTGCTGGGAATCTGGATGCTGTCCAGCGTGGGCGAATCGTAGTAAGCCGGATCGAACGTCGCCGGGTTGGCATTGAAGTACTGCGAAAGGTCCGAATTGCCGGCCGCCTGCCAGTCCTGAAGTTCCTGCAAACCGTTCGACGGTGGCAGCAGCCCGGAGAAGGGAAGCCCACCGCCACCGCCGCCGCCCGTCGAGCCCGACGTCCCTCTTGAGCTCGGCGAAGACTGCTGCTGCTGTTTTTTGCCCAGCAACTGATTGATGAGCTGGCCCAGCGTGCCGCTGGTCGACGCCTGCAGCGTCCCGTTCGGGCTGCGATAGCTGATCCCATAGGGGAGCGCGCCCTGGCCGGTGCTGCTCGGACCGAAGAAACCAGTGCCGGCGGTACTGAGCGCCTGGCTCAAATTGGGCAGAATGTAGCGCAGCACGATGTAGCCCACGAAGATGAAGGCGCCCACATAGATCACGTCTTTGAACAGGTTGTCGGACTTGGCCATGTCAGTTCGCCGTCCCGCCGAAGTTAGGAGTCGGACCCACCCGCCGCACTCCGACCAGGCCAAGCAGGTTCACCGGGTTTGTAACCACCGGACCATTGGCGCCGATCCGCCGCCAGATCGAGACGGGCTGCAGAGGGGCCACGTAACCGGGATTGCCGCTCGCCATGATCGAGGAAGCCGGCGACTGTGCGCTGTACGGCTGGTAGGTGGAGACCGGAGGCACATAGGGACTCACGATGCCGCCGCCGTACACCGAACCCGTCAGGCCGGGCGTCCAGGCCGGCTGAGCCGTCACCTGCTGCGACTGCCACCACCGCCAGGCGACGTAGACCGCCAGGATGATCAAACCCCATTTGATAATGCCGTGCATGCATGCCCCCTTAGTTATCCGGTGTCATCTGAGGGAGCTGCACCGGAGGCAGTCCCGCGAATGGATCATTAACGACGTTGACGGTCGGAGATGCGAAGCCACTCAGGTCCGAACCTGATCCGAGGCCCGGCAGCCCTGCGAAGCTCAGCTGAGGCGGAGAGAATTGCTCAAACGCTATCGGATCGGAACCGTTAAAAGCCCCGACATCAGAGCCAGTCTCCGTCGATGACGATCCGCCTTGGAACTGATCTGCGTATTCATTGAAACCGCGGGCGTTGGCTGGATTGCCCAGATTTTCTCCGAGCCACTGATACACGGCCCCAAGGACGGGATCAACCGCTCTCTGCATGGGATCGGTGAGTGGCTTCAATCCGGCAGGCACGCCAGCAAAGCCGCCATCGATTGCATCAGCGATCCCTCCCCAAATCGTCTGCGGATACAAGCTGACGGGCAAAGAGAATCCTGACCCAGCCTTGTAAGCCAGGTAGATGATCAGACCGAGCGTGATCAAAACAAGCCAGCCGGCGAGTTCCAATGCGTCTCCTTCCAATCGATCCAAACTTGCGCCTCTTCGCGCCATGTCAAACAACCGCCCTTTCGCGCCGTGCTATACTGCCAACCCTATGAAAGCCTTGCTTTTCTTCCTTGCTCTGTTCTGCCTTGGTGGTTGGGGCTTCGTCGCATTCATGGCGAACCGCACCTATGTCCAGCAACTCATGCCCGGCCAGGGCTTCGTTCTCACGAGCGAACAGCCGTTCGGTCTCGAAATAGCCAGCGAGTATCCAGTGCGCGTCGACGGAGCAGGATGTAATGCCGAGCGGATTGTCGGTGAGCGATTGGAGTGTGATGCCGGCCAGGTCACAATCACTGACTTGCGGCCTGCTCTCCTCGTGTGGGCTCGGTCGAACCGGCTTAGATACACCGTTCACCGGCACCTGTTGCGGTGAGCCGATGACAAAGCGCCGCCGAGTTACCGTAACGATCCGCGATGACGATGATCCCCCAAAGAAGAAGAGGCCGAAGCGCGAGCTCTCAGCTCTCGAATTGGCGCTTATCTTTTTGGGTCTTCTCATCATTCTCCGCTTTCTGGCTCGATCGAGACTCCTAGCGCCTTTTGAACTTGCCGTTCTTCCCGCGTGGAGGCATGCGCCGGCGCGACTTCTTTTTCGCTGACTTGCGCCGGCGGCGCTCAGTCTTCAGACCGAGCGCTTTTTCAATCTTGCGAATGACTCCCATTTTCCCTTCCTCCTCTTTACCGGTAAAAGCGTTGGCCTGCGATCTCGATCATGAAAGTCATGGAGGCCGCCCACGGTGGCGGCACCTTCATCGACGTTGCGAAGTACGACGTTGAGCCGATGGTGAGGTCCTGGAGCTCGCCATCGGCCACCTGACGCATCATCTCCAGCGCGTCAAGGAACTCGGCATCGGTCTCCGTCGGGAAGAGGACCAAGTTGGGATCGCCGGGCGCGGTCATCGAAGAGAACTGCAGTCTCTTGACCGCTTCGGTGTACACAGACGTGTTGCGCTCAGCGGCCCGGTTGTTGAGCACGTTGATCACCGACTGCATGCCAGCATGCCCGCCGCCGCGATTCTCGCGCCATGCACAAAGAGCTCTGATGGCGATGTCCTGAACTGTCATCATCGAACCTTCCCTCCTCAGCTTTGCGGCGGAGCTTTGTTGACGCTGATGATCACGCCGTCTCCCACCTGCGCCTTCACCCAAATCAAGGCCGTGTTGTCGACGTTGTATTCCACGTCATCCAGCGATTGGAGGACGCTGCAACCCGCTCCTTCGTTCTGGACCAGGAAATAGTCGAGCGCCACGAAAACCGGAAACTGATTGCCTCCGCCTGGCTGCGATGCGCGCACGCGAACCGTGGCTCCGGCCGGAACGCGAAAGGCCGGCATTTGCGCTGGATTGGTCGAGACGCTGTGATAGATGTACGTCCAGGCCAGCGCCGGCTGCCTCTTCTGCCGCGGGATCACTGCGTTGACCGGTTTGCCGCCGGTGGTCGCCGGACCGTCCGCGATCGAGGTACGAAGGGTCGGCGGAGCCGCGGTGGGCGGTTGTGGCGGAGGAGCTGGCGGAGCCGGCGGCAATGTAGGACCGCCGCTCGGCGGCGTAACCGGAGCAGCCCGGCCGCCATCGCCACTCTGCTGCACCCCGCTCCCGCTTCGGGTGCGGAGACCTGGCCCCGCATATGGATTAGTTGCCCACGGCATTTTATTTATCCCCCGTTCGGCCTGGCCGGTGCTTCGGGCTGCTCGATCCCCAGCGCGAGCAGGTTGTAATCAAAAGGCGTCAGACCCGCCTTTTCCAAAGGGATCTGACTAGCATCGATAGATGGATCCCACGTGATCAGCATCGGATCGCTTTGGAGCGCCGGATCGTTTGCCAGCGCGATGAGTGAATCGAGCGGATTGGCCGAAGTCGTCGCCGCCTGGCTGCGGTTCCTGAAAATCAGCCAGACGACGACGATCACGGCAATGAACCCAAGTCCCTTCACGCGCCGCGGACTTAGCCCTTCTTTGCGGCCGGAGCCGGCGCGAACACGCGGCGGGTGTAAGTCAGGAGAGAATCCTGATTCGCACCGCTCGGATTGTTCACGTCGAATTCGGCTTGCAAGGTGGAAGCGATCAGCGAGTTCTGAAAGAACCCATCCGTCCAGTCGACGAAGTACATGCCGGCTGCGCTGTCGGAGGGATCGGTCCATTCGTCGTCGATCATGTTCTGGCGGATGTCCTTGGCGTAGAGCTTGTAATCCGCCGTCGACGCGCGCAAAACGAGCTTGTTCAGGATCGTGTCAGCGAGCGTGAGCGCGGTGCTCTGCTGCGTCAGGATGAGCCAATTGGTGAACGCGCCGTCCCGCGGCATGGCCGGATCGAGCATGCGATCCTGAGCCGCGCCGATTTGCACGGTGTGATCCTCCTGAAAGACAACGTTGGTGTCGCCGCCCGCGTCCGCGCGCCGGTCGACCCACTGCACCTGCAGCTGGCTCGTGTCCATGGTTCCCGCGTAAGCAGGCACGGACGCGGTGAACGTGGTGTCGAGGTCGACTTCCACCTGGATGCTCTCGTAGCTGCCGGGATCGGTGTTGAGCGCGGTCGTGAAGTCGTGATAGCGGCTGGTCGGGTCGCTGAAGTAGATGGGATAGGACATGTAAATCACATAGGCCGCAGCCGCGCCGTTGCCCATGGTCGAACCCGCCTGCTCGCCAACGAATTTGCCCTGATGCTGCATCTTGGCATAGCGGAGCAGGGAACGCGGACCGCACTTGACCAGCTCACCGCCGGGGTAACGGGTGTCAGCGGGATTGGCGCGGAGGAAGATGCGTGTGACCAGGTTGACCGGCCCGCCTTCGCCGATGATGGTTCCGGCGGCGCCGGCGGCCAGCGTCACAGTGCCCTTGATGATTACAGCGCCGCGCTGAATCTTCTCACCCATCGGCAGGTCGAAGACGACTTGCTTCTGGTAGGGCGACGTTAGGCGATTTTTCCAATCGTTGAACATTTAGACCTCGCCGGGTTCTGCCCGTCGATTCGGCCCGGCGACGCGCCGGGGTTGCAAACTTCCACCCGCGCTTGAAAACAATTGCGGCGGGCACATGGCCCACCGTCTACTTAACGATGTTGCCCAGGGCGGGGACGCGATTCGTAGCCCAGATGACAGCAAGCACCAGGCCGATCGTGATCGCAACGTGTCCGAGTTTCATGGTTCCTCCGAGAAGTCAAAATGCGGGGAAGCGCCGTCACGCGCCCCCCCAAGGCTCAGTCATGTACCTTTGGACTTCTCTGCTATTTGCACCACGAACAGGGCATCGCTCACAAGCAAAAAGCCCATATACGACTCTGACTCTTTTGAGGCATGGTGTGATCGCCAGGCCGCCAGAGCTCCATTGAGCGCCCGCGAACGCCGGCAGCCTTGCCCGCATTGCGGAGTCCGTAACCCTCGCTAAATCAATCCAATAGGCCCCCAAGGCCGGCGCGGTGAGGCGCGGTCACAAAACCCGGCGCGGCCCACCCAAAATCCGAACGTCCTGAGAGCCAGCGGACCACAGCAAAAAGTAGGTTTTCTGAAGGGTCATCATGCGGGCTGCGTTCGCCTTTCCGATCTTCGGTTTGAAATAGTCGACCGATCCCTCTTCCGTGGTCCGAAAGAGCCGCATCGTCGCGCACTGGGAGCGGAAGCGAGGAGAGAGCGTAGTCGGCTCACGCGCGGTGCAGAGCATGGATGTGTGGAAGTGACGGCCGTACTGAGCGAGCTCGTAGAGAGGCCGCGGCATGCGATCTTCGCCCCACTTTGCCCCGCAAAAGGCGTCGATCTCATCGATCCCCACGATGTAGCCCAGATCGTCGCGGCGCAGCTTCTCATGGTCCTTGCCCAGAATCCTGATGATGTTGCAGACCTCGACCAGGTGCCGCTCCGGGTAGGTGTCATGCGGAACATAGACGGCGCGGATCCGCCGGCCCACGTTCGCGACAACATACTTTTTGAATGCGCCTGGCTCGGAGAATGCCTTGAAGCCCTTCAACTTTCGGACGTGAGTCCCGAGGGTGTCAAAGAAGATCACCGGCCCGGTGCAGAGCTCGACCAGGCGGATCGCCTCCGTCGTTTTCCCCATGCCGCGCTCGCCGGCCAGGAAGGTGAGGCCGCGGAGCTCGCCGTCCTGCCACTCGCCGTCGACGAATCCGCGCTGGTATTGGCTGTTGTCGATCATCCAATAGGCTCCGCATGCAGATCATCGATGTCCTGGCTGAGAATCGAATCGAGAAACCGGCCGCCGCGGATGATCTTCAGCTTTCCTTCCCCTCCGACGATCTTTGTCACCTGACCGGTCTTATCCCACTCCAGCACGATCACCGGCTTGCTCATGTACCAGAGCCGGTAGCGCATCCGGTTGCTGGTCGGCATGAATATCTTCACGTGGCCTCCGCGATTGCCGCATTCACCGCTTCAAGATAGGCATCCCATTCGCCGCCCTTGCGGTAGGCCGTGAGCGCGAAGCGGACGCGCTCCTGGGTGCCAATCGAAACCTTGTTCCAATGGGCTAGGCACATGAGGCATCTACGCTGCACGTAGACGCCGCACGTAGGAACGGCGCACGTGCGCGCCGCGCCCCTGGCCCTCCGCCTCACTGCGTCTCCATCACCCCTGGCCCGCTTCTGCCAGGACGCAACCGGCCGCCATCGTTAATCGGAGTCGGACCAGGAGCCGGCGGAATTGGCGAAGTATCCGCCGGCCTGTTCCTGGTCGCTCGCTCAGCCTTGGTTTCCCGCACGTCGGCAATCACTGCGGGACCGAAGGCGATCGAGGTCATGAGGAGAGCTTTAGCCAGGCCGGGCACGTTGGCTGTCATGCTGATCAGCAGCGACGGCGCATAGGCGATCCAGAGATGATTGATCACCTGTGCCCAGGGCTTCGCCGCGATCGAGCTCGCCCGCACGCCCGCCTTGTGGTACGACTCGCGCCGCCGCCACTTGGCCAGCGTCTCTCCCACCATCTTGAGCAGCTCGGCAACATCCTCATCGTCGACCAGTTCCTCCCCTACCAGGTCGAGGAGCGCTTCGCCCTCGGCCGATACCTCCGCCGCCGCCGCGCCTGGCTCCGCATCGCCGATCGTCTCGGGGATCGCGGCGAGCAGCTGCTCCGCCTCGGGGCTGAGGGGGCTAGAAGACATCGGTGTTCCAGAGTCGCTTGAGGAATCCGCCGGCGGAGTCGGCTGGCTTGGGTGAAACAGTCCGTTCAGGAACCCCACCGGCTTTGCCGGCTCCGCGCTTTGCGGCGCGCTTCTTTCCAGATCGATGGGCGGGGGCAGGGGTTTGGGATTTCGCCGCGGGCTTGCCTTTACCGCCGGCCGTTTCTTCGCTTTGCTGCTCGCCTGACTTTCCAAGTCGCACCGTCCTTTTACATCCGTTGCACCGCGCCATGCGGTTGTTCTTGATGGCCCAAATCTTCAGGTCCTCTGAGCCGCACTCGGGGCACTTGTCTTTGACCGCCATTGGTTTCTCCTCACACGAGCCAGGCCTGAGCCTGGCCCGCTGATTGATCAGGAACTAGAAGGGAATGTCTTCATCGGTGATGCTGAGATCTTCAGCTGAGGCCACCCGACCGGGTACCACCGGCTTTTCGCTCACGAAGATTTTGAAAACCTTCATCGCGTTGCCATTCTTCGTCACGTTGGGATTCGTGCCCTCGCAGCGAATCTCCACGCGGTGGCCGATATCGCTGGTGAGCAGCTGCGATTCCAGCTGGAACGTGCCGAGGAAGACGGCCGGCTCCCGCGATTCCTCTTCAATCACCAGGAACCGTGTCGCCGGTTTTCCTTTGACCGTGGCGCGCTCGATCGACATGAGTACGCCGGTGAGCACCTCCCCGTCGGCAAACTTGATGAACCGCGGTTCCTTACGTTCGCGCATCTCGCCATAGGCTGCTGGCTGCCTGCGAAAATTCGCCGCTTGCTCAGCGACGGTCTGAGCTCTAGGCTGCATCTCTGTTGTGGCCATAATCGAAGTCCTCCGGAGTCGCGCGATCTTCCAGCGCGCGAATGGTTGGCCGGGCGACGGTTCCCGCCGATCGGCAGTTGAATTCGGGCGTGAGGACGCAACGGCCATCCCCACGCATGCGCACATGGTGACGAAGAAACAGCCCGACGCGGGCGAAGATGTTCTGCCCGCACGAGCACTTCATTTGGGCAAAATCGTTTGGGTGCTCGTGATCCGGAGCGACGTCCAGCTTCACTCCGTACCAGCTTCCAAATGTCTGAATGAGCCGAGCGCCCTTCACCGCGTCATAGAACGCTTCCACGCAATCGGCACGATCCACGAAGTCAGAGCATTTAGTGATGTACTTCAAAACCTCTTTGGCGGCGCGATCGCGATCGGTGACGGGCTTGATCCAGATCACCCGCCGATTGGCGCGGTTCCACTGCTCCCGCCTCTGCATCTCCGAAGGCGAAAGGCCTGGTACCGGCAGCCACTTACGCACGTTGCGGTTGAAGAACCGGGTCCGGTTCTCATACCGCTGGCGGACCCACTCTTCAAAGGCGAATCGCTCGCCCTCGATCAGCTCCCGGCGCGCGTTCTTCCGCGGCTGTTTGCCGAATATCCACGTCTTCCGCTGCTTCACCCAAAGCCGCGTCCAGTCGAACTCGATCACGTGCTTGAGGTAATCGAAGGCCCGCATCTGCCGGCCGGCGAAGTTAATCTTCCAATCAGCTTTCGGCAAAGCAAAAGTGGCGTCGACCAGGACGTGCGCGTGAACGTGCCAGCCGCGTTCACTCCGATTGAAGGTGGTCTCGATCGCCAGCACGCCGCCACGGAACATCTCGGGATGCATGGCCAGCAGCGCCATTACCTGTTTGCGGTAGTAGTGGAAGACTCGCTTGCTGATCCGTTTGAAATTGGGTGTGGTCAGAGTGAGAAACTGCGGATGCTCCAGGCGATCGAAAAGAGCCTTCGTGCGCTTCAGCGCGTTCTGGGAGCGGTGCCAGGCACACAGCGGGCAGAGCCGGTGATTGCAGCCCACCGGCACGGCGAAGACTTCGCTGTTTTCGTTCTCACAACAGACCGCCCGGTAACCAACCCACTCGCCGTGGCAGCGCATGAGCTGGAAGTACTGCTTCTCCCAGACCAGAACCTTCCGGTTGATCCCGGTGGGCTTGTGCTGTTTTTTCCAGCGTTCGAGGTACAGCGCATGCAGATAGGTTTCGTTGTAAGCAGGGAACTCGTTGACCTTGTGATACTTGAGCCAGTTCCGGACGTGTTTTTCGAGCCAGGCGTCATAGTCGGGGCTTTCATCGGCAAAGACTTTCGCCTTTTCTTCCTCATATGCATCCCACCACGCCTGCTCCGGATCATCCTTCGGTCGGCGGGCGTAATCCTGCCAGATGGAGTAGACGGTATCCTTCAGTTGCTGCCAAATTTGCACCCGCGAATTGAACCTATCCGCCTCATTCTCTTGCCTTAACCTCCAGTTCCTGACACTTGTTGCTACTTGTTTGGAAGTATCAAGTGAAGGGGCTCGTCCTTCGGCCGAGCGCAAGGCCCCCTTCGGCTGCCGCCGCGGGTTCCCCAGCCTGTAAGGACGGGAGGGGGCTACACGTTCCAGCATGGCTACCGGCACGCGGGCTCCTCCGAGTCTTCCGAAAGTTGATGGTCTGTGTTCAAAAGGGTCGTATATGACTCAGAAACGCGTTCCCTGAAGCCTGCGAAGATTTGGCGGGCCTCCGGGCCGTAGCCGAGCAGCGACGGCTTGAGCGCCCTTTCGAGGCAATCGGTGCAGATGTTGATTCGGCGTGCGCGCACGAGCTGGTGCTTGCCGTTCCCGCGGCCCGACAGCACGATGCAGATGGCTAGCATGTTCGGCTCGCCTGGCTTGCGCTTCAACGGCGTGGCCGACCGGTGGCAGAGGCAGCAGGCGCGCGGCGATCGATTATTCCACTTGCTCATGCGGCCGCTCCTGGCTTGGCGGTGCAGGTGGGACATAAGTCGCAATGACCGAAGCCGCCGGTGCTCGCTTTCCGACGCAATGTCCAACCGAAATCGCGGGCAACCTCGCGGAGCTCGGTCATGGTGACGATCTTGCCGTCGATCGGACCATCGGCAGGGAAGTAGACCTTGCAATCCTGCCCGTCGCAGAAGATCTGCATGCGAGTGACGACGGTCATTGGCGTGGCTCCCGTTCTGAGATCTGATCCCAGTGCCGGCGAAGCGAGCTGGCGAAATCCATCTCCGCGCGCATTTTGGTGAGGCATCGGAGCCAGCCGAACTGACAGCCGGCGAAGAAAGACGCGCAGACCAGTGCGACGACTAGAATTCCTGCGATCATCGGCACACTCCGGATTCAGGGATCGAGGAGCGATCCGTCTTCAGGCGATCGCGCTGGAACATGACGTGAGCCATTGCGTTCGCGAGAATCTCCCTCGCCAGTGCGTTGTCAGCCATGCGGCGATGGTTGAATAGAAGGTCCGCCGCCTCGAGGCGATCGAGGCCGATGGGATCATGCTGCATTTGCGGCCTCTTCTTTGAGCAGCTGCTCGCAGCTGGCGATAAGGCCGGCAATTTCACAGGGACACAACGGTTCAACTAGCACGGCCGGCACGTGCGGACGCGCATGGTGCGCGGTGTGAGCCATTGCGAAGGCCTCGTGAACGGCGCCGCGGTCGAAATCACTGAGAGCCGCGCTGCGCTTGAGAATGATCAGCTCCGACGTGCGCCTCAGCTGCCACCACTGCTCGAGGTAAAGGTCCGGGTCCAGGCCTTCGACCATCCGGACCGACATGGTTGCACCAAAAAGAGCCGAGGCAATGCGGTGAATCAGAGAGACCGCGGTCTCGTACCGCGGAACTGCTACGGGTTCGGTCTGAGCGCCAATCATGAACTTGCCCTTTCCGGCGCGGCCAGGTCTGCGAATGCCGCGTCGAACATCTTGATCAAAGCCGCGGCCGTGCGTGGCTTCATCGGCCGATCGCCACCGCACGCGGCCAGGTATGCTTCCGGTTTGGGTTTCGGGGATGGGAGCTCCACGGCCGGCAGCGCCTTACGCAGCTCAGCCAGGAACCAGCTCTTCAGGCAGTCGCGCGCGGCCGCTTTGTCTTTCCAGCCCTTCAGCCGCTCCTGAACCTGCTGGCGGATGGGCTTCGGGACGCGCGCCCAATGCGCGAAGCACGCCACGTGCGCCGGTTCAATAACGGCCTGGCAGCCAGGGAACGTGCAGGTGTAGATCACCATGGCAGCTCCCCCTGATCTGCGTTCACGGCGGCGGTTTGTACACTCTGCTGTGGCCCACCGCCGCCGCGCCCGTCCATCGGGGAGCCGGCTAGGCCGCCCCGATCCAGTTGGCGGACCCGCGCGAGCGCCCTCTCCTCAGCGCTTCGGGCCAGCCACATGTTGATCCATTGGTGTTCTTCAGTCGTCAGCAGGTACTGACGCCGGTATCGGTAAGCCACATACGCGAAAAACATCCGCCCCCTGTCAGAGAGCTCGCGGATGTAGCCGCTTTCAAGATCACGACCGAACCGCTTTGCGGCAGTGCCAGGTGAGAAACGCGCGCCGGCGACCTTCACGGCCATGGCCTGTTCCAGTTCGCTGAGAGGAGTTTTCATGCGAACCGCCGATCTGCGGCGATCGCGTCCGCCAGCATTCGCGCCAGCTTGTTGATTGAAAGGTGAGACAGCAGCTTGCCATCACTCAGCGTGGGGTCCACGAGAAGGAGATCCGCCACGAGCTGGTGGCGAGACCAGGCCATGAAGCGGAGCTCCGGGCGCGGGGGAGCCGCCGGCACGCTGACAGGCGACAGCCGCGGCGGAAGCACATCGGGGCGAAGACGCACGTCGTTGACGATGCGCAGCGCGTCGAGGTAATCCCAGCGCTGTTGAGATTTGCGGTGGTAGGAGATGGAGACGTTCCGCCAGGCCTCGCCGGCGCGCCACTCACAGTAGGCGGCTACTGACCGGAGAAGCTGATCGGGCGTCCGATCTGTTCGATCTGGGAGCATCGCGGAAGAGTCCGCAACCGGCCGCCAGGCGAACAATGACAGCTGACAAGCAACGAGAGCCAAAGTAACCAAGAAGCGCATGCCCTTTCTCCTGGTCCCTGATCCTCAGTGTCCGATAACAGGTATTCTGTATAGCGAATGTGAACCACGCCTAACTATCGCGCTTCTAGTAGTTCCAGGCGTTTTCTTCATACGTTTCATTCACTTCCCTGGCAAGCAGACGCATCCTTATGGAAGAATCGCACTATGCAGGCCCTGGTCCTTACCGAGTATGGGCACCTGGAATTGAACGAGCGTCCCACGCCATCGCCGGCGCCGGACGAGGTGCTGATCCGAGTAGCCGCGTGCGGCATCTGCGGCAGCGACGTTCACGGGTACGACGGCTCTTCCGGACGGCGCATTCCGCCTATCGTGATGGGCCACGAGGCGGCTGGGACCGTGGTCTCAACCGGTTCGGGTATCAGCCGGTTTGGGCCGGGCGATCGTGTCACCTTTGACTCGACCGTGTGCTGCGGGGCTTGTGCTTATTGCGCACGCGGCGAGATCAACCTTTGCGACCGGCGCGAGGTGGTAGGCGTATCCTGCGGCGAGTACCGGCGCGACGGCGCTTTCGCCGAGTACATCGCTGTGCCGGAGCGGATTGTTTATCCCATACCAGCGAATCTATCGTTTGCCGAAGCGGCGATGCTGGAGCCAGTCTCCGTAGCGTTGCATGCGGTGGCGGTTAGCAAGCTGCGCGGTGGTGAAACGGCACTGGTGGTTGGCTCAGGCATGATCGGGCTGCTGACGATGCAGGCGGGGTTTACGGGCGGCTGCAGCCGGGTCTTCATCGCCGATATCGATCCCAGCCGGCTGGGTCTGGCGCGATCGATGGGTGCTACGGAGGTGATTCCCCGTTCCGGTGCGGACCTCGTACGGGAGTGCCTGCGTCTCACCAACGGGGTTGGCGTGGACATTGCCTTTGAAGCCGTTGGGCGGGATGAGACGGTGAATGTGGCGATCGATGCCACGCGCAAAGGCGGGACGGTGACGCTGATTGGCAATGTGACGCCCGAGGTAAGGCTTCCGCTGCAAAAGGTGGTGAGCCGCGAGCTGCGTTTGCAAGGGACAGCGGCATCGTCGGGCGAGTATCCCCAGGCGATCGAATTGATCAGTTCGGGGCGCATCCAGGTAAAGCCGTTGATTACGGAAGTGGCAGGGTTAGCCGAGGGCCCAGGATGGTTCGACCGGCTGCATGCGCGAGAGCCGAACCTGATGAAGATCGTACTGGTGCCTTCGGGCGAGGCTGCCGGATGAGCACTTCCCTTTTCGATTTGACTGGACAGGTAGCGCTGGTCACCGGCACAAGCCGCGGGCTGGGCCAGTACTTCGCGCGCGCGCTCGCGAAGGCTGGCGCCGACTTGATTTTAACGAGCCGCAAGCGCGAGACGCTGGCGCAGTTCGAGGCGGAGATTCGTGCGCTGGGACGCCGCGCAGTGAGCCTGGAACTGGATGTGCGCGATGAGGCGAGTATCCGGCGCCTGGGTGCGGAGGCCGAAGAGGCGATGGGGCCGATACATATCCTGGTGAACAACGCCGGGTGCAACGTGCGCAAGCCGGCGCTCGAGGTGACCTGGGACGATTGGAACCTGATCCTCGACACGAATCTGCGCGGCAGCTTCTTTGTGGCACAGGCCATTGCGCGCAGAATGATCGAGCGGCGCTACGGACGCATCATCAATATTGGTTCGGTGACGAGTGTGTTCGGATATGGCGGCCTGGCTCCCTATGGCGCAAGCCGCGGCGGGATTCGCCAACTCACCATGAGCCTGGCCGATGATTGGGGTCAATACGGCGTGACTGTAAACTGCCTGGCGCCCGGGTGGTTCAAGACCCGGCAGAACCAGGTGATGTATGAGAACCCGGAATGGGTGGAGTACCTGACAGAGCGAATTCCGCTGAAGAGGCCGGGCATGCCGGATGATCTGGATGGCGCGGTGGTGTTTCTGGCCTCGGAAGCAAGTCGCTATATTACGGGTCAGATTCTGCTGGTTGACGGTGGCATCACAGTAGGCCGAACCCAGGCCCTGGTACAGAAGAAGAGCTAACCTTCAGCGGCCATCGGATGCACATCGCGCAGCATGAAGAGATAGGCGCAGATACCGATAACCAGGTAGGCGCCGGCCACCGCAAACGCCGCTGTGTAGGAATGCAGCCTGTAGACGAGATATCCCGTGATGACGGGCGCAGCGACGCCGGATAGCTGGTTGGAGAAGTTCAGGATTCCGCCAACCCGGCCGACGCTGCCCGGTGGCGCAATGAGCGATGGAATCGACCAGCCAACCGGCGCCGCGGCTGAAAGGCCCGCGATCGATACGGTGATCCAGGCGATGGCATGCGACAGCGAGTGGGCCCATCCCGCGCCCACAATGCCGAGGCCGAAGGTGGTGCCAACCACCAATACCGTCATGCGCACACGGTTGGAGTTCCATCCTCTGCGGACCAGCACATCGACCAGGATGCCGCCGATCACAAGATCGGTGACGGTGGCGACGATCCATGGAACGCCCGTGAAGAGAAAGGAATGCATCAGGTCGATGTGCAGCGACTCCGACAGATAACTAGGAAGCCAGGTGAGCAACAGATAGAAGACGTAGTTGTACGAGCCGAATCCGATAGCAAACCCGAGCACCTTGCGGCGTGAGAGCAGCTCCAGCAAGGTAAACGGCGGACGTGCTTGGTGCACGGCTTCAGGAACGTGAGCGGCGATCAGACGCAGCTCTTCCTCGCTGATCTTGGAGTCTTCGCGAGGCTCGCGATAGACCACCGAGAAGAAAAAGAAATACAGCAGGCTGACAAGACCGGTTGCCGCAAAGCTCATGCGCCAGCCGATGTGCAGCAACAGAATGCCGATGGCCGGAACTCCAACAGCCGACCCGAGCTTTGCAGCGGAATCGAAAAGGCTGGTGGCGAAGCTGCGCTCATGCTCCGGGAACCAGGCCCCAATTGCCTTTGCATTCGCTGGAAATGTGGGTGCTTCTCCCACCCCTAAAAGAAAGCGGGCTCCAAAAAGGCTGGCCAGGTTCGGACTAACGCTTGCCGCAAATGAGGCGATGCTCCAAATGATCGTGCTGATGCGTCCCACAAGCCGGACGCCGAGGCGATCGAGCACCACGCCGATAGGCAGTTGGCAGAGCGCATACGTCCAGTTGTAGGCGCCCAGCAGCAACCCAAACGTGAAGTCGGAGACCCCGAATGTCTGTGTGAGCGCAGTGTGCGACACCGACAGGTTGACTCGGTCGAAGTAGTTCACAAGGACACCGAGTCCCAGCAGCCAGGCAATCCGCCAGCGACGGTGCGAGGTAACCCGTTGAGACTGTGGCGGTGCACGTCGGATCGTATCGGAGATCGGATCGGTCATTTGCCTGCAGTCTTCGAGAGCACCATATTTGAGCTTACAGGAGCGGGAATCATGTGGTGTCTTCGCGATGAAATTGAATGGAAAGCGAGCTTGGATGTCAGTCCTCTACAGTCGTAGAATTCCCTTTTCAGCGAAACGGAGTTTAGATGAAACAGCCTTCGCGGTCTCGGATCTTTGTCTTGGCAGTCTTCTCTACGTACGGCATCCTGATGGCGTCAACCCGCTGCGTTTCTCAGGCTTTGCGAACGCCTCCGGTGACGATAGAAGGCGACCACTTCGTACGCGAGGGCAAGCCGTATCAGATTATCTCGGGCACCATCCACTACCCGCGTGTACCTCGCGAGTACTGGCGCGACAGAATGCGTAAGGCTCGGGCGATGGGGCTCAACACCGTCGAAACCTACGTCTTCTGGAACCTGCACGAGCCCAGGCCGGGCGTCTTTGACTTCAGTGGACAGCTCGATGTGGCGAGCTTCATTCGCACGGCACAGGAGGAGGGGCTGAATGTGCTGCTGCGGCCCGGACCGTACGTATGCGCGGAGTGGGAGGCCGGTGGTTTGCCCTCGTGGCTGATCGGCGATCCCGCGGTCAAGGTCCGCACACGCGACCCCAAGTTCCTGGCGGCTGCGCAGCGCTATTTGGACCGCGTCGGCAAGGAGGTTGCGAGTCTACAGGTAAAGCATGGAGGACCCATCATCGGTATCCAGGTGGAGAACGAATATGGCTCCTACGGGCACGACAAGGACTACATGGAAGCCATTCGCAAGGAGCTGGTGCACGCGGGGCTTGGCGATTCCCTGCTCTATACCTCGGATGGCGCCGACCAGCTACCCAATGATGCATTGCCAGACGTTCTGGCGGTGATCAACTTTGGACCGGGCGACGCCCAGCGCGATTTTGCGAAGCTTGCTCAGTTACGGCCGCGTCAGCCGATGATGACCGGTGAGTATTGGGATGGCTGGTTCGATGCGTGGGGCAACAAGCAACATGTCCACACGGATGCAGAAGCGCAGGCAAAAGAGATCGACTGGATCTTGAGTCAGGGCCACTCAGTGAATCTCTATATGTTTCACGGCGGCACTACGCGGGGATTCATGAATGGAGCGAATATGGGATCAGGAGCCGACGCCCGATACGAACCACAGACTACGAGCTACGATTACGATGGAGCGCTCGACGAAGCCGGACGGCCGACCAAGAAGTTCTTCCTGTTGCGCGACGTGATTCAGAAACACACTGGGATCGCCCCTCCGCTGCTGCCGGCGCCATTGCCGATCGCTTCCCTTCCCGAGTTCGCTCTTACAGAATCGGCTTCGCTTTGGGATAACCTGCCGGAGCCCATGGAATCGACCGAGCCTCTCACGATGGAGGCTCTCCGGCAGAGTTATGGATACATTCTTTACCAGACGAAGCTAACGGGGCCGCAGAAGGGCCCATTGAACATCGACGACCTGCGCGACTATGCTGCGGTCTATGTCGATAGAAAGCCAGTTGGGACGCTCGACCGCCGGCTCAAGCAATCTTCCGTTGCCGTTGAGATTCCCGCTGGAGGAGCGACGCTCGACATTCTGGTGGAAAACACTGGGCGCATTAACTTCGGAACGCACCTTGCGGATGGCCGCGCGGGTATCGTGGGGTCGGTAACCCTGAACGGGCGCAAGCTTGAGGGCTGGAAGACCTATTCCCTTCCCATGAATTCGCCAGAGGAAATCCGTCATTGGACGAAGGGTGAAACCGCTGGGCCTGCCTTTCATCGTGGCACGTTCAAGGTCGAAACGAAAACGGACACGAACCTCGACATGAGTGCACTTACCAAGGGCTTCGTGTGGTTGAACGGGCACAATCTCGGGCGCACGTGGAACATCGGCCCGCAGAAGTCGATTTTTGTCCCAGCAACATTGCTGCGGCAGGGCACGAATCAAGTCGTGGTCTTCGATTATGCAGACCTGCCGCCTGTTTCGCTTCGCGGCCTCTCCGAGCCGCTCTGGTCGAAGTAGCGCGAGCGGTTCAGGCTATCCAGTCGAGTAAAGCTTGTGAAAGGTCAGCCACTGAGAGGCGATCAGTATCAACCTTGACGGGGAACTCAGGCGGCGCGATCACGTACGCTTGAGACAGGCTCTCAGCAATGCAAACGCAGGCCGTGTGGCTTTGATATTCGCTGTAGCGCAAGGCCGCCAGCCAGATGTAGGGGGCGAGAATCTGCGCATCAATAGCGCTTCCCGGCAAGTCATCGACAGCAGGCAGTGGATTTACTTGATCAGGATTGTCGAAAACCGCAACGCCCGTGAACGGCTTGGGTTTCGGACGCACCGCGAATCTGGCGGCGAGAAAGTGCGGCCGCGCGCGACGCAAGGCCTCTGCGGCTCCCCACTGCACAAATGAATTGCCGAAGATGACCGCCCCGTTTCCACTCAGATAAAGCGTTCGCAAATATTCGCGAACTGCCGGGTTGTGCGCCTCCGGCGGACACCACGGCCGAACGTCAACCTTGCGAAGACGATCGTAGACTGCATCGGCATCTGTTAGATCTTTGCGCATGGTGTTCATCTCGTGAGAAAAGCTCTCGCGGTATTGATCGAGCCGGAAGTAACCCAGCAGAATCGGCTGCGGGCCTCCATCCTCAGCCGTGTGCGAGACCAGGAGATCGACAAGGCTCCTCCCTGCGTCGAGGACCCAGGTATCTGCCGTGTTGTTCCCTGCACGTGAGGCTCTGTTCAGCAGGCTGCTCGATGCCTGGTTCTCGTCCGCCGGGACATTGAGTATTTGCTCGAGGACACCCTCGGATTGCCCCCGCGAGGTGTCCAGTGCGAGGGTACGGCCAGATTTTTGCCAATGGCGCCACGGATCCTTCGTATCGATGCTGAGAGGATGCGGAATATTCAATAGCAATAGGCGATTGCTCGTTGCAGCTTGCGCCCCCGTAGTTTGCGCAAAACGATCGGCTGCGTCAAAAACGGTCTGTACGGCGGTCCGCCATTCCTGGTAATAAGGAGAGCGCGCTAGTAGCGACGCGTTCTCAATGGTCTGCTCGGAGGTCGAGAATCGCCACTTGCGGACCTCCATCCTGGTCTCTAGCTCGACCACGTTGTGAAACAGTGCAGCCGAGTCATCGCTGGACAAACTGTCGACATAGAGCAGGAGACGCTGGGTGGACTGCCGCTCATTGGGAAAAAGAAATTCCCATTCGTTCAGCTGCTGATTGGCAAATGGAAGGAACGTGATGGGAAGGCGCTTGAGTACGCCATGATCCACCGCGTTCTTCAGGTTCTCCGGAAGTGAACTGAGGGGCGTCATCTGCGTTTACGTCAGGAAATCCGAAAGTCCGAGAGCACACTGCCCTGCGATTCAATGGCCCGACAACCAAGCAGGCCGGCAAGCGTGGGGCAAACGTCGACATGCCGAATCGGACGCTCGATTACATTGGGCCGATCCACCGCAGACCCGAGGACCATCATCCAAGTGTCGCGCGTTGAGTCGTCGTTGGCACGGTGATTGAAGAAACCGTTGGTAGATGACCCATCGGGATCCCGTCCAAACTCCGGCAAAACCACCATCGTTGTCTTGCCGCGGTAGTCGGGATTTGCCTCAACCTCCTTCCAGAGCTGGTAAGTCAGCCTGTCTGCCGTCTTGATCCCAGAAAGATGCAACGCATACGAGCCAAAGTGCGCTGCCTCCACGTCGGAAAACGCAACCACCAGAACCTGAGGCGTAAACCGATGCATGATCTCGCGCGTCATAAAAAACGTGAGTTCATCACCCGACGTGGGACCGCCGCTGCGCACAAATCGTCCAACTGCGTTCTTGATGGTTTCCTGCACCCGCGGATCAAGCCTGTCAGCAGCCTCGAAGACGTTCCAGCCCAGTCCTTCATAGTTGCTGCCCTCCATTGCGCTTTCCAATTCCGCTTCAACCTTGCTGCGGTCTGCCAGGTTGGCGGTTCGCCCGCCGCGCAGCGCATCGGCCACCGCCATCAGCATCAACTGCTTGGGAAAAACGACGTTGGCCCCGAAGTCCGGCCCATACCCTGACGCGGAACTGGCTCCAATCATGCTTGTCAGTGCTTTGTTGCTGGCGACCACCCACGTGTCGCTCCGGTCGACACGCGTTCGTTTGCGGAACTGCTCAAAGAGAGTCGGCGTGGTGGGCGCAAGCTTGCCCCAGTCGTCAACCCGTTGCCAGTTGCCCGTGAGAATGCTTGAGATCGCGTTGAAATGCGCGGTAACGCCCTCGTTCCGCGCGTGATTGTAAAAGAGGGATTGAGGCAAAAGATCGTAGGCGAGATGAGGAACATGCTCCAGCCCCTCATGCGAGAATGTCTCCGCGCGCCGCACGCCGCCAATCACGACGAGAATAATCTTGTGACCGCTGCCGGCGTTTGCGGGCGGCATTCCGTATGCCCGCGCTTTGGGCAGCAACATTCCTGCGGCAAGCAGTCCCACCGCCTTGAGGAATGTGCGCTTTGATCCATCGATGATGGAGCTTGGATCGACCGCCGCCGCGCATTCGGCTAGCGGATCCAGTGGAAGATTCGTCTCCATGCCAGCGTCTCCTCGTCAGTTCGCTCGATCTGACGACGGCGAAGCGTCAGATTTTGCACCCAAAACAAATTGCTGCACTGCCGCGCGTTCCTTCTCCACTTCATCCAGGTGTTGCGCGCGCAGCTTCTGGTAAACCGCGAACTCCTTCTGTGCATTCTCCTTCTGCCCCACGTGCACATAATCAGTGCCGACACGATAGTGAGCGTCCGCCAAATTTGGATCAAGTTGCAAGGCACGCTCATATTGAGTAATGGATTTGTCGTACTTGTGCTGGTCAGCGTAAAGATTTCCGAGCTGCACATGCGCTTCGGCAAGCAGGTCATCGAGCGCAACCGATTTCAGCAGCAGCTTCTCGACAGCCTGCTGGTCGAGAGCCGTGTCTTCGGTCCGCTTCCCTTTCCAAAGACTGACAGCGTAATAGTACTGGGCCAGGGCGTTGTTGGGCTGAAGGTCCGCATAGCGGCGAAATGCCTGGACTACTTCCTCGGCCTGCAATGGCGAGCTGTTGTACGCCTTGGAGAGAAACACATACACGCGAGGATCTGCCGGATTAATAGCGACTGCGCCAAGAAGGGCATTTACCGCCTCATCGTATTTCCCGCGCGAGTAGAGCGACAGGCCCAGTCCGATGAGAATGCGCGGCGACTTAGGATAGCGCAGCGCGGCCGCCTGGAATATTGTGATGGCCGGGTCGTAGGTCATGTGCAGCAACATTTCGCTTCCCCAATCAAAAAGATTGTCCTCGCTGGGATCGAGATGCGCGGCTCTCTCATATTCCGTCGCCGCTTCCACGTATTTGCCATCCTTCTCATCAATCTGTGCTAAAAGATTGTGCAACTCTCCCGCGTCTTTCTGTTTGACCAGGTCAGCCACGAGGGCGCGTGCGTCGTCGTTACGGTCGAGCAGATAGTCGGTCATTGCCAGGTCGTAGGTGCTTTCGTAGGACCCGGGCGACACCGAATGAGCCCGTTCCAGAAATGGGCGCGCATCTGCCAGCTTCCCCGATTGCGCGTAGAACTCTCCGAGGTTGTGGTTCGTGTCGTATCCAGCGGGATCGAGTGACAGAGCTTTGCTGAACTGCTCGCCCGCCAACTCGTTCTTGCCGGCGTGCAAAAGGGCTGTGCCGAGGTTGGTCCTTGCTTCGACCCAATCGGGCTTCAGTTGCACTGCAACCTTGAGCTGTTCTACAGCCTTGTCCGCCTGGTTGAGCGACGCATATACGAGTCCCAGCAGCTCGTGGACCGTCGAACTCGATTCGGCATAGGGCAGAACCTTTTCCAATTTACCGGCGGCATCAGCATATCGCCCGGCTTCGTAGTCGCCGACGGCCATTTGATATTGCCGGTCAAGATCCTGCTTGGTCGCATCCTGTGCTCCGAGCATCCAGGCGGAACACACCATCGTGCTCGACAGAATGATTGCGGACACGGACCGATTGCTCACCATTCTCCTTCGTCAACGCTGCGTGAGCAATGTAGCACCAAAAACAGTTCCCGGGAAGAGCGCTGGTATGCGCACTTCCCGGGACAGAAATCTCCACAAACTAGTAATACAGCTTCAGAGCAAACTGGATCTGCCGTGGATCGTAAGGAGCGAAACGCGTTGAGCCGACTTCGCCGAAGTGTGGATCGGTAAAGTTGCCTGAGCCGCCAATCGCCACCACGCCATTGCCACCGAAGTTGGGAGCGTTGAAGTTCGGGTGATTGACGATGTTGAAGAACTCCGACCGGAACTCCGCAGAGAACCGCTCGTTGATCGGGAATTTCTTGAACACCGAGAAGTCGAAGCGTTTGATGCCGGGACCGGAAATCTGGCCCGGTGTGGTGCCAAGTGCGGCCGCGCCATTGAGCGGAATGCAACCGGTCGGCGAATTCGGAATCGGGGCAAGTGCACCAGGCGTGCCGCCCAATTGGCACCCTTGGTTGAAGGCCGCAGGGTTGTTGACCCAGAACGGCCGCGGGCCTCCGTCAATGGTCTTTGTTTTTATGCCCAGCTTCGGACTTTGACCAGCCACTAGGACGTCGTCGCACTGGCCAGCCCCGGACGTCGTCCCCGTCGGACAGGTGAAGTTGACTGGTTGCCCACCCTGGAGAGTCGTGATCCAATTAACTGCCCAGCCGCCGAGAACCTGGTTTGCGACTCCGCCTTGGTTCATGAACTGCTTACCCTTGCCGACAGGGAGTTCATAACCGCCGCTGAAGTGAACTACGTGGGTGACGTCGAAGTCAGCACGCGCGTAATCAAACTTCGGCCCTAGCCCCGGAACCGCGAAGGCTCGCAATCCCCCGGTACTGCCGCCGTTGAGCAAATCGCCCGCGTCTGACATTGTCTTTGACCACGTATAGGTCAACAGAAACGTCAGGCCGTTGGAGAACTGGTCTTCGAGCTTGGTTTGCAATCCGTGGTATTGGCTCTCGCCAAAGGTTTGGTGATAACTGCCTCCGCCAAAGTCCGGCCATGGGATGCAGCTCCCCGACGTATTGCCGAGTGCGGCCGGAAATACCGCGAAAGCACCACAACTCGAGGTGCTGATGCCGGCAGGAAGAAGTTGTGTCACATTCTGGGTCCCCGTTCCTTCCTGCAGATACTCGCCGTGCGTGAAGACATACGATGCCTGCGCTGCTAGAGCCCGAGTGATGGAGTATTGCAGCGTGAGATTGGCACTGTAGGTTCGCGGCGTTTGGTAATCGAACTGCAAGCCCTGAAGTCCGAGCCCCTCTGCATTCAAAGCCGCGGACGTGAGCGGAATACACGAGAAGCCCGATTCGAAATTAGCCGTACCATGCCCGGTGGTAGGATCTCCAGCGGCCGTCGGACAACTCGCGAAGGGCGAATTGTAGCTGATCGGCGAAACCTGCGAGGAGATGCTGGGATCGGTCGGATTGACCTTGCCGTTGAAATACGAGAGGTTGTACACAAAGGGATAGTTTTCGCCGATGTTCGGTCCGTATCCCTGGTTTTCAAACGAGTTGTAGAATAGGCCAACGCCTCCACGTGCCACCAATTTCTGCGTGACCTGATACGCAAATCCGACTCGCGGCGCGATGTTGGTCTTTTGCGTCTCCACCAACCCCTGCCCATACCTGTCGGTTGATTCCAGGGTAATGCCGTCCTTCGCGAGCAGGTTCACGAACCCATGGCAGCCGATGCCGTTGCAGGTCCCGTCCGTCGAAAGCACACGGTTGTCCTTTCCGTGAGCCGGAATAATAAACGTAGGACCGCCGATTGCCTTACTTGGAATTGGGAACGGAACGAAGTTCGCCTGACCGCCATTGGTTTCGTTGATAGGACCGAAGTAGTCCCAGCGAACGCCGAGGTTCAGCGTCAGCTTGGCGGTCATCTTCCAATCGTCCTGAAAGTAAGTGGCAAAGTACATCTTCTGGTCGTACGTCTTGTTGATGTTTGAAGCGTAGACGCTGATCGGAACCGCCAGAATAGCTAAAGCCGTTGGGGTTGGGGTTTCCATTGATTGTGGTCGGAGCGGCCTCCGGCGGCAGCAGCGAATTGAGCTATACCGCCTGTGGTCGAGCCCTGGTTGGGAATATCCGTAAATCCGCCGCCGTAATTGAACTGGCCGTGCGACCAGGCGGGCTGCAGGGTAGAGAACTTCACGTTCTGGTATTCGATGCCCATCTTGAAGCTGTGCTTGCCGTAGATCTTGGTGAAGTCGTCGGTAACCTGGAGGGTCTGGCTCACTTCGTCAGATGGCAGGAAGGAGTTGCTGCCCAGCTGCAAGGTTGCCGATGCCGAATGCGGGGAGGCCGCCGTTTTCCTGGCCCTGCGGAATGCCCTGGATGCCAAACTGGCCGGAATTCCGTTCTGACTGTCCCTTCCGGTCCGAAGCGAGTGGTGTGCAGATGAGCGAAGCCCGCGCGCACCTGGTTGATGGTATTGGGAGTGAACACGTGGGTATATCCCGCCACCGCCTGGTCGGACTTGGCGGTCTGCATGCCCTGATCGAAGCTTCCGCCGTCCGCGATGCCGCCGAAGATACCCGGGATGTAATGCGGATCATCGGAGTAGCTGAAGCGGACGAAGATCTGGTCCTTCTCGTTGGGGTTCACGTCACCGCGGACATCGAAATGGTTGCGATGCTCAAAAAGGTTCGGGCTGTTCGCGTAGGTCTGCAGGCCGGAGTTCGGCGCCGGGAAGAGGTTCAAAATCTTGACCGCGATTCGGATCGATGCGATTCGGCCGGAAGTTGGTTCAGGCCGGGGCAGGTTGCAGCGTGAAGTTTGTGGTGCTGGCTCCGCAGGTGCCGAACGGATCGCGCACATAACCGTCGCTGGCGGTCGTATTGGCGATGCCGGAAACCGGGTCCACAGCGCCCTGCGGCAACAAAGCGAGTCGTGGCCGGGTCGAGGACCGTGCCCTTCTGAATGGTGCGACCCAGACCGTCCGTCCGGGTCCCGCGTTGAAGGCGAGAATGTCTGAGAGATTCGTATAGCCGCTGCTCCGCATCAGGCGGTGGGAACGTTGCCGTTCTCGGCCGTACCCTGCACGCGCCGCAATCCCTCGTAATCGCCGAAGAAGAAGACCTTGTTCTTGATAATGGGGCCGCCGATCGAAGCGCCAAATTGGTTCTGCCGCAGTTCGCCCTTCTTGATGCCCGTGTTGTTTTCAAAGTAGTCGGCGGCGTCGAGCTTGTCGTTGCGGAAGAACTCCCAGGCCGCGCCATGGATGCTGTTGGTTCCCGACTTGATGGTGGCGTTCAGCACCGCGCCGGCCGAGCGGCCCAGTTCCGCGCTGAAGTCGGCGGTCTGCACCTTGAACTCCTGAATCGCGTCTACCGGAGGCAGAATCACAAAGTTGGTTCCGTTCAGGAAGTCGACGGCGTTGGAGTTGTTGTCGATGCCATCAAGCAGGTAGTTGTTCTGCGCGGGACGAAGACCGTTGGCCGAAAAGGCGCCTGAAGCCGCATTGCCGCGCGTATCGGCCTGGGGCGTCTGCATGCCCGCGCCCAGCTGCGCGAGGAAGGTGAAGTTGCGGCCATTGAGAGGCAGGTTATTCACTTCCTGCTCGCCGATCACCTGGCCAACCGAAGCCTCTTCCGTCTGCAACAGCGGGGCGCCGTATTCACTTCGACGGTCTCCGTCGCTGCGCCCAGCTTAAGCTGGAGATTCACCGGTAGGGCTTGCGCTACGTTTACGTCGATGTTCTTTTGCGTGGTCTTGGCGAAGCCCTGCGCCGTCACCGTAATCGAGTAGTGACCGGCCCTTACCGGAGAAAATGTGTAGCCGCCACTCGCGTTCGATTTGGTTTCAAGCGTGATTCCCTGGTCAGTGTTCAAGAGAGTGACCTGTGCATTGGGCACAACGGCGCCGTGGCATCTGCACTGTTCCGGTGATTGCTCCTTCATCGACCTGCCCGTGAACACGATGGTTGGACGAGGAGAAAGACAGAACATCGTGAGGGTCATAGATGAAAAACGTTCTAGCGAGCAAGCGTGTTGCGTTCACGGCCCATCCGAATATCCTCCGTTCAGTTCCCTCTTGTTACTTCTGGATGCGCCTTGCTTTTCCGATGGTTGGGGAATGCCTTGCAACATTGAAATACGCTCGGTGTAAACGGTTACTATTTCGAGTCCGAGAAGCCTAGTCCATTCGCCCGTCATTTGTCAACCAAAAGGTGGATGTCGCACTATTTACGGCCTCGACAGAACGGCGTCCTGCTGCTTGCATTGACAATACTTAGCATTTGAGCTCACTCTGCGATCGGTATTGCACGTTAAGATAACGTTATTCCGTAGCCATAATGCCCTAATGGCGATGGTCTCCCACGGTGCACTCCACAGATCGCGGCCAAAAGCCTTCAGACCTTTCTAGGCATGTCACTCAGCAAATTTGCCTTTAGCCCGATCGGTCTCGGCTGCCTTGCAGGGAAACCGGCCGCGGTTCAGGTCGAGTGCTATGATTCCGACATCTCGCCCGCACCACGGCCTTACCTGGAATCATGTCGCGACCAGAAAACGAAATGCCGTGCAATTTTCCCGGCGCGAAATTCTCAAAAGCTTTGGCGTTGGCTCCTCTTTTGCTGCGCCCCGCGCCCTCTTCTGGGGCTCCTCGCTTCCTCGGGCTATGGTCATGAGCGAGTGCTGGCAGAGGGTCCATTCTCGTTGTCGGATATGCGCTTCGTACCGCATTACCCCGCCAAATCGCCGCTGGCCGATGTTTTTCGCCTCGTTACCCCGGGCTCAGACGAATACATCACCGAAAAATATGCTATCGAGATTGAGGCAACCCTCGGGGGATGGGGCGAGCTCGCTACAGACGTCCCTCCGGGCAAGTTCGCGATCTGGCAGTCCTGCTGGACCCTGCCGATCGAATCGCTTCGTCGCTGATACCGCCAGAAGAGAACCGTTACGTTCCGGCTTCGGAATCGAGGTCGATCGAAGCGGCAGTTTGCGGCGCCGCGCGCGGGGCCGTGAGCATTTCCTCGCTTCGGAGCCTGGCTGGTGACTCTCGCAAAGGTCGAGACCGCCGAATTCGAGATCTATGGAATCGAGCGATCGCGGCATCTCCTCTCGCCGTGCGCATCGCAGTCCGGTACGACCTCGTCGCTGGGTCGAAAGGATGGTCAGCGCGAAGAACGCATCGGTTCGTGGCACATGGAGTGGTCACAAAGACGAATCGCATGATGGAGGCGCGTCGATGGGAGGCGAGCGAAGAGACGGTTTGCACGGCTCAACTGCCCCCGTCTTCGTCGATGTGACTCCGCTGCACTCGGCGCGAGCTGACTCATATCGGAAGCAACTTCTCCGCGGCGCCGACCACTGGCGCACCACTCTCGACGGAGCCGTGGGCGTCGACGTCTACTGCAACAACGGCGTCGCCGCAGGCGACTACGACAACGACGGATTCGATGATCTGTACGTTTGCCAGCCGGCCGGCCTGCCCAATCGTCTCTATCGAAATCGCGGGGACGGCACTTTCGAAGATGTGACTGAAAAGGCCGGAGTTGGCGTGCTCGACGGCACCGCATGCGCACTGTTTGCGGACTTCGACAATCGTGGCCTGCAGGATCTGCTGGTCGTTTGCGGAACAGGGCCGCTTGCTCTTCGTCAATCAGTGGAGACGGCACATTTACCCTCAAGCGCGATGCCTTCCGGTTCGACGCAGCCTCCTCAGGGAACCTTCACGCATGCCGCAATAGCCGATTACGACTCGCGACGGGCGCCTCGATATCTATCTTCTGCACTTACATGTACTACCTGGGGCTCGATCAATATCACTACCCTATCCCCTACTACGATGCGCGCAATGGTCCACCCAACTGCCTCTTCCACAACGAAGGCGACTGGCAGCTTTGTAGAGACGACCGAAGCTGCGGGAATGAACGCGGACAACGATCGCTACAGCTTTGCCTGCGCATGGGGCGATGCCAACAACGATGGCCGGCCCGATCTCTTTGTCGCCAACGACTTCGGCAGTTCGCAGCTCTATCGCAACAACGGCGACGGCACTTTCCGCGTGGCATCGCGCGAGGCGCACGTCGAAGGCGTGGGAGCAGGCATGGGTTGCTGCTGGTGCGACTACGACAACGACGGGCACCAGGATATCTATGTCCCCAGCATGTGGGAGGCTGCCGGACAGAGGGTCTCCGGCCAACCGCAATTTCACACAGATGCGTCTCCAGCCATTCGCGAACTATACCAGCGTCACGCGCGCGGCAATGCCCTTTATCACAACAAGGGCAACGGCCGTTTGAAAACGTTGGTCAACAAGCCGGCGTTGAAATGGGACGATGGTCATGG
Source organism: uncultured Acidobacteriota bacterium (assembly GCA_963846375.1). GTDB lineage: Bacteria > Acidobacteriota > Terriglobia > Terriglobales > Acidobacteriaceae > Telmatobacter. Next base: position 111,843 of record CAWJVV010000009.1, read on the forward strand.
TCGTCCGACTTCTGGGACTTCGATCACGACGGCCTCTCCGATCTCTATGTCGCCAACGGGTATCTCTCAGGACCTGACCGCCAGGACCTCGCCGGTTTTTTCTGGCGCCAGGTCGTAGCGAAATCACCCGAAGACGTCACGCCATCGCTGGCCTATGAGCGCGGTTGGAATGCAATCAACGAACTTGTTCGTTCCGACCACACCTGGCATGGCTGCGCCCGAAACGTGGCGTTTCTCAACAGCGGCGGCGGCACTTTTGCTGAGGCTTCGGGAGCCGTCGGTCTCGATTTCCTTGAAGACAGCCGCGCCTTCGCGCTTGCCGACATTGATCACGACGGCAGGCTCGAAGTCGTGCTCAAGAACCGCAATGCTCCCCAGATTCGCGTGCTGCACAACGCGATGAAGAACATCGGTGCATGCATCTGCTTTCGCCTTCGTGGGCACAACAGCAATCGCGACGCGATCGGCGCGGCCATCACGGTGGAAGCCGGCGGGATACGGCAAACCAAATATTTGCAGGCGGGCACAGGATTCCTATCGCAGCACTCCAAGGAATTGTTCTTTGGAATCGGCGAAGCAGTCAGCGTTCTCAAGGTCGAAATTCGCTGGCCCAGCGGCCTTTCGCAGGTCTTTGAAAAACTGCCTGCAAATCACCGCATCTCTCTTGAAGAAGGATCGAACACATTCCAGACTGTGCCTTTCGTCCGCAATCTCAGCATTCACACGCCCCGCACCGGAACCAATTCCCGAACCACTTCCCGACGATGTGGAGACATGGCTTATTCAGCCTCTGAAGGCACCGGAGTTTTCGCTGCCCGATCTCACTGGCGCAACCCATAACTTGAGTTCTTTGCGGGGCGCACCTGTTCTGCTTCTCTTCTGGTCACAAGCAAGCGCGCGCAGCCTTGAAACTCTGCATGCGCTCCAGGCCCATATATCTCGAACGCAAACAGCGCGTCTGGAAATAATGGCCATCAATCTAGACGAGACATCGGGCCGCGATCAGGCGCGGTCTATCGCATCCGCCACGCACTTCACTTTTCCTATCCTCTTTGCAACGGATGAGATCGCAGGCATCTATAACATTGTCTACCGGTATCTTTTCGAACGCCGCCGCGACCTCACTCTGCCAACTGGGCTTCTGCTTGATGATGAAGGCGCAATCGTCAAGGTCTACCAGGATGAAGTTCGTCCTGATCACCTTTTCGCTGACGTGCAATCCATCCCAACCAGCAACGCGGACCGCACACGCGCAGCGCTTCCCTTCTCAGGCGTTCTTGTGCAGGGCCGTTTCGCTCGAAACGACTTCACCTACGGCGTTGCGATGTTTCAACACGGCTATCTTGATCAGGCGGCGGAGTCGTTCAAACAGGTGCTCGCAACTAAGCCCGATAATGTCGACGCGTATTACAACCTCGGGACATTAAGCCTCCAACGCCACAACCTGAGGGAGGCCCGCACCTATCTCGAACAAACAGTCAAGCTCCGTCAGGATTATCCCGAAGCCTGGAATAACCTGGGAATGCTGGCTGCCGAGGAAGGCAACTTCGACGAAGCTATCGACTACCTGAATCGTTGCCTCGCCCAGCGCCCCAACTATGCCGTCGCTTTATTGAACCTCGGCAATGTTTATCGCAAGCAGAAAAATTTCGAAAAAGCCAGCGCATCCCTCACGCGCGCATTATCGCTCTTGCCTGATGACCCGGAGATCAATTACAGCCTGGGAATGCTCTACGCACAACAGAACCAGATACAATCCGCATCGATTTACCTTCAACGAGCTCTCGACCTCCGCCCGGACTATCCCGAGGCCTTGAACAACTTGGGCATCGTCTTTGTTCGCCAGCAGGATTACGCAAAGGCAGAAGAGCAGTTCAAAACTGGAATCCGCATATCGCCACAATTCGACCAGTCCTACCTGAACCTGGCACGTCTCTACGCCATCCAGAATGACAAGGGCCGCGCCCGCCAGGTGCTTCGCGACCTGCTGCAAGTGCAGCCCGATAACCCCAACGCGAAGCAAGCGCTGGAATTGCTACAATGACCGCTACGATTGCAGGTTCAACCTGTGCGAGAGCGATGTTCCCGGACATCGGATGCCCCTGGAGCGGAATCATGAGGTCAAGACAGGTCGTCTGTTTACTTCTGCTGGCGGCCGTCGTGCGCATATTCGCTCAGGGCGGCGCTCCTGACCAGGATTCCCCTCTCGCACAAATCGAGCTTCTCATCAGTGAGAACCGCCTGGACGAAGCCAGGACACAGGCGACCGCGGAGATCCGACGCAATCCCTCCAACGCAGATGCCTACAATCTGCTGGGGATGATCGAGGGCGATCTGCAGGATTACCCCGCCGCCGAATCTTCGTTTCGAAACGCGCTGAAACTCAAACCGGATTCAACACGCACGCGCAATAATTTGGGCAGCCTTTACGTTGTCGAAAAAAAGGTAGACCTCGCAGAGACGGAATTTCGGGATGTTCTACGACTCGATCCCCGCAATCGCGACGCACATTACAACCTCGGGGTCCTGCTGATGATGAAAGGATCGCCTCAGCTCGCGATTCCCCAGTTTCAGCAGGTACATCCGCTGGAACCTGTAGCGCGTTTGCAGCTGGTTCGCGCATTCTTTGAAACGAAGCAAGTTGCCCAGGCACTGCGTGAGGCCAACGCCCTCTCCTCCGATCAGCCCAGTAACGTGCAAGCCCATTTCTCGCTCGGAATCCTGCTCGCCTCTGAGAAACAATACAAACCGGCTCAACTGGAGTTGGAGAAGGCCGACGCCCTTCAGCCCGGTACATTCGAGATTCTCTTCAACCTCGGACAGGACTTATACCGAGGTGGGGATCTTGCCGGCGCGCAAGCTGTTCTTGCGCGCGCTCTGCGAGCTAAGCCTGACTCGCCCGAGACTCTCTACCTCATGGCGCAAGTCGACGTGGATCAATCGCGCCCTCTCGATGCGCTTGATTTGCTCATTCGCGCGCGCAAGGCCGCTCCTGACAACATCGACATTGTTTTCCTCATGGCTCGCATCAGCATGTCGCAAAACTACTTTGAAGATGCAATTCCGCTGCTCGAATCCGGCCTGCAATCTGCGCCGCGCCGCCCAGACCTTCTTGCCGCGCTCGGCGAAAGCTACTTCATGGCGGGCAAAACCGAGAAAGCCATCGAGATCTTCAACACGCTGATTCAAGTAGAGGGTTCCGCACGATCTCATGCATTTCTGGGCCTCTCATACCGCAACCTTGGCCGCTTCGACGAAGCAATACAGCAGTTTCAACAGGGATTGAAGCTCGATCGGAACAACAGCCTGTGCCTCTTCAATCTCGGATACATTGCCGCGCGGCAGGGAGACGCAGCCGCGGCGGAATCGTATCTGCAAAAAGCCTTGCAGGCGAACCCCGACTTTGCCGATGCCCTCCTTGAACTTGCTAACTTGCGGATTGCCGCGAAAAAAACCCAGGAAGCAGCCGATTTGTTGCGCCACTATGTCAAGGTGAGCCGCGACCCGGCTACCGGATATTACAAGCTGGCTATGGTCGAGCGCAGCCTTCACAATACAACCGCTGCCGAGCGCGACCTGGCAGTCTTCAAAACTCTCTCCGAATCAGCCTCGGCATCCTCAGGGCCGCTTCCCTATCAGCATCTCTTCGATTTTCTCCAAAACCGATCGCAATTGACCGCTCCACAGCGCGACCAACTCGACATTGGTCAGCTCAACGAACGCATCAAACAGCACCCCGACCAGGTCGAAGACTTGTATCTGCTCGCTGAGGCGTACCTCAAGTCAGGAAAGCTCGATAAGGCAAAGGATACGATCGCACAACTTGATAAAGTCAGCGAGGGCGACTTCCGCACCCTTACAGGGGCCGGTGTACTGCTTGCCCGCTATCATCTGTACGACGCCGCGATTGAACACTTTCAGGCCGCTCTTCAAGTCAATCCCGGTGCCGACGATGTCAGGTTCGACCTGGCCGATGCACTCTTCCGCGCACGCCACTATCCGCAGGCGCTCGAGGCGGCTACGAAGGTTTCATCTCAAGGGCAGAAAGATGACGCATATCTGGCATTACTCGGCGATATCTATGCACACACAGGCGACGCCGAACATGCTTCTGCTATTTACCGCGATGCCCTTATACGCAATCCTGACAATGACCAGGATTACCTCTCGCTCGCGCTGGTCCAGCTGCGCGCAGACGATCGTAAAGGCGCGAAAGAAACTCTCCTGAAAGCGCAGCAACGCGTTCCCGGCTCTGGAAAGATCTTCTGGGGACTCGGAATCATTTCCGCCCTCGATGGTAACGACGCTCAGGCTGCGGAGCAACTCGAGCGCGCCGTTGATCTGTTGCCCGAATGGCCCGGTGGTTACTCGACTTTAGGAGTCTTCTACTTTCAAAGTGGCCAGATCGATAGAGCAAAGGAAGTGCTGAACCGGTTCAAAAGCAGCACTGCAAACGGCGCACTCGATATCAGCCGCATAGAACAGGCGCTCGATCAGGCGGCCGCCTCTTCCAACCCTCATGCGCAGGCAATGAACAGTGAAGCGCGAGAACAGTTCCTTCAGCTCGCCTTGTCTCTCGCGGATCGAACCCTATGATTTCGGTATTCGGGCGCCTCTGCGCGATGTTTCTCCTGGCGGCTTCGACGACTCCATTCACCGGCGGCTCGCAACAACCGCAAAAGCCGAATGACGCTTCTGTTTCTGTTCGCTTCACCGACATTCGCCAGTCCGCGGGAATTACCTTTGTTCAAGACTCGACACAGACCGAAGAGAAGTACTACCTCGAAACCATGGGCACTGGCGTCGCCTTTCTCGACTATGACCAGGACGGGCTCATGGATATCTACTTTGTGCAGTCGGCAGCAACGGAAGCCTACACCCCATCTCATCCCCTGCGCTCCGCTCTGTATCACAACAATGGCGACGGAACCTTCACCGACGTGACGTTGAAAGCCGGGCTCGGCGGCGAAGGCCACTACGGCCAGGGAGTTGCCGTCGGCGATTTTGATAACGATGGTTATCCCGATCTCTATGTCACCGGATACGGTAGCGCCATTCTCTACCACAACAATGGCAACGGTACCTTCACTGACGTCACCACCAAAGCAGACGTTGCAGATGAAGGCCAATGGTCTACGAGCGCTGGCTGGTTCGATTACGACAAGGATGGCTATCTCGACTTAGTCGTGACCAACTATCTTGACTGGAGTCCGAAAAACAACATCTGGTGCGGCGAAAAGAAGCCGGGGTACCGCTCCTACTGCAATCCCAATAACTACAAGGGCCAGAAGACAAAGCTGTATCACAATAATCATGACGGAACATTCACAGATGTCAGCGTGAAATCGGGTGTGGGCATCCCCGAGTCAAAGGGTATGGGCGTGGTGCTTGCCGACTTCAACGGCGACGGCTGGCCCGATATCGCCATCGCCAACGACACCTGGCCGAACTTCTTTTTTCAAAACAATCACGACGGCACCTTCACCGACGTCTCTCTCATATCCGGCCTTGCGGCAAGCGAGGACGGCCGTTATGAAGCAGGCATGGGCATCGATGCCGCCGACGTCGACGGCGATGGCTTGCTCGACGTATACATCACTCATCTCGACTTTGAGCTGAACCGTCTCTACCACAACAACGGCGATACCACCTTCACTGACGCGACCTATAGCTCGGGCATTGGAAACAAAGCAATGCTGCTCAGTGGTGTCGCCGCCAAATTCATCGACTACGACAATGACGGCTGGCCCGATATTGTCCAGGCCAACGGAGCCATGGTTGACAACGTGAGCCTCTATCACAGCCTGGTCTCCTACAAAGAGCCGCTCGTCATGTTCCATAATCTTGGAAAGGGCCACTTTGAAAAGTCCTCAGACGCGCTGGGGCCCGACTTCAATCGCCCTATGGCGGCACGCGGACTGGCTACTGCCGACTTCTTCAACAATGGAGCTGTCGGTATAGCCGTCAACTGCCGCGGAGACGCTCCCGAGCTCCTCCGCAACGATGGATCAACGGCAAACCATTGGAGCGAGGTGCTGTTGATCGGCACCAAATCGAACCGCGACGGGATCGGCACGGTGCTCAAGCTGACAGCCGGAGACATGGTGCGCGTTGATCAGGCAAAGGGCGGCACAAGTTACATGTCGGCCAGTGACCCTCGTATTCACTTCGGGCTCGGCAAACGCACAAAAATTGACTCGCTCGTGATCACTTGGCCGAGCGGGCAGATCGACCACCTGGCTGCTCCACCGATAGACTCCATCCTTGCCGTCAAAGAAGGTCAAGGCATCGTGCCTCATCCATTCCCCAAGGTCACGCCGAAATGAATTACAGGTTGCGCTCCTCCAATCCGCTCAAAAGCAGGAAAGGCTCAGAAGATCACACGCGATCATGATGATTCCCCGGCGACGGTTTATCGGTTCCTCGATGTTCCTGCTCGGCGGCACGTTGCTCGATGTGCTCGCAACCCCGCTCTGGCGTTGGAATCGCAACTTAGTCCATGCCGCGGTTACATCGGCTCCTTCCTCTCCGGTGCAGTTCATCGATGTTGCCGAGAAAGCCGGCCTTCACACGCCCAACGTGTGGGGCGGAGTCGACAAGAAGCGCGTCATTATTGAGACGAAAGGCAGCGGGATCGCTTTCTTTGACTATGATCAGGATGGCTGGCTCGATATCTACCTCACGAATGGCAGCCGCCTCGACGAACAGTGGCCTAAGGGTAAGGAGCCAACCACCCACCTCTACAAAAACAATCGCGACGGAACATTTACTGATGTGACCGAGAAATCAGGCCTCGGACGTAGCGGCTGGCAGACTGGAATCTGTGTCGGTGACTATGACAATGATGGATGGGACGACCTGTTCTGCACCTTCTGGGGTCATAACATCCTTTTTCATAACAACGGAAACGGCACGTTTTCCGATGTAACTCAGAAGGCAGGCCTCGCCCAGGCAAAGGGCCGCTGGGGCACGGGTTCCACGTTCCTGGACTACGATCGTGACGGCCATCTCGATTTGTTCGTCTGCAACTTTGTCAAGTTGGACCCCGACGTTCCCATCAAGCTCGACAGCGAGACTTTCTGCCAGTGGAAGGGCGTTCCAACCATGTGCGGCCCCCGCGGCCTCCCTGGCGATATCAACATTCTGTATCACAACAACGGCGATGGCACCTTTACTGACGTCACGGAGAAGGCCGGCATCCATAAGCCCGGCCCGCGCTATTCCATCACTGCCGTATCCTACGACTTCGACAACGACGGCTGGCCCGATATATATGTCGCGGTTGACTCAGAGCCAAGCATCCTCTTCCAAAACAATCATGACGGTACCTTTACGGATGTCGCCGTCATCGCCGGCTGCGCGTACAACGACGATGGTCACGAACAGGCGGGTATGGGCGTCGGAGTTGCCGATTATGACTGCGACGGCTGGTTCGATATCTTTAAAACAAATTTTGCCGATGATACCAGCGACTTATACCACAACAATGGGGACGGCACCTTCACTGAGCTGTCGTTCAACTCCGGCATTGGAATCAACAACAAGTACGTTGCCTGGGGCTGCGCATTTATCGACTATGACAACGATGGCTGGCCCGATATCATCCAGGTCAACGGCCACGTCTACCCCGAAATCGATCACTATAACTTCGGCGAGACCTTCAAAAATCAGCGTCTCGTCTACAAAAATCTGGGCAACGGCAAGTTCAAAGATGTTTCAGCCGAAATGGGCCCCGGAATCACGGAGCGCTTCTCCAGCCGTGGCGCCGCATTTGGCGACTACGACAACGACGGCGGCATGGACGCCCTCATCCTGAACATGAACGACCTTCCCTCCTTGTTGCATAACGAAGGTGGAAACCGTCAGAACTGGATCAAGCTCAAGCTGGTCGGCACCAGGTGCAATCGCACGGCAATCGGGGCCCGCGCCCGCATCATTACCGGCAAGCACATCCAAATGGACGAGGTGCACAGTGGCACCAGCGTGATGTCGCAGAACGACCTTCGACTTCATTTCGGCGTGGGCGCCGCCACTATCATCGACGCGATCGAAATCAAATGGCCGACTACTCAGAAGGTCGAGCGCTTTACGCAGGTTAAACCTAACCAGATTCTCACTATTCGCGAGGGTGAAGGTATCGTGGCCACATACAAACCGCAAGTTAAGGGTTAGTCGGCCCGGTGACACTTCCCTGCACCAGAAACTGCTTCACTTCCCGGCGCTCCCGCTCCACTTCGGCGGCCTGCTGCTTATCCAGCTTCTCGTGAATCGCAAACTCACGCGCGGCGTTCTCTTTATCTCCAGCGCGATCGTAAGCCAGCCCGAGCCGGTAGTGCGCGTCCGCAAACTCAGGATTCGATTGAACTGCCTTCTGATAACTCGCAATCGCCTTTGTGTTTTCGTGCCGCGACACGTTCAAATTCCCGAGTTGCAGATAAGCATCGCTGCACTTCGAGTCCAACATAATGGCCTTCTTCAGCAGTGCCTCTACCTCGCCCAAAACCTGCGGGTCAGTCGATCGCCCATTCTGCTTCCAAATAGCCATCGCGTGGTAATAACTTGCCAGCGGGTTCTCCGGCTGCCGCATTGCAAACTCCGCCAACTTCTGCTCCGCGCAACGCAGAGGATTCGGGCTGGCTATCTCCGCCTTGCCTAGAAAGACGTATGGCTCCTCCCAGTCCGGTTTCAGATCGGCTGCCTCGCAAAGCTTCTGCGCCGCGTCATCATATAACGCGCATGCGAATAGCGCCGCTCCCAGCGCCGTCAACATACGCGCCGACTTGGGATAGCGCTGGGCTCCCGCACCGAACACATCCTTTGCCTGCCAGATCGCCCGGTGCAGCAGCAACTCCGACCCCCACGCAAAGTAGCTTTCCTCGCTGCCATCCTCGTGCGCCGCGCGCTCAAGTTCATTCACTGCGGCCACCGGGTCGCCCAGCTTCTCATCCAGGGCACCGGCAAACCGCAGCCATTCCGCGATCGGCTTCTTTGCCAACTGATCGCCTGCAATCCGGCGAGCCTCCACAAATTGCCCGGCAGCCTCAAGCGCCATCGCCTCCTTCATTGCCGGATCCACGGCCGCAAACATCCCCGCCGGCTCAGTCGCCTTCAGCTGCACCGCCTCGCGATTCAGTGACTCGCTGGTCCGCAGAATCGCGTCTGATCCGTGTCCGCCGGCTGCCGTCCAATCCGTGACAGCGGCAATCGAAAAGCTCGGCGAATCGCTGAACTCCATAGGCTGCGCTGCCAGCGCGGAAGCGTCTCCAATCAGCGTTAAGATCACGCCCTGCACACCTGAACCTCGGCGTGGATCACTTGCCTCAATGTCCACATCGCCGCTTTGCATCGCCCCGTTGTGCGCACTTAGCAGAAGGGCTCCCTCTGCCCCGGTCGCAAACACAAACGAACCATCCGTAGCCGATGTCGTTTCCATCGCGCGCCGATCGCTCTTGCGCAACAGCCGAACCGTTGCCCCAGCTACCGGCCTTCCTTCCGCATCCCGGACCACGCCGCGCAGCTCGTGATCGCTTGCAGCAGCCTGCGCGGTCGCAGCAGCCTGCGCCGCACGCGCCGTCGTCCCAGCCCCAATTATGCCCAATACCGAGAGCGCCGACACGCACACCATCGTTCTGGCAAACTCCGCCACCAGCGCTACCGCCTTGTCGATTCCCGCCAAGCTTTCAGCCCTCTATCCGCAAGTTTCCCACGCTCCCGCCATTCTAGGTCAGCCGCACATCTCCCAGAACGCTGAACCACCGATTCGCTCCAAACCCCTCGCACAAACCTTGCAATATCCTCGCCACGCCCAACACACTCCGGTATCCTTCTTGGCGATGGTCAATTTAGCTCCCATGAGGTGCTGAGTGCCAAGGGCAAGGCAGTTTGCTTTTGTTGTACTTGGAATCTTGTTTTTAGCCGCAACCACACAAGCGAAATCCACCGCAGACTCCCAGCAGAAGCCGGGCTTCGTGCGGCTCGACCGGGTCACCGCTTCCCGGCCCATCCCCAACGGAATCGAAATTCACTGCGGCCCCGCCGTCCTGCAGATCCTCGCCCTTCGTGATGACATCCTGCGCCTGCGCGTTGGCCCCGCCGGCCAGCTGCCTGAAGACGCCTCCTGGGCTGTGCTTCCCGCCGCCCGCACCGCCGCCGTCAACGTCACCCCGGAATCCATCCTCCACTTCCGTCGGATTCAAAACCGCCAAACTTCGCGTCACCATTCATCGCGACCCACTCGAGCTTCACGTAACCGATAACGACGGACACGTCATCGCCGAGCAGTTCCCTGACCGGCCCATCGAGTACCACGGCAACTCCTTCCGCGTATACCTGCGTTCGCCGTTCGACGAACACTACTTCGGACTCGGCGACAAGCCGGGTCCTCTCGACCGCCGCAACGAAGCCTTCACCGACTGGAACACCGATGCCTTCGGATGGCAGGAATCCACCGACCCCATCTACAAATCCATCCCCTGGTTCATCGCACTCCACAAAGGCGTCGCCTCTGGCATCTTCCTCGACAACACTTGGCGCACCTCCTTCGACTTCAACAAGGAGTACCGCGACGCCTACTCCTTCGGCTCGGAGAACGGCCCACTCGATTGCTACATCCTCTACGGTCCCGATCCCAAATCAGTGGTCCAATCCTGGGCCTGGCTCACAGGCAACACGCCCATGCCACCGCTCTGGGCCTTCGGTTATCAGCAGTCGCGCTACAGCTACTACCCCGAGTCCGAAGTTCGCCGCATCGCCGCGCGCCTGCGCAGCGAGCGCATCCCCTCTGACGTCATCTGGCTCGACATCGACTATCAGTTGAAGAATCGCCCCTTCACCGTTGATCCCGAGCGCTTTCCAACATTCGATCAGATGATCAAGGACCTGCGTGCCGAACACCTGCGCACCGTTGTCATTACCGACCTACACATCGCCGATCTGCCCAACGCCGGCTACAAACCTTATGACGAGGGCATCGCCGGCGACCACCTCGTCAAGAATCCCGACGGCTCAACCTACGTCGGCGTCGTGTGGCCAGGCAAAGCCGTCTTTCCTGACTTCACGCAGAAGAAATCCCGCGACTGGTGGGGCACGCTCTACTCTGACTTCGTTGCCAAGGGCGTGGCCGGGTTCTGGAACGACATGAATGAACCCGCCGTCTTCGAAGTTCCCTCCAAGACCATGCCCGACGACGCGCAGCACCGCATTGAAGAACCCGGCTTCGCAACCCGCACCGCTTCGCATCTCGAAATTCACAACGTCTTCGGCATGCAGAACACCCGGGGCACCTACGAGGGCCTTCTCAAGCTCTCTCCCGACAGCCGCCCGTTCGTCATGACCCGCGCAAGCTACGCCGGCGGTCACCGCTACGCCTCCACCTGGACCGGCGACAACTCCAGCAACTGGAACCACCTTCGCCAAACCATCCCGCAATTGCTCAACCTCGGCCTCAGCGGGTTCTCCATGGCCGGAGCCGATGTCGGCGGATTCGCCGGCTCGCCCCAACCTGAACTCCTCACCCGTTGGCTCGAACTCGCCGCCTTCCAGCCCATCGACCGTGATCACACCGCCAAGGGCACCAACCCGCAGGAGCCGTGGGAAAACGGCACGCCTGAAGATCTCGACCTCCGCCGCCGCTACATCGAAGAGCGCTACCGCCTCCTTCCCTACATCTACACAACCGCCGAGGAGATGACCCGCACCGGCATCCCCATCATGCGCCCGCTCTTCCTTGAGTTCCCCAGCGCACCGAACAGCCAACAGCCGCTCGACCCCACCATCGACAACGAATTTCTTCTCGGCTCCAGCTTGCTCATCGCGCAAAGCCCATATCCCGACGAACTCGACGATCTCTTCGTCACTTTGCCCGCGGGCGGCTGGTATGACTACTGGACCGGCGCTCGCGTCGACGGCACCGGCACTCGCCGCAACATCGACAACTCCATCAGCGCCCCCACCGGCGTGCACCTTCACCGCAGTCTCAGCACGCTGCCCGTCTTCGCGCGCGCCGGCGCCATCGTCCCCGAGCAGCCACTGGTCCAAAGCACCGATGAAAAACCCGAGGGCGCGCTGACCCTCCGCGTCTACCCGCCCGACACCTTCAACCAGGACTGCAAAGGCAGTCTCTACCTCGACGACGGCCTCAGCTTTGCTTTTCGCAAAGGCGATTTCCGCCGCCTTAACTTCACCTGCCGCCTTTCGCCGCAGGGCCTCATCGTGGCCGTCACCGCGCCCGACGGAAACTTCGACCCCTGGTGGAAGCTCTTCTCCATCGAGGTCTACGGCGCATCCAAAGCCGCCAGCGAAGCCAGCTACTCTGCCCTCGACGGCTCCAGCCCCTCAACCCTCTCCACCAGCTACGACCCCGAGCATCATCGCATCACCGCGCTCGTGCCCGACAACGGCAAAGGCCTCGAACTCAAACTGTCATTCTAAGGGGCCAGTTTTCGCCTCCAAACCCTGTGCCCCATCCAAGCGGCGTCGTAGGTTTTGCCGCTTGGGTGGGACACTACGAACCCTCGCTCCCTCACAATAAAGTTGTCATTCCACTGAGAAGCGAAAAGATCACCGGTTGGTCCTGCCTTTCCATCCCTTCAACTCGCATCTCTCTGTCATACTGACCCCGTGTTCTCCCTCGTCAGACCAACTCAGGCTGCAATCGACCGAAAGATCGTCGCCGCGCGCAGCTTGCCTCCCGCGACGCCGGCTCTGCTTACGCTGCTCGACGGTCCTATCGCACCGGAGCCGCCGCGCGGCTTTGTCCACGACGCGTCGAATTCCGAACTCGGTCATGGACCAGAAATCTTTGAACGTGCCCGTGAAGCCTTTGCGCAGTGGACCCAATTCGACCTCGGCTGGGTGCGCGTCGCCAACCCTGAAGTTCCGGTCCGTTCAGGAAGTATCGTTGCCATCGAGGCTCACACACTCGGCCTGTGGTCCGTGAGCCTCAGTCGAATTACCGAGACCATCAGCACTCCCTACCTCTTCGGCTTCATCTACGCCACAACCACCATGCATGTCGAAGAAGGCCGGGAACGCTTTCTCCTCATGCTCGATCCGGTCACTGAAGTCGTCACCTACTCCATCGAAGCCATCTCTCGACCGCGTCATCCACTGGTAAAATTCGCCAATCCCGTTGGTCGCATCATGCAGCTCCGTTTCACGGGCGAGTCGCATCTGCGCCTGCGCCAGGCCGTCAATGATCCCACCATCTCGTAGGCGCAAGACACGTCGCCAACGCCGCGGCGTGAGTCTATCGGGTAAGTGCTTTTTTCTCGTTTTCCGCGGCCACAAAAGCGCCGTGCCCCGTCCATGCGACGCGCTTTTGGTCGCATGGGCGGGATACCACGACACCACGCTACCCTGAACCCATGTCCGAGTCTCGTACCATCCACAGCGTCCGCATCCTCGAGTACCCCGCCGAAGGCCCCATCCTCAGCAACGATCGCGCCATCATGGACCTCATCGCCGACGGCCGCTCTCACCATGCCGACATGGTCGTCGTCCCCACTGCCCGCTTTTCCCCGGAGTTCTTTCAACTCCACACGCGTCTCGCCGGCGACCTGCTGCAAAAGTTCGTCAACTACCAGCTTCGCCTCACCATCCTTGGAGACCTCAGCAAAGAAGCCTCCGAGAGCCAATCGCTCCAGGCATTCATCCGCGAATCCAATCGCGGCGCCCATCTCTGGTTCCTCAACAATCTCGAAGAACTGGAACAGAAGCTGGCAGCGGCGCAGGAAAAGTAATCCATACCAGCATCAGCAAAAAGGCTCGCCACCCGGCAGGCCTTCTCGATCACTCCATCACTTGATCACTTGATCGCTTCATCACTGCTTCTCACGCCCGATGTGCGCATCCGCCCATTGAATGAACCACTTCATATTCGGCGCATCCGTGTGCCCGCCATCGTGCTGCCGCCAGGCCAGTTCCCCGTCCAGATGTCCCTCGTTCACCGGCGGCATTTCTGCGATGCGGTAGTCAGTTCCCAGATCAAGCCCCTTGGCGCCCAGCAGCTTCCATACGCGGTTGGCGTCGATTGTCGCCATGAAGCTGCCTTCGTGGTCCAGCCACTTCGCGTCGCCCTTCTCCGGAATCCCGTAGCTGATAAACGTCAACCTTGGCGCGCACAGTGCAATCAGCTCATTCGAGTCCACCGGAATATCCCCGGGCGTCATCTTGCCGAAGGTCGCATCGGAGGCGCCGTACTTCATAAAGTTCCCCGCCATCCAGTAGTACTCGCCGCCCGTCAGGCTCTCCACCGCCTCGCCCCAGTTCCGCCGCAGCAGCGTCGCCCCGCCCTTGCCGCTCGATCCCACCAGCACCATCGCAAACCGCTGGTCGAACCCCATCGTCACCAGGGCTGCTTTTCCGTACCGCGACACTCCCTCAATCCCCACGTGTTTTGCGTCGACAGCCTTGTCCGTCTCCAGGTAATCGAGCACGCGGCCCGCGCCCCATCCCCACGCCCGCAGCGCGCCCCAGTCCTCCGGCGTGCGGGGCTGGCCCTTGTTCACCAGCCCGATGATGCCCCGCGTGATTCCCTCGCCGTTATCGGCTTGCACGCTGGCCGGGTCAAACAGCACAAAACCCCATCCCGCCGCGATCAGCTGCCACATGTTCGGCGGATCGCCGTCTTCATTCAGCTCCGGCCTCTGAAAGAAAGGAGGCTCCTTCAACGGTTCCCACGCCGGATGCCGCTCGAACACTTCCTTCAGCGACGGATCCTGTTGCAGCAGCAAATCCCGGAATGCCTTGTTCACCCGCGCCAGCTCTTCGCCGCGAGGCTCATTGGGATTCGGGAAGCGCGCCGGCCCGAACATGATCAGCACCGGCACCGGTCCGCGCGCCATCGCCGGCAGCACCTCGATGGCGTGCATCTTCACCGTGATCGCCGGATACGACGAGTTGTCCACCTCGCCGTATAGTTCCCTGGCCGTCACCGGCGTGAACCCCAGGAATTCGCGATCGACGATTCCCGCCTTCCACGTCACCTTGGGCACGTCCTTTGGCAAGCGCCCGTACACATACTTCTCCAGCCCCTCCACGATCTCGGGCCGCCGCTCTTTCCACCACACGTCAGCAGTCGTCACCTTGTGGCCGTCGTTCGTCGTCAGCGGATCGGGCACATTGGGATACGGGTTTGCCAGCGATTCATCGTAGTTCGCGTGATTGGGCGCCTTCTCGTTGCCGCTCGGGCCCGGTCGCAGCGCCTTGATCCCGAGCTGGTCCATCATGTTCTGGTGATCCTGGTCGGCGGTAAATGTCACCGGCGGCTTCTGCTCCTGCCCCGCCGCAGCGGGCTGCCCCGCCGCAGAAGCTAGCGCGCAAGCAAAGATCGCAGTCGTCAATTTAAGCAGGAAAGACACGCGGACACTCCCTCGGTGATATGCTCATTTGCGGCTTGGAAAACCGATTTAATTCGGGTCCAATACTAAAACGCCGCCCATGAGCCTTGCACGCAAATTCTTACTCGCCTTCTTCGTTTGCGCTCTCACCTGTGGGGCGCAGACGCAGTCCACTCCAGCCAACTGGGTCACCACATGGGGCGCGTCGCAACAGATTCCCGAGCCCGGCAACGCGCTCGCTCCCGAAGACCTGACTGACGCTACGCTCCGCCAGATCTTCCACGTCTCCCTCGGCGGTTCCGTGCTTCGCGTCCACTTCTCCAACACCTTCGGAACCGAGCCGCTCCACATCGCGTCGGCCCATATCGCTCGTCCTGTTTCGCCCTCATCTTCGGGTATCGATCCTGCCACCGATCACCCACTCACCTTCGCCGGCAACCCCGATGTATTTATTCCGCCCGGCGCCGAGTTCGTCACCGACCCGCTCACCTTCGACGTCGCGCCTTTGTCCGACCAGGCTGTCAGCTTTCATCTTGCCGTGCCGCCCGCTCGCGAGACCGGACATCCTGGATCGCGCGCCACTTCGTACTACGTCCACGGCGACTTTGCCGGCGCGCCGTCGCTCACCGAACCCAAGTCGGTGGAGCACTGGTACACCGTGACGGCCATCGACGTCGAAGCTCCTGCCGGCGCGGCTGCCATCGTTGCCCTCGGCGACTCCATCACCGACGGGCACGGCGCCACCACCAACGGCAACGACCGCTGGACCGACGTGCTGGCGCAGCGGCTGCAGGCCGCCAGGCTGAACATTGGCGTCTCCAACCAGGGGATCGGCGGCAACCATCTGCTCACCGACGGCCTCGGCCCCAACGCCCTCGCCCGCTTCGATCGCGATGTCCTGGCGCCCGCGGGCGTTGAGTGGCTCATTGTCTTCGAGGGCGTCAACGATCTCGGCGGCCTGGCCCGCACCGGCGAAGTTCCGCCCGCCGACCACGCAACGTTCGTGGCGCGCGTGCTGGCTGCCTATCAGCAGATCGTTGCACGCGCGCACGCTCGCGGACTGAAGGTTTATGGCGCGACCATTACTCCTTATGTGGGCTCCGGCTACTACCATCCTGGTCCGTTGAGCGAGGCTGACCGGCAAGCCGTGAATGCCTGGATCCGCGCGGCGGGCCATTTCGACGCGGTCATCGACTTCGACGCCGTGGTGCGCGACCCGCAGCAGCTCGACCGGCTTCTCCCTCTTTACGACTGCGGGGACCATCTTCATCCGTCGCCCGCCGGCTACAAGGCGATGGCTACCGCCATCCCGCTTTCGCTTTTTGTGCGCTGAGTTTTGTGCGCAAATAAAAAATCGAACATCATCATCGGAATCATGGGTTTACATGCTACTAAATGCGCGAGTGTGATTTATCTCACAGTCGGCAACGCGCGGTGGACAATGAACAGGCGCCGGTCCTCCTGTTCGGCGCTTTCCTTGGTACTAGACCAATAGAAATGGCCCGCTTTTGGCGGGCCTGCTGTCGCGTCCTTTTTCAGACTGATACCAGTATAGCAGATTCGAGGCTATAGATACCAATCACTTTAGAAAATTTTGCACTTTATTTGCTATTGGTTAGCTGGTTTTCAACAGCCATAGGGCTTGACAAGATTTCCACTGAATGTCTGCTTTTTTGAATTCGGGCCACGGCCAACCAGGACGAATCGTCCTGCCACTTGCCCATGCTTGTTACCTTGAGTCGTTTCCTCCTGAAGGCCTCTTCCACTGGCGTATATTGGTAGCGTTTCTTCCCCTTTTCCGGAGGCGTCTCCCGGCATGCGTCGTGGTCGCAGGCTGTTTGCTTTTCAAGTTCTGCTTTACTTTGGCGTGCTCAGCGGCCGTGCGTGGCCGCAATCGGGCGCGCATGCAGACGCCGGCGCTTCTTCGGCGCTTCACATCACGCTGGGCCAATCGGCCATGCCGCTCTACAGGCCGTGGAGGTTCACCATTGGTGACTCACCGGTTGATCCGGCCACTAACGGGCCGCTGTGGGCCGAGCCGGGCTTTGATGATTCGAAGTGGGAGTCGCTCGACCTGACACCCAAGTCGACCGAACAGAGCCCGATCACGGGAGCTTCCGGGTACATTCCTGGCTGGACCACCCGCGGCCACGCCGGGTATTGGGGCTATGCCTGGTATCGCATCCGCGTTCAAGTGAACTCCGGGCCCGACGTGCAGCTGGCGATGGCCGGTCCTGCCCAGGTGGACGACGCCTACCAAATCTACGACAACGGCGCGTTCGTGGGATCTTTCGGCGACTTTACTTCCCATGACGCCGGCATCTTTTACGCGCGGCCGTTGATGTTCCCGCTGCCGCCGCCGTCGGCTCCTTCGCAGTCCGGATCGACGCATGTCATCGCGTTTCGCATGTGGATGGGACCGCAGACCCTGTATCAGGCCTCGGATGTGGGCGGGTTCGAGAGCGTGCCGTCGCTCGGAGAAGCCGTTGCTATTTCCGCCCAGCACCAGGTTTCCTTCGACGAACTCATTCGCGCCTATCTCTGGGTACCGATCGAGGCGGTCCTTTTCGGCCTTCTCGGCCTGGTGGCACTCAGCCTTACGTTGATTGATCGCTCTGACCGCGTGTACCTGTGGATCGGCGGATTGCTGCTGATCATCGCGGTGGACGCGGTTTCAGGCACGCTGTCGGTGTGGACGCTGCTGGTCAATTCGCGTTACGACCAGTTCTCGCACGAGATTGCTCTCTTCTCTCTGCAGTATGCCGGTTGGGTGATGGTGTGGCGAGCCTGGTTCCGGCAACGGCGCCCCACCTGGATTCCCTGGTCGCTTATCCCGCTGGTGCTGGTGCTGATTGTTTCTCAGGCTATCGTGCAGAACTACTTTTTCACGGTCGTCTCCGGTCCGGCAACGGTGGCTGCACACGCGGTCTCGCTCAGCGTGCGGCTGCTGCTGACCGCGTTTCTGATCTTCACGGTCTACAACGGAATTCGCGAGCAGGGCCTGGAAGGCTGGCTGGTGCTGCCAGCCGTGCTGCTGGCCACAGCGGCCGAGTTTCATCGCGAGCTCCGCAGTCTGGGCGTGCCGACGACGTGGTTCCCCTTCGGCGTGCAGATCACGCTTCCGGTTGCCTCGTCGCTGCTGCTTGTGATTGTGCTTGCCGTGTTGCTGCTTCGGCGGCTGGTGCTTTCGATCCGCGGCCAGCGGCTCATGGCACTGGACGTGAAGCAGGCGCAGGAGGTGCAGCGCGTCATCCTGCCTGAAGCGCGAACCAGCTTTGCCAACTTTGAAATTGAAACCGAGTACCGGCCCGCCCGCCAGGTTGGCGGCGACTTTTTTCAGCTTATTCCGCACCCCTTTGACGGCAGCCTGGTTGTCGTGGCGGGGGATGTGGCCGGCAAAGGACTGCAGGCGGGCATGCTGGTGGCGCTGCTGGTAGGAGCCATTCGCAGCACGTCTGAAGCCACCACCAATCCGCTCTCCATTCTGCAGGCTCTCAACCGCCGTTTGCTGGGCCGCAATGAGGCGCTGGCCACCTGCCTCGCGCTGCGAATTTCCCCGGACGGCAAAGTCACTCTCGCGAACGCCGGCCATGTCACGCCCTACCTGAACGGCAAACCCATTGCCGTTGAAGGGTCCTTGCCCCTTGGCGTTTTTGAAGAAGCAGAGTTCTCCGTGGCCACGTTCACGTTTGAAACCGGCGACCGCGTGGTGATTACGTCGGACGGTCTGGCGGAAGCGGCGAATGCGAACGGCGAGCTCTTCGGATTCGAGCGTGTCCAGGATCTTGTGGAGTCGGGTAAAACCGCGGCCGAGGTTGCCGATGTGATCCAGATCTACGGGCAGCAGGACGACATCAGCATCATTGCGCTAAGGCGAACGGCTCCGGCGCTGCGCGAGGATTTGAGCGGGGCGGTTCTGGATGTGGCTGCCATCGGTTAGAGGACTAACTTCCGTGCTCAACCGCTGCTCTCAGCCGCGCGCCGCGAAGAGCTGGAGCCGCGTCGACAGCTGAAGGTCTTTTCCGCAAAGCCAAACGTTGGGTTCCGCGCAGCCACTTGCATCTGTTCCCCTTGCATGAAATCATCGCGGCGTTCCCTCTATGCGCCTGCGAAACCTCGTCCTTCTGCTCATCTCGTGTCTCATGACCGGTGCGACGGTCGCCCAGGTAGTCGACCTGAACGCTGGCCGGGTGCCGATGGCGCAGCTGGTCGGCCCATGGCGCTTCCACGTTGGTGACGATCCCGCGTGGGCCAGTCCCACGTTCGACGATTCGTCGTGGTCACTACTGGCCGCCGGCAAGTCGTGGTCCGAGCAGGGCTACAGCGGGTATGGTGGCGTTGCGTGGTATCGCCTGCAGGTTACGCTTCCTCCTCATCCCGGCGCGCTCGCCGTCTATGTGGCAGGTGTCGACGAAAGCGCGCAGTTCTTCGTCAACGGGCGCCTCATCGGGCACATCGGCGAACTTCCGCCAAGGCCGCGCTTCTACATTCAATTGAACTCGCTGTTTGCTATTCCGCCTGACGCGGTCTCTGCGGGCGGGCCGCTGCAAATCGCCGTTCGCGTCTGGCTCGATCCCAGATACGCGGGCTCCGGCGCGGGCGGGCTCGTCACCGCGCCCCGGATCGGCGATGCCGACGTTCTTGATAACTGGCGGCAGCTCCAGATCCACGACAGATTCTGGCGGTCTGCTGCACGGGTTTCTGACGTGGCGATCAATCTTTTTACCGCGCTGGCCGGCATTGGGCTGTTTCTTCTGCGCCGCCGCGAGCGCGAATACCTGTGGTGGGGCGTAAGCCAGGCCTTCTGGGCCGGCTTCGCGGGAATCAGCCTCGCCGCAAACTTCTATCCGACGCATTACACCAGTGCCGTGATTGCGTCGGAGGCGGTTGAGGTTCTTGCCTACTATCTGCAGTTTGTCTTTTACGTTTTGTTTCTTCGCCAGCGGCGAGGCGGTCTTTTCTGGACTGCTGTTCTGTCGGTGGGGGCCGCCAAGCTCGTTGATATCAGCGGCTTCTTTGGCATCGCGCGAAGCGCGGCGATACCGTCTCTGAGCTCCGCGTTGGGTCTGCTGACCCAGGCCTGTGTTGTGGGCATTCTGTGGATTGGCGCGCGGCGCCGCGAGCGGGACGCCGAATTCCTCCTCATTCCCAACTGCGTGATGCTGGCCTGCGACGCGATGGAGACGCTTGCCGTGTTGCCCCTGTTCTACGCGCAAACCTGGGCTGGATGGATCCGCGGGCTCCTTGACCACATCACCAGGTGGCCGTTCAACCTGAGCGCATTCCAGCTAGTCGGCGATCTCGAGATGCTGGCAGTGCTGCTGATCCTGGTGCGGCGGTATGCGCGCTCGCGGCAGGATGAGGAGCGGCTGGAGTCGGAGCTCGAGGCCGCGCGCGCCGTGCAGAAGGTGCTTATTCCGAATGAGGTGCCGAGTATTCCGGGGTTCAGCGTGGAGACGGTTTATCAGCCTGCGGCGCAGGTGGGCGGCGACTTCTTCCAGATCATTCCTCTGGCGGCGGGCGGGGCGTTGATCGCCATTGGCGACGTGAGCGGCAAGGGGATGCCGGCAGCCATGACGGTGTCGTTGCTGGTGGGGACGCTGCGCACGCTGGCTTACTACACGCAGTCGCCGGGCGAGATACTGACGGCGATGAATCGCCGGATGCTGGCGCGCAGCCAGGGCGGGTTCACCACGTGCCTGGTGCTGCGCCTGGATGCCAACGGAACGCTGACGGTGGCCAACGCGGGTCATATCGCGCCTTATCTCGATGGCCGCGAGATTGAGGTGGAGAACGGCCTGCCGCTCGGACTAGCGGAGTCTGGGGAATATCACGAGACTGTCGTGGTGCTGCGGGATCACAATCAGCTCACGCTGGTGACGGATGGGGTTGTGGAAGCGCGGAAACCTAGCGGCGAGCTACTGGGGTTCGAGCGCACTCGGGAGTTGTCGACGCACCCCGCGCATGAAGTGGCAGAGGCGGCGCAGTCGTTCGGGCAGGAAGACGACATTACCGTGCTTACGCTTTCGATGGCCTCCGCTTCGATCCCTGCATAATCTCGCTCGAAAGGAAACCGGCCGGAAGATCCCGGCCGGTTTGAGCTGTGCGAAGCGGTTAGTTTGCTTCGGGGATTGATCTGTTTACTGCACAAAGACTGCGGTCGTCAGAGCTGGAACGTTGACGGTGCCGGTCTTGGGGTTGAAGGTTGACTGCCGGACTGTTGGATCGCTCGACGAGAGCTGGACCGGGTGCAGGTGGTAGTGCATGCCGCCCAATGCAGCGTTGTTGAAGGCCACTGTCGAACTGGTTGCGTTGAAGACGACCAGCACGTGATTGAACCCGTTGTACTCGCCGGAGTTGTCGTCGATTTTCATGACGATCAATCCGGGCGTCTGGGTCTGGCCGGTGTTGAGGAACGCAAGGTTCTTCTGGATGTCGTTGAGGCCGTTCATGCGGAAGAGGCCAGAGCTGTAGCGGATGCGCAGGAACTCCTGGAACGCGGCCGTGGTGGAGGCGATGTTGGCTGGCTGCGGGGTGTATGTGGCGTTGGCCAACAGAGGCTGCATGATGGACCACTGGCCGCCGTTCTGGCTGGCGATGGGCAGGCCGATGGCCCAGTTGGCGGTTTGGCCCGACCAGTCGATCTTGTTGAACCAGTCGCCGGAGTCGTAGCTGTTCTGATCCATGTCCTTAGAACGCAGCATGTCATCGCCGCCCGCGAAGAAGGGGATTCCCTGTCCGAGTTCGATGAGGCTCATGGCAAGGACCTGGCGCCGTGCGCGGGTTGCAATGTTGTCGCCCAGGCTGGACTTCAATTGCAACGCGTCGAAGAGGATCTGGTTGTCGTGGACGGAGCAGTAGTTCACTGCTTCGATCGGAGTCTTGGTATAGCCCGTGGGCTGGCCGTTGTAGTTCACCTGCGCGCCCGTTACGGTGGTTCCCGAACTGCTTGTGAAGGAGTAGTCGCGCAGGTTGCCGGTAAGGCCGACGTCGATCCAGTCAGAGTACTGGAGCAAGGAGCTGAGCTGGTCGGGTGTTGCAGTGTTGGCGTTGGTGTAGGCGCTGGAATCGGTAAACAGACCGCTCGCGAAGCCTTGCACGCGCTCGTCGGTAAACGGGCTGCCTCCGCGGATGCCGTCGCGAATCCGGTCGTTGAAGGTGCCGATGCCAAAGCCGTAGAGGTTCACCTGGCTGGCATTCGGGCCGATCTGGTTGTTGTAGGTGTCGCCGAAGTTGAAGCCTTCTCCGTAGAGATAGATCTTCGATCCATCGACTCCGGAGTTCTCCGGCGTAAGGCTGGCGAGCGCCTGCTGGATGTGCTGCATGTTGTAGGTGAAGTGGAAGCCCATGATATCGAAGCGGAAGCCGTCGATCTTGTACTCTTTGGCATTGAGCACAATCGTGTCGATCATCAGCTTCTCCATCATGCGATGCTCGCTGGCGGTATCGGCGCAGCAAGAGCCGGTCTCGAGCGCGCCGTTGGCGTCGAGGCGGTGATAGTAGCCGGGGACGACCTCGTCGAGGTTGGAGTTCGGCCCTTCGCCGGACGCGCTGGTGTGGTTGAACACCACGTCCTGGATGACGCGCAGACCGGCGGAGTGGAGTCCCTCAACCATGGTGCGATATTCCAGCACGCGGTTGTCGGGATCGATGGCATAGCTGCCCTCCGGCGTCATGTAGTGGACCGGATCGTAACCCCAGTTGTAGGCGTCGGCGCTTTGGATGGCGGCGACGGCGGCCTGTTGCTGAGTGCCGTCCGGCGGGTAGCTGGACAGATCGCCTGTGGTCTGCCACGTCGACTTGTCTTCGTTGATGCTGGCGATGTGGAACGACGGCATGATGTGAACGGCCTTGAGACCGCTGTGCGCCAGGGCCTCAAGATGCTTCATGCCATTGGAATTCCTGTCGGCGAAGGCGTCATACATTCCGCGATGCTCGGCCGGAACCGTGGCGTCGGCGACGCTGAAGTCGCGGATGTGCAGCTCGTAGATGCTCATGTCGCTCACGCTGCGGAGCGGCGGCGCATTCGACTCGTCCCATCCACCGGGCTTGGTGCTGTCGTCGTCAAGATCGGTGATGCGGCTCTTGGTTCCGTTGAGAGCGATGTCGACCGAGTATGGATCGGTGGTCACATTGGTATCCACGGCCTGATCCGCAGGCACATAGACGGAGACGCTGTAGAGGTAATACTTCCCTATCCAGTCTCTGTCGCCGTTGGCGGTCCACACGCCATTCTTCTCGATCATGGGGATGATCTGTTCCGGCGTGGTGTCGCTCTGCTGGTTGAAGAGCTGCAGCGATACGCTCTGGGCCGTCGGCGCCCACAGCTTGATCTGAACCGGGGCCGGGTAGCCAGACGAGTTGATCACCACACCAAGCGCCCCGGAGTAGTAGTAGAGATCGTCGAGCACGCCGGCGATCTGGATGCCGGTGGCGTACTTGAGCGTGCTGGTGGAGTCGACCGCCGACAGAACCACTTCGCCGGTAAGATCCTGCCTGATGGTGGATTGGCGCGTACCCTGTGGAATCTCGAGGACTGCGTAACTCGCCAATTGCGGATAGCGCGCCAGCTCGTCCGCGGTCAATGCGCCTCCCGCAACAAGGGCAATCGAAGTGCCCCCGGTCACGCTCGATGTGCCGAGCTGCAGCCCGCCGGTCAGGCTCGAATTCAAATAGTAGGTCCAGGCCGAGCTAAAGGCGGAAGCTGGAATCGCGAGCCGCTGGTGATCGAGCCAGTAGGCCTGCTGCTGATGGAATACGCCGTTGAGCAGTTGCGCCGGCGTGGGCTGCACCGTGTAAACCGTTGGATCGCCGGATATCACCCACGCCTCGTTATAGAGGAGGATGTTGAGGTGCATGTCGGGGCCGGGATCCTTGATGTTCAGAGCGCAGTTGTGAACGATGAATCCCAGATCGCCGACCGGAGTGCCCCACGCCGGATTCACGGTTACGTCCCAGTAGGCGCCGTAGCTGTCGGTACCCGTCTGGTTCAGTTCTGTCGAGCACCAGGTGGTCTGGTTCTCGGTGGATGCATTCCACGTCCACATCGTCCATCCCGAGAAGTTGCCGTCGGGACGATAGTAGTGAATCCTGACTGACCCCGCTGGTATGGGAGGGTCGGCCGCGAACGCATGCACCAGCACGCCGGCGCAGAAGATAACACACATAACGCTGCACGCGAGCCTTGAAAGGCCGCGGGCACAACGGATCACGCATTCCATGTGATTGGTCCTCAAAGTGAGACAGTGAGAATTAAGGGGAATCTGGTTTCTGTTTTGCTGGACGCGCATCCGGCGCGCCGGGCGGAAGTATAGCCCTGCGAAATCAGGCTGTCTACGTGACGATAGCCGGATGTTTGGAACCGGGCTGGAATCGCTCGATGTGGTCAAGGTGGTTGTAGACCAGGTGCGGGGGGCCGGGGGTAAGCAGGCGGACTGATAACCTAGAGGTATGAAATTCGGCGTCCTCGTGTTTCCCGGCTCGAATTGCGACCACGACACCTACAACGTGATTGAGACGATCGCCCGCCAGCCCGTCACCTTTCTCTGGCATGACTCCGAGGATCTGCAGGGCGTGGATGCGGTGCTGGTGCCGGGAGGGTTTGCCTACGGCGATTACCTGCGCACCGGGGCCATCGCGCGCTTCTCCCCAGTAATGGGCGCGGTGCAGAAGTTCGCTGCGGGCGGAGGGCTGGTGCTGGGCATTTGCAACGGCTTTCAGATTCTTACCGAGGCCGGTTTGCTGCCGGGCGCGCTGATGCGCAACGCGGGCCTGAAGTACATCTGCAAGCAGGTGCACCTGCGCACGGAGACGGCCAATACTCCGTTCACCGGCACGCTTGAAAAAGGGCAGGTCCTGCAGATTCCCATCGGGCACATGGAAGGCAACTACTTCTGCACGCCGGAAGAGCTGCAACGGCTTGAGTCTGAAGATCGCATTGTCTTCCGCTACGCTACGCCGGAGGGCGCGATCACGCCGGAGGCCAACCCGAATGGCTCGCTGGGCAATATTGCGGGAATCCTGAACCAAGGCAGAAATGTGCTGGGCATGATGCCCCACCCCGACCGCTCCAGCGAGCAGATCCTGGGCTCCGCCGACGGGTGGAAGATCTTCGAGTCGATGGTAGGCGCGCTGACGACGAAATGATTGCCCGTTTCCTTCAGAGTCTCCTGGTCGGGCTGGGTGCGGCCTTTCTTGCGGTTCTGCTCTGTCTCTTCGGACTCCAGATCTACGTTCGCTACCTCGTAGTGCGGCAACCCGGCATTGGCGCCGTAGCAGGGGGAGTGGGCCCTTCTCTGTTCGTCATGGCCATCGTCTTTTGCATCGCCTTTCTCTGGAACTGGCGCAGAGGCCGATGATGCTTAGAGCCCCAGGCCGCCATCCACGATCAGAATTTGTCCGGAGATGAAGCTGGCGTTTGTGGCCAGGTAGAGCACCGCCCGGGCTACATCGTCGGACGTGCCATTGCGCTCCAGCGGCGTTTTGGCAGCAAAGCGTTCCGCATCGGTGCTTCCTTTCTCTTCTTCCATCTCGATCCAACCCGGCGCCACGCAGTTGACGGCCACCTCCGGCGCCCACGCCTTGGCCATGGCCTGGGTGAGCATGTGCAGGCCGGCTTTTGAGGCGCAGTAGTGCGCGTGCGTGGCCCATGGCCTGATACCGCCAAGCGACCCGATGTTGATAATGCGGCCGCGCGCTGCCCGCAGGTGCGGCAGAGCCTCACGCGCCACAAGGAACGGACCGCGCGTGTTGGTCTCGAAGATGGCGTCCCATTGAGCAATAGAGATCTGATCAAGCGGCGTGCTCTCGTAGACCCCGGCGTTATTCACGAGGATGTCGATACGGCCGTGGCGCGCAACAGCGGCGGCGACTGCGTCGCGCACGGAGGATTCGGAGCGGACATCGCAT
Organism: uncultured Acidobacteriota bacterium; assembly: GCA_963846375.1. Taxonomy (GTDB): domain Bacteria; phylum Acidobacteriota; class Terriglobia; order Terriglobales; family Acidobacteriaceae; genus Telmatobacter. The sequence goes on from CAWJVV010000009.1 coordinate 138,089, forward strand.
TCCACGGCAAAGCCTCGGCGGCCCAGTTGCTCGATCGCGTCTACGGTCTCAACGGCGTCATCAGCTGAGGTGCGATAGGTAATCGTCACATCAGCGCCGGCCGCAGCGAGGACGGTGGCGATGGCCCGCCCGATGCGCCTGGCGCCGCCGGTTACGAGCGCGGTTTTGTTGCCGAGAGGAACCATGATTAGCGAGTCAGATGCGGACACGGCGAGAGAGGTTCAGCACGATGGTCTCTACCTCCGCAAGAAAGAACCCGTCTTACGTCACAATTTCGGAGAAGTCCGCGATCCCCGAGAAGCCCTTCAGTACACTTTCGATCAGCACCAGGTGCGCGCCCCGCACCGTCTCGTCGGGATCGAGCACCATGACCTTATCGAAGAACGCGTCCACGACCGGTCGCAGCGTGGCAATCTCCGCCAGGGCGGACGAGTACGCGCGCTCCTTCCGCAGCGCATCCACCTTGGGAGCCAGGAAGGCCGAAGCATCGGCCAGCTGCTGCGCCTCGGGCGCGAGCTTGATGCCATCCACGGCCTGCACGGCAAACCCCTTCTCGTCGGCCTGGCGCAGAATGTTTTTGATCCGCTTGAACGCCGCCGAGATGGCCGCGAAGTCCTCGGAGCCGCGGACGGCGGTCAAAGCTTCAGCGCGCGCAATCGCGTCACGCACGTCGTCGGCGCCCGATGCGAGCACCGCGTTGACCACGTCGTACGAAAATCCGCGCACATCTTTCAGATAGAAGTGCAGGCGCTCCCGCAAAAACTCGGCGACTTGCACTTCGGGCCCGATCTTCACCGAATCTCCGCGCTCTAACCTCGAGGCGATTCTATCCAGGGAGGGTTGGGAAGCCGATGCGCTTGCGTTGATCACTTCGCCCAAGGTCAACGGCAGTTCCGATTCAGCCAGAATCTTTACAATCGCATTTGCCGCCCTGCGCAATGCGAATGGGTCCTTGGAACCGGAGGGGATCAGGCCAATCGAAAACATGGCGACGATCGTCTGAATGCGGTCAACGATCCCCAGCAGTTGCCCCTCAACCGTCTTTGGAATCGCCCCTTCGGTGGACGCCGGTGTGTACTGGTCGTAGATTGCTTGAGCTGCCTCCTCCGGCTCGCCCTGCACCCGCGCGTAAAGGCCGCCGATGATGCCCTGCAATTCTGTGAACTCTTTCACGAGCTCTGTTGTCAGGTCTGTCTTGGCTAATTGAATGGCTCGGGCCAGATGCTTAAAGGAGTAGGCGGTAAATCCCCGGGCTTCCAGAGTCTGATGTAACTGGTACGCCACAGCGTGGTTGGAACTCGTCTTCCAGTAGTAATCGCCCAGCTCCTTCTGGAACGTAACCGCCTTCAGGCTCACGACGCGTTGCTCCAGGGGCGTCTTCTGATCCACATCCCAGAAGAACCGCGCGTCCTTGAACCGCGAGCGCAGCACCTTCTCGTTCCCGTAGCGGATGATGGCGCGGCCTTCGTCGTCGACCTCAGTGTTGAGCACGGTGAGGAAGTGCGGGGCCAGCTTGCCATTGGGGCCATTCACCGCAAAGAACTTCTGGTGGTCGCGCATCACCGTCACCAGCACCTCGTCGGGCAGCGACAGGTACTCCTGCTCGAAGGTGCCCAGCAGCACCGTCGGCCACTCCGTAAGATGGACCACCGTCTCCACCAGGGGCTCATCCTCTCGCCAGCGTGCCCCGGGGACCGCCCGCGTCTCGCGATCCAATGCTTTGCGAATCAGTTGTCTGCGTTCTGCAACTTCAACAATTACTTTTGCTGCTCGCAGCGCTTGTGGATACGCGCCGGCACCGCTTATTACGACCGGCTTATCCCCGTGCAGGACGCGATGGCCGCGGCTCGTGTTGCCTGCGGCGATGCCTGCGATCTCGACTGGCACGACGGCTGAGTCGAGCAGAGCGACCACCCAGCGCACCGGCCGCACAAACCGCTCCGGCTTGCCCGCACGCCAGTACATGTTCTTGGCCCAGTAGATCCCGAGCACTTCTTTCGGCAGCTCAGTTGTCAGAATCTCGGATGCGCTCCGGCCCTGCCGCTTTACGCTGGCGCCCACGTACTCGCCTTTGGCGGTCGACACCTTTTCGAGCGTGGACACGTCCATGCCCGCCTTCTTCGCGAAGGCTTCGGCGGCCTTGGTCGGCACACCGTCCTTGAAGGCGACGTTCCACGACGGGCCCGTCAGCTGCTCCTCAATGTCCGCCTGTGCCGGCCGCACGCCGCTCACCAGAACGGCCAGCCGCCGTGGCGTCGAGTAGGTCTTGACCGATGCTTCTTCGCCCGTCAGCCGCTCACGCGCCAGCAGCCTGGCCACCCGCTCGCCCAGCTCCGCTTCGGCCGCCGCGATCATCCGGGCCGGAATCTCCTCCTGCCCAATCTCAAGTAAAAAATCAGCCATCACATTTCTTTCGTTTGCGGAGCTTCCAACCTCTAGCTCCCCGCTAATTATGGGTTATGACCAGTTTCGAATCTCAGGGGCCAAAGCCCGGATACCTTTTTCCTACATCTTCGGCACGACTGAAGATCGTGCCCTGACGCTTCTTGCGCCGCGGAGAGTTTGATCAGGGCCCTTCAGTCTCGCCGTGACGCAATGCTTGACGTTCGAAAGACGAGGCCATGCTAGACGCCCGCTGCTGCCTGCTGCAGCGCATACGCCTTCGCCACGCCCACTGCCAGGTTTCGGATCCGCGCAATGACGCCTACCCGCTCGGTGACGCTGATGGCGCCGCGCGCATCGAGCAGGTTAAACAGATTCGAGCACTTCAAAGCCAGTTCGTATGTCGGCAGCAAAGGGAACCTGCGCTTCTCTACCGAGCTGGCCTTCTCGTCGGCAAGCAGCGCGTTGGCCTTTTCCAGCAGGGCCTTGCCTTCAGCCTCGAAGCTGTTGAAGTGCTCCCAGAGCCGTGGCACATCGGCCATCTCAAAGTTGTAGACCGAAAACTGCAGCTCTTCTTCGAACCGCACGTCTCCATACCTGACCGCTGCGCCGGTATCCGGATCGCGGGCCCAGACCACGTCGTACAGCGAGTCGACGTCCTGGATGAAGGCGGCGATGCGCTCCAGGCCATAGGTCAGTTCGGCACAGATCGGGTCCAGATCGAGGCCGCCGCACTGCTGAAAGTAAGTGAACTGGGTAACCTCCAGGCCGTCGAGCATGACCTGCCAGCCCACGCCCCAGGCGCCGCCTGCCGGCCACTCCCAGTTATCTTCTTCGAACTTCAAGTCATGCTTGCGCAAATCAATGCCAATCGCCTGAAGTGATTCGAGATATAGTTCCTGCACATTGACCGGCGGAGGCTTGAGGATGAGCTGAAACTGGGTATGTTTGAAGAGCCTGTTGGGGTTCTCGCCATAGCGCCCGTCGGCTGGTCGCCGCGAGGGCTGAGCGTAGCCGACACGATAGGGCTTCGGTCCCAGGACACGCAGAAATGTCTCCGGCGCCATGGTGCCGGCGCCCACCTCCACGTCGTAGGGCTGTTGCAGGATGCAGCCCCGCTCCGCCCAAAAGCTCTGCAGCCGGAACAGCAATTCCTGAAAAGTCAGCGGGGTCTTGGCCGCGGGCGCGGCGGGACTGGATTGAACCTGAGATGAAGACACAAGCACTCTCTCTCGAAGGGACTCATCGCGATTCTACCAGCCGATGTCCCCGCTTGCCCGTTCAGGACAATGAAGCCGGCGGGGCATTCGAGAGGCCTGCCAGGACGGCGATCAAATGGAGCCGGACGCAGTCATGGGGTGCTTGTTCTTCGGGTTGGGATCCGCGGCCGCTCCGGTCATTACGGATCGCAGCGGCCGCCTCATCGAAAACATGCTAGACGTGCGCTTCGGCGTGCAGTTCGGCATGCTCCTTGGCCGCATGCTGCGCATGTTCATTGGCATGGAGAGTGTGTGCATGCGCCATCTGCGCATGGTGGGCCGCGCGTTCGTGATTGCCCTCTTCGTGGTGCCGTGCGGCTTCGTGGTGGTGATGCGCAGCCTGCGTGTGATGATGGGCCGCCTGCGAATGATGATGCGCTGCTTTCTGTGACATACCATCTCCCTCTGTCGCTGAACCGGCCTATTTCGAGCTGCGGCCAGCACCCAAGCATCATCGGCCTGCGAAAGTTTGGGGTGGGTTACGGCGGCTTCAATTACGCGTGAATATGCGGAGTTTATTTGCGCCAACAACGAGATTTCCAATCTCGGCATCCGATGTCACAGCAGAACTAACCAGGAGACACACGAGGAGGAGTGCAGATGCCCCCATATCTGAAGCCCACCCACACTGTGCCCGGCGCCTACGTGGAAGAAAACGAGGAGGCCGACGATGGCGTAGTCAACGACGCCCTGGGCACTATCGACATCTCCGACTCCTCGGGCATCGAGGATGAGATGGAAACCGGCGAGGCCAAGTCCGGCAACTTCAATACGCACGAAGATTGAAATACAACCTGCCGCGAAGCATCTAGTCGTGCTCGAACAGGGATTTCGGATTGGCGACGAAACCCTGCCCCGCAAGGATCTTGCAAATATCCGCCCCGGCGAGGACGCGGAGTTTACCCAACAGGCACCTCAACCTGGGTGATGAAGACTTCGTTGTTGAGGCGCCGTGTTACCTCCGACGGTGCTGCAAGCTCAAAGAATAGCGTAAGCGCTTCAACGAGATTGGCTCTGGCATCTTCCACGGAGGACCCTTGACTCGCGATATCCAGTTCCGGGCAGAGCGCGACAAAGCCGTCGTCTTCCCGTTCAATGATTGCCGTCATGCGTAGCGCAGTGGTCATATCCAGTCCTCAAGTCCTTGGTGCTCCTACAGCATAATTCAACCGCATCCAGGCAGCCGGACCCGCAAATAGCCTGCAGACCCGCTAACTCGCTGGTTTGCTTCCGATTCGCGCCAGCGTCTCCGCTGACCGGATCTTCTTCTCCAAGTGCCGTTCGAGCACTTGACTGGTAAATCGCCGCAGGTCCTGGCCGCGGTTCCGGCTCCACGTTTCCCCGGCAAATGAAGCTACGGGAGCGCGGAGCATCTTCAGTCCTGTCTGCCAGGAGTCGGCCGCCAGCTCCTCGTCATGAGGATGACGATGCACCGCGCAGAACAATCCATCCGCATATCCATTGAAGAAGATTTCGCCGGCCCGCAGCGCCTCGCCGCACGCCGTGCAATGCCCCAGGTCGGGGAGCAGCCCCATCAGCCGCGTCATCCAGAGGGTGAAGTAGGTCAGCGGCATCCACGGCTGCTGAACCGTGGTCTGCTCCAGCACGCTGACGGTGAGCCGGAAGATCGTATCCTGGGGGTCATGTTCGGGCAGCGCTTCGTCCAGCACCTCCGCATAGAAGCTCAGCACGCCCAGGCGAGTCGCGTCCACCGGCATGGCCAAGGGCGAGCGCACAATTTCCAGTTGATCGAGCCGCACCAGTTCCTGCCGGGGCCGCTCGGCAAACCATGCCCGCGCCTCCGTCATGGGCTCCAGCGCGCCACCAAAGCGCCGCCGGCTCTTCAGCGCCGATTTGGCCACTCCGCGCATTTTGCCGTAGTCGCGGGTGAAGAAGCTGACGATGAGGTCAGCCTCCTGCACCGGCCACGTCCGCAGCACCACCGCCTCTGATGTCAGCACCGCCATCGTGAGTCCATCTTCGCATTGTGGTATCGCGGGTCGCGTTGATCTGCATCTCACTCCGTTTCTATAGGTGGGACGATCACGCCAGCGACTCACTCCTCAAGGCAACAGTGCCCTTTGCAACTCGTATCGAAGCGGCCAGAAAGTGCAAAACCACCCAGGGGGTATTTAGAAAATGGCACAGTCTCAGAGCGGTGATGGACGTCAACACAATCAGCCCAGTCATGAAGCGCAGGTGAAAGGCGGCGAGCACTCCCACAGCAATCAGGGCAGCGCCTCGCACAATCAGCCGAGCCACGAGGCCCAGGTGAAAGGGGGGCAGCACTCACACTCCTCCAAGGAGTCTGACTCGGGTGATAGCCGTGCGCACAACCAGCCCAGTCATGAGGCACAGGAGAAGGGCGGACAGCACTCGCATTCCGGCGGATCCAACCACTGATCCCGCAACTGCAAAGCAACGCAAAAAGGCGCATCCCGCACTGGCAGGATGCGCCTTCCAAACAGACGAAGTTGTCGAGCCCAGCCGCCTAGCGCCCGAAGTGCGCGGAGTTCTTCTCCGCGAAGTGCGCCCACTTTTCCGGCAAATCGTCGGCCGCAAAGATGGCCGAGACTGGGCATGCCGGCACACACGCACCACAATCGATGCACTCGACCGGATCGATGAACAGCTGGTCGGACTCGCCGTGACCGGCTTCATCCTTCTTGGGGTGAATGCAATCGACCGGACACGCATCTACGCATGCCGTGTCTTTCGTGCCGATACAAGGTTCTGCAATGACGTAAGCCATCTTGATCTGTCTCCGAAGGGGTTTCTCTCGTGGCTGAGAATAGCACACGACCCCTCGACCCGGGTCAACCCGGAAACAGAACGTTCTGCGATGCGGGAAACGGACCCGGCTTTCCGCTTTCAGCCACGAGCCTTCCGCGAAATACCACGTCAACCAGAGCGTTCCATCCTGTTGCGCGCCTGGCTTAAAGTTGAGAGCTGGTGGATGATAGCTGGTCGACTACACTTCTCCCATGCGTCGCCCCCACGCCTTTGCCGCGCTCTTGCTGATCAGCCTTCTTAGCGCAACCGCGCACGCCCAATGGCAGATCCTGAATTCCAACACCACCGCCGATCTCCGCGGCATCGACTCGCTCGGCGGCGGCGTTGCCTGGGCCTCGGGAACCAACGGCACCATTCTGCGCACGGAGGATGGCGGATACCTGTGGCAGGTCTGCTCCATCCCGCCTGAGGCCGAACACCTCGACTTCCGCGCTATCCAGGCCTTCAATGCCAACACCGCGGTCGTGCTCTCCAGCGGCAAGGGCGACTTGTCCCGCATCTACAAAACCACCGACGGCTGCCATACCTGGGCGCTGCTGCTCACCAACTCCGATCCCGACGGGTTCTGGGACGCACTGGTCCTGAACCGTACCAACCGCGATGGCGAACTGCTCGGCGATCCGGTCCATGGCACCTTTGTCTTCCTTGAGACTCCTGACCGCGGCGCCAACTGGACGCCCACCAAATCGACGGGCCGCGACGCATTGCCCGATGAAGGCGCCTTCGCGGCCAGCAACTCCTCGCTCTTCTTCAACGAAGAATTCGCCACCGCCTTCGTGACGGGAGGTCCCGCCGGGGCTCGCGTCTTTATCAACGACCAGGGCGAAGGCAAGTCCTTCAAGTCGCACGCGCTGCCCATGGCGTCGGGCTCGGCAAGCACCGGCGCTTACTCCATTGCCTACCGCGACGCACATGCATGGGTGGTTGTGGGGGGCGACTACACCAAGCCCCCCGAGTCAAGCGGCACAGCGGCCTGGACGCGCGATGGCGGCCGCACCTGGTTTGCCGCCAAGCCCACGCCGCACGGCTTTCGTTCCTCCGTCGTATTCGACAAAAAATCCGGATTCTGGATCACCGTCGGCCCCGATGGCACGGACATCTCCTCCGACGACGGCCGCACCTGGTATCCGCTGCACCCTAACGCCAAGCATCATGAAGCCACCGATGCCGACCAGAACTGGAACGCCATTTCCCTGCCCTTTGTCGTAGGTCCCAAGGGCCGCATCGGCCGCCTCAACGAAAACTCCCTGCCGCACTAACTTGAGCGCGCCCCTCCGTGCTCAACCCTGCTAGCCCCCAGTCTCTAGTCCCCCGGGTGTATAAAGGTCCCGCTCCACTATTACCAATCGGGGACCTTCATGATCAGCAAGACCATCCTTGCATGGCCGCTTCTCGCCGCCTTGTTTCTCACCACTTCGGCATCCGCACAGAAGCCCCAACCGGCCCCGGTTCAAAAGCCTGTTCACGCCCTCGACATGGCCCTCCAGCCGCCCGAGTCCGTGGGCTTCAGCGCTGAGCGGCTCGAGCGCCTGCACGCCTACATGCAGCAGGAGGTCGACGCCAAGCAGTTCGCCGGGATCGTCACGCTGCTGGCGCGTCACGGCAAGGTTGTGGACTACCGCACCTACGGCGTGCAGGACCTTTCAAGCGGCGTGCCCATGGCCAAGGACACCATCTTCCGCGACTACTCGATGACCAAGCCCGTCACCGGCGTGGCCATGATGATCCTGTACGAGCAAGGCAAGTGGCTGCCCAGCGATCCCATCGCGAAGTTCATTCCGGAGTTCGCGCACCTCAAGGTCTACAAAGGCATGGACCCGGCCGGCAACATTATTCTCACGGACCCCGGCCACCAGCCCACCATGCGCGAGCTCATGTCGCACACCGCCGGGTTCACGTACGGCTTCTTCGGCGACACGCCCGTGGACCGCATGGTGCGTGACGCGAAAATCTTCGATTCCAAGAATCTGCAGGAGTTCATCGACAAGATCGCCAAAATTCCGCTGCTCTACGAGCCGGGCAAAGGCTGGACGTACAGCATCTCAATGGACATTGAGGGCTACATCGTCGAGAAGCTCAGCGGCAAGTCGCTTCCCGACTTCATGCGCGACAACATCTTCACCCAGCTGGGCATGAAAGACGCCGGATTTTACGTGCCCGAAGATAAGCGCGCGCGCTTCGCCACTCAATACTTTTGGGACGGCAAGGACGGAATCACCGACAAGACTGACGCCAACTTCCCGCAGCGCGATTACGCGGAGCAGCCGAGCATGGCCTCCGGCGGCGGCGGCATGGTATCCACCACTGAGGACTACTACCGCTTCGCCCAAATGCTGCTCAACGGCGGCGAGCTCGACGGCAAGCGCATTCTCGCTCCCGCCACTGCGCATTTGATGATGTCGAACCACGTGCCAATGGAGCTGCTCAATGGCACCTTCGGCATCGGCTCGATGGTCATGCGCCCCGGCTTCGGCTACGGATTCAATGGCGCTGTCGAGTATGATCCCGCCGAGGCCAACCTTCCCGACGGCAAGAGTACCTACATGTGGGACGGCGCGGCCGGCACCTGGTTCTGGGTCGACCCCACCAACGATGTCGTCTTCATCGGCATGATTCAGCGCCGCCTCGACGGCCATAGCCCGCCGCTCGAATGGGAGAGCCGCGCGCTGGTTTACCAGGCATTAGTGGATCCGACCAAGTAAGCACGAAGTCAGCGCGGAAGAAGCATTAGCCGCGCTGCCTTCGTCCCAATGCCCCTTTGTCTTGTTGTATAAAGGTCCCGCGTCCGCAATCCACGACCGGAGACCTTCATGCGCTCTCTCAGCACGCTTTTTGCCGCCTCTGCTGTACTCGCCGCTTCGCTACTCACCTCACCCGCACGCGCGCAAAAGGCCGCACCCACGCACACATCGGACATGACCGCACAGTCCCCCGAATCAGTTGGCTTCAGCTCAGAGCGGCTGGAGCGGCTTCATGACTTCATCAAGCAGCAGGTGGATCAGCAGCATCTGGCGGGCGCCGTCACCATCCTGGCGCGGCATGGCAAGATCGTCGACTCCCGCACTTACGGCGAGAGCGATATGGCGCAGCACAAGGCCATCGCCAAGGACACCATCTTCCGCGCCTACTCAATGACGAAGCCCACCACCGGCGTAGCCATGATGATCCTCTACGAGCAGGGCAAGTGGCTCCCCTCCGACCCCATCTCCAAGTTCATCCCCGAGTTCAAGAACCTCAAGGTCTACAAGGGACTCGACTCCGAGAACCGCGTCATTCTTGCCGATCCCGACCACGCGCCCACCATGCGCGAGCTCATGACCCACTCCGCCGGCTTCTCCTACGGCGGCGGCAGCTCGCCGGTCGACGCGCTCTACAAACAGCTCGACCCATCCCACTCCGCCAACCTGCAGGAGATGATCGACAAGCTCGCCAAGCTTCCCCTCAATTACGAGCCCGGCCACGGATGGCTTTACTCGCTCTCCATGGATATTGAGGGCTACATCGTCGAGAAGCTCGGCGGCCAGTCGCTCCCCGACTTTGACCGCGACCACATCTTTGCGCCGCTCGGCATGAACGACACCGGCTTCTACGTTCCCGCCGACAAGCGCTCGCGCTTCGCCACGGGTTATCACGAAGAGAAAGGCCAGCTCGTCGCCGAACCCACCGAGAACGGCATCCCCACCGATTACGACAAGCAGCCCACGATGGCCAGCGGGGGCGGCGGCCTGGTCACCACGGCGATGGACTACTACCGCTTTGCACAAATGCTCGCCAACGGCGGCGAGCTCGACGGCAAGCGCATTCTGGCGCCGTCGACCGTCAAGCTTATGGCTTCAAATCATCTGTCGGACGATGTCATTCACGGCAACTTCGGCATCGGCATGCATCGCATGCGGCCCGGCTTCGGCTACGGCTACAACGTGGCTGTGATCTACGATCCCGCCGAGGCCAATCTCCCCGACGGCAAGGGCACCTTCTTCTGGGATGGCGCCGCGGGAACCTGGTTCTGGGTTGATCCCACGAATGATCTTGTGTTCGTGGGCATGATCCAGCGCCGCACCAGCCCGGATAATCATCCGATGCTTTACACAACTCACGCCCTGGTCTACCAGGCGCTGGTCGATCCATCAAAGTAATCCGGCGGCAAGGCTCAGCGGGCGAAGGACTCACACCTGATTTAATGGATCGGTGTATCATTCCTGTCCTGTGGGAGGACATCCATGGGTGCGCCGCATGATTACAGCAAAGCGGTCTACGCGGAGACAGGTTACTGGGGGACATTTCCCCTCGACCTTCCGATTAAAGTAGGCGATGTCGTCGAGCTCGAGGACGATGGCAAAATGAAGCGCCTGGACAGTGTCCTGGATTGGCCGGGCTGGCCGGCAGCTCTTCCCATTGAGCATGACCCGGTCAACTCCAACACCGGCTGGTCGCACAGCGCAACCAAGTCCGTTATGGCATCAGCCGAGGGTGGAGCAACCACCGCTGGCGGAATTGGAGCCACCGCGAAGGTGAAGATATCCTTCTCCGCGGTCGGCGGCTTTGTTCTGGAGTTTGTCTCCGGCGAGTACCGCAAATTCCGCAGCGTCATTAGCGCGCAAAATGCGGTTCTCGGTCTCTACAAAAACGGTCAATGGCAGGCCAGCCACGCCTTGATCACGGAGATCCTGTGCGTGGCTCCGGCTACGGTGCTCATGTCTTCGGCCAGAAACACAAGCGTCATCTTGTCGGCCAAGGCTACACTCCCCTCGGGCGTCACCGCTATAAACCTCGCCGATCCCCAACTCGGCTTTTCCGTGACAACAGGCAATGAGGATGTCCTGCATACCTTGAGCCGGGAGGCCTTCCCGCTCTACCACTGCGTTCGTATCAAAAAGAAATGGTGGGGAGGCAAGTTTGCCGAGTTGCAGGGCGTCGTTGAACAGGACATGGATGAAGTGTTTCTAACTTCGCCTTTCGACGATAATGTGTGACTTTGTTCCAGGTCAGCTGATTGTCATGCGCCCGCGTGGCGACGGACCTGCCGCGGCTACCGCCCTGCGATCCCTGAGAGCGGCTATTGAGCGAAATATCCCCGGCAACTCTCCTGAACCCACAAGCCTGGATGAACTCAGGAGCATGCCCGGCAAGCCTGTATGGGAGGGATCGTACTCGAAACAACCCCGCATCGATCCCACTACTCCTCCATTTATTCTGGAACTTCACACGGTCCCGAAAGGCACAGAACTTTCCATTGCAGAAGAGATCCGCTCTAACTTCTTCGAAGCCGCATTGACAAGCGAGAATGCGGTGCGCGCCATCGCCCGTGATCCTTTCCAGCGCTTGCGTGTTTCTCCAAACTGGTTTTTGCATCCGGCCGCCGGCTCTCCAGACGTGGTCCCGGCGCCTTTCACACTAACCAATCATGCAGCCTGCCTTATGCAGATCGGGTTAAATCCAAACCCGAATGAAGCTCAGGGCATCACCGTCGCGGTGCTCGACAATGGTTTCGATTCCACCTTCTGGTCAGGGTCGCCTCTGCCGCCGCCCGTAGCCGCCGGTCAAGATCTGATTCCGGCCGACCCGTCCTCTTCGGGACACGGAACCCTGGTTGCAGCACTGATAGCGGAGTCTGCTCCGGGCGCGAACGTCGTACCCATTCGCATGGCCGGTAACGACAGCACCGAATGGGATGCGCTTCACGCCCTCGATAAGGCGCTCACGATCGGAGCGCACGTCATCAACTTCAGCTACAGGCAAATCCTGGGGGCCGACAACCCCTGCGCTACCTGCGGCCTCGTCCGTACCGCTGCGCGGTCTGAGGTTTTTGCGGCCATGGTCGAGTTTGCCTCAGACAAAGGCCGGCGCGCAATTCTGGCAGCCGCGGGGAATGACGGAATCGGCTCGATTGCCCGGCCCGCCGCCTACAACGGCGCAATCGCCATCGCCGCGCTGGATGCGATGGGGTCCGCCCTTTGGTTCCGGTCGAATTGGGATGCCACCAATCGCCTGAGAGTTCTGGCCTTGCCCGGTGAAGGTGTCGCGGTCGATACCAGCAGCGGTTCCCGTTACAGCGGCACATCCTTTGCAACGGCCTACGCCGCCGCCCTGTTTGCCGTCGGCATGGGCCGCTATGGCACCACGGATGCCAGGGTCGTTGCCGCCAACTTGCAGCCCCTCGGTGTCACGATGAACGCAACAATCCCTTTCCTCGTCTGAAAGGTTCTACCAAACAGCGCCAGGGCAGTCCGCGAGCTGATCCGTCGCGTCCTGCCCGTGCCTGCAAATACCTGTGGCTCACCTCTCCCAGAAATGCGGCGGCTCGATTCCCAGTTCCCGCAGATACACGTACCCCTGCCCGCGATGGTGAATCTCGTTGTCGATCGCATACTGAATGGTATTGATTCCCGGACCTTCCCACTGCCCAAACGCCTTGTCCACCTCGGCAAACCGATGCGGAGGAATCGCGGCATACGCCTCGTTCAATGCGGGGGTCTGCGCATCCCACAAATGCAAGAGCTCGGCCTTCGTCGTTGGCTTGCCATAGTCGCCCCCCGTCCACTCCTTCCACTCGCCGGTCGCCACGCCGTGGGCAATCGGCACCGCCATGCGAATGAACTCCCACGCCATCTCCGAGAAGGGCCGCATTCCGCCTGAGGAATACTGGAAAAGCTTGTCCTCGGGAAACGCGTCGATCACGCGCCGCGTCAGCCGCCGGTGTCCCTGCCACTGTTCCAACAGCTCGCTTGCCGTCCGCACACTCACTTCCGCCGCAACAGTTGTCATGTCCTCTGCTCCTTAAGCCCAAAGATGGGCGCAATCCCAAAGGTACAGATCCATACATGACAAGAAGTGTCATATTTAAGAATTTTTTTTCTGACTGCAACATTTCCGGGCCGTGGTTACCGCGTTTGCCCTGATGGCTCGCTGGGCGCTGCCCGCCCAGGCGATCGTTGTCCGCGATTTCGGCCCGCCATCTGGGTCCACGATCTGGGTCCGCGTCTGGCCGGGGTGGGGATAGCACGAACGTACCCCGTCTAACTTACGCGAAACCCCTTCACCATCCTCCCGGCTTGTTACGATGGACTTTCTCGCAGGAGGCCATCCATGGCAGACCGATTCCAGAGTAAAGCAGTGCTCGTTGGCGGCGGCACCGGGGGCCTGGGCCGTGCCGTCTCCCTCGCATTCCTCAAAGAAGGCGCGGCGGTCCACGTTACCTACCGGTCCGAGGAGGAATTCACCGCCCTGCAAAGCGCGGCAGGCCAATCGGTACACGCCTCGGGACTCAAGGAAGCGCCTGTGCTTCATCGGGTCGATCCCCTGTACGGCCACCGCGTCGATGTGACCAACGAACAGCAGGTCGCCACCCTGCTCGAGAAGTTCGCGCGCCTCGACGCAGTTATCAACACGGTCGGCGCTTACGCCGGTGGAACCCCGCTCTGGCAGACTGGCGTTGATGTCTACGAGCGCATGATGGCACTCAACGTGCGCCCCGGATTCGTGCTCGCTCGCGCCGTAGTCCCGCTCATGGTCAATCAAAAGTCCGGGGTTATCGTCAACGTCTCCTCGCGGGCCGCCGTTGACCACGCCGCGGGAGGTTCCGCGTACGCCGCCTCCAAAGCCGCGGCCGTCGCCATGATGGACTCCCTGGCCGCCGACGTTCTCGGCACGGGCGTACGCGTCAACTCGGTGCTGCCCAGCATCATCGATACTCCGGCCAACCGCGCCGCCATGCCTACCGCCGACTTCTCCAAGTGGCCCACGCCTGAAGACATCGCCGCCGTCATCCTCTTCCTCGCCAGCGATGACGCCAAGCTCATCCACGGCGCCTCCATCCCCGTTTACGGCGCCAACTGAGTGCCCTGAACGGCAAGTCGATGCACTTGCCGTCTCGCGTTTCTCCTCTGCGCCGCCTCGGCGCTACTTGCTGGCGCTGGTTACCGGAGTCTCCGGCTTCACATACGTGTCCAGCCAGCGATTCATCTCCCAGAGCATGTGCTGCAGGCTCTCGTGGGCTGCATACCCATGCGCTTCCAAAGGCAGCCACACCAGGCGCACGGTTGCGCCCTGGCCCTTGAGCGCCTCATAGAACCGCTCGCTTTGGATGGGGAACGTGCCCTGGTTGTCGTCGGCCTCGCCATGAATCAGCAGAATCGGCGTCTTGATCTTGTCCGCGTAGCTGAACGGCGACATCTTGTAATAAAGGTCGGGAGCCTGCCAGTAGGTGCGTTCCTCCGCCTGGAATCCGTACGGGGTCAAGGTGCGGTTATAAGCGCCCGACCGTGCGATGCCCGCGCGAAACAGGTCGCAATGCGCCAGCAGGTTCGCCGTCATGAACGCGCCGTAGCTGTGTCCCATCACGGCCACCCGCCTGGGATCCACCACTCCCATGGATACGCCGATATCGATGCCCGCTTTGGCGCCGGCCACAAGCTGATCGACGTACGTGTCGTTCGGCTGATCCTTCCCTTCACCCACAATCGGGATACTCGCATTCTCGAGCACCGCGTATCCGGTCTGCGTGAAGAAGACGGGCGAGCCCCATCCGATGCGCGGGAACCGGTTCTCCGATCCGGAGACTTGCCCCGCCGACGCGCGCGTCTTGAACTCGGCCGGGTACGCCTCCATCAGCGTTGGCAGCGGTCCCTGGCTCTTGTCGTAGCCCGCCGGCAGCCAGAGCGTGGCCGTCAGGTCAAGGCCGTCGGCGCGCTTGTAGTGCAGCAGTTGCTTGGTCGGCAGCGCAACGTCTTCATATGGCGATGGGAAATGCGTGATCGGCTTCAGCGCTTCTTCGCCGAAACTCGCCATAAAGTAGTTGGGCGGATTTTTGGCCGACTCCTGCCGCACCAGGGCCTGCTTGTCTGACAGCAGCGCAACCGGATCGGTGAAGTAGGGATCCTTCGACCGGAAGAGGATCGTCTCCTCGCCGCCCGTCACCGGCATAGTGGCTACGAAGGGATGATCGCCCTTGGGCGATGCGCCCGGACCAGTGAAGAAAATCCCGGCGCCATCCGCGGTTACCTTCAGCACGGGATATCCCTGGGCATTGGGCACATTCACGGGCCTTCCGGGGCTGTGATAGCGATCCTGCGACGAGCCTTCGTACAGCGCTGTCATCTTCGCGGGCACGGCGCCGGCCGAGGAAGGATCGAAAGCCATGATCGCCATGTGCCGATCGGTCCAGCGAGCCTCGCTCACGACGGCCAGATGCTCATTGCCCCAGTCGACCCCGCGGAAGCGCATCGGCAGCTCCAGCATCACCGTGGGCTGAGCCTCGAACGGCTCGCTCAGCGATATCACCCGGTCGTGCACCGGCGTGTCGGCTTTGGGGTCGCCGCCGTCTCCCGCCTCGGCCCACACCAGGGTCGCCGCAGCATCGGAGCGCCACTCGTAATCGCGCGGCCCTACAGGCACCGCGTCGAAGGCGATGGGCAGATTATCCACCAGCGGCCGGTCGAACAACACCTTCGCCGTCCCTGACTTCAGGTTGATCACCTGGGTCTTATCCGGGAACATCTCCGCAGGCAGCGTGTAGCTGAACGGCTTGTGAAGTTCGCTTACGAGGACAAAGCGTCCATCGGGCGAAGGGCTCGCCTCGTCGATCAGCCCCTTCAACGGAAGCGGTTGGACAGCGCCGTTGAGCCGAACCACAGCCAGTTGCGCGGAGGCGTAGTAGGCAAAGATGGCCTCGTCGGCGGGGGTCTTCAGCATGTCCTCGTAGGTGCGCGCCGGAGTTACCTTGCCCAGGTTTTCCTCCACGTTGGGTCCAGCGGGCACAGTGCTCTCCGCAGGGGCTGGTCCTCGATCTTCAGGCACCGCTTTGCAGAGCAGGCCGGTTGAGTCCGGGAGCCACTTGCACGGCGCACCCAGGACGCCGTTCAGCCGAACCAAACCAACGCGCTGCGCCTTGGCCGCGGCGACATCGACGACCCAAAGCTGCAGGCCGGTGGTGCCTGCATTCGCGGCGGATCCGGAGGCGCGCTCGGCGTTGGCGTCGGGACGGTGAGCGAAGGCTACGTGCTTGCCGTCGGGCGACCACATGGGCCCCGAGGCCTTCAGTTTTGCCGGCAATCCGGCAATGGCCCGCTCCGGGCCGCCGCTCACCGGTTGCAAGGCCAATCGGATGGAGTACACTTCGCGGCTGGGCCCATTGCTCTGCGGGTTGAATCGAAGGCCAGCCAGCCGGTAGCGGGGCTGCGCCAGGTCAGCGATGGTGGGGAACGCGGAGGGCTGCGCGATGAGCAGCATGGTCCGGTCGGGCGAGAGCAGCGCGGTTGGCGTGAGCGGCGCATCGAGCAGCTTCTCGATGGGGTCGGGCGGCTTCTGGTAGTTCACCGACTGTCCCGCGACAGCCACGCTTATCAAAAGGCCCATTGTTGTTGCCAATACACGGAGGACGCGGCTCATCATCACCTCGGGACTGCCAGAAGTTGTGTGAGCATCTTATCGAACTCGGATCGGGCAAGCGCGTATGTGCGCGAAAAAAATAGGGCAATCCTTCTGGATCGAGCGAGATGCGAGGTGGTTGCGTTGTGAGTGTGATTTGCGGCGCTGAAACAGTGGTCAATGAACAGTCGACGGTGAACAGAAAATGCCGAATGAAAAGTGAAGGAGTAAAGGAGTGAAAAAGTGCAAGGCCCTGGCGGGATCAAGTGATGACGAGTGCGCGACATTTTTCCCACTCCTTTCTGATGGTGATCCAGTGGGCGAATTCCAAAATGAAAAGGCCCACCGGATTTGGCGGGCCTTTTTCTACCGCTGCTACTGGTGATATGCGGAGGCGGGCTTAGCCGATTCATGCAAAGTTAATTCGGTGCGGAATCTCTTTCCCTGTATATCTAGACGCAAGATCGCACGTTCAATCTAAATCCCCACTTGATGGATGGGCCCCCGCTATGTCGTTACGACACTTCTGTGTTGTTCCCTGCCTGCTGTTGGCCAGCATCTCGATCGCTCAAACCGTACCCTCATCCACGCACGTTTGGATGATCACCGAAGAGAATCATAGTTACGAACAGGTCGTCGGCAATCCGCAGATGCCTTACTACAATCAGCTGATCCATCAGTATGGATTGGCGGAGCAGTTCTACTCCGATCAGCACAGTTCCCTTCCTGCGCTGATGTGGTATGTGGCCGGGGCGCCGGTGGAGGTAAACAACGACACGGTGTCGTGCGAGCACGCGAACAACAATGTGGTGCGCGAACTGCTGGCGCGCGGTTATACGTGGCGTTCGTACCAGGAGGGCTTGCCGTCTTCAGGATTTCAGGGATTGTATGGCGGCACGAACAACATCTACTACCGCCGGCACAATCCGCTGATCGACTTCACGGATGTGTGTCCGGGGACCGGCCAGGAGTGGAACAGCGTGCCGTTTACGCAGATGGCCGCCGATTTTGGCGCGGGTTATATGCCGAACTACGCATACATAACTCCCGACGTGAATGACGATGCGCACAATGGCCCGTTGCCGGGCGCGGATGCATGGCTGGAGGCGAGTGTTCCGGCGATATTGGCGCGGCCGGAATTTGGCCCGGGCGGCGACGGCCTTCTCTTCATCATCTGGGATGAAGGAGACGCTCTCGATGATCGGTGCTCGGCAACGGCGCTGCTGGGATGCGGCGGGCGCACGGCGACGCTGGTGATTGGACCACGCGTGCGGAAGAACTACCAGTCGACGTTTACATACCATAGCGAGAACGTTCTGGCGACGGTGTGCGCGGCGATGGGACTGTCGCCGTGTCCGGGCGCGGCTGCGAACGCAGCGCCCATGGCGGACTTTTTCAACGGCAGCGCGCTGGTGAGCGCATCGCAGAACATTGTGATTTCCAATCCGGCCAACGCCGCGACGATTGCCGGAGCGGTCCACCTGATGGCGAATGTGTGGGAGTCACAGCCGGTGAGCCATACGGAGGTTTGGGATAACGGGACAAAGCTTGGCGTCTACGGCGATTCCATCGACGCGGTGTACAACCTGGCGCCGGGCTGGCACCAGACATGGGTGCTGGATCTGGATACGTCGTATCACGTGATCCACGAAAATTCGGTGAGTTACAAGGTGGTGCCGCTGGTGGATGCGCTGCAGGTCATCACGCCCACGCCGAATGCCACATTCAATTCGACCTCGGTACACGTGCAGGCGCAGGCCAATGAGGCGGTTCCGATCAACCAGATGCAAGTGTGGGATAACGGTATGAAGCTAGGGTGGTACCGGGGCGGCAGCGTGGACCAGTACTACACGCTGGCGGCTGGATTTCACATAGTGACGGTGCTGGACCTGGATGGGAACAACAACATCCTGCACGAGACTGGCGTATTTTATTTCGTGCTGTAGATCTGCGCGTAAGACCAGGCCTTTGTTTGGCGGCAAGTTCGATAGAATCGCTGGCGAATGGAGGGCCTGTGCTTTTGCAAGGTGTGTCTCGGCGACTGGTAGTGGTCCGCTTAACTACCCCAGCGACGAAGACCAGTCGCTGGGGACGCCGGGCGTGCGCGTTCTGCGGGTGACACTTCCGTGGGTGAACGAGCTGCGACAGGTGAGCGATCTTTTAAGCCAGATCCGTTCGCGTGGCCATCGAGGACCCGAATGTAAGCATCGATATCGCCGGTTAGTCGCAACGACAAAGACGCGCCGAACCTGGAGAAGTCTTTTGAGGAAGAATCCTCGGGCACCTTCATTTGCGGTCGAGGCGGAAGGCTGCGGCCTGGAAGTCGCCGCGGAAGCCGTCGTCCATGTCGAGGCCGTGATTCATCCACCATGCGCCGGTTGCGGTGGGGGGCGTGTCGGATGCGGCTTTACCCTCGATGGGAGTAAGCGCGTACTCGGCCTTCGGATCGAGACCTTTGAGCTTGAGGATGGGGAAGCCTCTGCCTTCCTGCGTGGAGTGGATGAAGGCGAAGACGACGCTCTGGCTCTTGTCCTGCTTGACTGTCTGCGTGGCGGAGAACTCGCTGCCATTGCGCGGTGAGATGAGACGGTAAAGATCGCCCTGGACGATGGTGGGCTGGACTTCGTGATAGGCGGCGATGAGGCGCTTGGCGAGGGATGCTTCGTCGGGCGTCCACATGGTGATGTTGGCGCCGATGCCCAAAGAACCTTGCATGGAGCTGAGCATGCGGTACTGGAGCGTGGTGACCCGCGTTTGTTTTTCGAGTGTGTGCGGGGAGTCGGTGACCCAGGCCATCATGACCTGGGGCGTGTAGGCGTAAGTGAAGCCGTCCTGGATGGTGAGGCGGTCGAAGGGATCGGTGTTGTCGGAGGGCCAGACCTCATCGGTGTAGCGCATGATGCCGAGATCGACGCGGCCGCCGCCGCCGGAGCAGGACTCGATTTCAACTTTGGGATGGCGGCGACGCAGTTCGGCGAGGATGGAGTAGAGGTTCTGGATGAAGGCGACGTAGACCTTCTTCTGCTCGGCGGGCGGGAGCTGGTCCCAGCCCGGCTCGGCCCAGTTGCGGTTGTAGTCCCACTTGAGGAAGGCGATGTCGTTTTCGTTGAGGAGCTTGTCGAGGAACCCTAGAACGTAATCGCGGACGTCCTGGCGAGCGAGGTTGAGGACGAGCTGGTTGCGCTGCTCTGTGCGCGGGCGGCCAGGGAAGTTGAGCACCCAGTCGGGATGCTTGCGGTAGAGGTCGGAGTCGGGGTTGACCATCTCCGGCTCAACCCAGAGGCCGAAGTCCATGCCGAGGGCGTGGACGCGATCGATGAGGGGCTTGAGGCCGTGCGGAAACTTTTCCTGATTCACGTACCAGTCGCCGAGACCGGCGTGGTCGTTTTTGCGCTGGCCGAACCAGCCGTCGTCCATGACGAATCGGTCGATGCCGAGGGCGGCGGCTTTTTCGGCGAGGGCGATCTGGCCCGCTTCCGTGACGTTGAATTCTGTGGCTTCCCAGGAGTTGTAGATGACGGGACGGGGACGGGGTGCGGGAGCAGAGGCTGTCGCTTCGGTGCGAGGGAGGATGTTGTGGAGTTCGTAGGAGTGCAGGAGGCGCGAGGCACCGCCGAGGCCGTGCGGTGAGTAGCCGGCGTAGAAGATGGGCGTGTCGAGTTTTTCGCCGGGATGCAGCACATAACCGAAGTCGAAGGGATTGAAACCGCCGGTGATACGGACCGAGTCGAGCTGGTCCTGTGCCACGGTGATGCGCCAAGAACCGCTCCATGCGAGCGCGCCAAACCAGACTTCACCGTGATTTTCGTCGGGCGTGCCGGATTGAAGCGCGAACCAGGGGTTGGCCTGGTGGCCGGTGGTGCCGCGGCGGCTTTCGAGAACGCGCGCACCGGGATGCACGGGTTCCTGGGTAAGGGTGAATTCGCCGGCCCAGCGGCCGGTGAGGTAGTTGAGGGTGTAGTGGGAGGCCGGAAGCGAGAATGCGGCTGCGGCGGCTTGTTCGATGGTGACCGGGGTGGATTCGCGGTTCTCGATGGTGGCGGACCGGACGAGGATTCCGGTTTGGGCGTCGATGGCGTAGTGCAGGGTTACGAATATGTTGCGGCTTATATCTTTAAGTACTACATCAAGGCCATTCGGCGATTCGGTATGGCTTTCGTAGTGCAGGACAAGGTCGCGATTGCCATCGGCAAATGTGATTTTGAGGGCGGGTTCATTGAAGAGGCCCGCGCCCCAACCGGCGTACTCCTGCGGGGTGTTGGAATAGGAAGAATCGAAGGAAGCCCACTCGCGTTTCGGTACGGCGGCAGGGATGGGATCGGAATCGCCCAGGCGGCCACCCCAGTAGATCTGCTGGAGTTCCCCACGAGAATTCACCCCGCAGGCGTATGTCACGGCGCCGCCGTCGAGACGAAAGACCTTGGTTGCCTGATTGAAATGAGCCATAGCCGATTGTGCTACGAGCGTGGAAGCGGCCAGCAGGGCCGAGCCTGTAAATGTTTTCAGCATTGAGCGGGAAGCTCCTTCAGGAACCGGCCATCATAGCATTGCGTACTGCCAGTGAACAGATCGGGATTGGTGAGAGTGAAGGAGTGAAGAAGTGAAAAAGTTAACCAGCAAAACCTCTTAAGAGTGGCTGATTGGGAACACGCTGGCTGCAGGTTAGGACCTAGTCGCTGCCCCATTCGAACCGTTCCACAACTCCGCCGGGGATGGATTCAGCCCTTTCGGATATCCTGAACTTGCGTCCGGAGGTCCCGTTACGATGTCCCCCATCGTTGCCAGTGCGCCGCCTCATCCCACCCCTGTCGAAGAGATTGCGGATGCGTTGGATCGCATCCCGGTGCTGCAGGGATTGAGCTTTGACGAACGGGTGTGGCTGGCACAGCACGCCGAAGAGATTGTTGGACAGCCGGGCGAGGTTCTGTTCGAAGAGAACACTCCCGCCGAGTGGATGTTTTTGATTCTCAAGGGAGAGGTTCACGTGCAGCGGCAGCGCGGCGGGCCGATGGCGTTGTTTATCGGCCGAGCAGGGCAAATGACCGGCCTGCTTCCCTTCTCCCGGATGAAGACCTTCGGCGGCCAGGGAGTCGCGGTTTCACATGTTTGGGGGCTGCTGATTCACAAGTCCCAGTTCCCCGAGATGCTGTCAGCCATTCCGTCGATGACGCAGCGGGTGGTTTCGACCCTGCTGGACCGCGTGCGCGAGGTGACGCGCATCGAGCAACAGGCCGAGAAGCTTTCGGCACTGGGAAAGCTTGCCGGAAACCTGGCGCATGAGCTGAACAATCCTGCCTCGGCGGCACAGCGCGCCGCATCGAGCCTAGTGTCGGAACTGCGGGCGAATCGGCAGAACCGGTTCAAGCTGGTGAACCTCTGCCTTTCGAAGGAGCAGATTGGCGAAGTGGAGGAGTGGGAGCGGCAGGTACTGGAAAGGCCGCGGCCTCAGCCTTGCGATGCAGCGGAGTCGATCCGGCGGGAGGAAGTCCTGCGCAACTGGCTGACCGCGATGCCGTGCGACTCGGCGTGGGAGGTGGCTCCGGACCTGGCGGAGCGGGGGCTGACGATCGCCGACCTTGAGAAGTTGGACAGGATTCTGGAGTCGAAGGGCACCTGTGTCACGCTTCAGTACTTTGCACGGTACCTGCGGTCTACGCGATCGGTGGAGACGCTGATCTCGTCGACGGCGCGCATCTTCGATCTCATCGCCGCCGTGAAGGAATACTCGAACATGGACCGCGCGCCCATTCTCGAGGTGGATGTACCGGCCGGGTTGGAGGCTACGCTGCAGATGCTGCAGTCGCGCATGGGACACGTGGTTGTAGAGCGCAGCTACGAGCCTCACTTGCCGTACATCAGCGCCTATGGCGGCGAGTTGAACCAGGTGTGGACCGCGCTGATTGAAAATGCGCTGGACGCCATGGCGGGATGCGACTATCCAGGCTGCCTGCGAATCATTTGCCGGATGGAAGGCGAGCTGATACTGGTGGAGATCTGGGATAACGGCGCCGGCATTCCACCGGAATTGCAGGACCGCATCTTCGAGCCGTTCTTCACGACCAAGCCGCCGGGACAGGGGCTCGGACTCGGACTGGACAACGCCATGCGCATTGTCCGCAAGCATCGCGGTCACATCGGCGTGCGCTCTGAGCCGGGATCTACATGCTTCCGCGTGCGGCTGCCGATCGATCAGCTGCAGGCATATTGAAGCGGCGGTCAGACGTCGCTAGAACCTCAGTCAACCGGGCGCATTGGTATCCCATGTCTCCGACCTCGGGAGACTTGGGGCACCCGGTAATCTTCGTCAGCCGGCGAGCCTGTTAGTCTCCTGTGCAGAGATCGACATGGTAATGGCATCTGGGCATATTCGATTACCGTCGGCGCTGTTCCTCTTGATTGCCGCGATTGGCGCTGCGCAGGACACGCGCTTCGCTCCGGAGGGAGAGTTAATCCCCGGTCCCAACTGCGCAGGGCGCACCTGGCCGGCTCCGCCACGCGCCTGCACTCCCGAGCAATATGATCTGTGGCTTGCCGATATAACCCACTGGCGCGCCGAACATCGCATTCGCATGGGCTATGAGCCGAGTGCCTATGAGCGGCCCGAACTCAAGTGGACGCAATCGAGTTTTATCCAACCCCAGGTGATGATGGAGGACCGGTATCTCTACGATCCGGAGCGCGGCGTCTATACTGTCGATCGATTCCTCGATGACCTTAATCAGCGCTACGGCGGAGTGGACGCCGTCCTGCTATGGCATACCTATCCCAACATCGGGATCGACGATCGCAACCAATACGACTTGCTTGCAGATCTGCCGGGAGGGATCGCCGGCGTTCGCACCCTGGTGGATCAGTTCCATGGGCACGGGGTGCGCGTATTGTTTCCCGTGATGTTGTGGGATCAGGGCACGCACGATCCAGGCACGGCGAATTGGGAAGCCAGCGCACGAGCGATGACGGAGGTGGGCGCCGATGGACTGAATGGCGACACATTGGACGGATTCCCGCTGTCATTTGTCATGGCCAGTGAAGCGCAACATCATCCTCTGGCGTTGGAGCCGGAAGGCGGTGTGGGCGACGACATGCTGCTTGCCTGGAACACGATGAGCTGGGGCTACTGGAAGTACACTGAGGAACCGAAGGTCAGCAGGTACAAATGGCTGGAGCCGCGCCACATGGTGAATGTGTGCGACCGCTGGGCGAAGAGCAAGGTCGACAACCTGCAGTACGCGTTTTTCAACGGCGCCGGTTACGAATCGTGGGAGAACATTTGGGGCATCTGGAATCAGATCACTCCACGCGACGCGGAGGCACTTCGACGCGTCGCTGCCATTGAGCGCGCATTTCCTGAGTTGTTGACCTCGCAGGCCTGGCGCCCCTTCTTCCCTACCCTGCAATACGGCATCTACGCCAGTGCGTGGCCCGGCGAGAACGAATCCCTTTACACGCTCGTGAATCGCAATTCCTACGATGTTCAGGGAGCCCAGCTTCAGCTGCCTCTCGACAATGGCGCGCACTATTACGATTTGTGGAACGGCCTAGAGCTGAAGCCGCAGGCCTTTGACGGCAGAATCCAGCTTACGTTTCCCATTGAGGCCAATGGGTACGGCGCGGTCCTTGTAGCGCACGCAGCTCTCGAACCAAAAGAGACCAGAGTTGTTGCCCAGGCGGCTGATTGGGCGAAGACTTCTCTCGCGAGCCTCAGCAATGTTTGGAAGCCCGTGCACCAGGAGCTGACGCCGACCGAAAAGACGCGCGTCCCGTCCGCGTCGCCGGAAGGGATGATTCTGATTCCGGCCGCCGATTACGATTTTGTCGTGCAGGGAATGCCCATTGAAGGCGGAAACGATGTAGGCGTGGATGTTCAGTATCCGTGGGAGGATCAGGCCCGCCGCTATCACCATCATGCGATGCACATCGCTGCGTTCTACATCGATCGCACACCCGTAACCAACGCGCAGTTCAAGCGCTTTCTCGATGAAACGCATTATCGCCCCAAAGACGATCACAACTTCCTGAAGAACTGGATCGGAGGCTCGTATGCGGAAGGCGCCGCGGACGAGCCCGTTGTTTATGTCTCGATTGAGGATGCTCGCGCCTACGCCCAGTGGGCAGGCAAACGGCTTCCCCACGAATGGGAGTGGCAGTACGCGGCGCAAGGCCCAACCAAAGATCCCTACCCGTGGGGAAACACATTTAACGCGACGCTGGTGGCGGCCGTTGACAGGACCAGGAGCCTCACCCATCCCGAACCGGTGGGCCAGCATCCGCAGGCGGCCAGCCCCTTTGGGGTGCTCGACCTTGTCGGCAACGTGTGGCAGTGGACTGACGAGTACCGCGACGAACATACGCGCGCCGCGGTACTACGAGGCGGCAGCTATTATCAGCCGCAAGGTTCTATCTGGTACTTCCCTTCGACCTACCGACTGGATGAACACGGGAAATACCTGCTGTTATCCCCCGGGCGAGATCGCGCCGGGACGATCGGATTCCGCTGCGCTGTTGATGCCGAATAAAGCCAGCCTTGGGAACTTATGCTTCTGAAGTAACCTGAGTGAAAACGAATCGGGCAAAAGGTAAATATTGTCAACTAGTCTCCACCTCACAAGCTATCGGGTTCGATAAGTGGAACCTAGATGCTAACTGGCAGGAAAGTACAACCAGCTTGCCGCCTTCTCGGGATAGTTGATTAAGGTATCCGGAGAAAGAATGAATCTATTCCGGTTGGCATCGCGGATATGTCCCAAGCGCAAGGCAACCAGAGCCCGTAGGTGCGCAGGCTGAGGCCGCGAAAACCGGGATGGGCCCATAGCCTAAAGAAAAGCGGACCGAAGTCCAGTAGTTGATTTCGGTCCGCATATTTTTATCCGCCATCTCTGTAGCTCAAAATTCCCTGACCCATTCAAACGCGCTCATCACCGCAGTTATCGGGCGGCGGTTTGAATGCTTGCTCTGGAATGAAAGAAACCCACCGAAGGTTGACGCATCCGCAATCGCCGTTGAGCGCTGACTTCAACGATTGCTTGTATTTCTTTGAAGACAGTCGCAGGCAAGCATTACTTCGTAGCAGAATTGAGCGGCCGGACTCTAATTTGCATCGCAATCGTTGCTTTTTTTTGCGCCATGTCAAAAGCATGACAGCGTTTATGGTGAAAAGTGTGATCCATGATCCTGCTGTAATTCTTATTCGCCTTGGTTTGGCGTGGGAACATTCGGTGCTTCCCCCTGAAGCGAAAGCCGAGTACATCCGGGAGCAGAAAGAGAACCGACGACCAGGCAAAAACGGTAGCCCATAAAATCGGCCGGGCGTAATCGCATAACGAGGCCATCACCAATCGCTCTTGCCAGGTTCACGGTTTTGTCGTCGGACCGGGTTAATTGGTAAATACACGTCATGTCTCGGGCCCGATATTTGGAAAGCATAAGCAGGAGGTCACCATGGATACCGAACGATTTGAGAGAGATCATCTCTCCCCGGGACGCCAACAACCGCGATCAATAGAGCAAAGAGCCATCCCCGAACAGTTTCATCTGGTGTACGCATCAGCCCTGTTTGCGGGACTATCAGGCGCTCAGTGCGACGAAGTGCTTTCGTGGTCGAGGCTGAAGAGATTCGCCCGCAACGAAATGATCTTCCTGCAGGGCGAGCCGTTCAACAAACTGGTAATGATCCAATCCGGGATGGTGAAGGTCACCCAGACGAGCCTGGGCGGTCAAGAGGTCATCCTGCGCGTCATCCGCTCGCGCGACACGGTAGGATTGCACGCCGATAGTTCCGTCTTCACGCATGCGTGTTCGGCTTGCGCCATGGAGAGCTGCAAAGCCTTTGTATGGGAATATC
This sequence comes from uncultured Acidobacteriota bacterium, assembly GCA_963846375.1. GTDB lineage: Bacteria > Acidobacteriota > Terriglobia > Terriglobales > Acidobacteriaceae > Telmatobacter. The sequence continues at coordinate 164,729 of CAWJVV010000009.1, forward strand.
GGGACTTTCGCGCCATTGAAGCCAGATTTCCTCGAATTACCTCGAACATTCATGACATCCTTAGCGGCCGCCTTGTCGAGTTGGAGAAGATGTTCAGCGAGATTGCGACCGGAACCGCTGCGCAGCGGCTTGGACTTACGCTGTTGCGATTGCTGGACCGCGTGGGAGAAAGCAGCGGCGACGGTGTCACTCTGAGCCTTCGTCGCGAAGAACTGAGCCAGATGACGGGATTGACGGTCTTCACCATCAGCCGTGCCCTTGCCAAATGGGCGAGATCGGGGCTGGTGGTACCGAGGCGCGAAGCGATTCTGGTGCAGGACCTGGTCCGGTTTCGATCCGAGCTCAGTTTGGGTGGCAAGGGCCAATCGAACCTAAGTTCCCAGCCGCCGGAACACGTGATGTAAGTAAAAGTTGTAAACACGCGTCAAAGGTCGATTGAGCGGCCCGACACTCCCTCAGAACAGTGGAATTACCGTTCCTCTTTGATCTGGCGCATTCTGTAGTGAAGGTTTTTGGTTACCAATAGTTTCACTTCCCGGACAAGTTGCAGCGGCAGATTGAAAGACCGCATACCGGGCGCTGACTGATTTCCCCTGGTCAAAGTTGTTTCTGGTCTTGAAACCGGGCTCAGACCTGGAACCCTGCTTTGATCAGGCGAAAGATTGTCACAATCGTTCTCAAAGCAGGAATGATATGGGCCAAGAGAATCTTCCACGCGACAATGCGCTTTATCTCGAGGATGGGTCCTGGAAGCTGAGCTGGGACGGCCGCTCAGAGAAAACACCCGCCGGCGTCGTCATGTCAGCGGAGGCCCGGCCCCCGATGCAGCCGATATGGGTTGGGACGGCAACGGGGCCAAAGGGATTGACCCGTGAAGAAGCGCAACAGATTGTCTGGCGAATGATCGTCGCCCAGGCCAGGGCCGAGAAGGCTGCGCAACACTCGTCCATGACCCTGGCGGAGTTTGTGGAGAAAAAGTTTGTGCCGGAGTACGTGGCATCCAAGGGAAACTCCGGCCGCATGCATTATCAGTCGATGCTGAAGCATGTTCTCAAGCCGGAGGAGGTCGATCGCCTCTTCCGCGCTGAGCCCCGGCGGCCCAAGGTCAGGCTAAGGTCCCTTGCCGATTGGCCCTATCTCGGTCATGTCCCTCTTCGCGAAATGCGTCCGGAGTACATACAATCGCTGACCGCCGCAGCGCTGGCGCGCGGCTACTCGCGACAAACCGTCGTGCACATTCGCAACGTGGTGAGCACGATCTTTTCTTACGCGCAACTGCAGATGTATCTCGACGGGGACAACCCTGCATCGCCCATCAAGTTGCCGAAAGTGAGCCGGCAACAAACGGCCTCTTTCTCGGTTGCGGATGTGAGCAGGCTTCTCGGACAGATGAGATATCCGGAGAAGGAGATGACGCTGCTCGCGATCCTCACCGGAATGACGGTCGCCGAGATCTGCGGGCTGCAGTGGAAGCAAGTGAATCTGACCTTTTCGGCAGTCGTGAATTCCGACGGGGAGACGGTGCCGCCGAAAACGATTCTTGTCCGCGACGAATGGACGCGCGGCCAACTCGGCAGAGCCTCCAAGAGAAGGATGGGAAGCTTGAATATCCCTCGCTCCCTCCATCCGATTCTGCTGCGCCTCAGTCGCAACGGGAGGTTCACCGGGCCGAACGACTTTGTCCTGACATCCCGCAGCGGAAGCCCTGTGAATCAAACCAACCTGCTGACGCGCCGGCTGAAGCCGATCGGCATGGAGTTGAACATTCCCGATCTCTCGTGGCACACTATCCGGCGCATGCGTAAAGATCTGATTACTGAATTTGGGAATCAATTTCAGGACCGGATGATCGGCGCCGTACGGGCGGCCTTCCCCAAGGATTTCATCGAGAACGAACGCTGGCGCAGCAACGTGGAGACGGAGCTTCCCTACTAAGGGCCGAAAAGATCGCCCTGGACCGCAACGCCGCCAGCGCCGGCATCGGCGCCAATGTCCCGGCACAAATCGGGATCGTTGTTGCGAACGTTCCCGACTCGCGCGCTTACCTTCCAGGCAGTCATCTTCCCAGGGTCGTACGGTCGAAGCAGATCGAGAGGCATCCGCTCCGGATCGCCTGGCTCAAGCCATCGCTCGTAATCTTTCGGTTCCAGGATGACAGGCATACGGTCGTGAAGCGCCGGACCGACCTCCGGCTTGATCAACTCGTTGGGATCGGTAGTGATGATGGTGTAGGTTTCAATGCGCTCGCCGGTGGCCTGGTCCTTCCATGATTCCCACAGGCCGGCAAACGCAAAGATCGATCCGTCCTTCATTCCGATAGCGAATGGCTGCTTGGTCTTTGCGTCGACCTGCTGCCACTCATAAAACAAATCCGCCGGCACCAGGCAGCGCCGGCGCTTCATGGCCTCACGAAAGGTGGGGTTGGTGGCCACCGCCTCTGCCCGCGCATTGATGGTGGAGTAACCGATTCGCGCGTCCTTCGACCAATACGGAATCAGCCCCCAGCGCATCATTGCAGCTTGCCGCCTGCCCGTATCGCGATCGAGGCGCACTACGGGCTGGATGGTTTGCGGAGCGACGTTGTAGAAAGGTTCGAGATAGGACTCATCGAACACGTCGGTGCTGTGGCTTTGCATCCACTCCGCAATCCGCTGTTTGTCTGCCCGCCTGCCGTAACGTCCGCACACACTTGCATTTTCTCAGGTACGAACGGGGCGAGCGCAAGACTGAAGTGCGTGCGCCATTTAAACCCGCAGCATCATAAGCGAGAAATCGTCTTCGAAGTCGGGCCTCTTTTGCCACTGCTGAACCGCATCGACAACCGTGTCAAGCTGGGCGGGCTGGTTGGCGCAACCAACGAGGATGTCGCCGAACTCGGCCAGGGACATCATGACTTCCTCCCCATTCGTCACCTCGTAGCAGCCGTCGCTGTACACAAAGAGTGTTGAGCCAGGATCGAGTGTGACGCTGGAATCGTTGTATCGCCCGTTGGGGAATGCTCCAATGATCATTCCCGGGCACCCGAGCTTTTTCACTGTGCCATCGGGGGCTACCGCCAGAGCCGGGGGATGACCCGCCGCGCTGAATCGAAGTTCACGCGTGCGCGCATTGAATACCCCATACCAGATGGTGAAGTACTTGCCATCCTGTTTCTCCATGGGGAACGCGACGTTGAGTCCTTCCAGCACCTGAGAGGGTATGGCGAAGTCGGTTCCGGGCAGTGTCTGGTTGCGGATGGTATTGATGGCGGAAACCGACAGCAGCGCCGCACCCACGCCGTGGCCGCACACATCGAGAAGGTAGACCGCGAGTTCGTCGGTCTTCAGCCAGTGATAACCAAAGGAGTCGCCCCCCAGGCTTGAGCACGTGATGAAGCGCCAATCGGAGGGAACGGGCGTGTCTGCGGCCATGGGCGCAGGCAAAAGAGAGCGAACGTAGGCGGCTGCTTCGGCCAGTTCGCGCGCAATCACCTGCTGTTGTGCCTGCATCGTGGCGAATGCTTCGTCGCGCTGCAGGCGCAGGATGTACGCATTGGAGTGATAGCGGATGCGCGCCACGATCTCCAGTTTGTCGGGGAGTTTAACCAGGTAGTCGTTGGCGCCGGCGGCAAAGGCTTCAGCCTTGATGACCGGCTCTTCCTTCGACGACAGAACAATCAGAGGGACCGCCGATGTGGAGGGATTGGCGCGGAACGAGCGCACCATGTCGATGCCGTCGACGCCCGGCATCACGAGATCCTGAAGGATCACAGTCGGGCCGAAAGCATCGGCTTCGCGCAACGCGATTGCGGGATCGGAGCAAAAACGGAACTCAAGGCCGCCAACCTCCGCCAGCATGCGCCGGACTGTCTCCCCTACGATGCGCTGATCGTCAATGAGCAAAACCTTGATGTGATGTTCAGTAAGCGCGATGGGCGCCTGTGTTGTGACTTCGATGGACATCTTGACCTCGTCATATGGGTGGACATCATTTCGTGGTTTTGGGGATCTTCACTGCGCGATTGGAAGGCCAGAGCTTGACCTCACCTGTAGAACTTTTGGCGGGCGCTGCAACAGGTTTCGGGTCATCGCCGCTAACTGCACGGCAGATTCGCGGTCCCACATCGGACAGGGGCAATATCTCCTCCGCGGCGCCCATCTCCGCAGCCGCCTTCGGCATTCCGTACACCACTGAGGTCGCCTCATCCTGGGCAATGGTCAAGGCTCGCGATGTGCGCATGGCCAGCAACCCCGCCGCCCCGTCGCGCCCCATGCCGGAAAGAAGTACGCCGACACGCGGAGCCAGGTGAACCTGCGCAAGGCTGAAGAAGAGCGCATCAATCGAGGGACTGTGAACGGCATCTGTGGCAGGCGCCTCGTAGAACGCGATGCCTTTGCGGCAGGTCAGGTTTTCCTTGCCTCCGGCAAGCCACACACCACCCGGGGACAGGCGCTCGCCGTGACGCGCGATCGCAACCGGCATTCGGGAATAATGCTGTAACCATGAGGCAAGCCCGGGCGTAAAGTGCGCATCTACGTGCTGCACAATGAGCACAATCGCGGGAAACTCGGCCGGCAACTCGGAAAGAATCTCCGCCAACGCCTGCGGACCGCCTGTGGATGCCCCGATCGCTACTATGGGAAAACCAGTCGAGTCAGGCGACGTATCTTCGAAGGCATTTACCGTGGTCCGAGGTCCCCGATGCACCACCAGACGCGATACCGTACGCAGTTTCTGAATCAGCGTATCGGCGCCTTCCAGCCCCGGGCCTGAACCGAGAGCCGGCGTATTCACTGCATCGAGAGCGCCGCAGCCCATGGCCTCAAACACCATGTCGCGATTGCCTACCGTGGTGGCTGTAACGACAAGGATGACGCAGGGAGTGCTCTTCATGATCCGGCGCGTGGTCTCTACGCCGCCAATGCCGGGCATGATGAGATCCATCAAAATGATGTCGGGCCGCGCCTCCGCACAGCGGGTCAGCGCTTCCTCACCCGAATACGCGATCCATGCCATCGTGAACTCAGGAAGGCTGGTTACGATGCGCCTGAGAATCTCCGCAGCCATCCTTGAATCGTTGACGATGCCGACTTTCATGGCCGGTCTCCAGCACTATCGGGGGTAGCGGTTCCAACCAGGTCGATGACTGCCCGCAGAAAGGTTTCATTCTCAAGCGATCCCTTGGTCAGGTAAAAGTCGGCCCCTGCTTCAAGGCCGCGGTTGCGGTCCTCAACACGATCCTTGTAGGAGACGATGATGACCGGCAAGCGCGACAGGCGCGGATTCGCACGCACGCGCGTCACCAGCTCAATGCCATTCATCTGCGGCATATCCACATCACTGATCAGCAAATCGAATTCGTTCAGGCGAAGCAGGTTCCATGCCTCCTGGCCATTTTGGGCCGTAGAAACAAGGTACCCTGATCGCGCCAGCAGCCGGCGTTCCATCTCGCGCACCGTGTGCGAATCGTCGACCACCAGGATCCGCGGAGCGGTCGAGGACTCATGCGGATCGACCGTGAGAGTAGCCGGGCCGCCGGCAGCGGTTTGCACCAGGTCATCCACGTCCAGGATCAGCAAGGGCAGCCCGTTTTCATCGAGCGATGCGGCGCTGACGCCGGGAATTTTTCCCAGTCGCGGGTCGAGCCTTCGGACGGAGAGCTCTGCCTGATCGATGAACCGGTCCACGGCAAAAGCAAAGCCGCCGCAGAACACCAGCGGAACGGGGCCTCTCGGAAGCACCTGGTTGCCAAATCCAAGAATCGACGCCAGAACGACAACCGGGTAGCGCCGTCCGTCCCATGTGGCCTCAGGCTTTTCCGCGTCACCTTCCAGTTCGAGTTGCGCCAGGTAGTCGATGCGCACCATGGGCACGCTGAATGGCTCGCCGCCCGCAGTTACGCGGATGACCCGAACCACGGAGCGGGTGACCGGCAGCGTGAGCCGGAAGACGGTTCCGGTTCCGAGCGTGCTGATGACCGACACCGATCCGCCCGCCTCCTGCGCCATCGACTGCACGACATCCAATCCGACTCCGCGGCCGGAAAGATGCGACGTGGTATCCCTGGTGCTGAACCCGGGCAAAAATAGGAATTCCAGCAACTCCGACTCGGAGAGGCCTGCGACTGTGTCGGCGGGGGCAAGGTTGCGGCGGAGCACACGCTCGCGAACCTTCTCCGGATCGATGCCGCCACCATCATCGCGGACCGTCACTACCAGTCTTCCATTCTCGTGGCGAGCGTGAATACGGAGACGCGCTTCGGCGTTTTTGCCCGCAGCCAGGCGCTGCGCAGGTGTCTCAATCCCATGGTCGATGGCATTGGTCACCAGGTGAACGATCGGCGCTTCGAGGCGCTCCAGAATATCGCGATCGACACGCGTGCTCTCGCCGACGATTTCCGGTTTGACCGACTTTCCGAGTTCGCGCGCGGTGTCGCGGACAAGACGCGATATGCCGCCGATGCCCTCGGAGAAAGGTCGCAGACGTCCTGCAAGCACAGTGCGATAAAGGTGCTCCGCCGTCCGTTCATTGGCCCGCGAGATCTGCTCGAAATCGGATATTTCGGTAGCAAGCACCGCCACCTGGCGTTCCAGTTCGGCGCGCACCTGCGATGTGGAGGCCCGGCCCTCTGCACGGTCTTCCAGGGTTTGGATGGCCTTGCCCAGCGCGCGATGACTCTTGCTCAGCACATCGGCCCAGCCGGCGAGTTGCCGGGCAGACACCATCGTCTCCGCCGTAAGAGATACCAGGCTGTCAAAACGCTCGGCGGTGAGCCTCACAGTGCGCTCGCGCCCCGTGCGCTCTTCCCTTGGCTGCTGCCCAAATATCGGCTCGAATCCGTCTTCGCGCCCCGTGTGCACGGGAGGCGCCGGAGCCGGCGCTACCCCGCCGGGCTTCTCGTCCGGAACAACAGCGGAAGGATCCGCGTCTGGTTCTTCGCGCGCGGCACTCTCTTTCGCAGACTCCGCAGTCACCGCTTCTTGGGGCGGTGCTAAGTCGCTCTCCGGAGTTTCATGCTGAAAGCCGGCCGCGCACGCCTCAATGGACTCGGCGTTAGCGTCGAGCCATGGCGCCACTCCACTTTCGTCAACGTCCTTCAGTTGCGCCAGCCAGTCTGTTGCGGCCAGCATGCGATCAATTTCGCTTGAATCCAGAACCTGGCCACGTTGCGCCGCGACAAACCGGTCCTCCATGGCGTGGGTGAGATGCACAATCGGATCAAGGCCCACGATGCGCGCCGCTCCCTTGAGCGAGTGCGATGCGCGCATCAGGGTCTCCAATATGGTGGCAGACGCCGTACCGGCCTCGAGCTGAATCAGCTCCACCTGGAGGACCTGTACCTGCTCCTCGGCTTCCATGCGGAAGAGATCGAATAGAGAGGAGTCTTCAAGTCCGCCGCTCATAGGGTCACGCTGTCGCCAGGGTGATCTGGCGGAATAGATGTGTCGTGTCGAGTTGATGATACGTTCCGGAGCGCTCAGTGAACGCGCCGTTGAGCCACTGCGGACCCAAGGGCGCATCCTTTTGAAATACGCACTGCGGAAAAGGATTGATGCTCACGACGGCATCGACAGGCGTCGCCCACAGACGGCTCGGGGACTCTTGAAGAATCAGCATGCGCGCCGCACCCGTCTCTTCCGGTGTCACGTCGAGCAGGCGCGCCAGCGAGCAGCACGGAACAATCTCTCCTCGAAACGCCGCCAGGCCCAGCAAGACGGTTCCGCTGCGATGCGGGATGCGGGAGACGTGAAGTACAGGAGAGATGGCGAAAGCCGCATGGACAGGCAGCGCAAGCCGCAGCGGGCCAAGCCGGAACAGGAGGATGGAACCCTCACGCGGTGCGGGCCGTGGCGGTTCATCTGCCAACATTTCGCGGAGCTCGTCGCGATATGCTTCGGGCAACGCACGTTCGAACAGATGCGAGGAGCGAGCCTCAGTCATGCAGCGCCTCCTTCCTGCTCGCGCAGCATAGCGCCGCTGATACCCTCGGTGCGGACCCGCTCGATGCGCGCACTCAGCGCGCGCTTGATCCGCGGGTTGGGATGCAAATGCCAGAGCCTCTCCAGCATCTCCAGCGCTGGAAGGTGGGCGGGAGCCAAGTAGAGAGCCTGCCGGCAGCGGCGCTCGGCCTGCCGGGCATTGCCGCGCTCCATGCAATCCACCGCCCGGCGATAGAATTCATCGGCCGTTGCGAGTGGGATCGTTGAGATGGATTTGACGGCGGGTTTCTCCCCCCGGACGGCTCGCGCTCTGGCCGGCACACTCGGCATCACCGGCTCTCGAGGCGATGTTTTTTCAGGCCGATGCACAAATCCGAAGCCCGCCGCAGGTCTCAGAGGCACAAACAGCGCGTTGATCTCGGCCACCCTGTCTCCTGCGCCCAAGATCAGACACCCTCCCGGCGTCAGCGCCCTGCTCAACATCGCTGCAAGCGCAGCGCGCGCCTGCGCATGCAGATAGATAAATAGATTGCGGCACAGGATCAGATGATAGCCCGCGTCGACATCGATCGCGTCCTCGCGCGCCAGGTTCCGGCGGTTGAATCGGATGCACCGGCGCAGCTCCTCGTGCATCTCCCAATGCTTATCGCGCAGGGCGCCGCACGCGGCCTGTAACTCGACTGGAACCTGTTCCAGAGCTCCGGCGGGGTAAATGCCCCGTTGCGCAATCGCAAGGGCCGATGGCGAGATGTCGAAGGCGTCGATCGAAAACGAGCTAAGCGGCAGTCCCGCACAACGCAGTACCGCGGCCAGCGAATACGCCTCCTGGCCGGTACTGCAGGGCGCCGACAAAATCCGCAGCGGGCCCCCGCAATTCATCGCCATCTCCCGGCCCCACAGACGAAGAGAATCGAACACCTGCGGGTCTCGAAAGAAGCGGGTCTCCTGAATCACGAGGGCATCGATCAGGTTGTCCAGTTCGTCGCGTGACGCCTGCAGCAGGGCAACATAATCGACATCAGTCGCGATACCCAGTTGCCGGCAGCGCCGCTGAACAGTCCACGTGATCCGGCTCGGCTCCAGAGATGCCGGATCGATTCCAGCTTCTTCAGCCAGGCGCTCGACAATGCGCCCCATGGTCCCGCGCTCGAATTGGAAGTCACTCTTCATGCCTGTTGCGCAGGGGGAGATGGAATAAAGTTCGTGAGCATTTGCAAATACAAGTCTAGGTTGAATGGCTGGACTCCGCCATCATCGGCGGCACACGTATCGGTCACGCCGGCGGCAAGAAGACCCACATAGGGCGCGATCCGGTTTTCACCCATCTCAACCAGGATGATGCGGCTGCCGAATTGTTCGGGCGTCGCCGCGTCGCAAACCACCCGATTCAGATCGAACACTGGAATGTTATTGCCATGGAACCTCAGCCAGCCAAGAAAATACTCATCCGGTGCTCCCGTGAGTGAGGCAAAACCGGCAACATGGCGGACTCGGCTCAATGGAATCGCATGGGCACCACTCTGAAGCCGGAATCGAAGATTCATCGCCATCTCGAAATCTCACTCTGCTTGTGCCATCGACACGTTGAAGATGCGTTCCTTGAGAATCCGAACCGCCTCGTGCAATTGCCGGCTGACTTCATTCAGCTCATTCACTGAGTCCGAGGTCTGGCGGGCCGTCTCCGTCAGTTGCCACATGGCGTCGGAGATCTGCTTTGCGCCGACCGACTGGTTCTGCATCCCCTGCTGCACCGTCTCGTAGCGAGGCGCGATCGACTCGACGCCTTCGATGATCTCCCCGAATTGACCCTGGATAGCAGACGCGGCGCCCATTCCGCCCTGCACCGCATCGGCGAATTCGCGCATCTCGGAGACGCCGCTGGCCACGGCCTCCTGCATCTCCTCGACTATCTGTTCAATGTCGAGGGTGGACTGAGCCGACTGGTCCGCCAGGCGCCGAATCTCCCGGGCAACCACCGCAAACCCTACGCCCGCTTCGCCGGCCTTCTCGGCCTCGATCGACGCGTTCAACGAAAGCATGTTTGTCTGATCAGCCACTTTTGTGATTGCGGTGACCACCGAGTTGATACGCGCGGCCTTGGCGCGAATCGTCGTCAATTTCGACGAGATGCTGTCGCTGGAGGCAGAGAGGTTCTGCATCGACGTCTCCATGCCCCTGAGTCCGTCGCGGCCTTTGTGCGCGAGGTTGGCGGTCCTGGTCGCGGCATCGGCAATCTCAAGCATCGCGTGCAACAACTCCTGCGAGGTGGCTGAGATTTCCTTGGCCGCCGAGGCAATCTGATTACTTGAAGCCATGAGCGTGGTCACGTTTGACTGCTGATGAACGGCGCTCGACGAGATCTGCGTAGCGCTCGACGTGAGATGGATACTGAGGTCCGCGACCGGGTTTGTAATCCGTTTGCTGACAAAATAAGCCACCACCGCGCCCAGAACCAGGGCTATAAACCCGCCCAGCAGGCTTTGCAGCAAGAGCCGGCTGAACTGCGAGCGCACCAGGGCCGTAGCACCTTCGTAGTCGCTGGAATCGCCGATGGCGACGATAACCCAATCCCATGGCTGGAAGTAGGTGTAGTGTACGATCGCCTGCGTGCCGGTGATAGCGTTCGTTGCAGTCACCGTGCCGGACGCTCCATCACGGAGCTTCGGCGCCTTTGATAGCACCTCATGCTGCCACTTCGATTCGGTTAGCGAGCCGATCCCGGTTGGCGGAATCACAGCCATATCGCTCAGCTGCTGGCTGTTGGGGCCGTAGTAGATGGCGACCGCACTGTGGTCGCCGCTCCGCCCCTGCACCGAAATCGCCTCGCGGAGCAACGGCAGGCCTTCCTGCTTCACCCCCACGTAGAACATGCCGATGATCTCGTCCTTGGGGTTCCGCAGCGGCTCATACGCCGTGATGTACCAGTCATTCACAACGAAGGCGCGGCCTCGGAATGTCTGACCGGAAAGAACTGTCTTGACGACCTGGTTCTGAGAACCGTCAGGCATGACTGCCGGGATGAACGTGCCAATCCCGCGCTGGCCATCTTTGGCAGCAACGGTGGTGGCCACGCGCAGCATGTCTCCGGCGGCGTTGACGCGCTGGAAGAGTGTAACGGTCTGGCCTGTCTGCTTGGTGATGTCGTCGATGACCGGGATGGCGTGATCGAAGCGGCGATCCTCACCCAAGGGGGTGCCCTTCAACGCCCACTGTGGAGCCGTTATCGTAGAGGTCTGTTGCGAAAACTGGTTTAGGCCGGTCCAGGTCGCCTGCCGTCCGGTCAACTGGATGCCGCCCGCCTGCTTCAGCGCCGCATCGCCAAAGCTGAGGCTGGTGTCCACCGACTGCTGGACGAAATCCTGCGAAAGCTTGCAGATGTTGTAGGTCTTCTCGGCGCTGCGGGCCAGGCTGTCCTGCATGATCCCGATAACTTCGTTGGACACGGCCGTGCTCGCACTGCGTTCATTCACGAGCACCAGCACCGCAGCCGTAACCGTGGCGAGGAGAGCCGACAAGGTGCCGAGCGCACTGACCTGCTGGCGAAGAGAGAGTCGAAAACGGCGCATTACGCAGTTCTTCCCCTGTTAGAGCGGTCGCCCGCTCCGGGTAATTGTCGAGCAGAATGTTGAAGCCCGAGAGACACCGATGATCTCAGAATGCGTGCTGGGGAAGCAAACATTTCTGTAGCACGCATCGAACGGCTGGCGCGCCAATTCAGAAGACTTCGTTCCGCGCTGACTTACATGCGCGCATCGATAAGGTTATCGCTCCGGTCTGCCTAACTGTTTGACCGCAGTCAAGTGCAGGCTGCAACACGAGTGTCCAGGAGGACTGGTGCTAACCGAGTCGCTTGGTAACTGTAAGCTCGTTGAATCCGTCGCGCCGCTGGTAGGTGATCTGGTCGGCGAGCTGCCGCAAGAGATAAATGCCCAGTCCTCCTACCGGCCGGGCCTGAACGGGCAGTGAAAGGTCCGGAGCAGGCATCGACAGCGGATCGAAGGGGTGCCCGTCGTCGACGACGGTAATGGCCAGGTTACCCCCATCGATCGATAACCCCAGGCGGATGGTGTGCACCTTGTCGTCGTCATATCCGTAGTCAATGCAGTTGATAACCAGTTCCTCAATTGTCATCAGGAGAAGATTCAGCGTCTGAGCCGAGGGTCGATGAGACTGAAGCCATTCCTCCGCCTGCGCGCTTGCAGAGGCAATCGATTCGCGCGTGCTGGGGACTTCAATGGTCAGGGTGTCATTCACCAGGCTTCGCGCTCCGGGGGTGGATGGCGAAATTATAAGCGGAAGTCTGCTCGAACCACATTGCCCGGATGCAGGATTCGTGAGAGTGCTCCTCAAATCGCGAATGGATCAAGAGAGGGCTTGCGCTTCGGTGACCTCCGTTTCTCGCCATGAAGAAGTTGCTTGCATCGCGGACAAGAATTCATGTATCGTCCCGGTTAGTCCCTTCCCCTTGTGTCTTCCCCTAAATCGTTTCGTTCTGGGTGCGTTTACAAATGACTGCAGTCCTGAAGAGAGTCGCCCTCGGACTGGCGATGATTATTGTGTCGGCTGCCATCCTGCTGTACTCCGATCTGGATTCCCGCAGAGTGAGTGCCACCAGAGGCTCCAAGGGCCCGCTGAAGGTTGCGGTGGTGCAGCAGATATCGATTCCCGCGCTCGATGAGGGATTGACCGGCGCCCTGGCGGCGCTCAAAGAGCGTGGATATGTCGACGGCGGCCGGATGATTCTCCGCCAGTACAACGCCCAGGGAGATACGAGCACCGGCAACGCGATCGCCAAGGAAGTGACCAGCGGCGACTTCGACCTCATCTTTTCCCTTTCCACGGTCAGCTTGCAAACAATTGCGAATGCCAATCGATTCGCTACACCGCCGCGGCGCCACGTCTTCGCGCTGGTGAGCGACCCGTACGCCGTGGGCGTCGGCGTGAGCCGTGAGAATCACATGGTTCACCCGCCCTACATGACCGGCGTCGGGAGTCTGGCTCCTGTCGAGGATCTCTTCCGCCTCGCCAAGCAGATGCTGCCTTCGCTCACCCGCGTGGGCCTGGTCTGGGATCCCTCTGAGGCTAATTCGGTGGTCACCACCAAGCTGGGACGCCAGGTTTGCGCGTCGCTTGGCATCACCCTTGTGGAGGCCAACGCGGAGAATTCCACCGATGTCAGCCAGGCGACGGCATCGCTTCTCTCGCGCAACGTGCAGGCCATCTGGATCAGCCCCGACCTGATTGCCTCTCACGGTCTCGAACTCATTGTCAACAAGGCGAAGGGCGCCCACATTCCGGTCTTTACCTCGCTACCGCGCAACACACCAAATGGAACGTTGTTCGAACTGGGCGCCGATTATCTCAACATCGGCCACGTTGCCGGAAATCTTGCCGCAGACGTCCTGGATGGCCGCGATCCGGCCACCATTCCGGTGGACAATATCATGCCCGTGACGCTGCAGGTGAATCGCCTCGTCCTCGCCAATCTTCGCGACCGATGGCAATTGCCGGACTCCATCGTTCAACACGCCAACGTCGTGGTGGATGAAAGCGGCCGTCATGTGAAAAATGCGCCTTCCCCGGCCGCGGAGGCTGCGGCGAAGGCCTCCTCTCCAGCAGCGGCGGGCACAAAATGAGAACGCCGTTCAATAACACCCAGGGGACTCACTGATGCAGATCACTCAGCATCCCGCCGCAGATTCGCTCGAGCTGCGCCTCACAGGGCGCATCGATGCCACCTGGGCGGAGCACTTGAACAAAAACATTGAGAACGCAGTTCGCGCCGGCTCTCATCACATCCGTCTGAATTTTGCCGGGGTCGAGTACATCAGTTCGCTGGGGATCCGTGTGCTTGTGCTGCAATACAAGCTCCTCAAGGCCGTCAATGGAACCCTGAGCATCTCTCGTCCCAACGAATTCTGCCGCAATGTTCTCACCACCGTCGGGCTGGCCGAGATGTTGGTGCCCGATCAGGTCGACACAGCGGGCGCCCCCGCTCCCCGCCGCCCAGCGCAGACCCTTGGGGGAGCCACTTACGAGGTCTATCCGCAACCCGTCTCCAAGCCGCTGACCTGCTCCCTGATTGGCGATCCGCATCAACTTGCATCGACCGGATTCACCGAAAAAGATTGCCGGCCCTTGACCTTCGCCACCGGAACCTTCGGCCTGGGACTCGGCGCCTTCGGAGAAGGCTTCAACGATTGTTCTGACCGCTTTGGCGAGTTTCTGGCTGCAGGCGGTTGCGCCATCGCCATGCCCACCAACGAGAATCACTGCCCTCCCCGACTTCGTTGTGGAGCAGGGCAGCCTCGTTCCGCGCGTTGAAACCCTGTACGCGCTCACGGCCAGCGGTGATTTCTCCGCCATGGTTCGCTTCGACGCCGTGGCCAGTGGTCCCGGCAAGATCCATCTCTCCGAGCTGGTGGCTTCGATCATCGAATTGGCCGAGGCGCCAGCCATCGGATTCGTCGTGCTTGCGGAAGCCGCCGGCCTTGTCGGCACCAGCCTGCTGAAGTCGCCCGCGGGTCAGACAATGTCGCATGTGCTTCCCGATGTGCGCGACTGGCTCTCCTTTACCTCGGAGCGCACGACAGAAAAGAGCCTCTGCCTTCTGGTAGGTGTGGTGGGCAGCAACTTCGCCGCCGATGCCGCGTCGTTCGTGCGTCCCATCAAGGCAGGCTCTCCGCTCAAGGCGCACATGCATGCCGCCTCGTTCCCCTACCGCGCCGTGCCTCGTGGCGAGTTGCCCTTCGGCAGCACCATCGCGAACACGGTCTCTGCCTCCACACCAAGTGCTGTATTGCACCTGATGGCCGACACCCGCCCCTTTGAGGGCATTGGTGAAACCGACCTCGCACGCGGCGCCTGCTGGATGGGCCCGCTCACTTCCATCACACGGGGCTGAAACAATCATGACGCTGCTAATTGGTGCCATCACAATGGGGCTGATCCTCGCGCTGCTCGCCCTCGGCGTCTACGTCAGCTATCGCATCTTCAACATCCCCGACTTGACCGCTGAAGGTTCGGTCACCCTGGGGGCCTCAGTGGCCGCGGCTCTTATGGTCCACGGATACAATGCCGCGCTAGCAACCGCCGCGGCCGCCATCGCCGGCGCCCTTGCCGGAGGCGTAACCGGGCTGCTGGCCACCAAGTGCAAAATCAATCCGTTGCTCAGCGGCATCCTCGTGATGACCGCGCTCTACAGCGTCAACCTGCACGTCATGGGCCGGAGCAATCTCCCCCTGCTCGAAGTAAAGACGCTGGCCAACTACACGGAGGATTGGGGCAATCGTCTCTTTGGCGGCGCCGACTTCGACGTCTTCGGGTGGGCCGTTAGCGTACGCGACGCATCCATTCTCTTGGGCGTGCTGCTCTTCCTGGTCGCAGTGTGCTGGCTGCTCTATCTGTTTCTTCGCACCAACATGGGCACCGCGATGCGCGCCACGGGCGACAGCCCCGACATGATTCGCGCGCTGGGCGTAAGCGTTGATTGGGCTACGGTCTTCGGACTCGCCATGTCGAACGCGCTCATCGCTCTCTGCGGCGCGATGATCGCGCAGTACCAGGGCTTTGCCGACGTGCAAATGGGGATCGGCATGGTGGTGCTGGGCATTGCCAGCGTCATTATTGGCGAAGCGCTGGTGGGCAGCAGCGCTGTCGGCCTGTTGATCACCGGAACCGTAATGGGATCGGTTCTGTTCCGCCTGCTGGTCGCCATCGCCTTGCGCTGGGGCCTCAGCCCCAACGATCTCAAGCTCATCACCGCGGTCTTTGTCTTTGCCGCGCTCGTCCTGCCGAACCTCGCCAGCCGGCTCAAAACTAACCAGACGCGCCGCCGCGCCCTGGCCAAGGTGGCCTGAACCTATGCTCGAGATCACTCGCATATTCAAGACCTTCAATCCCGGCACTCCCAACGAGGTCCGGGCGCTCACCGATGTCTCGCTCAAGCTGGCGCCCAGCTCGTTTCTGATCGTCATTGGCACCAACGGCTCGGGCAAATCGACGCTGCTCAACGCCGTTGCAGGCACATTCATCGTCGATGCGGGCAGCATCGCCATCGCCGGCAAAACCATCACAAGCTGGCCGGAGCATCGCCGCGCCAAGCTGGTGGGCCGCGTCTTCCAGGACCCCTTCAAAGGCACTGCTCCCACCATGTCGATCGCCGAGAACCTTGTGCTCGCCTCGCGCCGCGGCAAGCCCCGCGGCCTCGCCATCGCCGTCAATCGCCGCGTCCGCTCTGAGTTGCGCGACCGCATCCGCTCCCTGAACATGGGACTCGAAGATCGCCTCGACAATCCCATCGGCAGCCTCTCCGGCGGTCAACGCCAGGCGCTGACGCTCCTCATGGCGTCGTGGATCAGGCCGGAGCTGCTGCTGCTCGACGAACACACCGCGGCGCTCGACCCCAAAACCGCAGATCAGGTCATTCGGCTCACCCACGAAGATCATCGAACGCGACAAGCTGACCACGCTCATGGTCACCCACTCCATGCAGCAGGCCGTCAACCTCGGCGACCGCATCGTCATGATGCACAAAGGCAGGATCCTGCACGACCTGCAGGAGAGCGAGCGCGCCCGCGTGCGGCCTGAAGATCTGCTGCGCCGTTTCGAAGATGTGCGCCGCCGTGAACAACTCGATGGCGCCGTTGCCGCCATGCTGGCCGAAGCTTACGTATAACGAACCCAGAACCCCGGAGGAACACACCATGTCGAAATCGCGCATCTCCCGTCGCAGCATGCTCATTCAGTCCGCAGCAGGCGCACTCACCATCGCCGGATGCCATCGCTTCTCCGGGGGCACAACGGGAAACGGGAAGAACGGAACATCGCGCATCGGCCACGTGTATTTCGCGCCGGAAGAAGGCGTCGATCTCTGCATCAAGGGCTTCAACGACGGCCTCAAGGAGGCGGGCCTGGAGAAGGGCCACAATCTCGATGTCCTCAGCCAGCACGCCCAGGGCGAGATCCAGAACATTCCCATGATCCTGCAGAACTTCATGACCCAGGGCGTCGACCTCATCGTCACCATGACCACGCCTTGCCTCACCGCCGCCTGCAACCTGGCCAAGAATCAGCATGTCGTCTTCTGTTATTGCTACGATCCCGTTGCCGCCGGAGCCGGCACATCCGCGGACAACCATCTTCCCAACATCACCGGCGTCGGATCGTTCCCTCCGGTTGCCGATACCGTCGACCTCATCAAGAAACTGGTGCCCGGAGTTAAAGCGGTGGCTACCGTTTACAACAACTCCGAGGCCAATTCCGTAAAAGTCATCAGCGTTGCCCGCGACATCTTCAAGAAGAATGGCATCGCCCTTGAAGAAGTCACGGCCTCCAACACGAGCGAAGTCTTCCAGTCCGCTCAGGTGGCGTGCTACCGCAAGGTTCAGGCCATGTGGGTCACAGGCGACAACACCGCGCTCCAGAGCTTCGATGGCATCGTCAAGGCGACAAAAAACGCCAAGCTTCCTCTCATCATCAACGACCCCGAGTTCACATCGCGCGGCGCCGTTGCGTGTGTTGGGTTGGGATGGTATCCCGCCGGAAAGGCCGGTGGCGCGCTAGCGGCACGCGTGCTTCGTGGCGAAGATCCCCGCAACATTCCCTTCCAGCAGGTCGCCATCCAGAAGCTGGTTCTGAACCAGGAAGTTGCCAAGACACTCGGAATCGTCTTCCCGCCGGACGTAGTCAAGGCAGCCGCGCAGGCCTGATGCGCTGAACAGGGCCCCCATCCAAGCTCCGCTTGGGTGGATAGCAGGAAGATAGTACCCGGGATCGTTCGCAACAATAATCGCAGAGCGCCGCTAGGCGCCCGTGCGTCCTTTCACCAGGATCCCGACATGCGTCCGCACCAGTCCGTCCTCACCGCAATCCTTCTCGCCCTCGCTCCGCCTTGTCTCGCGCAATTCAAGGCCGCCGGCACGCCCTCCGCCTTCGACGTCGCCGTCATTCGCCCCACCACGACCCAGGACGTGATGGGAAGCTCGCATTCCCACATCTGGAGCGCAGCCACCGACGGCCACCTTAAGGCGCAGAACGTCACGCCCCTGGCCCTGATCCAGTACGCCTATGTCCTGCCCGAGATCCGCATCGAGGGCGGCCCGGACTGGATCCGCACCAGGAAATTCGACCTCGAAGCCAAATCCGATCCTGCCCTCGACGACCAATTCGGCAAGTTGCCATCCGATGAAGCGCGCGCGCGCAAACTCAGCATGCTCCAGGCGCTGCTCGCCGATCGCTTCTCCCTCAAGGTCCACGAGGAGACGCGAACCCAGCCCATCTACGCCCTGCTCGTTGCCAAAGGCGGACCGAAGTTCGGCCCCTCGCAGAAGAACGGAACCACTGCCAGTACGAGCAGCAACAACGGCAACGTAACCATGACGGTCCAGGGCACCGACCATACGCTCCGCGTCCTTGCGGAGCAGTTGTCGCGAAGGCTTGGCCGCATCGTTGTCGACAAAACCGGCCTCGATGGCCGTTTCGATCTGACCCTGAAGTGGGTCTCCGACGACCTCTCCGCCGCCGGTCCCGATGCCCCAGGCGGCCCGTCGCTCTTCACCGCTCTCCGGGAGCAGTTGGGGCTCAGGCTCGAATCCGAAAATGGTCCGGTAACGATCCTGGTCATCGACCACATCGACCCGCCCTCAGACAATTAGCGCGACTCCCGAGCATCATCACCCATCTGTAAAACCGGTCATCGCCGAATCACCCCTTGATCGTCCTCGCATGCGTAGATGACGGCCAGTTTTTCCAGACGAGTAGCGACTACCCCGAACCAATTCGTCACAAATCTCTTCCGTACCATAGGGACTCTAGGGTAGATTGCCCATGTATGGAAACGAAGTCCCTGCTTCCCGGAACCCTCGACCTGATGCTGCTCAAGGCCCTTTCGCTCGAACCCATGCATGGCTACGGCATCGCCCAGCGCCTGCGCCAGATCTCCGGCGAAGTCTTCCAGATTGAGGAAGGGACGCTCTACCCAGCCTTGCAGAAGCTTTTGGCCAAAGGCTGGGTTTCCGCCGAATGGAGGCAGACAGAAAACAATCGCCGTGCTCGCTATTACAAGCTCACCGTCGCTGGACGCAAGCACTTGCAGGCGCAACGAAAAGAATTTGAGAAGGTGCTGGGCGCGATCGTGCGTGTCATGGAAGCAGGGTGAGGAACGTCGCCTAAGGGAGAGACCATGGAAGGTATGCACAGACTCTGGTCATGGCTGCGGCGCGGATCACGCGGCCGCGATCTTCAGGCGGAGATACATCTCCACTTCGAGCTCAAGGTTCAGGAACACATGGCTCGAGGCCTATCTCCCGATCAGGCATGGCGTCAGGCGCGGCTTGACTTCGGCAACATGCATCTTGCCGCCGAGAGAAGCCGCGAGATGTGGGGATTCGTTCAACTCGATAACCTGGGCCGCGATGTCGTCTACGGAGTACGCCAATTCGCCAGGCACCCCGGTTTCACCGCGATCGTAGTACTAACGCTCGCGCTTGGCATCGGCGCAAACTCCGCCATCTTTAGCGTGGTCAATGCGTTCCTGTTGAAATCTCTGCCAGTCAGGCACCCCGAGGAGTTGGTCGAAATCGGCATCCAGCCTGAAGGCGACTTTGAACAGAAGGCATACGAACATCTTCGCGACCACCAAAAAACCCTCGCCGGGCTCATCGCCTGGGACGAGGGCAACATCGCTGTCGTCATTGACGGAAAAGCGAGCGTCATCAGGGTGGACTTCGTCAGCGGGAACTTCTATTCCCTGCTGGGCGTGGACCTATTCGCGGGACGAACCTTTACCCCCGGCGACGACATCGCAGGCGCCCCTGCCGTTGCCATCATCAGCTACGAATACTGGAGACAGCGCTTCGGACTGGATCCCTCGGTGGTCGGCAAAACCGTGCAGCTCAAGGATGTGAGTTGCACCATCATCGGCATCGGCCGGCCTGGGTTTCGCGGACTGCGCACCGGCGGAGCCGCGGCAGGAATCACCATGCCTGCACTGTGGCATTCGCACTTGGCTCTGAAAGACCACACCACCTACGATCTCTATGGGCGCCTCGCGCAGGGCGTCACTCGAAAACAGGCTCAAGCCGACCTGGACCTGGCGTTCCACCAGTGGCTGATCCCGCAGGCAAAAACGGTGAACGACCCGCTCCAGCGGCAGGTGCTCCTGCGGCAAACCATCGCAGTTTTGCCTGCGAGGCAGGGATCGCTCGAATTTAACCCGCGCTTCGTGGTTCAGCTCCGCCTCGTAGAAGCAGTGGTCGCCCTCGTGCTGGTCATCGCGTGCATGAATCTGGCCAACCTGCTGCTCGCGCGTGGCGCATCGCGTAGCCGCGAAATCGCCGTGCGCCTGGCGCTCGGAGCCAAACGAGGCCGAATCATCCGCCAACTTCTCACCGAAAACCTGCTCCTTGCGTTATGCGGCGGCGCGTTGGGCCTGGGGCTCTCGATACCGCTGATGCGCTTGTTTGCCTTGATCCTTCGCGGCAGCGCTGATGCACGAGCGATGGGAATCGAAATGGACCGCACGGTGTTCCTCTTTACGGCAGTTCTTTCCATCACGAGCGGCATTTTCTTCGGGCTCGTTCCGGCTCTCCGGTCATCGGACGGAAGGATCTCGTCCGGCTTGCACGGTCGTCCACCGATGTCAGCTGGAACGCGCCTGCGGTCGCGGCGCATTTTGATTGTGCCGCAGGTAGCCATCTCCCTCGGCGTCCTGATTTTGACAGGCCTGTTACTTCGCAGCCTGCAGCGCATGCAGGATGTCGACCTGGGCTTTGATAACCACCACCTTTTGTCGTTCTGGCTTCTTCCCACGTTGTCAGGCTACGAGGACCAGCGCGAATTGGACCTCTATGAGCGCGTGCTTGCGGGCATTCGGCGGCTGCCGGGCGTGCGTTCCGCCAGCCTTTCCCGCCTGGCTCTTCGTCATCGCGGACGGGAGCACGGGCTGTCGATCGATGGAGCCATCAATGCCGATGCGCAGTTCGTTTTCAACACAACCGCGCCGGGCTTCTTTGAAACCCTCCGCCTTCCGCTCCTGATGGGAAGGGACTTTGCGCCACAAGATGGGCCGAAAGCTCAACCTGTGGCCATCGTGAATCAATCGATGGCGCGCAGGTATTTCGCGAACAAAAATCCCATCGGCCACCGCATCGGCATTCCCGGCGAGGAACCCGGCGTCGAGCGCACCATCGTCGGCGTGGTGAAAGACATGAAGTTTTCCTATCGCGACGACATGCCGGCGGCAGCCATGTACCTGCCCTACGGCCAGGCCCCGGAAGACCTTCGCGGTCAGGCTGAAATCAAGGTGAACACGCTGCTCGACCCCGCGGTCATGATCCCGCTAATTCGCAACGAATTACAGACGACCGCTGGCGACCTGCCACCGGCCCAGATCATCACCATCGATCAAGATCTGCAGGACTCTGAAAACCGCGAAGAACGCTCGCTCGCGCGGCTGCTCGGTGGTTTCAGCACGCTCGCGTTCGCGCTGGCAATCCTCGGTCTGTACGGCACCGTCGCGTACTCTGTCTCGCAGCGCATGCGCGAGCTGGCGATTCGGTTCGCCCTGGGCGCCACGCGGCAAAGCGTGCTGTGGATGATCATCCGCGAAACCATGCAGTACGTCTTGTTGGGCGTGCTTCTCGGGTGGGCCCTCGCCGTCGCAGCATCGCGCACCGTCGAAAGCTTTCTCTTTGAAGTACGCGGCTTTGACCCCGTCACCTACGGCTGGATAATCGCTTTCATGATCCTCACCGCTCTGGCAGCCGCCTATCTGCCGGCACGGCGCGCCCGCAGGATCGATCCGATGGCGGTACTGAGATGCGAGTAGCGAGCAGAATTAAGAGATCGAGCATTTCTTCGAACGCCAACCAGGGCAAGGAGAGCAACAAACTTCGGTGCAGTGACGCCTCACCCCAGCCCCAGAATTCGCCGATTCCGCTCCGCATCCGACCCGCCACCGGCGAAATCGTCGAACGCCTTCTCCGTCACGCGAATGATGTGCTCGCGGATGAACGGCGCGCCCTCGGCAGCGCCTTCCTCGGGATGCTTCATGCAGCACTCCCACTCCAGCACGGCCCAGCCCGGGTAGTCGTACTGCGCCAACTTGCGAGAAGATCGACTTGAAGTCAGTTTGGCCATCGCCGAGCGAGCGGAATCGTCCCGGGCGATCGACCCAGCCCTGGTAGCCGCCGTAGACCCCGGAGCGTCCATTGGGTCGGAACTCCGCGTCCTTGACATGAAACGCGCGAACCCGCTCGTGGTAGAGGTCGAGGAAGGCCAGGTAGTCCAGCTGCTGCAGCACCATGTGGCTCGGGTCGTAGAGAATGTTGGCGCGCGGATGGTTGTCGACTGCGTCAAGGAAGCGCTCGAAGGTAGCGCCATCATGCAGGTCTTCGCCGGGATGCAGCTCGAAGCAGACGTCCACGCCGGCTTCGTCGAAGGCGTTAGGATGGGCCGCCAGCGGCGCGCCAGTTCCTTGAAGGTTTCATCGACCAGGCCCGCGGGCCGCTGCGGCCAGGGATAGAAGAACGGCCACACCAGCGCGCCCGAGAACGTCGCATGCGCCTTCAGCCCAAGGTTGCGGCTGGCGCGGGCCGCCCAGTGCAGCTGCTGCACCGCCCATTGCTGGCGACGCCTCGCGAATCGAGCCCGGCGGGCGCAAAGCCTCCAGCAACAGATCGTAGGCCGGGTGGCTGGCGACAAGCTGACCCTGCAGATGCGTCGAGAGCTCCGTCACCTCCAGCCCCGCGGCTCGCACGGTACCCAGGATCTGGTCGCAGTAGTCCTGGCTCTCGGCGGCGACCTGCAGGTCGAACAGCCGCGCATCCCAGCGACGGAACTGGATCGCCACAAAGCCCAGCGCTTGGCCCATCCCCCCATCCCGTCCAGCGTGTTGAACGGCGCCTCGTCGCCCGCAAATTGCGCCAGGAAAATACCTGGACCCTTGATCGTCTTCATGCGACTTTATCTCCTATCAGGCGCTAAAAATCAACCCACTTCCCGGTCTTGTTGCTCTCGATGGCGCGCTCGATAAAGCGCATGCCGCGAACTCCGGCGCGAATGCCGGGCAGTGTATCCGGCAGCGCATCGGAGCGATCCTCTCGCCACGCCTCCAGTGCATCGGCAAACTCACGATAGAGAATCCCAAATGCTTCGAGATACCCCTCGGGATGGCCGCCGGGAAGGCGCGTGACCGCGCGGGCCGCATCGCTCAGGTAGCCCATACCGGCGTGACGCGTCTCGTCAGGTCCGCTGTTGCGGCGCACGCGTAGCGTGTTGGGGCTTTCCTGCTCCCAGTGCAGGCTGGCGGTCTCGCCGTAGATGCGAAGGCGCACGCCGTTGCCCTCGCCGGCAGCGATCTGTGAAGCCACAGATCACTCCCTCGGCCCCGTTGCTCAGCTTGCAACAGCGCGGTGCAGTCGTCATCCACGCGTCGACCGGGCACAACGGACCGCAGCGTGGCATGGAGGGCCGTGATGTCGAGGCCGGTGACGTACTCCACCAGGTGGAAGGCGTGCGTGCCGATATCGCCGATGCAGCCACCAGGGCCGCTCAGCGCCGGATCGACCCGCCAGCCTGCCTGTTTCTGGCCGGTTTGCTCGAGCGGCGAACTGAGCCAGCCCTGCAGATACTCGATGGGGATCTTGCGGATCGTTCCGATTTCCTTGCTCGCGCAGATAGCGCGCGCATCGCGCACCAGCGCATATCCCGCATAGGTGTGGGTGAGCCCATAGGGCAGCCCAGAGGCCTTCACCACCTTCTCCAACTCCAGAACTTCGTCGTAGGTCGCGGTGGCCGGCTTGTCGCTCATCACCGGAATCCCCGCATCCAGCGCAGCCCTGGCAATGGGCAGATGCGTGTTATTCGGAGTTGCGATCACCACGAAATCGATGCCGTCTTCGCGCTCCTTCTCACGCGCAAACATCTCGGTATAAGTGCCGTAGGCGCGCGCCGGGTCGATGCGGTACGATTCGCCCGCGGCCTTCGACTTTTCGGGCGACGATGAAAACGCGCCCGCCACCATCGCGATTCGCCCGTCCAGTTCCGCAGCGATGCGGTGAACCGGCCCAATGAAGGCGCCCGGACCACCGCCCACCATTCCCATGCGCAGCTTTCGATTTTGTGCCATCTCTCTCCTATCACCACAACAGCGGAATCAACCGGTACTTCACTCGCCGGCGATACTCCGCGTATCCCGCCAAATTCTTCACCAGAAATCGTTCTTCGTCGATCAGCCGCCAAACGATCCCCACCGTCATGGGGACATTGACCAGCGTGCCCCACCACGATCCCAGTGCCAACGGAATCCCGTACAGCATAACCAATCCACCCACGTACATGGGGTGACGCACCACGGCGTACGGCCCGGAGGAGATGACAGTCTGATCTTCTGCCACCTCGATGACGCCCGAGGTAAAGGAGTTTGCACGGAAAACCCAGGCCACGATCACGAAGCCCAAGATCATCATCGCGTCTCCCAGCACGCAGACGTACGCGGGCGCCGCGGACCAGCCGAAGCGATGATCGAATGCGGGCACGACAAAATCGGCGAGAAACACGACGGCGGTGATGGCCTGAACAACCTTCTGCCCCGCCTCTTTCTCCGCCCTGGGACCGGCTTTGAGGCGCCGCTCCAGCAGCGCGGGGTCGTTTTTGGCCACCCACACGGTGATGACGCACGCCGGGATGAAGAATGCTGCCAGGCAGGCCCATCCCTGCCAATAGCGCAGCGTAGCGGCCGGCACAAACACTGCGATCACAAGCAGGACGAATGTGCGAAGGATGCCGATCAGCGCCTTGCGATGCAGATCCTTCATGGGTGGACCCTCAGCCTTCGAGTACAGCCCGTTTCAGGCCGGGCGCGAGCGTGCGCAGCAACACGAGCGCGATCAGGTAAGCGCAACCGGAATAGACGAACAGGGGTACAAAACCGGATTGCGTGTGGTTCTCTCGCGCGCGCTGCAGGATATCCCCGGCTATGGGCTGGAAGATGGCACCGCCCAGCGCTCCGGCCACCTGCCCGAAGCTCACCACCGTAGCCACGTGCTCAGATGGAAACATGTCGGAGACCGTGGTGAAGATGTTTGCAGACCAGCCTTGGTGCGCCGCGGCGGCCAGCGATAGGAATCCGATGGCGATCCACTCCGACCCGAGGCTGCCCGCGGTCACGACTGGCAGTACGCAGCAGGCGCAAGTCAACATGGCCGCAAGACGTGCGCGCTTCAGGTCCATGCCCATGCGGATGTAGCCCTTGGGCAACCAGCCGCCATAGACGCTGCCGATGGTGGAGACGACATAGACCGCAACGAGGGGCGGCCCCATGTGGGTAAGATCGAGAGAAAAGCGCGAGTGGAAGTATTGCGGCAACCAGAACAGAAAAAACCACCAGACCGGGTCGGTGAGGAATTTACCCGCCATGAAGGCCCAGGCCTGGCGATAGCGCAGCAACCGCCACCAGGAAAGCACGTTGGCCGGCGGAGCGACAACAACATGTCCTCGCGTCCAGTCCATGGTTTCATGCGGCCGGCGATAGCGAATCGACCACCAGACGATCCAGATTGCGGAGAAGAATCCCGTGACAAGAAAGGACGCGCGCCAGCCAAAGTGGAGGGCCACGATAGGAACCATGATGGGCGCGACAATGGCGCCCACGCCCGCGCCGGAGTTGAAAATGCCGGTGGCGAGTGCGCGCTCCTTGGGCTGGAACCATTCAGCGGTGGCCTTGATGGCGGCGGGAAAGTTTCCGCTTTCGCCGAGCCCCAGGAAGAACCGCGCCACACCGAAGCCGAAAACCGAGCGCACCAGCGCGTGGGACATGGCCGCAAGGCTCCAGATCCCGGTCACCAGGGGATAGCCTTTACGGCATCCCATGCGGTCAACTAACCGGCCGGCGAACACCACGCCAAGCGCATAGGCAAACTGGAAAGCGCCAAGAATGTAGCCGTAGGCGTGATCGGTTACGAGAATCCTGGTTTCGAAGGTGGGCCAGCCGGAAAAGAACGGGTGCAACTGGTGAACCTGACCATCGAGGCTCGGCTTGAGCACCGACAGCACCGTGCGATCGACATAGTTGATGGTGGTGGCCACAAACAACATGGCGCAGATGGTCCATCTGCCTCGCAACGCCGGCGGTTCTGTCAGTACTTCTTCTTCGGTCCCGACCATGGAATCACCCATTACCAATCGGTTAGTGTGCCGTCGACCTTGCGATTCACCGGCAAATACGCGCGCTGATAAGGATACTTGGCGGCCAGCGCTTCATTCAGTTCCACGCCCAGACCCGGCCCATCGCCGGGCGTCATGTAGCCGTCTTTGAACGCGTAGTGGTGCGGGAAGACGGCATCGGTCTCGTCGGTGTGCGGCATGTGCTCCTGAATGCCGAAGTTGTGGATCGCCGTGTCGAAGTGCAGAGCCGCCGCCAGACATACGGGCGACAGGTCGGTGGCGCCGTGACATCCCGTCCTGACGTGATACAGCGCGGCAAAGTCGGCGAGCTTTTTCAGGTGCGTGAGTCCGCCCCCATGAACAACCGTGGTGCGAATGTAGTCGATCCACTGATTGCGGATGAGGTCGTGCGCGTCCCAGATGCTGTTGAAGACCTCGCCCACGGCCAGCGGCGTAGTGGTGTGCTCGCGAATGACGCGAAAGCCCTCCTGCAGTTCTGCCGGCGTGGGGTCTTCAATCCAGAACAGGTGGAATGGCTCAAGCTCTTTGCCGAGACGGCCTGCCTCGATGGGCGTGAGGCGGTGGTGGCAATCGTGGAGAAGATAGATGTCGTCGCCGAAGGCCTCGCGCACGCGTGCAAACAGCTTGGGCACAGAGCGCAGATAGGGCTCGGCCTCCCACTCGTATTCTGAGGGAAGGCCGCGCTCCGCGGGCTCGTAGCGCCCGGGGCCTTTGGCCACGCCGTAGGTGCTTTTCAGGCCGGCAACACCGCTCTGCACGCGAATGGCTTTGTAGCCCAGTTCCTTATGCCTGGCGACATCTTCAATGGCCGCATCGATGTCCGTCCCGAAGGCGTGACAGTAGACGAGAACGCCGTCGCGGCTTTTGCCGCCGAGCAGGTTATAGACGGGGGTGTTGAGCGCCTTGCCTTTGATGTCCCAGAGCGCCACGTCGACGGCTGCGATGGCCGCCATGGTGACGGGACCGCGCCGCCAGTAGGGACCGCGATAGAGGTACTGCCAGATGTCTTCGGTTTGGAATGGATCGCGGCCGATAATGCAGGGGATGACATGGTCGGTGAGATAGCTGGCGACCGCAAGCTCGCGCCCGTTCAACGTGGCATCGCCCAGGCCGTAGATACCTTCATCGGTTTCCACCTTGAGCGTGACGAAGTTCCGTCCCGGCGACGTGATATTGACGTATGCGTTGCAAATCTTCACATGCGCTCCGGCTTTGATTTCGCGCTATTGATTGACGCCGCTGGCCAGGAATCCGCCATCGACCGCGACGATCTGTCCGGTGACAAACGCCGACGCTTCCGACGCGAGATAAACGGCCGTGCCCGCAACTTCCTTCGCCTCCCCGAAGCGCCGCATGGGGGTGCGCATGACCAGCTCTTCACCCCGTGGCGTTCCCATGATCAGGGTCTTGTTGAGAGGGGTGGGAAAAACGCCCGGCGCAATCGCATTTACAGTCACGCCGGTCTGAGCCAATTCCACAGCGAGCACCTTGGTGAGCCCACCCACCGCGGCTTTGCTGGCTGCATAGGCGCCCACCTGGCTGAAGGCGACGAAGGTGGTCAACGATGCGATGTTGACGATGCGTCCATATCCAGCCTTCACCATGGTCTTGCCGAAGATCTGGCAGGCGCGCAGCGTGCCGGTCAGGTTGGTCTCGAGCACGCGCGACCACTCTTCTTCGCTCTCGTCCAGCGTCCACGACTTGTGCGTAACACCGGCCGCATTTACCAGGATGTCAACCTTGCCTAATTGCCTCAGGACCTCATCGTGCAGCGCCTGCACGGAGGCGCGATCGAGCACGTCGCTGGTGGTGCGCAGCGAGCGGCGGCCCAGCTTTTCAATCTCCGCGGCCACGGCGGTTACCTGTTCGGCTCGCCGCGAAGTGGGCACCACATCGGCGCCGGCCTCCGCCAGCCCCACCGCAATGGCGTGCCCCAGCCCCGTGGTTCCACCCATGACCACGGCAACGCGGCCGGTTAAGTCAAACAAGTTTCCGCTCATCTCCACTTTTCTCCCGTCACGAACAGAGCCTTGATTGGTTGCACCAAGAGTAGACAACGCGCGCGCATCCGCATCCTCGCCAAATCAGGACTTTATCATGCTGACCCGCATCGCTTTTCCGATGACCACGCGCAGTGATCCCGGCTGGCGGTACAGAAAGCCTGACGGCCCGACGGCAGAGTGATTTACAAAAGTAGCTATGGAAAAGATCGTTGTTCCTGACTCGATCCGGCGTTGGGATTGCCTCTCGCTGGGCGAAGTCATGCTCCGCCTCGATCCCGGCGATGGCCGCATCCACACCGCGCGCCAGTTCCAGGTGTGGGAAGGCGGCGGCGAGTACAACGTGGCGCGCGGCCTGAGGCGCTGCTTTGGGCTGCGCACAACCGTTGCCACCGCGCTCGCGGATAATCCCGTGGGGCGCCTGGTGGAGGACCTGATTCTGCAGGGCGGCGTGGATAGTTCGCTGATTCGCTGGGTTCCATACGACGGCGTAGGCCGGCAGGTTCGCAATGGGCTGAACTTTACGGAGCGCGGCTTTGGTATGCGCGCCGCAGTGGGATGTTCAGACCGCGGGCATACGGCGATCAGCCAAGTGAAGCCAGGCGACTTTGAGTGGGCTTCAATCTTTGGCGAAGCGAACGGCGCACGATGGTTTCACCTGGGCGGCATCTTCGCTGCGCTATCGGCCTCGACCGCCGAGGTGGCTGCGGAGGCCATGGATGCAGCCCGCGACGCGGAGACGCCCATCTCTTACGATCTGAACTTTCGCGACTCGCTTTGGAAGGCAATTGGCGGCAAGGCCAAGGCGCAGGTGGTGAATCGGGAACTGGTGCGCAAGGTCGATCTACTGCTGGGCAATGAAGAGGACTTCTCCGCCATGCTGGGCGTGCACGTCAAGGGCGTGAGCGAAGACTTTGCCGAACTGCCCATCGCCGCCTATGAAGACATGCTTCGCGAAGTGGCCGCGGCTTACCCGAATCTGAAGCTTGTGGCCAGCACTCTGCGCACGGCGCACACCGCCACGCGCAATGCCTGGGGCGCGATTGCGCTGTACCACGATCAGATTGTGCATGTGCCGCAGACGGAAATCGAGATTTACGATCGGGTGGGGGGCGGCGACAGCTTTGCTTCGGGCCTCATTTATGGATTGCTGGTTGGCAAATCCATCGAATACGCCGTCCAATGTGGTGTGGCCCACGGTGCGCTGGCCATGACCACGCCTGGCGATACCAGCATGGCCACACTCGCCGAAGTGGAACGCGCGATGAAGGGCGGAAGCGCCCGGATTGCGCGGTAAGGGAACATGATGTCGGAATCTACAGCTCAGATCCTCGAACGCGTCGGCCTTATTCCGGTTCTGCGCGCGAAGAACACGAAGCAGGCGCTGGCCGTGGTCGATGCGATGATTGCGGGCGGCGTGACGGTTGTGGAAGTTACCATGACCTGTCCCGATGCGTGCGGGGTGCTGCGCGCGCTCAAGAGCCAGTACGGACCCCAGATGCTGCTCGGCTCCGGTACCGTAACCAAGCCATGGGATGCTGAGGCCACCATCGAGGCCGGCGCGGAGTTTGTGGTCAGTCCCAGCCTTCACCCTGAGGTAATAGCCGCGACAAAGGCTGCTGGGAAACTCAGCGTGCCCGGCGCGCTTACGCCGACAGAGGTTGTGGCGGCAGAAGTAGCGGGGGCGGATTACATCAAGATTTTTCCGTGTTCGGCGGTCGGCGGCGCGCCCTACCTGAAGGCGTTGCTGGCGCCATTTCCGCATTTGAAGCTCATCCCCACGGGAGGCGTGACAGTGCAAACGGCGGAAAGCTTTCTGAAGGCCGGCGCAAAGGCTCTGGGTGTGGGCGGCGATCTGGTGAACCTGGCGGCGATCGACGAAGGACGGCCTGAGGTAATTACGAACGCGGCGAAGGCATATCTCGAAGTGATTACAAGATACCGTGGAGCATGACTTATTGTGGGATCACCGCTTCTCCGGGGGCTGTATAGCCGGTCATCTCGAGATATCCTGCGCCACGTACCAGTGCTGGCCCGCGATGACCGCTTATTTCGACGCTGCCCTCCCAGTAACTTGGACCATAGGTTGTGACTAACTCCTGGTTCCGGAGTGGAGTCGTGACATCAACCTCGATTTCTAACTTCGGTATCGTGATGTGCCACCGCTCGGGATAAGTTGCCCTTGTCTGCGGACTGATCCAGTTATCGCGGTCGGGCGCCATGGTAAATTCCCGGATGCCCAGGAATATGCTGCGGCCCCCCTTGTCGACATAAGTGCCGGACGAATAGGGGTCGATGCTGCCGTCGCGATGGCGGAGCCGGTAGAGCATCAGCTCCGTTCCGTCGTCGAATTGCACGCTGAGCCAATCCCACCCCGTTTCATCGGGAGCCATCGACCCGGTGAAGAACTCGTGGTCCATCCAGGAACTGCCTTCGACCGTGTAGGATTTCCCGGCCAACTCGATAGTGCCGGATGTCTGCAGACGGGTGAGCGAGAAGTAATGCGAGGCGCGGCCTTGGCCTTCGGACTTCTGGCTTATGCCTTTTTGCCCGTGGATCACCGGCGGTTTGGCGGAATGCAGTTTCAGGCCGAGCGTGAACTGTGCTGTCACGCCGTGCAGTTGTTCGTCGCCGGCCGCGATCTGCGCCTGCCAGTTGCCGTTCCAGACCAGCCCGTTTGCTCCGTCTACGCCGGCGATGCCAGGCCCGGCGCGGTTGAGCCGCTCCTCATGATAAAACCGCTGTCCTGTCACGTCGCTTAGGGCTAGGTGGGCCATCCACAGGTCGTGCACGAACCATGGATCGCTGGTGGCCTCACGAGATTCTCCCTGCCTGAAGAAGGTCAGCTCAAATCCGAAGCGGTGCCCGTCTGCCGCGCGCAGGTTCCCGGTGTAATACCACCACTCGGTCTGATACTCCTCATGGTTGAAATAATCACGTGGAAACTCGTACTGATAGCCGGGCAAAGCCAGCTGGTACTGCTGGCTCGCAGCAACGGTGGCCGCACTTATAGACAGGCCGACGAGAAGCAGCGCCAACTTACTCTTCATGCACAACCTCGATCGGGTTCAGCCGCACAGCCATCCGCGCAGGCACGATCCCGGCGAGTACGGTCGCAACGTAAACCAGAGTGATCGAGCCAGCGAGTACGGCAACGGGCCAGTGGAAGCTGATCGTCCATCCGAACGATTGCTTGTTGATCACGTAAATCAGGATGAGCGACAGAACGTATCCCAAGGCTAGTCCCGTGGCATTGGCCAGCAGCCCGATCAGACCTGCTTCCACCAGGATCAGCTTGCGAATCTGCGCGGCGGTGGCGCCTAGAAATCGCAACACGCCGAACTCGCGGCGGCGATCCATCACGATCGAGATAAGTGCCCCCGCAACTCCTCCAATGGCCACCACAATCGAAATGGCCTCGAGCGCATAGGTAATGGCAAAGGTCTGGTCGAAGACGCGGATTCCCTCGCGTCGAATCTGGGCGTTGGAAAAGACCAGCAAATCGCTTCCCGCGGCGGCCCTTTGCACGGAGGCACGCGCGGCCTCTAGGTCTGTACCCGGCTTGAGGAAGACTGCGAGGTTAGTCGGCGCCGGGTCGGGCAGATACTTCAGCATCGTCGTACGAGCCATAAGGATGAAACCAGCCTCGTGTCCGTAGTCGTAGAACACATCCACGACGCGAAACGTCGCACGCCTTCCTCCCAGCGGAAGCGTAATGGCATTACCCGCCTTGACATGATGCTTGTTGGCGAAGGGTTCACTTACCAGCACGTTATCGCCGGCCATTAACTCGCGCAGCACATCAACGGCAAGACGCCCCGACAGGAAGCTCAGGCTCTGATCGCGCCGATCGAGGTCCACGTCCACGCTTGCCAGCGTGGCAGGCAGTCCCTGGTACTCGATCTCGTAAGCACGCAATCTGCCGACGCTGTGCACGCCGGGCGCCTGCGCAATGCGCTCCGCCACCTGAGGAGAAATTGTGGGATGCTGATCCGCGTTCGGCGCTCCGGCTGGCCGCAGGTACAAATCGCCGGATAGCTGCGCGTCCATCCAGGTGAGCACTGTCTGCCGGAAGCTCCCCACCATGATGCCCACAGACGTCATCATCGCAATCGCTGTCGCCAGCGCTCCTACTAACACACTCGTTCTGCGCAGCGATCCGCCCAGGCTGCGCGAAGCCAGCAGAGCTTCAACGCCCATCAGCCTGCGCAGCAGCGCCGATCCGGCTGAAGTAACCGCATGCACCATCAAGGGCGTCACCATGGCCGACGCGCCAACAAAGAGCAATGCCGACAGGTAGCCCATCAGCGGTTTGCCGCCGATCTCTGGCGCTTGCGCCGCGGCCGCGCCCAGCACAGCCAGAACCACCGCTACCCATGCGTCTCTGCGGCGTTCGACACGTACCTCGTACTCACGGCGGCCGCGCGCCATCGCCTCCGTGGGTGGAACCTGGCTTGCCTCACGCGCCGGCGCAAGAGCCGACACCACCGAAACGCCGATGCCTACCACCAGCGCCAGCAGGACAGAGCCCAACGTAATCTGCATCGCGCCCGGTGTGCTCGATACATACAGCGCGTTCACCGTAGTCGAGAGCATGCGCACAGCGCCGGTCGCCATCAGTCCGCCGAGCGGCAGCGATGCGACCGACCCGAGCAAGCCGAAAAGCACGGCTTCCAGCAGAAAGGCTACCAGGATCACATTGCGGCTGGCCCCCATGGCGCGCATCGTGCCGATCTCCGCGCGTCGCCGCACCACCGCAACCGACAGCGCGTTGTAGATGAGAAATGCACCCACCAGTAGCCCAATGTAACTCAACACGCGCAGGTTCCAGCGAAACGCCGCCAGCATGCGTCGATTCGCAAACGTCGCGCTGCCCTGCGGCGAGAGCATCACGCCCTCCGGCAGCGCGGTTCGAATCTTCCGCTCCCAATCTTCGAACGCGCCCGCCTGGTTCGTTGTACCTGGCGGCGTCTTGATCAGGATGCGATCCACGCGCCCTTTCTTGCCGGTGGCCCTCTGCGCCGCACCGATATCCATCACAATGACGTCGCTGCCCAGATTGGCCGAATCCGGGATCAACCCGCGCACAGTGTACGCACGCGCATGATCGTTGATGAGCAGCTCAATCCTTTCGCCAACCGCCTTGCCAAGCGCGCTCGTCGTCCACAATGCATCGGGATCATTGATATGCGCGAAGCTCTCCTTCGACTCCCCATTCTCGAGCGTCTTCGCGTTCTCGCCATTGGCTGCACCCACAAGATCGATGCCGATCAGCGGCACTGCTTGGCCACTTGCCGTCAAGGTCGCATGGTCCTCAATGCGCGGGCTCACCTGTAGCGCAAACGGTAGCCGCGCAATCTGCGCGACCGCGGTCTCCGGAACGCCGCCCGCCGCCGTCACCTCCATGTCGTTCTTCCCGGTCAGCGTCTCCATCGATGATCGGAACGAGCCCGCCGCTGCATCGCCCGCCAAATCGATGGCCACGACCGCGGCATCGCCCAGCGCAATCGCAAACACGATCAGCAGCGCACGGCCCGGCTGCCGCAGCAGGGGCCGCACCATCATGCGATAGAGCAGCGTCAGGCGTCCCACTCAGGCCGGCTCCTCGACAATGCGCCCAGCGTCGACGATTCGACCATCCTGCATGCGCACTACGCTGTCGGATATGGCGGCGGCCTCGGCGCTGTGCGTCGCCATGACAACGGTCACGCGTTGCTCATCGCAGATGCGCCGCAGCAGCTCCAGAATCGCGTTCCCAGTTCCCGTATCGAGATTGCCGGTGGGCTCATCGGCCAGCAGAAGCCGCGGCCCGTGCACCAGGGCTCGCGCGATGGCCACGCGCTGCATCTGCCCGCCGCTGAGCTGATGCGTCATGCGCTGCGCCAACTCCGCAAGTCCCACGCTTGCCAGCCGCTCCATCGCAGCGGCCCGTGGGTTCGCGTGGCCCGCCAGCAGCAGCGGGACCTCCACGTTTTCCACCACGTTAAGCGTGTTCAGCAGTTGAAATGATTGGAAGACGAATCCGACCTTCTCGCGGCGCAGCTTCGTAATGCCCGCCTCACTCAGGCCATCGGTTGCGACATCGTCCAGCCGCACATGGCCCGAGGTGGGAAAATCCATGGCGCCCGCCAGGTGCAGCAGCGTGGATTTCCCGCAGCCGCTGCGTCCTACCAGCGCCACAAACTCTCCAGCGCCAATTTCAAGAGAAACATCATCGAGCGCACGAACCTGCTCGCTTTCGGCGCTATAAATTTTGGAGACGTGCTCAAAGTGCAGCAGTCGTGCGGCACGCGTCTGCGCACCCTCGACGGCCCGAGACCGGAGATCAGCGTTCATGACATTCAAGACCCGTTCGATGCGCGCGCGGGCTCTTCCGCTTCAATTCCGCCGATCCCTTTCATTGCGCCAAATTTCTGCCGATGACTTTACTTCAGGATGATGGTGGCGTCCTCTTTAAAGCTGCCCTGGGCCTGCCCATAATCCGTGACCTTGTATCGCACCTGAGGTTTGGGAAGATCCAGATGCTCACCCATGGCGAACAACACCGCCGTCGTATCGCTTTCGCTGTAGAAAAAGAGCGTTACGCTGTGCTGGCCGTTGCCCGACGAGGCGTGAAGAACAGGATGCGCGTCGAAGGTGTAATTGCCCGTGGGCTTCCCCTTGCCATTGAACACGTCGTTCAACGCTTGCGTTAAATTGGCGTACCGATTGGCTTCAATCAGGTTCTGCAAATACTTCTGGGCCTGCGGCTGAGCCATGCTGGTTTTCTCGCCGCTTCTGGCGCTGAAGGTTCCGTCGCTTTTCAAAATGCAAAGTCTCTCGGCCATAAGGATCCCCTTCTTCTCCATTCATCAACACTGGTAGTCTTTGCACGACCTGGCGGTTCTGCCCCTCACCTCCGGGACGCGAACCCAGGTTAAAGTCTGTACGCCTTTTTCACCAGCCCCACAGTTAAATCTTTTGCCAGCTCCACCGCCTCGTCTTCATCCAGGCGATGCTCGGCCACCATCCGCCCCAGGAATGCCGCGTCGATCCGCCGCGCCACATCGTGCCGGGCTGGAATCGACAAGAACGCGCGCGTGTCATCGTTGAATCCCACGGTGTTGTAGAAACCCGCGGTCTCGGTTGCCATCTCGCGGAAACGCATCATGCCCTCAGGGCTGTCGTTGAACCACCACGGCGGACCCAGCTTCAGGCACGGATAGTGCCCCGCCAGTGGAGCCAGTTCCCTGCTGTAGGCCGTCTCATCCAGAGTGAACAGAATGATGGTCAAGTTCCGTTCGTTGCCAAAGCGGTTCAGCAGCGGCCGCAGCGCCTCAACATAGTTGGTCGGTGCCGGAATATCCGCGCCCATATCGCGACCGTACCTGGCGAAGAGTTGCGCGTTATGATTGCGCACGCTGCCGGGGTGAATCTGCATCACCAGCCCGTCCTCCAGGCTCATGCGCGCCATTTCGGTCAGCATCTGCCCGCGAAAGATCTCCAGGTCCGCCGCGTACGCCGTCCCTTTGATCACCTGCTCGAAAAGCGCCGCGGCACTGGTTTCGCTCAGATCCTCGGTCAGCGCCGTGGGATGTCCGTGGTCCGTGGCCCGGCAACCCATCTCCTTGAAGTACTCGCGACGCCGTGCCAGCGCCCGCAGATAGCCGCGCCAGGTGAACGTGTCGTCGCCCGTCAGCGCCCCCAATGCCCGCACATTGTCCAAAAATCCCGGATGCTGCGGGTCCACCACCGAGTCCGGCCGGAATGTGGGAATGATGCGCGCCTTCCATCCCGACCTCCGAATGACCTCATGATCGGCAAGGCCCTCCAGCGGCGAATCCGTCGTGGCCAGCACTTCAATGTCGAATCGCTCGTAAAGTGCGCGCGGCAGAAACTCAGGCGTCTGCAGCTTCTCAGCAATCGTGTCGTAGTATCGCTGCGCGTTCCTCTCGCAGAGCCGCTCGGTCATCCCGAACAGTTCCTGAAACGCGTAATCGAGCCAAAGCCGCGTCGGCGTACCGCGAAAAAGGTGGTAGTGGCTGGCAAAGATGCGCCACACCTCGCGAGGCTCCTCGATCTCATCCTCGCCGATCTCCAGTTCCTCCATCGTCACGCCCTGGCTGTACAGCATGCGGAAGACGTAATGGTCAGGCTGCACAAACAGCTTCACGGGGTCGGGAAACGGCTCGTTGTTGGCAAACCAGCGTGCCTGGGTGTGCCCGTGCGGGCTCAATATCGGCAGTCCCTTGATCCCCTCATACAGCCGCCGCGCAACTGTTCTTGAACGCTCATCCGCCGGAAACAGCCTGTCTTCATGGAGCAGAGCCACCCGAATCTCCTTTCCGTCCCGAACTAATTCAGTATCCGTCATCGGGGCGGCCCGGCAAGGGCGATTACCCCAGTCGTCCCGCCAGCCGAACCGCATCTGTGGGATTTCGACCCACCTCGCTCCGCTATCCTTGCTACAGCGCACCACCACTGAGTGACAAGGAAAGCGCACCTTCATGAATACCGTCCCACAGTCTCCCTTTCGTCTTGAAAATCGCCAGGCCCTGGTTACCGGCGGCGCCAGCGGCATCGGCGAGGCCACCGTCAAGGAACTCGTCCGTGCCGGCGCGCACGTTTATATCGCCGATATCAATCTCCGGGCCGCCCAGGCGCTGGCAGCAACCACGGGCTCCTCGCAGGCCGTCGCGCTCGACGTCACCAGCCCCGAGTCCATCGCCGCTGCCGTTGCGGAGATTCCCCGCCTTGACCTCCTCGTCAACAACGCCGGCATCGGCCACGTGGGCTCCATTGAAGCTACTGATCCCGCGGACTTCGACCGCCTGATGAATGTGAACGTGCGCTCTGTCTACCTGGTCACCCGCGCCTTCCTGCCCCTGCTTCTGGCCGCACAAGACGATCAGCACTCGGGCTCAATCGTGAACATCTGCTCGGTCGCCGGCCAGGTCGGCATCAAACAGCGATTCGCTTATTGCACCAGCAAAGGTGCAGTTCTCGCCATGACCCGCCAGCTAGCCGTCGAGTATCCCAAGACACTGCGCGTGAACGCCATCTGCCCCGGCACGGTCGAAACACCATTTGTGGAGGGCTACCTGGAGAAGTTTCACAAGGACAATAAGGAAGAAACCCGCGCCGAATTGCGCGCCCGGCAGCCGATCGGCCGCCTCGGACGCCCGGAGGAAGTCGCCTACATGGTGCGCTATCTGGCTTCCGACGAAGCCGCCTTCATCAACGGCGCCGCCATGGCTATTGACGGCGGCTGGACTGCGGCCTAAAACAACCTTCTGCCGGAGGCGTTCGCGTGAGTTTCACGATCCAGTTGACCGACGAAAACGGTCGCCCCGAAGAAGAACTCTTCGATGAAGGCCGGCTGCTACTTTGGATCCAACAAGCGCCTGAACAGAAATCGACTCATTGTCTGCAATACATTGACCCATACGGAGACACCACTTTCAACAGCCGACAGGCGCTAAGATTCCTGGAGGAATGGAAGTTGATCGATGCTCTTCCTCTCAAAGCAAGCGAATTGAAGCTGGCTTCCGCCATCGCGGGTCTCGCAAGCCGTTGCGCGCAAGGTGCGCATCTTTACCTCAAATTCGTTGGAGACTGATCAAAACAGCGGAGAATCCATGAAGCTCGTTTCTTACTCCACCGGCAGCAGCGCCATTTCACCCGGCATCCTTCTTTCCGACCTCGGCCAGATCATCGATCTCAACGACCTAGGTTTCCCCACGCTGCTCGACTACATCAAGGCCGGCACACCCGCCGTCAACGCGGTCGACGCCATTGCGCTCGACCAGGTGCGCCTCCACGCACCGATTCCCGCGCCGCCGCGCATCTTTGCCATCGGGCTCAACTACCGCGATCACGCTCGCGAGTCCGGCATGGAGATCCCGACCACGCCCGTAGTCTTCTTCAAACTCGCAACGTCGGTCATCGGCCCCGGCGACGCCATCGTGCTGCCGCGTAACTCCACGCAGCCGGACTATGAGGCCGAGTTTGCTTTCGTCATCGGCAAGGGCGGCTACCGCATTCCGGCATCGGCCTGGCGCTCCCACGTCTGCGGTTACACCAACGTCAACGACATCTCCGCCCGAGACGTGCAGTTCTCCTCGACCCAGTGGTCCATGTCGAAGAGCTTCCCGACCTTTTGTCCGCTCGGACCTTACATCGTCACCGCCGACGAGGTTCCTGATCCGCACAACCTCGACATCTCCCTCACCATCGATGGCGAGCGCCTCCAGCACTCCAACACGCGCGAGCTCGTCTTCAAGATTCCCGAACTGATTGAATATCTTTCGTCCATCACGCCGCTGCTCCCCGGCGACATCATCTCCACCGGCACGCCCCCCGGCGTGGGCCTGGGTCGCAATCCCAAACGCTGGCTCAAACCCGGCGAGACCGTGACGGTGGCGGTCGCAGGCCTGGGATCGTTGACGAATTCAGTAGTGGCCGAATAGCAAAACGGGGCTAACACGCCTTCCCGGAGGAACTCGCCTTGCCTACCCCGCGGGTTCGTCAACCCGGTCTGCCCAAAGCCACGCGTAAACGGCCACAGCAGCGTAGCAGACCACCGGAACGGCGTATGCCGCCTGGATGCTGCTGGCGTCCCGCAGCATCCCCATCACCTTTGTGAGAATAAAGCCGCCCAGGATCGCCATCACCAGCAGCGATCCTGCGGTCTTGGTCTTGTCGCCCATCCCCTTGATCCCCAACGCAAAGATCGTGGGAAACATAATCGACATGAAGAAGCTAGTCAGCAGCACGCTCACCACACCTGCCCAGTTGGGCGCCGCCACACCAACCAGGCACAAGAGCACATTCACCATCGAGTACAGCACCAGCATCCGCCGCGCCGGAATGTGCTTCATCAGCCACGACGAGCCGAATCGCCCTACCGCAAAGGCCCCCAGTGTCCCCGTCAGCATGTACCCGGCAAACTTGTCATTCAATCCTGTGGACTGCCGCACGTAGGGAATGAAGTAACTCCACGTTCCCACCTGCGCGCCCACGTATAGAAACTGCGCCAATATTGCCGTTACAAAATGCCGCTGCATCAGCCGAACATGGCGCGGCGGCCCCGCATCCGGCGTCGATGCGTCCTCTCCGGCCACCGCAGGGAATCGTGTCATCAGCACCATCAGCGCCCAGAGAAGCGCAACCGACCCCAGCACCATGTACGTCGGCACCACGCGCAGCGTCTCGCTGTGCAGGTAGGACTGATACGTCCCCGCCGCGCGCTGGGCAGCCGCTTGCGCATCGCTGAATTCTACCCCGGAAAAAATAAAGGTTGTGCCCACCAGTCCTGCTGTAATGGAGCCGAGCGGATTGAATGCCTGCGATACATTGAGCCTCCGTTCGCTCGAGTCGGCCGGTCCCAACTGCGCGATAAACGGATTCGCGCCTGTTTCGAGAAACGACAATCCGCTCCCGATCACGAACTGCGCCACCACGAACGAGAAGTACGCACCACTGTGCGCGGCAGGCCAAAATAGGTAGCAGCCTGTGGCCATCAGCACGAGCCCCGTCACCAGGCCGGCCTTGTAGCCAAACCGCCGCATGATAATTCCCGCCGGAATGGCCCAGAGGAAGTACCCGATAAAGACACTCTGCAGCTGCGCCGCTGTCGAGCCGTTCACCTCAAACGACTTCATGAATTGCCGGATCAGGATGTCGGTGAGGTTGTTCGGAATCGCCCATAGAAAAAAGAGCGGCGTCACCACCAGGAACGGAATCCACCTGCCTTTGGGAATCAGAGGAGCATCCAGGTCCTCGTGATGCCGCTCCACACCCTTCGATGTCGTCGATATCTGCAATTCCGTTCCCCCTTCGCTCAACCGCACGATCCCTTCTATCGAATCTGCGCGTGGATGGCAACTCGCCTCAACCCGACTCGCGCCGTTCACTCCTCTTCCATCGCAGGCTGCGATAATCCAACTGTCATGGATCTTACCGGCACTTCCTTCCTCGGCTCTCATCGCGGCGCAACCGCCGGCGCTATATTCCACGCCCAGAACCCCACCACCGGCACGCCGATCGAGCCCGCCTATCGCTCCGCCTCGCTCGACGACCTCAACCAGGCCGTAATCCAGGCCGCCGAAGCCTTCCAGTCCTACCGAATCCTCTCCGGCAAAGCCAAAGCCGCATTCCTCCGCCGTTGTGCCGACGCACTCGATGCCCACAAGCAGGAACTGGCCGAGCGCGCCAACCTCGAGACCGCGCTGCCCATGCCCCGCCTCACCGGCGAGGTCGGCCGCACCTCAAACCAGCTCCGCCTCTTCGCGTCTCTGGTTGAAGAAGGCTCCTGGGTCAATGCCCGCATCGACCCCGCCCTTCCCGATCGCCAGCCGCTCCCCCGTCCCGATCTGCGCTCCATGCTGCGGCCGCTCGGCCCGGTCGCCGTCTTCGGCGCCAGCAATTTTCCGCTCGCCTTCTCCGTCGCCGGTGGCGACACGGCCTCCGCCCTCGCCGCAGGATGCCCCGTCATCGTCAAGGCCCATCCTGCTCACCCCGGCACCAGCGAACTAGTCGCGGCGCTCATAACCGAAGCCGTCGCCGCCGAATCGCTGCCCCCTGGTACCTTTACCATGCTCTACGACGCGGGCACGGAGATCGGCTCCGCCCTGGTCCAGCATCCGCTCGTCGCCGCCGTAGCCTTCACCGGCTCCCTGCACGGCGGCCGCGCTCTCATGGACATCGCAGCCGCCCGCCCCAACCCCATCCCTTGCTTTACCGAGATGTCCAGCGGCAATCCTGTATTCGTTCTTCCGTCCGTGCTCCGCAGAGGCCCAGCCGAAGTCGCAAAGAACCTCTTCGGCTCCTTCACCCTGGGCGCCGGCCAGTTCTGCACCAAGCCCGGCATCGTCTTTCTCCCCGAGACCACCGGGGCCCAGCCCTTCTTCGACGAGCTCAAATCGCTGGTCGAACAATCGCCGTCCTTCCACCTGCTCACTGAAGGCATCGCCAAAACCTACAGCCGCTCCACCTCCCAACGCTCGGCTTCCATTCCCCTTGCCGCGTCTTCGTCCATGCCCATGCCCCACTCGGGCCACGCCGCCAACGCGCAGTTATTCGCTGTCTGTCTCGACCAGCTCCTGGCCGAGCCCGATTTAGCCGACGAGATCTTCGGCCCCGACACCCTGCTCGTCCACTGCGCAACCGAGCGCGACTATCTCCGCGCCGCCCGCGAGCTCACCGGCCACCTCACCGCCACCGTCCTCGGCGACGAAGACGACCTCATCACCCACCGCGAGCTTCTCCAGGTCCTCGAGCAGAAGGCCGGCCGCGTCCTCATCAACGGCTTCCCCACCGGCGTCGAAGTCTGCGACGCCATGGTGCACGGCGGCCCCTATCCCTCCACCTCCGACCCCCGCTTCACCTCCGTCGGCAGCCAGGCCATCTACCGGTTCGCGAAGCCCATCTGCTATCAGAACTTCCCGCAGGCGCTCCTGCCGGTTGAGTTGCAGGACACCAACCCGCTCGGCATCCGCCGTCTCCGCGACGGCAAACCGGAATAACTGATCGCTGATTCGATCCACACGAAAGAGAAGAATCTCCATGTCCAATGCCGGCGAACTCATCCAAGACGGCCGCAAAGCCCGCGCCGAACATCAACTCGCCGAAGCCCGCCGCCTCTACACCGAGGCCGCCGCCCTGCACCGCGAAGAGAACAATCCCCTCGCCTACGCGCATGACATCCGCCACATCGCCGATATGTTCCTTCAGGAATCGCAGCTCGCCGAAGCCCAGCCCCTGTATGAAGAAGCACTGGAACTCTACCGCAGCAACCTCAATACCAAACTGCTCGACCTGGCAAACACGGTGCGGCCTTATGCCCTGCTCCACGAGAAACTCGGCAATCACGAAACGGCAAAAGAGCACTGGCAGGAAGCCCGAAACCTCTACGCCTCGCTGCGCCTCGAGGCAGGCGTCAATGAATGCGACAACCACCTGGCCTGATCTCGATCACTCGGTTTAACCTGGCTCTCAATTCTTAAGCCCCGGCCTAATCTCCGGATACCGAGCCGCCAGCTTCCCCATCTCATCCACCGGCGCACCCTTCAGCGTCACATCGAAAAACGTGCGCACGCAGTCGGTCGCAGTCTCCATCCCCCGCCGCTTCTCCAGCTTCATCACCCCCGCCGCGTGCAGCGCGTCAATCAAAATTGTGCTCTTCGTGAACATCTGGTCGCTGAAGCTGAAATGGTTCGCGCCGGCGATCGTCATCTCCCAGCGCTTCCCTTCCGGCAACTTCTGATAGATCCCGTCGATATCCCCCATCACGCGCGCCGTCTCGGCTGGGTCCTCGCCACTGTGATCACTCATGAGAAAAAAGAAGGGCTGCCGTACGGCCTCGTGAACCACGCTCCCAAACGGCATGCCGTCAATATCAATCCCTGCCTTGCAACGCGCGTCATCGTGGCAAACCTGCAGGGCCGTTGCGCCACCCAGCGAGTGTCCCGCGACCCCCACGCGCCCCATGTCCAGTCTTCCGGTGAAGCGTCCCGCCGGATCGCCCGCATTCAACGCCTGCAGGCGATCGAGAACGAACTCCACGTCCGCCACCCACGTCTGCATCAACTCGGTCGCCACCTGCGCGGGCATCCTCCCCGGGGCGGCCTCAATGTTCGCGCTCGG
Organism: uncultured Acidobacteriota bacterium; assembly: GCA_963846375.1. Lineage (GTDB taxonomy): Bacteria > Acidobacteriota > Terriglobia > Terriglobales > Acidobacteriaceae > Telmatobacter. The sequence continues at coordinate 207,459 of CAWJVV010000009.1, forward strand.
AACCCTCGTCATCACCCGCCCGTCAGGAAAGGCCGTCAGGACGGTGCGGTACGGCGCATCGAATCCAACCACCACGTAACCATTGCTGGCTAGGTCTTCAGCCATCGTCGTGAAGTCAGACGTCAGTGCGCCTCCGCCCGCTCTCAGGATTACAACCGGGTATGCCGCCTGTGCCTTCGCCACCGAGGCATCGCCCCAACTGTGGCTCTCCACCCTCGCCACGTCCCGGCTCAACAGATGGCCCAGCACAAAGCCCTCGTGCTTCTCCAGAGCGGCAGCCCAATACACCGGCAGATACGGAGACTTCGCAGCACCAGCCGTCTCCGCCGGATACCAGATCCACACAAACAGTTCCTGCTTTGTCCCTGCAACCGGCGCATATCGATCCACTCGCGCCTCATCCGTCCAGTCGAGCGTAATTCGCCCAACTGGCAGCGGTCCCGTGGGCCTCGGCAACTCTGTCGTCCGCCGATGATCGAACGCCAGCACCACCAGCAGCAGCCCGACACCCGCCACCACAACAAGCAGCAGCACCGTTGCAATCTTTAACACCAGCCGCAGGAACCGCCTCATGCATTCGCCTTTACTACGTCACACGTACTACGCATAACGTAGTTATCGCACAAGGGCCGGCCCATGGCAATCGCTTTTCGCCCCCGCCCACCGGTGTAGTTGCAGAGTCTCACGGTCAAAAGCACAGGTTCCTGCGCCCGGCCTGGTCCCTAGCTCCTGGTCCCTAGCCCCTGCCTCTAAAGCACTCGCGCCAGCCACTTCCCCGTATGCGACAGCAGGCTACCGGCAATCTCCTCAGGCGTTCCCGTCGCCACTACCCGCCCGCCGCCGTCGCCGCCCTCCGGCCCCATATCAATCACCCAGTCCGCGCTCTTGATCACGTCCAGGTTGTGCTCAATCACCACCAGTGACCCGCCGCCGTCGATCAGCTTCTTGAACGCCGTCAGTAGCTTCGACACATCGTCGAAATGCAGCCCCGTGGTCGGCTCATCCAGGATGTACAGTACGCGGCTCGCCTGGCTCGGTTTCGCCGTCGCGTTCGCGCTCCGCACCTGCGCCAGATGCGCGGCCAGCTTCACTCGCTGCGCCTCGCCCCCGCTCAGCGTGGTCGCCGATTGCCCCAGCCGCAAATAGCCCAACCCCACCTCATCCAGCACCGCCAGCTTCTCCACCAGCCGCGTTTGCCCGGCAAAAAAACGCAGTGCCTCCTTCACCGTCATCTGCAGCACTTCGTGGATGTTCTTCCCCTTGTACTGCACCTCGAGAATGCGCTGCTGATACCGCGTGCCATGGCAGTCCTCGCAGGGCAATTCCACGTCGGCCAGGAATTGCATCTCCACCGTTACCGTCCCATCGCCCTCGCACGTATTGCATCGCCCACCCGGCACGTTGAACGAAAAATGTCCGGCCGTCAGCGACATCCTCTTCGCATCCGGCTGCGCTGCAAACAACTCCCGCACCAGGTCGAACGCCTTCAGATATAGTCACCGGGTTCGACCGCGGCGTGCGCCCGATTGGCGTCTGATCCACCAGCACCACGTCGTTCAGCCGCTCGGCCCCGGTCAGCGATTTGAACGTCCCGGTCGGATCAGCGCCATCTGTCTGCCCCAGTACCCGCGCGACTGCGCGATACAGCACCTGGTGCACCAGCGTGGACTTGCCCGACCCCGACACGCCGGTGATCGCTACCAGCATGCCCAGCGGAATCTCCACATCCACTCCGCGCAGATTGTTCGCGAACGCGCCCTTCAACACCAGCTTTTCGCGCCCCGGCTCGCGCCTGCGCGTCGGCACAGGAATCGAGATCTGTCCCGAAAGATACCGCCCCGTCAGCGAATTGGGATTTGCCTCAATCTCCGCGAGCACGCCTTCGGCCAGTACCTTGCCGCCAAACTCTCCGGCGCCCGGCCCCAGGTCCAGCAGATGATCCGCGGCCCGCAGCACATCGGCATCGTGCTCTACCACCACGATGGTGTTGCCCAGGTCCCGCAGCTTCTCAAGAATCCGAATCAGCCGCTCCGTGTCCCGCGTGTGCAGCCCGATCGACGGCTCGTCCAGCACGTACAACGCTCCCACCAGTTGTGATCCAAGCGACGTCGCCAGCTGAATGCGTTGCGCCTCCCCGCCACTCAGCGTCGACGCCAGCCGATCCAGCGTCAGATACTCAAGCCCCACTGCATCAAGAAATGTCAGCCGCTGCTGCACCTCCTCCAGGATCGACCCGGCAATCTCCTCCTGCATCGGCGTCAGCTTCAGACTGGCAAAAAACTCCTTCGCCTTCGCAATCGTCAGCGCCGCAGCCTGGCAGATGTTCAGGCCGCTTATCCTGACGGCCCGCGCCTCCGCCCGTAGCCGTTGCCCACGGCACTCGGGACACTCCGCGTATCCGCGATACTTCGACAGCATCACCCTTACATGCAGCTTGTACTTCTTGCGCTCCATCTGCGCAAAAAAGCCCCACACGCCCTCAAAGCTGCTGCCCTTGCCGCGCAACACAATCTCGCGAGCTTCTTCGGTCATTTCACGCCACGGCACATCCATCGGAATCCCCAACGAGCCCGCCTGCTTCTTCAACTCCGTGAACCACGACCGGTACTTCGGCCGGTTCCACGGATCAATTGCCCCGTCGTTCAGCGTCAGCCCTCTGTCCGGGATCACGAGATTCAAATCGAAATCAACCGTGTTGCCGAACCCCTGGCACCGGGGACACGCCCCAAACGGATTGTTGAAGCTGAACAGCCGAGGCTCCGGCTCGCGCCCCGGTCGATGGCAGTTGGCGCACTCAAACGCAGCCGAGTAGCGAAACCGCCGCGGCTCCGAACTCTGAAGCCGGGTGCCCCGGGTCTCCTGGTTTTGGAGACCCGGGATAGCACTGCCCCCGGCCTGACTATCATCCGTCGGCCGCGCCGCCTCCTCAAAAATCACCTCGCCCGCTTCGCGATAGGCAATCTCCGCCGCATCTATAATGCGCGCACGGTTCTCCGCCGAAACCACGATCCGGTCCACCAGCACGAACACCGGCAGCGTGAAATCCAGATCCAGCAGCGACTCCGGCGTCGAAAACTCGAAGATCCGCCCGCGCTGAAATAGCCGGTTGAATCCGCCCGACCGCAACTCCGTCAGCCGCGCCTTCAGGGCATCCGTCATCGGTGACTCAACTGCCGCCTTGGCGGCAGCCTTGGCCGCCGCGGCCTTCGTCTTCCGTGCGGGCTTTACCGCCGACGCCTTTTGGTCCGCTGCTTGCAATGCCTCCGCCGCCGGCTGCCCCTTCACCGGAAACAGTACATTCAGCCGCGTGCCCGCCGGAGCCCCCGGCGACAGGTCTTCGTCGCTGGGGTGGTCACCCAACGCCAGTGTGGCCTCGGCAATCTCGTCCATCGAATCGCGCCGCACCAGCCCATCGCAATAAATGCAATGCACTGTCCCGCAGCGCGCGTACAGCAGCCGCAGATAGTCGTAGATCTCCGTCGCCGTCGCCACAGTCGACCGCGGATTACGCGTGGTGTTCTTCTGCTTGATGGCAATCGCCGGAGCCAGCCCGTCAATCTCGTCCACGTCGGGCTTCTCAATCCGCTCCAGAAACTGCCGCGCATACGCACTCAGCGACTCCACGTACCGCCGCTGCCCCTCCGCGTAGATCGTGTCGAAGGCAAGCGACGACTTCCCCGATCCCGACACTCCGCTGACCACCGTCAGCTTCCCATGGGGAATCTCGCAGGAGATGTTCTTTAGGTTGTGCGTCCGCGCCCCGCGGATCACGATCGCTTCGTTGGCAGAAGTCAAGAGAAAATGAGGTCCTTAGGAATTCGGCCGCTCGCGCAAGCCCCCAGAGAGGCTCAGGACAGGCAGGCCCATTCTTTATTATAGGTCGCTTCTCCGCCGACATCCGCACCGAGCGATTTCCGTTCTTGACGCGTCAGAAGAAATGAGTAAAGAACCCGCTACAATGGTCTCCCGCACGCGAAGGAGCCTCGCCATGCTCAAAATTGCTCTCGCCTTTGCACTATGCTCAGCGTCAGTCTTGAGCGCACAGTCCCGCGTCGACCTGTTGCAGCGCGTCGCCGACCACTACAAGAACGCCAGCACCTTTGCCGTCATCGGCACGGCCACAGCGCCCATTCCCGGAACCTCGTGGCGCGTCAGTTACGAATACAACACCGAAGGCGCGCAGCCCGCCTTCCTCCCGCTCGATGTGCGCAAACCCAGCCAGCGTGTCATCTCGATAGTGGGAAAGATGCAGGTGACACAAGCCGATCCCAGTGCCATCGACCCCAAGCCTCCAAGCCATTTCGGGCTGCTGCCAATGGGACAGTCCACTGAGGTCGCAACCCGCCTCGTCGATGCGCAAAAGACCGGCGAAGAAACCATCACCGTTCAGGGCCATGCCTACGCCTGCGAGGTGATCGAAGCAGTCTACGACTACTCCCCGGAGTTCAAGCCCAAATCAGCCATCGTGCGCAAACGCCTGTGGATCGCCCCTCTAGAACTGCTGGTTCTGCGCGAAACCAGAAGCGGCGGCGACGGCCTGGAATGGATCGGCGATGTCACCTCGCTTTCTTTCGATGAGCCGCCATCACAGCGCATGGTTCAGGCCTTGCAGCGCTCTGCCGCCCAACCAAAAGATCGTTCCGACTGGGTCGGTCGCGCCGTTCCCGATCTGACATTGCAGCAGCTCTCCGGCGGCTCCATCAAACTGTCTGCATTCCGCGGCCGTCCCGTCCTGCTCGACTTCTGGGGTAGCTACTGCGGCCCCTGCCGCCGCACCACCCTCTACGCTCAGGACCTCGAGTCACGCTTTCACGCCTATGGATTGGCGGTGCTGACTCTCACCCAGGACACGCCCGCCGATGCCAAACTCTGGACCAGCCACTACAGCGTGACGCTTCCCGTCCTGCTCGACGCCGACGGCACCGCATTCAAGGCGTTCGATGTTCAGGGAGTCCCGGTCACGATCCTCATCGATGCGGACGGAAAAATCGCCCGCTACTGGGTCGGGCTCGACGATCCAGCAACCATGGAATCAGACGTGAAGGAAAAAGCCGCTGCAGTCCGCCCGCATCCGAGCCAATAATCCGTCGGAAAACGATTGACTTGGACGTGCCCGCGTCGGGCGCGATGAGTTAAGGCCCTCACAGCCACGATTCCTGCATTTCACAACCGAATCTAATCCGCAAGTTCTTCCCGCAGCGTGCTCACCTCGTCGCCCGCCGCAACAAGCACCGTCGCGCGCTTCGCCCTCCGGCAAATCGAGTCCGCCACAACCCACGGTGCCCCCGACAACGCTATGCTGATGGCGTTCCCCGCCCAGTTCCCGTGCTGTTGCGGCCCCGCAAGCAGCTTGGGAATCCACACCAGGATCTCGAAGCTCAGAATCTCCGCCGTCACCAGCCGCGACGCCAGCGGCGCCATCACCCCGGTCAGAATCGATACCCCCGCCATGAAGAAGCCGATGGTGGTCGCATACTCCCAAAACATCTGCGAAGGCGGCAGCCACTTCGGGATCCACGTCAATATCCCCGGGAAGTAGTAAATATGGCCTACACCAAATGAGATCGCCGACAGCCCGTAGAGCCGCGCGAACAGCGCTTCCCTACCCGCCATTCCGGAGCCCGCCGGCGAGAACCACGCAAACAGCACCGCGCCGGCCACCACCAGCGAAAACTCCTCAAACACATTCCCCAGCGGATCGAAATTGCGCGGGTTCGCGAAGTACGTCGGCAGCCAAATCAACGTGAAGATCGAGTACAGAATCGTCAACGTCAGACGCGCCCGCACGCGCAGTTCGCGGCCAAAACAGCGCCAGTCCCGCCCCCAGTTCTATCAGCGCGGTCAGGTACGCAAGTGCCGAGCGGAACGGCACATTCGGGCCAACGTGTTGCCATGTGGTGGCAAAGTCGCCCGAAGCCAATCCCAGAACCCCAAGAAAAATGGCTCCCGCGGCGTAAGCGTAAACGCCCAGGTTCGATGCGATGCTGCGATTGTCCATGTCGGGTGAGCTCCGGCTTATCGCGGATAAGGTCGGCGACACAGCAAGCCTAGCTCAATCCCGCAAAGCGCAGAGCCCAGTTGCGGGAAGGAAAACAAAAGCTGCGGGTGGGACCACGCACAGCCTCAAGCGGAGACCCGCCAACCGCAGCGGGTGCCCCCGAGCCTGCACTTGAGCGAAGCCGGGGATAGACAGCAACAACCTCATGCCAGGATCGCTGCGCTACTTGCCGAAATCATCCACGGCACGGCTGATCCCCGGCCCCGCAGCCACCAGGTCCTGCAGAGTCATCACCGGCCTAATCGACACCTTGGCGTTGAACGCCAGGTGCCACGGATCCGCCAGCCCCGGCATCTCCGAAGAATCTTTCATGTCCACGATGATCGCAACGCTTCGCTGTCCTTGATCATCGGGAAAGAAATACACGGCCTCGTGGTTCGTGCCCGCCAGTATCTGGTGAATGGTAGGACCAAGCGTTCCCGCCTTGATCGCCGCGTTCCCGATCTCAACCGGGATTGACGCCCTGAGCAACATCCGCATCTGACAACCTCCTCGCAGGGAAATCCCCTTGAACCAAAACGTTCTCATTGATCATTCAGGGGAGATCCACAACTAAAGGAGCGGATATGTCTTTGTCAACAACACAGCGGTGAACTTCGCGGCAGAGAGCACCGATCGGCTGAAGACCTCGCGAAAGGATTGCGCTTCTTGATGGCATTGCAGGCCTCACCGTCGTGGGAGTGAGACCTGCAACCACCGTCCGCCGTACCCCTATACGGCGAGCGAGAGTGAACCAAGGCAACCTGGAGATGAAGCAACCGTTCTGATCCGATTGTGCCGCGGCCCCCAAAACCGTTTCATTCAACCGATCGCGACCACTTCCCGATATCCCGCCCCGACGCCGCAGTTCGTCCCTGCGAACCACCTTTTCGTCCCATAAACAACGTCCCCATCGTCATTTGACAGGCGCAACGGCGCTCGTGCAATCTTCAGCCAACATTTCTGCGGCATCCCCGCTCGCCAACCGCGGACAATATTTAAATCATTAATCAAAGGAGATACCCACGCATGAAGCGGTCAATACTCCCCCTCCTGTTGTGTGCCGCAACAGGATTTGCCGTTGCACAGAACGCCGACAACAAGCCCGCACCCCAGTCCCAGGCCCCGGAAACGTTGAACGTCCAGGAAGATCCCCCCATGCTGGGCATTCACTGGGCCAATGACTTCCATCCCGGCGCCCGCGTCCAGCAGGATGCTCAAACAGCTCGCGCCCGCCGCAGTCCCAACATGACCTACCACGGCGGCAAAATCATGCCCACCGCCACCACCCAGGCAATCTTCTGGGGCACGAGCTGGGGCACCTACAGCGGCGACAAAATCAGCGGCATGGATCTCTGGTACGAGGGCTTCAATGGCTCCGACTACGCCAAGGCCTCCGATGAATACACCGGCTCCAACGGCCAGGTAACCTCCACCACCACCCACCTCGGCCACATCGTCGACACCTCCGCCTCCACCAATGGCAACAACACCACCACCATCCTCAACGAGGTCTGCAAGGTCATCGGTAGCAACGCCGACCCCAGCGGCAACGGCTACTACGCCGTCTACGCCGACACCCCGCGCGGCAACGCCCAATACTGCGCCTGGCACTCCTACGGTTCCTGCGGCGGCAAACCCATACAGTTCGCCTACTTCTTCAAGCTCGACGGCGATCGCCGGCTGCGATCCCCAGGACACCTCGGGCCTCCACTCCCAGGGCCTCGCCGCAATTGCCAACGTCAGCGGCCACGAGCTCTCTGAGGCTCGCACCGACCCCGCCAACCCCGGCGCATGGTACGACTCCTCGGGCGAAGAGAACGGCGACAAGTGCGCCTGGACCTTCGGCGCGCCCCTGGTCACCTTCACCAACAGCACCGAGTGGAAGATCCAGGGCGAGTGGTCCAACGCCGCCTACACCGCCGGCACCGGCTACCCCAACAGCTCCGGACAGAAGGGCTGCCTCTCCGGCAAGTAGGCTCGATCCCAGCAAGAAAAGGCCGCCCATCCGGGGCGGCCTTTCTTTGCCACACTCTTGCCCTTACGCGATACCCGTTACCACCGTGTGTGGGCTCATCGGAATCGGATGTTCTGCTATACCCGTGAAACCCGCCTCTTCATGCATGGCGCGAAGCTCGTTGAACGTATAAGCATCTCCGGCCGCGGTCGTCGTCAGCATCGTCATCGCAAACCCAGCCGGCATCGGCGGCGACACGCGATTCTCGTTGGGCACAAACTCCAGCGTGGCCGCGCGCCCGCCCGGCTTCAGCGCCTTGCGCACCTTGTTCAGAAGCCCCACGCAGGTTGGTTTGTCGAAATGATGCAGGAAGTTCGTCAGCAGCACAACGTCGTACGGCCCGCCAAAATCAACCTCGAACGCACTGCCCGGAAGCATGTCGTACCGGTCATGAACTCCTGCTCTTTCCGCATTCTTCAGCGCCACGCGCAACACCGGCGCCCAGTCCAGGCCGGTCACATGCGCATCCTTGTTCTGTTTCGCAATCTCGATCCCGAACAGCCCATGCCCAGCCGCGATATCGAGAACGCGCATGGGGCCCGCATGTCCCTCCAGCACAATCGCCCCCAGCGGAGGCGCCATCGGGCCCATCATCGGCGCCATCTTTTCCGCGAACTCCACCCACAGCGGATTCTCCGGCTCCACCGACCCTTCGCCAGGCAGTTGCGTCCGCCCCGCTCGCACCACATCCGCCAGCCCCGTAAGCCCCTCGATCAGCTCCGGCCTGGTCATGAACTGCGCCACGCTGGCCATGCACGCCGGCGATGACGGATCCAGAAACGCCGCGCTCGAAGGTGTGTGCTTGTAGCGGTTCCCTTCCTTCGCCAGCACGCCATTGATCACCAGAAAATCGCAAAGTATCCGCGATACCGCGCTCCGACGCCTTGGCATGCCGCGCAATCGAAGCCACATCGCCCGGCCCTTCGCCGACAGCACGAAAAATATCAAGATCGATGGCCGCCTTCAGCGCAGCCGTCCGCTGCACCGCCTGGACCATGTCAAACACAATTCCGGGATTCAGCGGAGCAGCCTCCGCCGCGTGTCCATTCTGCATGGGTTCATTCTCCTGTGGATGTATCTCCCAGGAAGACCGCCGGGGAGCTTCTAGTCGGAGAAGTTTTGCCGTTCCCGGGGAGCCAGCAGAGTGTAACAAACCATCGCAGACAAATGCGAGCAACCGGGCAGCGCTCGCATCGTCTCAATCGAAGCCGCCGTTCTGCATCTTTCTGGGATCGACTAGGCCGCCGCCGCTTCCATCCGCGCGAACTCATCCATCTGATAGAGCTCGCCCTCGGAAATCTCACTGGACCGATTCAGCACGTTGCTCAAATTCAGCAGCGCGCTGGAGCTGCAGGCAGGGCACACGCGGCTCTCGTCGCTGATACAACTGCAATCAAGGCAAAGGAAAGCCGCTTCCAGGGGAATCAATGATTTCTTCAGGATCGATTTCATTTTTGTCTCGCTCTCCTGTCCCATATTGACCCAACAGGCGGATGGTGTGTTGTGCAACTGCAACGAAAGCGGCAGGCGCAACAGATTAACCGAGGTAACTATTCCGAAGTCCCAAAGTTTTCCGCCGCCGCTTCAACAAGGTCTCGATTGAGCGCAAATCGTTGCACACCAACCGCTATCGCCGACGTGACCATTGCGCCGCTCCGCATTACCCCTATTCCGTCCGCAGCGCCCGCATCGGCTCAATCGAAGCCGCCCGCCGCGCCGGAATCAACCCCGCTCCCAGCGAAACCAGCAGCACCCCCACGCAAGCCGCCGCCAGCGACCACGGATCGTGCGCCGGCAACTGGTACAACTGCGACTCCAGATACCGCGAAGCAAACCACGCCAGCGGCAGACCAATCGCCATTCCCGCCCCAACCATGATCACGCTGTCGCGCAGCACCATCCACAGCACGTCGCCGCGCAGTGCGCCCAACGCCATGCGTATCCCAATCTCCACCGTCCTCCGGCTCACGCGATACGACAACGTCCCGTACAGCCCAATTGCCACCAGCAGCGCCGCCAGTCCCGCAAAGAACACCGCCAGCCGCGCCACCAGCGCCTGCATCGAGTAGCCCTCCTCGTATCCCGTGCTCAGCAACTGCGGTTTCCCCAGCGGAATGTTGGGGTCCATCTGCTGCACCACGCGCCGTATCGCCGGAATCAGCGCGTTTGCGTCCCCCGCCACGCGCAGTTCCACATCCATGTTGCCAATGGAGTCGGACTGCTCGTAGCTGTACCACGCCATCGGCATCTTCTCTTCGTCGGCACTGCGATACTTGCTGTCGCGAACGATGCCCACGATGACGGCGCCGTCCTTGCCGCCTCCGATCCGGTGCCCCATCGGCGACGAGCCCGGAAAATAGCGATCCGCAAACGTCTGATTTACGACCGCGATTTTCTGCGCACTCTTCGTGTCGGAATCACGGATGTCGCGCCCCGCCCGCACCGGTATCCCCAGCGTCTCAAAGAACTCTCCGCTAACATTGTTGCTGCGGATAATATTCTTGCTGCCATCCCAGGGGTACTGGCGGTCATCCAGGACGAGCAGGTTGTTGTCTGACCAGCCCGAGCCCGGCCGCTCTGAAGCAAGCGTGAGCGATTCGACTCCGGGAAGAGCGCGGAGGTTCTCCTGCAGGCGTCGGTAAAAGGCCAGCTTCTCCGCATTCGGCAGCGCGCCCGCCGGATGCACACCCACCGCCAGCACCTGCTCGGCCTTCAGTCCCAGGTCCACATTCCTGTAATTCATCAACGTCCGCACCAGCAGCCCGGCCGCAAACAGCAACACCACGCAAAACGCCATCTGCGCCACGATCAGAATCTTGCCCGACAGCACGCCGCTCCGTCCGGTTGTCGTACGCGCGCTCGCCGCATTGATCGTCAGCCCCACCGGCGCGTTGGCGGCCGCGCGCAGCGGGGCCAACCCAAACAGCAGCGCCGCCAGCGCGCAAATGCCCATCGTAAACAGCAGCACGCCCCGATCCGGCGCCAGGCTCACCTCCAGTTCCGACCAGTAGCCCAGCAGCCGCGTCGCTCCATACGCAAACGCCACCCCCAGCACTCCCCCAACCGCCACCAGCACCACGCTCTCGGCCAGCAACTGCCGGAACAGCCGCCACCGCGCCGCGCCCAGCGATAGCCGCAGCGCAAACTCCCGCGCGCGCGCCGCGTTTCGCGCCAGCAGCAGCATCACAATGTTCCCGCACGCAATCACCAGCACCAGCGCCACCATCCCCATCAGCACACGAACCGGCTTCACGTAATCGCTCGCCGCCGTCCCCAGCCCCTTGGCCGGAACCAGCGTCAGCTCCATCGGGTAATCCTTCGGCTGCGGCTTGCCGGTGGGCTCATAGGCCGCATGCGCATACACCGGATTCATCCGCGCCAGCGCCTGCTGCGGCGTCATCCCCGGCTGCAGCCGCGCCATCAGCAGCAGTCCCCACCAGTTGGGATTGCCATACAGCGTCAGCCCGCTCGACACCGGCATACCCCATGCCGGCAGCTCCGGACGATTCTGCAGCGGGATCCACACATCCGTCATCTGCCCGCCCGACTCCACCCCATAAAACCGCGGCGCCGCCACACCTACCACGGTCAGCGGCACGCCGTTCATGTACAGCGTGCGCCCCACCACGCCCGGATCGCGATTGAATCGCCGGTTCCAATATCCGTAGCTGATTACCGCCACCGCCGAGTGGCTCTCCTCATCGCGCGGCGCAAACGCATGCCCCGCGGCCATCCCCACGCCCAGCGCGGAAAAGAAGTTCCCGCTCACCTCATCGGCCTCGACCTCTTCCGGCGCTTCCCCAACCCGCACCGCCGTCTTCGTGAACGACAGCGGCACATACCCAATCACATCGCGGAACGCCGACTTGTCCGCGCGCAGCCGGTTGTACACGTTGATCCCGCTCGACGTGCTGGAATCCCCCGTCGAGCCCACGTCCGGCATGTGTTCATGCGTGATGTAGAACAGCCGCTCCGGCTCGTGCACCGGCAGCCCCCGCAGCAGCACCGCGTTCATCACGCTGAACACGGCCGTGTTCGCGCCAACGCCCAACGCCAGCGTGCAAATTATGGTCAGGGCAAAGGCAGGCGACATCCTCAGCTGGCGCAAGGCATAGCGCAGATCGTTCGGCAGCATGCAGTTCTCTCCTTTGGGCGCGACGGGAAAGTATCGATCATCAGAAAAGCAGCACTCCGCGGCCCAAAACTACGCCGCCCTCGATCTTTTCATTTCACCGGTTTAGCCGCACGAATCAGAGCCCAGCCCTGTCCGAAATCGAACGTTCCGTCCGTCACCGGACAACCGACTCCACGTCTCTTTGCATAGCTCAAGAACGCGACTCCATTGCCCGTCCCGCTCAACCCTCGTCTTCATTCCGGAGCAGTGTTGATCACGGCGTGCCCGCTCCATCGCAAATCACCCGAAAACCATAATCGGCGTATTTGAACTCCGGCGGGATGCTGGAGCGTGCCGAGCATCGGGAAACCTTGATCTGGTGCCGCCACGAACCTCCCCGCGAAGCCTTCCTGGCGCCCTCTTCCGGGCCTTGTGGATTCCGTTCCGGCGAAACGGCATAATACTCGGCCTGGTACCAGTCGCTGCACCACTCGTGCACGTTCTCGCACATGTCGAACAAGCCGTAGGCGTTTGGCTCGGACTGCCCTACCGTCTCCGGGCCGGTCTTCCAGCGGCTGTGGTATCCCGCACGCGATTCCGGCGCATCATTGCCCCACGGAAACAGCATCCCTTCCGCGCCGCCCCGCGCCGCCCGCTCCCACTCCGCTTCCGTGGGAAGCCGATAACGCGAGCCCGTCATCGACGAAAGCCACGCACAATATCCCACCGCGTCAAACCACGACGCCGCCACCACCGGTTGCTGAGGATGACAAAAGTTGGGATCGCCCCAGTACGGCGGCGCCTCGCTCCCGGTCGCATCCAGATACCGCGCATACTCCTCAACGGTCACCTGGGTTGCCGCCATCGCGAAGCCATCAACCCACACGCGATGAACAGGCCTCTCCACGGCCTGGCCTTCCTCGGATCCCATCCAGAACCAGCCCGCCGGAATGTGCTTCAGCATCGGATCAGAGATCGCCACGCGACAGTATACGGTCCGGAATCATGACACCGTCGAAAAGCGCCGCACACATGATTGCTCCCGGTCATCCCATGCCCATCCGCAAGCGCGATAAGCTGTTAGCCTGACTCGCGCATTCATATCCTGAATGCAGAGCAGCACCGGGCCCTGGCTTCCCCGCAAAAGGCTCCGAAACAACCTCCGTTGCGCGAAGGAAGCCATGAAAGCTCTGCCCATCTTGATCGCCGTGGCTTGGATGACCGTTCCGTCTCTGGCCCAGAACGGAACCTGGACACCCCTCAAAAACCAACCCACATTCCTCAATCCGCCCAGCCAGTGCCGCATTTATCCGAATGCCAATTGCTCGCCCGCGGCAACTTCTTCCGGCCTCATCCTCAACGTCAATCTCCTCACCGACGGTAGCGTTCTCTTCGAAACCAAAGCCGTCGACGACAACGGCAACATCAGCTTCCCCGAGTACAAGCTCACTCCCGACCTCTCCGGCAGCTACGCAAACGGAAAATGGACCCGGGTCGCGTCCCTGCCCAATGCTGCGTCCTCCGCCAACCCCAATGGCTGGGCGCCCTATGCCATGGCATCGGCTGTGCTGCCCGATGGCCGCGTCATCTACGAAGGTGGCGAATACAGCGGTGCCCCTCTCTCCTTCACCTTTGCCAACCAGGGCGCCATCTACGACCCCATCCGGAACACCTGGACGCCGGTACCGCCGCCGTCTTTCTTCCAAAATCTCTACCCCGCGGACCCACCCCATCTGCCCGGCTTCAACAGCGTCTTTTCTTACCCGCGTTACCCGGTGCCCTACACATCCAATCTTCGCAACGTCATCGGGGACGCGCAGTCTGTCATCTTGCCCAACGGAACATTCATGCTGGCCAGCAAGCTCAGCCGCCAGCAGGCCCTGCTTGACCCAAAGACGCTCACCTGGACCGAAACCGGCGCCGGCAAAGCCGACCTCAACTCGGAAGAAGGATGGACCCTGCTTCCCAACGGCAAGGTCCTCACCGTCGATACCGATCTGGACTACACCTTCGGCCTCACCTCCACCTACACGCCAGGAAATTCAGAACTGTACGACCCCCAGACAGGCACTTGGAGTTCCGCCGGCCATACTGGAAATGTCCTCACCTCCTTCCCTGAAGGAGAAATCGGGCCTGCGGTGCTCATGCCCAATGGCGTGGTCTTCGCCCAGGGCGATAAAGGCTCCAGCGCGCTCTACGATTCCGATCGCAATCAATGGACCGCCGGCCCCACTCTTCCCACCATCTCGGCCAACGGCAAAAAATTGCAGCTGACCGCGGCCGACACGGGCGCCGCGCTTCTGCCCAACGGCAACGTGCTGCTCTCCGCCACCGCGTCCACCGATGAATTGCCGCCCACAAAATTCTTCGAGTTCGATGGCCGCAAACTCACTCCCGAGCCGGGCACGCCCAACTCCCCTCTCGTCGCCGGTGTCAATATGCTGGTGCTGCCCAGCGGTCAGATCCTCGCCTTCGACTTCAGCACCACCGATGTTGAGCTCTATACACCCAGCCGCACCGACCATTCGCCGTGGTACGCACCCTTCGCTCTTGAGTGGCCGTCGGTGGTCCAGCCCGGAAAAACCTATAGCCTGACGGGCATCTATCTCAACGGCGTCTCGCAGGGCGCCATGGAGGGCGACGACTTCCAGTCGGCCACCAACTACCCGCTGGTGCGCATCACCAACGTGCTTAGCAGGCATGTCTTCTATAGCCGCACGCACCACTTCAGCAGCATGGCCGTTGCCAGCCATACTCCCGTCACCGCCAGCTTCGACGTGCCCGCCAACCAGGAGAAGGGCCTCAGCCTGTTGGTCATCGTCACCAACGGCGTCCCCTCTATGCCGATTCCGATTCTGGTCAACTAACCCAACCCGAACCGCACAAAGGATGACGCTGACTCGTCCTTCACCATTACTTACAACGGACCACAATGAGCCGTCAGTAAGCCTCGATATCCTGTTGCCCCTTAACACTCTCCAATCGCTTATCCAAAAACTGTCCCATGTAATCGCCACCTTCAAACGAGTTCAGCAGCGGGCCGTGGAGACGTTTCGTGAACAGCAGTCTCTCACTGTTGGGAACAATCTCTAGAAATCTGCAAACCTTCGCGTGGCCTAACAAAACCTCGCCGCATTCGCGACCGGCTTTGGCCACGTTTGGCTGTTGACGCCTCCATTTTCGGTCCATACAGTCTCCGCATGGCTAACGACGAATACCTCGCCGACTACGACCAAATCGTCAATACGATGCAGATGTACATTGACGGAAGCAAACAAGGCAGAAGCGAGATTATGAGTCCTGCTTTCCACCCGGACGCTTCATTCTTCGGATACGCGGGAGATCAACTCGCTGTCGGAACCCCGTTCCTCTTCGACTGGATCGACAGGAATGGTCCTGCTGACAAGATCGAGCCCCGAATGGTGAGTGTGGACATACTTGAATCCATCGCTGTGGTTCGGCTTGACGTCGCCGGTTGGTCAGGCAAGTTGGCCGGCTCCGGTGTTTACATGACCGACCTCTTCACACTTCTCAAGACGCCGAGTGGGTGGAAGATCATCCAGAAGGCATTTCATTGGCATTCTTGAGCCCCCAGCTTAGCGGCGCGGCTTCTGGTATAGTCTTCCGCGGGAGACTTAGGATGCTTCAGCGGAACACCCCACAGAAGACGCTTGAATCGTGGAAGCAGATCGCGGGCTATCTGGAGCGCAGTGAACGCACAGTGCGTCGCTGGGAGGCGACGGAGGGACTCCCAGTCCACCGCCGTGAGCACGAGAAGCAGGATACCGTCTTCGCATTCAGGCACGAAATATAGGCTTGGAGTCGGTTACGCACAAAATGCCCAACGGAAATCTCGACCGATGAAGCAGGGAATCTCCTCCCTGTTAAGACCACAAATGCTTACCTTGTCGAACATGACGCGATCACCAACACCACGCACCGCTATATCGCTGGGGCCCGTTCAGGTGACGGAGATTTGATGCGCCTTTCTTTCCATCCCTGCGCAACCATCTCCGGCTACTGTCAAGGGGTCGAAGATACCGGGTCGGTCGAACATGTGTTCAAGTGGATCACTGAGAACGGTCCGGCACCGAATATTAGTCCGCGCTTTGCACGCATCGAAATCATAGAGAGCATCGCTATCGTTCATCTGGAAGTAGAACGCTGGTCTGGGAAGTTGGCGGGCGCCAATGCCCGAGCTTCCGACGTATTCACCTTGCTCAAGTGGAACGGCGAATGGAAGATCACGCATAAGCTGTTCCACTGGCACGACCAATAATTCACTCTCCCGTTCGGGGCCTATCACCGCCGATGGGGAACGTTGGAAGCCGAGCCGTTTTCGGGAAATCGGCACACTTTGAAACGTCCGCAATAGCCAAACCTGGCGGAACTCAACACCTTTGTCAATGTGCCCGATTCTGGTCAACTAATAACCCAACCCTGAACCACGCGACGTCCGACCACTCATTCAGCAACGGTCGAGGCGATCCGCAGTTAAATGCGAGCCTTTTTTGCCAAGTATCTGTTAGGACAGAACTCACCCTTGCTCAATAATGAACATCCGATTGGTATCGCAACCCGCAGCCGGTCGACCCAAGCTCCTCGGGTATTTAGACTCCACACTACAGGCGTTGAAACTTTCCTAAACCCGGTTGCCGGGAATGACGCATAGACGAGATACGTGATTCATAATTGGTCCCTAGCGCGGACAGTGCCTATAGTTATTGTTGGAATGCGGAGAACCAAATCATGATCCGACAATTGATGAGGTTTGTCAGGAACGACGGGGTTAGCGCACTGCTTCTTATATGGCTCCTTATCTCAGTAGGTCTGGTAAGCTTGCTGATTCCGGCATGGGCACAGGGACTAGCTAATGGCCGTACCGCGGCGCTAACCGTTATTGGCGCAGGCCTTTTCCTCGCTGGCGCCAGCACAGTTATGGGATCTTTAGTAGGGTTCATGTTCGGCGTACCCGAATATCGACGACCAGATCTTGGTGCTCCACATGCAAGTAGACTTTCCGCCACGTCACCAAATACCAACCTCGAACAAATATCCGATTGGCTCACCAAAATCATCGTGGGCATTGGTTTGACGCAGCTTCCGGCCATTGGAAGGTTTTTCGGTGAGTTGGGGCAAGAATGGGGTCCAGCGTTTGGTGCAATGCCTGCCGGTAAAATCATCGCCGTTTGCATCACCGTTCACTATCTGGTAATGGGCTTCTTCCAAGGCTTCCTCTTGTCGTCGCTCTGGCTACCGGCCGCATTTGAGCGAGCTCAGAAGATTTCTCAATCAGAAGACTCAGATCAATCATCGGAGCAGAAGCCAGCAAATTAGGATCGAGTCGGAGCTTATGCTTGGGACGTTCTCAGTGTGCGCTGATCTGCACTTCTGTCGACCGAAGAGGCTTCGACTAAAAGCCTAACGGAGCGGCATTCCTGGAAGGTCAGGATTTCGGGAAATAGCGACCTCTTGCCGCTTCCGCATCGTCCCCTATTCGACAGACTGACCGTTTGCTCTTTGCAATTCGTAACCAGACGATCCTGTGAACGGTCCGTCCCCCTCATGCCCTTTGTTGCCGGCAATCGTCTATGTTTCTGAGGCGGCAGCCCCCCGCCCGTAAAGGCAGCATCGTTCGGAAATTTCCCACAGCCGTTCCTCAGGAGCAGCCAAATGAAAGACATTGCATCGCCATCCGCTCTCTGGATGAACGGTCTTCCTGGCGATCTTCGTCAGGTTTGCCGCCAATTGCGTAGAGTGCCCGGCTTTGCCCTGGTGGTAATTGTCATGATGGCGATGGGCACAGGCGTGAGCACGGCCATCTTCAGCATTGTGCGCAATGTGCTGCTGCAGCCGCTTCCCTACCGTGATCCCGGCAGCCTGGTGCAGGCGATCAGCGTGTCGCGGAAGACCGGCGAGTCTCAGGGGTGGGCTCCTATGCACGACGCCTACGACTGGAAGACGATGGTGCCGGCGTTTCGCGATGTGGCGGTGTATGGCTATGCCCTGCTCAATTTGAAGAGCGGCGGCCAAGCACATACACTTTACGGATCTGCCGTAACCGCGAACCTGCTGCCGATGCTGGGCGTCCGTCCACAGCTCGGAAACTGGTTTGCCGAGGGCGCCGACCGGCCGGGCGCCGCGCACCAAGTGATCCTGAGCGACGATCTGTGGAGGCGCGAGTTCTATGCCGATCCCGAGATTGTCGGTAAGACCATCCAGATGGATGACGAGGGCTACCAGGTGGTGGGCGTCATGCCGACGGGATTCAACTTTCCCTTGCGGCTGGCCACTACGGCCCTGCTGCCGACCGACCAAATGCAGTACTGGGTTCCGCGCATAGTCGATCTGGCCAAGTCGCCGCATGGACTCGCGAATGCCGGGGTGGTTGCTCGCCTCAAAGATGGTGTTACACCGGCCCAGGCGCAGGAGCAGTTGCAGGCTGCGTGTCTCAGGCTCGAGGAGCAGTATCCCGCCACCAATCAGGACTTGAGCGCATTCCTGCGGTCCCTGCGGCGGCAAACGATACTGCCGGTAAATGCGCCGTTGTTGGCGCTGTTTGCGGCGGCCGTGCTCCTGGCTCTGCTGACGTGCTCCAACATCGCCAGCCTGTTGCTTGCGCGCGGCGAATCGCGGGCGGGCGAGCTGGCGGTGCGGATGGCGCTGGGCGGCGGGTACTGGCAGCTGGCGCGGCTGCCGTTGCTGCAGGGGGCGGTGGTTTGCACCGCCGGATGCGCGCTGGGAGTGCCGCTGGCATTCGCCATATTGAAGCTGATGTTGCGCCTGTCGCCGATGGATGTTCCCCGCCTGGCGAACACGAACATTGACTGGAGGGCGTTCCTGTTTGCAGCAGGGATGGCGATTCTCAGCAGCATCTTTGTCGGCGGATTCAACGCGCTGCAGGTTTTGCGGCGCTCCCCGCACGAGGTGTTGGCGGGATCGTCACGAGGCTACGTGGGACAGCCACGCACCCGGCTGCGCAGTTCGCTGGCCGTAATCCAGATTGCGCTGGCGGTGGTGCTGGTGAGCGGTGCGGGGCTGATGCTGCGCACGTTCCGCAATCTTCTCTCAGCGGATACCGGATACCATGCCAGGCAGGTGTACTACGGCGTGACAGTGCTGCGGCCTTCCCGCTACCCAAAGTTTGCACAGCAGGAGCTGTTCTTTCGCAAGTTGCTGAATGAACTGAGGGCCACACCGGGAATCGAATCGGCCGCGGTTTCGACCGGGCTGCCTTTCATCGGCCAATATTACCGAGTAAACATTGAAGCCCGGGAAACAGCAACGGGCCAGCGCGGATCGCAACTTGTCGGCGACACCGATTCGGTGTCTCCGCAATATCTGCAGGCGATGGGTGTGAAGCTGATCGCCGGACGGCTGATTCGGGAAACGGATACCGCTGAGTCGCCCAATGTCGTCGTTGTGGACCAGACGCTGGCAAACACGTTGTGGCCGAACCAAAGCGCGATCGGGCATTCTCTCAACCTGGATGATCCCGCGAAACCCGTATGGCGGCAGGTGGTGGGAGTCGTCGCGCCTACGCGCAACCGGGCGCTCGACAGCGCTCCCCGTCCATCGACGTTCCTGCCGCTGGCGCAGACAACCGACTATGTGAATTTTGTAGTCGTCAAGTCGCAGGCATCAACCGCGGAGGTGGCGCAGCTGTTGAGAAGCGCGGTAGCGAGCGTGGATGCCGATCAGGGCGTGTTCTTCGTGCAGTCGTTTTCGGAGCTGGTTGAAGGCACGATTGCCGTGCGGCGATTCCTGTTTGTTGTCCTCGCGTTCTTTGGCGGCGCGGCGCTGCTGCTGGCGGCGCTTGGGATTTACGGACTGATCTCGTTCATCGCCGCCAGCCGTACACGGGAGGTGGGTATCCGTATCGCGCTGGGAGCCACACGAGGGAACATTGGCAGGCTGGTGGTTGCCCAGGGCATTCGCCTGACTTTGATCGGTGTTGGAGCCGGCGTGCTGGCGTTCGCTCTGCTGGGCCGGCTGCTCTCCAGCCTGCTATATGGGACACGCAGCTTCGATATTGCAACCGTGGCCCTTGCAGTGGCGACACTGGGGACAGCGGCGGCCATTGCAGCGCTGATTCCTGCCTGGCGCAGCACGCGGGTGCAGCCTGTGACGGCCCTAAGGATGGAGTGACCTCTCGACACATTCGATCTAGAATTCTTTCGCGTCCCTCCTTAAAGTCTGGGCAAAGTTTTCAGTCGCCTGCCGCCATTTCCCCGACCGTCCGTAGAGCCCCCTGAATGTCTGCTTTTTTGCCTTGTCAAGAGGCAAACCTGTGGAAAACCATCCAAGCCACACACAACAAGACGAAAAGTTTTCTAAAAAAAGTTGGTATCTGATTCGCCAAATCTGTCATACTGGTATCAGCAGTTGAAAAAGGCCCGCCGGCATCGGTGGGCCTTTTCATTTGGACATTCCGCCACCGCACGAGGCAAGGAGGAAGATATGCCGCAACTCTCGTCGTCACCACTTGATCACTTCATCACCAGATCGCTTCACCACGCGCCGTTGCATGGTTCACGGTTCACCTTTCATTCCTCACTTTCGCCTTTCGCCTCAATCACTTGCAGCACGCCGCGCCCTGCTCTCCTCTGTTCCCTGGTCCCTGATCCCTGTCCCCTGTGTTCTAAATCACACTCAGCATTTGACCACCCCGTATCTCCCTCGATCCAGAAGACATCCACGATTTTTTTTTGCGCACATACAATTCTCCCCATCTCGCCCGGATCACCGCCCTATCATGTTCCGAAGGCGTCACCTCCAGGGAACTGATCTCCACGGAGCAGCCTGTACGGGAGCAAAACAATGATCCGGGTCGGCTTGGTTGGGTTCGGCATGGCGGGGCGTGTCTTTCACGGTCCCCTGATCTCCTCGGTGGACGGGCTGGCGCTCCAGGCAGTCGTCGAGCGCCACGGGGACCAGGCCGGGGAGCGCTATCCATGGATCACCACCCACCGCTCCCTCGAGTCCATGCTGGCCGACCGCACCCTCGGCCTCATCGTCATCGCCACCCCCAGCGGCACCCACTTCGAAGTGGCCCGCCAGGTCATCGATGCCGGCTTCAACGTGGTGGTCGATAAGCCCGTCTCCACCAGCAGCTCCCGAGATCGCAGCCCTTGCCGCACTGGCCCGCAAGCGCTCCGTCCACCTGATTCCCTTCCACAACCGCCGCTTCGACGGCGACTTCTTCACCGTCGAAAAGCTCTTCCACGACGGAACCCTCGGCCGCCTGGTTCAGTTCGAGTCGAGCATGAACCGCTGGAACCCCGGCGCCACGCGCCGGCCCTGGAAGGATGCGCCCGAGGAAGGCGGCGGCGTTCTGCTCGACCTCGGCACCCACCTTGTCGACCAGGCGCTCGCGCTCTTCGGCAATCCCATGGCGGTTGGCGCCGAAGTCCTTCGCGAGCGCGACGGCCAGGGCGCCAACGATGCCTTCACCATCCGCCTGCGCTACCTCGGGTTGCGGGTCACCCTCGAGGCCAATAATCTGTCCTCACCTGCCGGCCCGCGGTTCGTGGTGCGCGGCACCCGCGGCAACTTCCGCAAGAAGGGTGTAGACCCCCAGGAAGCCGCGCTCAACAAGATCACGCGAATCGCCGGCGAAGGCTGGGGACAGGAGCCGGCGGACCACTGGGGTATGTTGCACGTCGACGTCGAAGGCGGCATGGTCACGCGGCCCTTTGCTACGCTGCCAGGCGACTACCGCCGCTTCTACGCCGCTGTTCGCGACGCGCTGGAATCGAAGGCAAAACCACCGGTCACGCCCGCCGACGCATGGCGCGCGGCTCGCGTCCTGGAGTGGGCGATCGAGAGCGCCGAGGCACACCGCGAGGTGGAGTGCGGCTGGAACGGCGAGCCGGCGTAGGCTCGCCGGGATGCCCTTGCGTGCCTTACGGCTGGCTCACGCTGAGGCTGATGGTTGTGGTCGGAGCCGGAGTGTACGGCGGTGTTCCTGTGCCTGTCACCGTATAGGTGTAGACCCCTGGAGTCGTGCCGGGATTGCTGTTTCCGCCACTGCCGGTCGTGGTGGTGCTGCCGCAAGCGGAGAGGCTGAGCAGCGCAAAGGCGCCGATCATCAAAGCGACCATCGCGCGCCAAGCACGGCGGCGCGAAGGAATCCCGAAGAAGACCAGCAACGCAAGCACCGCCTCTCCTGCAGCTTCTCCAGCGCCGAAGTGCGGGTGAGTGAGCGTGGCGACGGGCGCCTGGGTGTTAAAGGTAACGGTCGCAGTGCCACTCTTCACGGCGCTGCTCAGGACCACCGGAGAGCCGGTGATGGTGCACCCGGGCACATTGGCGGCGTTCGCCGGCTGGTTGGTGACGGCGCAGGTCAACGCGATGCTGCCTGAGTAGCCGTTGCTGCTGCTCACAGTCAGCGTCGACGTCACGGTATTGCCCGGCGTCACCGGCGCGGGCGTAGTGGCCGAGAGCGCGTAGCTGACCGCGGTAACGGTGATATTGACCGAGGCGGAAGTGATGGCGTAGTTCGCGTCGCCGCTGTAGGTGGCGGTAAGCGCGTCGGTTCCCGCCTGCAGCGTGCCTGCCGCGATGGTGAACGAAGCAGCGCCCGCCACGAGCGTGGCGGACGAGTTCAGGTTACCGCCATCCGTAAGCACAACGGTGCCGGTGGGCGTGCCGAGGCTGCCCGAGCCAGCCACTGTGACATTCACGGTGAGGGGCTGGATGGAAGTGATGGCGGTAGCTGAGGGCGAAAGGGTCATGGTGGCCGTGCCAGTACCGGTGACGCTTCCCCAGTTGTTCACTAACTGCGTCGCGTCGACACTGCCGATGCCGGTGGCCAGGTCGTAGCCGGCCGCGGTGTCGTAGCCGGTAAGGAAGTAGTTGCCCGCGGTGTTCTTTTGGCAATCGGAGGTGCTGCCGGCGGTACACACCACGGAGTTGTTACCCGTGGCGACGTCGTGAAAGACGGCGCTGGCGCGGGTGGAATTGAAGAGGTTGTAGATCGGCTGGGCGGCAAGGCCGAGGCGCCCTCCGGTCTTCTGCTCGACGAGCGCGAGGATACCGGCGAACGCGGGCGCGGCCGTAGAGGTTCCCCCGAAAGCCGCAAACGCGAATTGACTATTCGAGGCGGCAACGCAGTTATCCGTCTGGCCGGCCGTGCCGCCGGAAGCGGCATCGTCGGTGCAGACCAACCACGATGCGCCGTCGAAGCCGTTGCCGGAAAAGAGCGCGACATCGGGAATATCGCGCGCGCCATCGCCAGGGACGCCGGCGCCCAATTGCCAGCTTGGTTTGGCGTATCCGCTGGTGCAGGTGGACCCCGTGCTGGTGGAGCAGCCGCTGACTCCTCCGCCGCCGGCGATGATGTTGGTCGCGTTGCCCTTCATGGGATCGGTGAACGGAATATCCATTTCCCAAGTGCCAGTGTCGTTGACGGTGGAGTCATTCCACGCGGCTTCGGGGATATAACTCTTCGCCGAAAGATAGGGCGTTGTCGCGGAGGTCGAGTTGGCGGTGTTGACGTAGGTGGTAAAGCCGCTGATCAGGCTGGAGAAGTCCGTGCCACCCACAGCAATGTTGTAGGGTGTGGACGCAAAGCCGCTGACCTGCAAGCCGTGAATCGCTGATGTTTCGGTGTTGTTGTCGTCGCAGTCAGCAGAGCCGCTGTCACCGGTGGAGACGACGACGGCGATACCGGCCATGGAGGCCTGCTGCCACCATCCGCTGAGAAGCTGATTGCCGGATGTGCCCAGCGCGAGCTCGCACTCGCCGAAGCTAACGCTCAGGATGTCAATCATGGGATCTTTTATGGCCTGAGCAATTGCGGTTGGAAGATCGCTCGACGTATAGAAGACAAGGCTCGCGCCGGGAGCGAGACCGCCCGCTATCTCCACATCGAGATAGCCTTCGTCGGTGTCGCCACCCGTGGTGGCCGCGGGAGCAACGTTATTAATGGTGGGCGCCGTGGAGTCATTGAGGAACTTGCTTCGGTAGTCCACGACCGTGCCGGCCTGGATGAGGGCGTCGCCGACCACTCCAATGGTGACGCCGGAACCGGTGTAGCTGGTTCCGCCCGAGGCGAAAGCCGCATTGAAGCTGTTGGGTGTGTCGTAGATGGTGGCGGCATCGGCGGGTACGAGATAAAGGTTGTAGCTGCCGCCGGAGCCGGTGGTGAGTTCGGGCCGTGCTGCCGAATTCCCGAGGGGCACCAGGCGATGCGTGGCGGGGTCGAATTGGCCGTCGCGGCCGCGGATGTTGTGTGGCCTGGGGTGGATGGTATTGAGCTGGGCTACGCCGCTAACCACTGGTGCGAGCGCTGTTGGGATGGTGGGATCGGCGGTATTGGAGAGGAACGGCTGGCCGCCGGCGTTGTAGGAATGGATGGAGACGCGGAAGGCAGCCTCTACCTGCGCAACGGTGCCGGAGAAGGCGATGTTGTTGCGGGCGGGAGGAACATCGTCGACGTTGAGGCCATGCGACTGCAACCATGCAATGATGGCGGCGATGTCGGATTCAGCGGGTCCATAGAGCTCACCAAACTGCTGGGGGGTGAGCCAGTGGTGATAGCTAGGCGAAGACGGGTCGAGCTGCCGCGCCATGAATGCGTCCATGGCGGCCTTCTGCTGCGCGGAGTGGGAAAGAACCAACCGCATGGAGGTGAGTTGAGTGGCGGCCGGAGCCTCCCCATTGTCGAATTCGGATCGTGCGAGCGGCGGCACATTGCCCGTCAACACTGTGCGCACCGATTCATCGACAGGAGCATTGATGCGGGGGAGAATGGAGGTTTGCGGGCCGGCCATGGCCGGAACGGCGGCGCAAATCCCCAGCAAGGCAAATACAAGAGTATGGCAGCCTAAAACATGAAGTAGACGAAACGGGAGCATCAAGTCCCTGTACCTTTCTCATTTGAAAGCAACTGCGTAATGTAAACTGACGCGCGAATAAAATCCATTGATTACAGCAAGTTCGCTGAAACGGCGCCGATGGAGCCCCCCAACGCCCCTTGATGGACAGTTGGATGATCGGAAGCGGTGGTTTGACGTCTGATGGACAGAACCACGCCCGCAAACAAAGATTCCAAACGAGGAACAATTCCTGGGCGTCTGGTCGCTCTGCGAGAATATGAGTGAGCATGCGAGCGAGTTTGTTTATCACCTGCTATAACGACACGCTGTTTCCGGAGACCGGACGGGCCGTGGTGCGGCTGCTGGAACGGCTGGGCGTTTCGGTGGAGTTTCGGCCAGCGCAGACATGCTGCGGGCAGATGCACGCAAACACGGGTTTCCGCGGCGAAGCATTCTCGCAGGCCAAGCGCTTTGTGAAAATGTATGCCGGACGCCGAGGCGGTGGTGATTCCGTCCTCGTCGTGCGTGGCGATGATCCGCGATCAGTACCCCGGCCTGATGAAGCGACTTGGGAAACAACGCGCTGATGCGCGAGTTTGACGCGCTGCTGCCGCGTGTGTACGAGCTGAGCGAGTTCCTGATGGACAAGCTGGGCGTGGAGGATGTGGGAGCGTATTTCCCGCACCGCGTGACCTATCACGCCAGCTGCCACGGGTTGCGCGCGCTGCACCTGGGAGAGCGGCCTTTCCGGCTGCTGAAGAACGTGCGCGGGCTGGAGCTGGCGAGCCTGGAGAATCTGGACCGCTGCTGCGGCTTCGGCGGCACCTTCAGCGTGAAGAACGCCGAAGTGTCGGCGCGATGATGACGGTAAAGCTGCAGGACGTGCTGGCGACGCGGGCCGAGTTTTGCACGGCGCTGGACAATAGCTGCCTGATGCACCTGGGCGGAGCGCTGCATCGCGAGTATGCGGCGATGCGGACGATCCACATGGCGGAGATTTTGGCGAGCACCGAAGAGGTGCTGGCATGAGCGCAACCGGGCCGCGCTCTGTATCCGCGGATCATCCGGAGACTGGATCCGCGGGTAGCGCCGCCGTTTCCGGCCGCGGCGTTGCCGGTATTGCGCAACGCACAGTTGCGCAAGAACGTGGCGCACGCCATCGAAGTGATCCAGGGTAAGCGCGACCGGCTGGTTGCGGAGAAGACGGATTGGCAAGAGCTGCGCGAGGCGGCCTCGGCGATGCGGGTGCAGGCGCTGGAGAATCTGGGCGAGTACCTGGAGCAATTTGAGGAGCGTTGCACGGCGGCCGGCGGGGTGGTGCACTGGGCGGCGGAGGCGGCCGAAGCGCGCGCAGATCATTCTGGAGATTCTGCGTGAAGAGAAGGCCGACGAGGTCATCAAGATCAAGACCATGACGTCGGCGGAGATCCAGCTGAATCCGTTTCTTGACGCGAGCATGGAATCGCAGCACACGAGACGGATCTGGCGGAGATCATTCTGCAGCTTGGCGGAGGGGAGCCTTCGCATATGGTGGTTCCGGCGCTGCACGTGAATCGCAGCGCAGGTGCGGGAGATTTTTGCGCGGCGTATGGGGCTTGAGAAGCTGTCGGACGATCCGCAGGCACTGACGGCGGCGGCGCGCACATTATCTGCGGCAAGAAATTTCTGAAGGTGCCGACGGCGATCAGCGGCGCGAATTTCCTGATTGCGGAGACGGGCGGCGTTGCGATGGTGGAGTCGGAGGGCAACGGGCGCATGTGCCTGACGCTGCCGCGCACGATGATTACGCTGGCCGGGATTGAGAAGGTGATGCCGCGGTTCCAGCGATCTGGAAGTGATGCTGCAGGTGCTGGCGCGATCGGCGACGGGCGAGCGCATGAATCCGTACACGTCGCTGTGGACGGGCGTGACGCCGGGCGACGGGCCGCAGCGGTTCCACGTGGTGCTGCTGGACAACGGGCGGTCGCCGATTCTGCGGCGCGAAGATGGAGCGGCAGACGCTGCAGTGCATTCGCTGCGCGGCGTGCATGAACACTTGCCCGGTGTATCGGCAGACCGGCGGGCACGCGTACGGGTCGGTGTATCCGGGGCCGATTGGCGCGATTCTGACGCCGCAACTGATGCAGATGAAACACGCGCAGATCGCTGCCGTACGCATCGTCGCTGTGCGGCGCGTGCTACGAAGTTTGCCCGGTGAAGATCAACATTCCCGAGATGCTGATCGATCTGCGCGCGCAGGTTACGGATCAGGAGCGGCGGACAGCGAGCAGAGGTTTTTCGATCCCATGTACCTGGGAATGCGGGTGGCGAACTGGGTGTTCGCGAGCGGGCGGGCTGTTTCAGTCTGGCGCAGCGGATGGGGCGGATCGGGCTGCGGCTGTTCACGCGGAAGGACGGATGGATTCACTGGCTGCCGAGCGTGGGCGGGAAGTGGACGCAGACGCGTGATCTGCGCGGCCTGCCGAAGCAGACTTTTCGCGAGTGGTGGCAGAAGGAGCGCGGGCGATGACGGCGGGATCGCGACAGGTGGTGATGGACCGGATTCGCGCGGGCCTCAGCGGGATCTCCGATGAGCGGTTGGCGGGCTATGCGGCCGTGCCGCGAACGTACAGGCTGCGCGGGGCCTTGAATGCGGAAACGACGTTGGCGCTGATGGTGGAGCGGTTGCGCGAGTACGACGCCGAGGTGGTGGAGTGCGCGGAGTCTGCGCTGGTGTCGACAATTGCAGAAGCGATTGCCAAGAGCGGACGCCGCGTGCTGGTGGCGCCCGCGGGTTTGCCGGAACCGTGGCTGGTGGATGGCGTGGACTGGCGCATGGATCACGAACTTTCACCGGAGCAGATTGAAGGGGCAGATGGCGTGGTAACGGCTTCGTTCTGCGGCGTGGCGGAGTCGGGGACGATTGTGCTGCATCACTCGGCCAGCGAGGGAAGGCGCGTGCTGACGCTGCTGCCCGACTGGCATCTATGCGTGCTGCGCGCGAGCGAGGTGGTGGAGACGCTGCCGGAGTACTTTGCTCTCTGCGCGCATCCGCCACAGTTGGCGACATACATTTCCGGTCCGAGTGCGACGGCGGATA
The DNA here is from genome assembly GCA_963846375.1 of uncultured Acidobacteriota bacterium. Lineage (GTDB taxonomy): Bacteria > Acidobacteriota > Terriglobia > Terriglobales > Acidobacteriaceae > Telmatobacter. Next base: position 235,527 of record CAWJVV010000009.1, read on the forward strand.
TCGAGATGACGCGCATCAAGGGCGTGCACGGGCCACGGTTTTTGAGCGTGATTCTTGTGCGGGACTAGCCGACGGCCTGCACGCTTCCCTTCCCGACCAGGTCTTCGACACGCTCAACCCAACCCTTGTCGGCGGCAACGTTCATCGATTCCGGTTCGAGGATCACCGCGTACTCGCCCTTGCGTTCGAGTTGCAGCATCACTTTGCCCGGGCCGGGCGCGGCGTCGGCGGCGGACTTGAGCGCGGCGAAGATCTCCTCCGATGCGCGATCGAGATTGATGCGGATGCGAATGCCGCCGGGCAGCTTCAGCTTTACGTCGTCGAGAGCCTGCACACCGCTGATGGCGATCTTGGGAGCTGAGTCTTCTTCGCCCATCAACATGCCGCGGATGAGCACGGGGGCTTCCATCTTGAGCTGCTCGCAGAGGCGCTCGTAGTCGCGCGCAAAGCAGATGACTTCGATTTTGCCGGTGGCGTCTTCGAGGATGCCTTGCGCGTAGAGCTTGCCGTCGCGTTTGCTCTTGCGGGCCGCGCCGGTGCCGTGGAGGATGCCGGCCACCTGAAGCTCGTCGGAGGGATCGGCCTGGCGGCCCCACGCGCGCTCCGGCGGCTTGCGCTCCAGCGCTTCGGCCACGGTGATGACGCCCGTTAGGTTGCGAAGCTTTTCTGCGTACTTGTCGAGCGGGTGGCCGGAGACGAAGAAGCCCAGGACCTCCTTCTCGTTGGCGAGGCGCTCGCTCTCTTCCCAATCCGCGACTTTGGGCAAGTCGTCACCGTTGCGGTGGCCGTTGGCGGGGGTTTCATCGAAGATGCCGAAGAGGCCGACCTGGCCTTGCTCGAGATCGCGCTGTGCTTTCTGGGCGCGTTCCATGGCCTTGTCGACAGCGGCGTAGAGGGCCGCGCGCTTGCCGAGGGAGTCGAGTGCGCCGGCCTTGATCAGGGACTCGAGCACGCGCTTGTTCATCACGCGGAGGTCGACTTTTTCACAGAACTGATACAGGCTGCTGAAGCGGCCGCCCAACCTCTTCGCGGGCCTTGAGGATGGAGTCGATGGCGTTGCCGCCGACGTTCTTCACCGCGGCCAGTCCGAAGCGGATGGCGTCCCCGTGCGGAGTAAACTGCGCGCCGGAGACCTGCACATCGGGCGGATCGACGGCGATGCCCATCTCCTTGCACTCGGCAATGTACTTCACCACATTGTCGGGTTTCGAGACTTCAGACGTGAGCAGGCCGGCCATGAATTCGACGGGGTAGTGCGTCTTGAGGTAGGCGGTCTGATAGCTGACGAGGCCATAAGCGGCGGAGTGCGACTTGTTGAAGCCGTAGCCCGCGAACTTCTCCATCTGGTCGAAGATTTCGGCGGAGATGTCCTTGGGGTGGCCGTTGGCGACGGCGCCGGAGATGAAGCGATCGCGCTGCTTGGCCATCTCTTCGGGCTTCTTTTTGCCCATGGCGCGGCGCAGCAGGTCGGCCTCGCCCAGCGAATAGCTGGCCAGCACGTTGGCAATCTGCATCACCTGTTCCTGGTAGACGATGACACCGAGGGTTTCCTTCAGAATGCCTTCGAGCTCGGGGAGCATGTACTCGACTTTGCGGCGGCCCCACTTGCGCTCGATGAAGTCATCGGTCATGCCGCCCTGGATGGGGCCGGGCCGGAACAAGGCTGTGAGGGCGGTCAAGTCTTCGAGCTTGTCGGGCTTGTAGCGGCGCAGCATGTCGCGCATGCCGTTCGACTCAAACTGGAAGACGCCGGAGGTGAGCGCGGCGTGAAAGACCTTTTTGTAGGTCTCCTCGTCGTCGAGCGGGATGGTTTCGATGTCGACCTTTTCGCCGCGGTTGCTCTCGATGAGCTTGAGGCACTCGTCGATCACCGTGAGTGTGGTGAGGCCGAGGAAGTCCATCTTGAGCAGGCCCATCTTGTCGATGGCGACCATGTCGTAGGCGGTCACGATTTCGTCGTTCTTAGTCTTGGCGATGGGGACGAGTTCGGTGAGCGGACGGGGTGCGATCACCACGGCGGACGCGTGAACGCCGGAGCCGCGCACCAGGCCTTCGAGCTTCTTGGCGGTGTCGATCAGCTCGCGCACCTGCGCTTCGCTGTCGTAGATTTTGCGCAGGTCGGGCACGTCCTCCAGGGCTTTGTCGATGGTCATGCCCACGGTGGAGGGGATGAGCTTGGCGATGCGGTCCACGTCGCCGTAGGCCATGTCGAGGGCGCGGCCGCAGTCCTTAATGGCGGCCTTGGCGGCCATGGTGTTGAAGGTGATGATCTGCGCCACCTGCTCGCGGCCGTACTTGCGCGTGACGTACTCAATCACTTCCCCGCGACGGTTCATGCAGAAGTCCACGTCGATATCGGGCATGGACACGCGCTCGGGGTTGAGGAAGCGCTCGAAGAGCAGCACGTTCTGCATGGGATCGATGTTGGTGATCTCCATGCAATAGGCGACCAGAGAGCCGGCGCCCGATCCGCGCCCCGGCCCCACGGGAATGTTATGGTCGCGCGCGTACTTGATGAAGTCCCACACAATCAGGAAGTAGCCGGAGTACTTCATCTGGCGGATGATGCCGATCTCGTAGTTCAGGCGCGCTTCGTACTGGTGTACCGGATTGCGGAGCTGGCCACGAGCTTCGAGGTGGCGGACGGCGGTGTCGAGACGCTTCTTGAATCCCTCGCGGCAAACCTCTTCGAAATAGGTGTCGATGGTGTGGCCCGGCGGAACGACGAACTCGGGGAACGGATTCTCGACTGGATGCAGCTTAAAGTTGCAGCGCTCGGCAATTTCCATGGTCCGCGCCAGCAGTCCGGGCGAATCGGGAAACAGACGGGCCATTTCGTCGCCGCTCTTCACAAAGAACTGGTCGGAGTCGAACTTGAAGCGGTCTTTGTCGTGAATCTTGGCGCCTGTCTGCACGCACAGCATTACGTCGTGCGCGTGAGAGTCTTCGCCGCACAGATAATGCGAGTCGTTGGTGACCACCAGCGGGATGTCCAGATCCTTTTCCAGGCGGAACAAATCGTTCTGGATCTTGCGCTCGGCCTCCAGGCCCTGGTCCTGAATTTCGAGGTAGAAGTTGCCGCGCCCGAAGATGTCCTGATATTGCAGGGCTACGGCCTTGGCTTTTTCATAGGCGGTGGCTGCATCGTATTTGCCCTGCTCATTGTTGAGCAGTTCGCATAGTTCGCCGGAGAGACAGCCGGAGGTGGCGATCAGTCCCTTCGCGTGTTGCGCGAGGTAAGCTTTGCTCACGCGGGGCTTGCGATAAAAGCCGTGCAGCGAAGCCTCCGATGTGATCCTGATCAGGTTGCGATAGCCCTCTTCGTTCTCAGCCAGCACCAGCAGGTGGTTGTAGTCGTCTCCCTGAGCCGGTGCGCGATGGTCCTCGTTCTTGCATACGTAGAGCTCGCAGCCCAGGATGGGCTTGATGCCCTTGTCCTTGGCAGCATTGAAGAAGTGCACGGCTCCGTAGATGTTGCCGTGGTCGGTCATGGCGACGGACTTTTGGCCCAGCGCGGCGACGCGATCGATGAGCTTGGTGACGTCGCATGCGCCGTCAAGGAGGGAGTATTCCGTATGCAGATGAAGGTGCGTGAACTCGGGCATGTCTGGTTCAATTTTAGTCTTCGAATGGATGTAGCAGATTTAGGCGGATTTGAGGAAAACCGGTCCGAAACCTCAGTCAGCAGCGCCACCCAGCCTGGGCGTCAGCCCACATCACCCCGCCGAACCCGCCAGGCCGCCCCGCCCGACAGCAACTCATCTCAACGCTCCGGGTTGATGCAGAGCAAGGTGGTCCGCTTCAGAATCAGCGAAACTTGATGACCATTTGCATTCATGATGCTTTTCGGTCATTGTGCAAAGCACGGATTTCGGGCATCTTTGAGCCAGGGAACGTCTACCAGCGGGGATAGTCGGGTACGTGAAGACAAAATTACAGCTACTTAGAGCAGTTCTGTTGCTTGGGGGGGGAGTTGCGTCCTCCGCAAACCTCTTCTTTGGCCAAGAATCATCGATACCCGCCGAGCCGTCCGTCCCGGCCGCCGCCATGCCCACGCAGACCAGCGGTCCGCTGGCCGACGCCCAGGCTGCAGCCGTGCAGGTTGTACAGCCGCTCTCGCCCGCAGTCCAGACCCTGCTCAGCTTCCAGCCCACCGACGCCAAGTTCGACGTTGACACCCTGATGAACATCCTGCGCGACAAGCGCCATGAAGGCTGGGTGCTGGCCGCCTATCCCGACCCCAAGACCGCGCAGCCGCTCATCGGCGCCGGATTCAGCCTCGACCTACCGGCCCGCGAACATCTCCAGCGCGATGCGATGAACCCGCATCCCTTCCTGGAACCTTCATCGGCCGAGCTCTGGCAGGCGGCCGGTCTCGCCCCCACAAAGCTCCAGCGCATCCTGGGAGAATTCAACGACCGCCTCGCCACCTGGAACAAGAAGGGCTTCCGGAAGCAGATCTGGAGCCTCGATCCGCAGATCACCGAGGATGACGCCAATGCCCTGCTTCGCGTGGGCATCATCCAGGCGATTGGCAACGCCAAGGCATACTGCCGCCACTTCGACTCGCTCAGCGCCAGCCAGCAGATGGCCATGACCCAACTTGTTTACCAGATGGGCGTGAACCTTGAAGAGTTCAGCACCTTCCTTAACCTGATCAACAACGGCACCGAGAGCCCAGCCGAAGCCGCCGTCGTGGCGAAGGCCGACGCCACCTACTGGCGTAGCGTACAGATGAGCCTGGTGCAGAGCCAGTGGGCGCGCCTCTACCGAGCCCGCGCCACCGCCGTGATCGCCATGCTCGACCCGACATACTCGGTCAATCCAACTGGCGCAGAGCACAGCATCGGCGCCATCCTCCACCCTGCGCGCGTCCGCCGCGGCCACGCCGGGGTGCGCAGCGCAACCCTCACGCGTCATCGCGCTTCAGCCGCCAAACGCCGCGCGGCTCGCACGCGCAAGGAATAACCCCGGCAAGTCACCGGCACTCCAATCCAGCGCCTCGACTCTCCCGCCCACGCGCAGCCCTGTATACTGCGGGTCGCCATGTCCAAGCGCGCGTTTCTGCCTGTCTTTCTCCTCCTCGCCCTCATCTGCCAGCCCCTGCTTGCCCAGTCCTCGCCCCACCATGGCTTCGTCCACATCGCCGGCCCCAACCTGGTCGATGGCGACAATCAGCCCCTCATGCTCCGCGGCATCAATCTGGGCAACTGGTTCGAGCCCGAGGGCTACATGTTTCACTTTAAGGGTGGCGCGCAGGCTCCACATGAGATTGAAGATCTCACCCGCGAGCTTATCGGTCCGGAGAAGTCTGAAGCATTCTGGCACGCGTGGCGCGATGCGTATATCACCGGGCCCGATATGGATCGCCTCAAGCAGATGGGCTTCAACTCCGTGCGAGTTCCCATCCACTACAAGTTCTTCGAATCAGACGACGCCGAAGGGTTCCGCCTGCTCGACCGACTCGTCCAATGGGCGCGCAAAGACGGCATCTACGTCATCATCGACCTGCACTGCGCGCCCGGCGGCCAGACCGGCACCAACATCGACGATAGCGACGGCTACCCCTGGCTTTACCTGAGCCCCGAGGCCCAGGCCCACACCATCGCCGTCTGGCGCCGCATCGCCACTCGCTACGCCAATGAGCCTATCGTCCTGGGCTACGACCTGCTCAACGAGCCGATCCCCAATTACCCGCAACTCCGCCGTTTCGATAAAGAGCTCGAGCCGCTCTATCGGAAGATTGCCGCGGCCATTCGCCAGGTCGACCGCAACCACATGCTCATCCTCGGCGGCGCGCAGTGGGACAGCGACTTCAGCGTCTTCGGCCCGCCCTTCGACTCGAACGTGATGTACACGTTCCACAAGTATTGGACCGCGCCGGACGCCAGCGTCATCCGCGAGTACCTCGATTACCGCGAGAAGTACCACGTGCCCATCTGGCTGGGCGAGTCGGGTGAGAACAAGGACGAATGGATCGCCGCGTTTACCAAGACGCTGGAAGATAATCACGTGGGCTGGTGCTTCTGGCCGTACAAGAAGATGGACGCCGGCTCCAGCGTCGTTACCTTCGACCGCCCGGCGCATTGGGATAGCGTGATCGCGCTGGCGGCAACGCCCGCCGGCACCAACAACGCCGAAAAGCGCATTGCCGCGCGGCCCTCGCCAGAAGACGCGCAGGCCATCTTCGACGACCTGCTCGGCAAGATCCGCTTCTCCAGCGAGAAGGTCAACGACGGCTACGTGAAGGCGCTCGGATTGAAGCCATAGGACCTGGCGCCTCCGTCTATACTCATCCCAAGCCTTATGCCTCTCAAGCCCACGCCCAACCGAGTCCTCATCGCTTCATTGCTCGTCGTTGTCCCCGCCCTGTTGTCGAGCCAAACCTCCCCGCAAGCTCCCGCCGCCCAAGCACCACCTACTACGCCCCACAAGATGACGCAAAAACTTTCGCCTGACGCCGTCCACCGCTCCGCACTGGTCATCGACACGCACGCCGACACCCCGCAGCGTTTCGTCGACGAGAACTTCGACATGGCCGATCCTCTGCGGGGAGGCAACTTAAACCTGGAGTCTGCGAAAGCGGGAAACCTCGGCGCGGAGTTCATGTCCATCTGGGTCGAGCCCAACCTCTACAAGGGTCAGTACGCCCGACGCACACTGGTGCTCATTGACGCGGTCAAGCAGCAGGTGGCTAAACATCCTGACCAGATGATGTTCGTCACCACGCCCGCAGGCATCGAGCTGGCGCATCGCGAGCACAAGCTGGCCATCCTTATGGGCATTGAAGGCGGCCATTCGATTGAGGACTCGCTCGCTCTGCTGCGCCAATACTATGCGCTCGGCGTGCGCTACATGACCCTGACCTGGTCCAACTCAACAGCCTGGGCCGACAGCTCCGGCGACATCGATAACACCTCCGTTCCCCACACCAAGGAAGGGCTGACCGAGTTCGGCAAAGACGTGGTCTACGAGATGAATCGCCTGGGAATGATGATCGACATCTCGCACGTCTCGGACCGCACCTTCTATCGCACGCTGGTCATTTCGCGCGCGCCGGTCATCGCCTCGCACTCTTCGGCCCGAGCGCTGAATGATGTGCCGCGCAACATGACCGACGATATGCTGCGCGCCGTGTCCCACTGCGGCGGTCCCGAGTCAAAGGGCGGCGTCGTCCAGGTGAACTACTACTCCGGATTCCTGTCACCCGCTTACGGCGCCGCGCAACTGGCGCAGAAGCCAGAGGTCGACAAAGCCGTTCAGGAGCTCAAGGACAAAGCCAAGTCGGAAGGCAAGGAGGTCACGTACGAAGAGATCTCCAAGGTGCAGCGCCAGTTCGCCGATCGCATTCCGCGCCCGCCGCTGTCGCTGCTAATCGACCACATTGACCACATCGCCAAGGTGGCGGGTGTCGACCACGTAGGCCTGGGCTCGGACTTCGACGGCGTTGACGGCCAGCTCCCCGAAGGCATGGACTCCGCGGCCGACCTGCCCAAGATTACCGCGGCGCTGATGGAGCGCGGCTACTCCGCCGAAGACTGCCGCAAGATCCTCGGGGGAAATCTGATGCGGGTCTTCCGCGAGGTGGAGCAGGTGAGCAAAGAACTGCAGGCCGAAGATCGGCCCCGCATTACCGATAAGCAGCCGTTCGATAAGCCGCAAAAGCAGTGAACGGTGATCAGCAGGGTTCTCGTGCCACGCTGTCGTCCCATAGGAGGCGAAGCCCTTCGCCTGTACGATGGTTACCCATGAAAGCCGCAGCGTTGGCCCTCGCCCTCTGCACAATCTCTCTCGCCGCCCAACGAGCCTCCGACCCCATCCAGCTCGACCCCAAGAATCCGCACTACTTCCTCTACAACGGCAAGACCATCGCGCTCATCACCAGCGGCGAGCACTACGGCTCGGTTATCAACCCCGACTTCAACTTCCACAGGTACCTCGACACGCTCCAGGCCGACGGCCTCAACTACACGCGGCTTTTCCCCGGCAGCTATGTTGAGGTTCCGGCCCAATCCTTCGGCATCAAGCGCAACACCATCGCCCCTCCCGGCGACCGCCTTCTTCTCCCCTGGGCGCGCAGCACTGAGCCCGGATACGCCGGCGGCGGCAACAAGTTTGACCTCACCCAATGGGACCAGCAGTACTTCGAGCGCCTCCACGACTTCCTGGGCGAAGCCCAGCGCCACGGCGTCATCGTCGAGATTTCGCTCTTCTCGTCGCAATACGGCGAAGTGCAATGGAAGGTGAGCCCCTTCAATGCGGCCAACAACGTGAACCAAACCACCGCCGCACTCGATCTGCAGCACGTCAACACGCTGGAAAACGGCAACGTCCTGGCCCTGCAAGAGCGCTACGTCCGCAAGATCGTGCACGAGGCCAATGCCTTCCCCAATGTCATCTTCGAGTTGCAGAACGAGCCCTGGTCCGATCATCCGCAGCTCGAGAGCGTCATTAATCCCTACCTGTTCACGGGCCGCGATCAGTACCCCAACTCCGTCGAGGTTTCCGACAGCGACTGCATCGCCTGGCAGTCGCGCGTGGCGCAGTGGATCACCAGCGAAGAGGCGCAACTTCCTCACCACCATCTCATCGCACAAGGGTATTCCAACTTCCGCCTCTCCGTCCGCACGCTGATCGACGGCGTCAGCATCGTCAACTTCCACTACGCCTACCCTGACGCCGTCACGCTGAACTATGGCCTGGGCAAGGCAATCGCATACGACGAGACCGGCTTCCTGGGACGCAGTGACGATGCCTACCGGCGTCAGGCCTGGAACTTCATGCTCGCCGGAGGCAGCACCTTCGACGGCCTCGACTACTCCTTCACCGTCGGCTTTGAAGACGGCACTGACAAAGAGCCCAATGGCCCCGGAGGCGGCAGCGTAGCCTTCCGCAAGCAGCTCGGCATCCTGCAAAAATTCCTCTCCGCGCTCCCGCTCGCGGATATGCATCCCGATTACGCCGTGGTGGCGCATGCCAATGGCGTAACCGCTCACGCGCTGTCCAGCTCCAAAGGCGTGGTCGCCATCTACCTCGACGGCAAAAGCCCCAGCGGCATCACCCTCCGGCTGCCCGCAGGCGATTATCGAGGCGAATGGCTCAATGTTGTGACGGGTGAGACTATACCGGTGACGAACCTGAAGAGCAGTGGTGCAGAATCCACCCTTGAAACCCCAACCTTCGACAACGGCATCGCCCTTCGCCTTCAGCGGGCACTATACTGAACAATCCCGGTTCCCTGAAATCAATTCACAACGTGGAGTCAATGGATGCAACGTTCTGCCCGCTTGATTGCTGCCGTGCTTCTCCTCTGCCTCGCGCCTTCCGCGCGTCTCCTTGCCGATGACAAACCCAAATCCGACGACAAAGCCGACAGCAAACCTGCCGACAAGCCCGCCGCAACTGAAGTCACCACCACGGGATCGGTAGATGTCGGAGGGCAACACATCCTCTACAACGCCATTGCCGGCACCATCACAGTGGGCGGCAGCGACGCCCAGGACGCGCAGCTCGGCTACGACGGCAAGCCGATCCCCGGCAGCCAGCTAGCCATGGAGGCGCCCAAGGAGCCTAAAGACGAGCCTCCCACCGCGCGCATGTCCTACTTTGCCTATTTCAAGAAGGACGCCAAGCCGGAGGAACGTCCCGTGACGTTCTTCTACAACGGAGGCCCTGGCAGCTCCACCGTGTGGCTGCACATGGGCTCGCTCGGTCCCAAGCACGTGGTCACCGACACCGACCAGCACCTGCCCGCCGCGCCCTACAAGCTCACCGACAATCCCGAGTCCCTGCTCGACGTGAGCGATCTCGTCTTTATCGACATGCCCGGCACCGGCTTCGGCCGCCTGCTCGGCAAAGATTCCGAAAAGGCGTTCTGGGGCATCGACGAAGACGCCAACGCCTTCGCCCGTTTCATCCAGCGCTTCATCACCAAGTACAACCGCTGGAACTCCCCCAAGTTCATCTTCGGCGAGAGCTACGGCACCACACGCTCTTCGGTGCTGGTCGACATCCTCGAGAACAACAAATCCTTCGACATTAACGGAGTCATCCTGCTGTCGCAGATCTTCAACTTCACCACCGACGTCGATGCCCCCGCCAGCGCGAATCCCGGCGTCGACCTCGCCTACGTCCTCGGCCTGCCCACCTACGCCGCCACTGGCTGGTATCACAAAAAGCTACCGAATCAGCCCGCCGCTCTCGAGCCCTTCCTCAAGGAAGTTGAAGAGTTCGCCATGGGCCCCTACCAGCACGCCCTCGCTCTCGGCACTGACCTCTCCGATTCTGAAAAGCAGTCCGTCGCCGAAAAGCTCCATGACTACACCGGCATCCCCACCGCCTACTGGCTCAAGGCCAACCTCCGCGTCAGTGGCGGCCAGTTCGAAAAGACTCTCCAGGACGCCGACAACCTCACCACCGGCCGCCTCGATACCCGATTCTCCGGCCCCAGCCTCAACCCGCTCAGTGAAGGCGCCGAATACGATCCGCAGAGCTCCGCCATCTCCTCGGCCTACGTTTCTCTGTTCAATGACTACGTTCGCAAGGACCTGAAGTACGGCGAAGGCCAGACCTACCTGCCCCAAGCCCTGTTCGGCAGTGCTCAATGGGATTTCAAGCACAACGGCAACCCCATCCTCGTCAACGTCGCCAACGACCTTGCCGAGGCCATGAAGACAAACCCACGCCTCCGCGTCATGGTCAACGGCGGCTACTACGATCTCGCCACGCCGTTCTTCGCCGCGCAATATGAAGAAAAGCACCTGCCCATCCCGCAGTCCCTCGCCAAAAACATCGAGTACGACTGGTACGAGTCCGGCCACATGGTCTACGTCCGCGACTCCAGCCTGAAGCAACTTCATGACCGCGTCGCGGCCTTCATCACCAAAACGCAGTCGGAAAAATAATTGCCCGCCAGGGATACCGGCCTCGGTATCCCACAATCCCTGCTTGCTCTCTGACAAGCATCAAAGTGCTCCTTACCCTCTCCAAGCCACAATGGACATGTCCGGCCCGGTCCCGCTACTTGCGGAACCGGGCCGTGGCTGTGATTTGCATCATCGCGACCACGAACCCGGGTAACTAATATTCGGCGATGATGCCGCCAGGCTTTTTTGCGCTGACTATCTCTTGGTTGGAAGGCTACTGCATTGAAGATACTTAGGTTTGCCCCCGTTCTTCTCGGCTGCCCTGCGCTTCTTCTTCTCACCGCCTGCGGCGGCAGCAAAGCCTCGATCACCACGACGACCACTGGCCCGGCCACGCCCGCGATCACCTGGCCCGCGCCCGCCGCCCTCACGTACGGCACCGCCCTGGACGCCACGCAGCTCAATGCTACGGCCAACTTCGCCGGCACCTTCACTTACACACCGTCCTCTGGAACCGTGCTCACCGCCGGCAGCCAGACCCTCTCGGCGACTTTCACGCCGTCGGACCCCACCAAGGCCACGCCCGCCACCGCCACCAACACCATCGTGGTGAGCAAGGCTGTCCCGCAAATCATCTGGCCTGTACCGGGCGCGGCCTTGGCCGGTAGCGTCCTGGGTGCGAACCAACTCAACGCCACCGCCAACGTGCCGGGCACCTTCGTCTACTCGCCAAACCCCGGAACTGCCCTGACTGCGGCCGGCGTCACGACACTCACCGCCGTCTTTACCCCGACCGACAATCAGGACTATGTCAGCGTAACCAGCCGTATGGCACTAACCGTGAGCGGTGGGCCTCCCGCCTACTCCTGGAGCAACGTCAAAGCCGTCGCCGGCGGCTACGTGACGGGCCTCTACTTTCATCCCAAAGAGCAGGGCCTGATGTACGCGCGCACTGATGTCGGCGGCGCCTATCGCTGGGGACCCGCCGACACGCAATGGGTGCCGCTGCTCGACTTCACCACCCGCGCGAACTGGTGGCAGATCGGCGTTGAAGCCATCGGCCTCGATCCCACCGACCCCGACAGGCTCTACATCGCCGTCGGTGAGTACGCCAACGAAAACTGGGACGGTAACGGCGCCATGCTCGTCTCCAGCGACCAGGGCAACACTTTCACCACCATCACGCTTCCCTTCAAGAACGGCTCCAACGACAGCGGCCGCAACACCGGCGAACGGATCGCCGTCGACGCCAATCTGCCCTCCACCGTCTACTTCGGCACCCGCGTCGCCGGCCTGCAAATCTCCGCCGACTCCGGCGCGCACTGGACTCGCTCAACGGGCCTGCCCGTCACTTCCACGGCCAACGGCGACGGCGTCATCTCGGTGCTTCCCATTGCCTCCAGCGGCTCCTCGGGTTCGGCTTCACCCGTCGTTTATGCAGCCATCGGAGGTACCGGTGTGGGCGCCGATCCCGCCGGCCTCTACGTCTCCACAAACGCAGGCTCCGCCACCAGCACCTGGACCGCGGTCACCGGCCAGCCTTCTTTTGTCGGGTGGCCTGCGCCACTCGCGCCCTTGCAGGCGCAGGTCGGACCCAACGGCACCCTCTATGTCCTCTATGGCGACCAGCCCGGCCCCGCCATCATGACGCAAAGCCAGCTCTGGAAGTTCACCCCCTCCGCTAGCTGGACTTCCGGCACGTGGACCCAGATCCAGCTGCCGAACCAGGAACTCACCATCAACAATTCCAATGGCTATGGCGGACTCGCGCTGGATCCCAGACATCCGGGCGCGCTGCTCATCGGCACGCTCGACCAGTACTGGCCCACCGGCGACGTCGTTTACCGCTCCAACGACGATGGCGCCCACTGGCGCGACGTCAGCTCCGTGACTGCCCCCAACTCGCCGCTGAGCCTGTCTCCCAATCTTGCCACCCACGACGCCACGCTCTCGCCCTGGCTGGCCTTCGGCGGCGCGGACTCCGGTGTTTCTACTGGCAACTGGCCGACGGCCATCGCCGTGGATCCCTTCAACGCCGATCATGCCATCTACGGCACCGGCCAAACCATCTGGTCCACCACCAATCTCACCACCGCGGACCCTAGCGCTAACTCCACCGGCGTGGTCAACTGGACCGTCGGCGCTAACGGTATGGAAGAGACGGTGGTGATGGGCCTGTGGGCGCCGCCCTCCGGCTATACCGTTCTTCTCAGCTCGCTCGGCGACATCGCCGGATTCGCGCATCACGATCTCACCGTGAGCCCGCCGCAGCAGATGTACGGCAGCCCGCGCGCTACCCCAACTTCAATGGACTTCGAGCAATCCACGCCGACCACCGTGGTCCGCGTTAATCAAATTGCCACGCCCTTCGGTACTATCTCCACCGACGGCGGAATGAACTGGACCGCTTTTGCTTCCGTCCCGACCGGTACCACCATCGGCGGCGGCAACATCGCCATTGCGCCCGACGGTTCATCGATCGTGTGGGCACCGGCCGATACAGGATCCGCCTGGTACTCGAAAGACGGAGGCGCAACCTGGACCGCATCCACCGGCATCGCCGCCCAAGCGCAGGTGATGAGCGATCGCGTCAAGGCCGGCGTGTTTTACGGCATCGCCGGAACCACCCTGACCATGAGCACCGACGGTGGCGCTACCTTCACCGCCCTGCAAACTGGATTGCCTGCCAATGCCATCCTCAACGTGCTGCCGGACGCGCAAGGCGACCTCTGGCTCTCAGGCCAATCCGCCGGCCTCTTTACCAACACCGGCACCGCATCCGCGCCCCATCTCACCGCAGTCGCGAGCGTTGCCGGCGCGTATCACCTCAGCTTTGGCATGGGCGCCAACGGCAGCGCCACGCCCACGCTCTACCTCGATGGCCAGATAGGAACTATTCCCGGAGTCTTCCGTTCCACCGATAGCGGCACAACGTGGGTGCAGATCAACGACGCCGCTCATCAGTACGGACAGCTCAACGGCATCTGCGGTGACATGCGCACCTTCGGCACGGTGTACTTAGCCACCGCCGGCCGAGGTATCATCTGGGCCACCAGTCCTAACTAGCTTCAGTCTCTGCACGACAAGGTTTGGCGATCGCAAGCTCCCCTGGGTAGGTTGAAGCCTTCACTGACTCCCACCAAGTTCCTTCAAATAGACCTCCGCCGTCCGATGCCGTCCGTAATAGTGCTCCTGTCGTCCTGAGGGCCGATATCCCGCGGCGCGATAAAGCCGGATCGCCGCATTGTTCTCCACATCCACATGTAGCCAAATGAGCCCTGCCCCGGCTGCAACCGCCGACTCCTCCAGCCGCCGCAGCAATTCCCGTCCCACCCCGCGTCTCTGCTGCTCCGGCAGAACCTCGATGGTTGGGATGTATGCCGTAACCTGATCCGGCTCCACGGTCCATTTCACGATTGCGAAGCCGAGCATCGCGCCGGCTTCTTCGGCGATCCAGGTGGCCGACACCGCGCTGTCCACAAGCTGCCGCATCATCCCCCGCCCAAACCGAAGCGGCGGCTGAAAGCACACCTCCTCGATCGCGTAGAGCCGCGCGAAATCTCCATCCTGGTAAATGCGGAATTGCATGTCGGGTATCAATCAGGCAACAGAATGACACACCGAACCGATCCTGAACTTCGTCAGAGGCCCACCAAGTCCTCGAGAAACACGAGAATGACTGGAGAGCCCAAGCGAGGCGACGTTTCGGCAGACTTTCGCTCCAAGGGACTCGTTCAGGATCAACTCGAATGCGGAGCTCTAGGGACATTGAGCACGATGGGCACCGCATCGCCGCATTCCTTGATTTCGCAGCCATAGCTCAACAGAGCGACAGGAAGAAATTTCCGAAATGAGCGAAAATCTGTTCGAAAGTCTGTATGTGAAGTTCGGTCCACCACATGCATCGTGACAAGGGCGCGTTGAAGGAGCATCGCTCTGTCAATTTCGGCCACCGGGATGGTAATCGATCGGCCAGTGAGGAATAAAGCGATCTATATGGTTGACGCCGGCCCATTCCGCTGGATATGGTGGCGGTGCTCAGTACTGACCACAAATATCTCACTGTCGCCGTCGTGAACGCGACCGGCTCCGAACAAAAGGTTGATCTCACTGTCAGCGGCGAGCGTCTCAGCGGCAATGCAATAGTGTGGCGAATGACGGGCAAAAACGTCGACGCCGCGAACAAAGTCGGGCAGCCGCTACAAGTCGAAGTGACGGAAGCCGTAATCGATGGAGCGCCCACAACGTTCACCGTTGCATCGATCAGTATTGAGATCTATCGCATGCTGTCGCGCAGTAGCAGTTTTGACAATCGCTGCCGGAAGAGCCGGAGAGGTGCGCAGCCAGGCTTTGCTCGTCACCTTGATCGAAAGTTATTCGCAACATCTGGCCATGGTGAGCGCAAACTCCATCGACGGGGCCGCATGTGGGCATGGCCGGCAGCAATCGCTAGACACTTTTATCGACCCTTTGAGGACGAACTGAATGCGGACTTTTATCTTTGCTTGTATCCACAATGCCGGTCGCTCGCAAATGTCGGCAGCCTTGTTCAACCGGTATGCCGACCCGGCGAGGGCCCGTGCCATCTCCGCCGGAACCCAGCCTGCCGAGCACGTTCATCCCGTCGTCATGGATGCGATGGGCGAGATCGGAATCGATCTGAGCACAGCGAAGCCTCAGAGATTGACGACAGAAATGGTGCAGGGAGCCGACACCCTCATCACGATGGGCTGTGGCGATGAATGTCCATATGTCCCCGGGCTCACTCGCGATGATTGGCCCCTGCCAGATCCGAAAGGGCAGAGTATTGACGCCGTCCGTCAAACAAGGGAAGAGATCAAGAGAAGGGTCCTGGAACTGTTGAAGGAAGAGAACCTGTTGTCGCTGCAAGCGCAGTAGGCCTTCATCAAGAAGCTTTGAATCTGTGGGCACGTTCAGTTTGGTAGGCGTATATTCAGACTAGAAGTTGTTCCCTCTCGCCTCTCGCGTCCCAGGGTTTGCCTCAGACGAGTGATCTTCCACTTCGAAACCGACCAACGATTGGAGCAGCGATGAGCGTTCTTAAAAAATGCGACACACAGGTCCATCTCTTGGTGGGCCGTAACCAGGATCGAAGTCTGTTCAGGCAAGCATTATCCGATCAAGCCGATCCTTTCGAGATCGCCTCCGAAGGGTACCCAGCAGAAGAGTCCGCTTTTGCTGAAGACTTCATGACGGAGCACTCCCTCAGAGGGGTGCAAATCAATTCGATGCAGATGGCTGGCAGTTTTTGAATCACGGGCGCATCACGGTGCGCAGCGGGGACAGCGAGGCTCGTCCTCTACGTTCTTATCCGATCAGCGCGCGCAGTCCCGCTCCGGAGCTGTCATATCTGAGTTTGCATTCGCAGAATCTAGCGCCCTGATGGGGACGAAACCTCTTCGCTGTGGTCGCATTCGACCTCCGCGCAATCCCATGTCTCAACCTTGCGCGTGTGGTCCACTTCAGCGAGGTAGAGTGTCCCTCCACAAGTGGGGCATTGTCGAGAAGACACACGTGATGCATCATACTCGCCCTCGCCAAAATCCGAATAGCCGAAACCATCGCGAAAGATGCGATGGCAATCGCGCCGCTCGCACTGATGGAATGATTCGGTTTCTTTCGATACCGCCGCTTCCTCAAGCATGACGCGTCGCATTGGAGAATGGTGGAGGTCACACAAGGGATTGAAGTTCGTTTTGGGATGAGTGTTCATGGCTTTCCCTGGAGGAATTCCACGCGGCCAATTGAGCGGAAGGGCGAGGCGACCCCGCTGGAGATTGAGCCAGTATCAATGATCGGCGACAGCACTTTCCAAAGCACGGAAGGACCGGGGAAGATCTGCCGGGCTAAATTCCACTCCATCGGCAACCAGTTGCTTAGCAGTCTGTGCAAGGGATGCCCGTTTTGCGAGCAACTTACTCTCGGCACCCTCACGATCGGCCATCGAAGCGAACTGGGCATACTTATCCAGATAGTCCAGTTTGCGATCGTAGAGATCAATTTCCTGATGGAGCGACCGGAGGAAGTACTTGTCGTGCGGCACTTGTTTTTTCAATGGGAACTCCTCGGATTGATATGAAGGTGGGGTTCGCGTGAAGAGCTGAATTTAGTGGGAAGCCGCAGGAGCCGCGCCACGGTTGAATCGAAGGCGGCGGCTCTCCAGGCTGCATCTCCGATGCCTTTACCGGCCTCTGCCAAAATTTCCCCGGCCGCCACCGCCACCGCTTGTCTTGCGCGCCTGATAACAGTTCTGGCAATAGACGGGACGGTCGCCCCGCGGCTCGAACGGAACCGTAGTCTGCTGTCCGCATCCGGAACATGTCACGCTTGTCCCCTGGGATGAACCGCGCTGATAGCCACCACCCCCGCCCGGTTGTTCCGATTTCTTGGCCTGACGGCATGCCTTGCAGCGCTTAGGCGCCGAATAACCACGTTCGCGGAAGAACTCCTGGTCCTCAGCGGTAAAAGTAAAGGACTGTCCGCAATCGCTGCACATGAGTTGCTGATCTCCAGCCATAGGTTCCTTTCGTCCATGCTTCTGGTGGGACGCTGTTCGAGTTCGAAATAGTATCGAACGTTGATGTTTGTCTCAGTCGCTTTGCGATGGCGACAGGTCAATTGCAAAGCCTGTTGAACTCAGCAACTTCTTTGCTGCGATTGCGATGTGAATGAAATCTGCATCGGGTCAGCCACATGCCGGTTGACCCTGATTGGGGAGGGGGCAGGTTTCGCGCCGTCGGGGAGCAGCTTCGGGACCCTAGCTTCGCCGTTGCCACATATTCAGATCTGAATTGAATCCGCGATAACCGCGGAGAGGTCAAAGACGACCTCTCCCCGCTGATTCCTTGGACCTAGGCGACCCGAACGTTCTCGGCCTGCCAACCTTTGGGGCCCTTCACAACGTCGAACTCGACCGCCTGACCTTCCTGAAGCGAACGGAATCCTTCACTCTTAATGGCTGAAAAATGCACGAAAACGTCTTCGCCGTTAGCACGGCTCAGAAAGCCGAATCCCTTTGCATCGTTAAACCATTTCACGGTTCCCTGTTCCATAACTGTTTCCTTTGTTGCGTGATGTATCGCTGAACTCAAGTGGAATCGATTGCGAGTTGAGCGGGAAAGCAGAACAGGCAAGAACGCCAAGTCGGATTCGACGACCAACCGTAGTGTATCATCATTCGCGCCAAATGCTCTGGCAAGAACAGAATCACGGCTCAGGTGAGGCAGTCCACCCACGCCGTATGCCGTTACGACTGTGTGGCTGTTTGAGGTCAGTAATTAGGAGAAAAACCTGCAAAAGCGTATGCTATCTCCAAGGGCGCAATAGGAATTCTCTCCTCAGCCTTCCTCTTCCTTGTGTTTCCGGGCTCGAACTCGAATAAAGCACAAGCAGGTTCAGCCGACGACACCGAGACGAGCCCGGTACTGTACCAAACTCTCGACTACCGAGAAATGGGGCGCGTATGCGATCTGAACTGGTCTATTCGGCTGGACTCAAGATAGAAAACCGCTTTCTATTGTCTGCCATGATGATGCGCGCTGTGCGCATGATGCACGTCAACTCGGCCAGGACGGAAGACACACTCAATCGGGTGTTTGCCGAGGTCGCGGAAGGCCGTTTCACCGACGTGGAATTGCCGGAGATTACGCCGCCTCCTGTCATCGACGCCCTCGTTGCGACTCCCCTGCTTTGATCGGCATAACATCTCTTCTGCTCGGCAACCGCTTAGTGTTTTGCAAGCCCGCGTGCTGCACGTAGTGCATCCCGGAAAGCGTTCCGGTAAGACCGCTTGTCATCCGGCGCGGTTTGCGATGCGAGGGGAGACTTTGCCAAGCGGCGAAGTTATCGAAGGCCCTTGATGACTGTTGCCTTAACAGAGGATCCGAGATGATTGCCTGGCCGAAAGAAGAACTGCGCAAGATCGTACAGGCCGACGATATGCGTATCGCGCCATTCGGTGAAGACGGGATGACATGCGGCACCCCGACCTGGATCTTGTCCGTCGAGGTGGACGACGCGATCTATGTGCGCAGCTATAACGGACAAGAGTCGCGTTGGTATCAGGCCGCGGTACGGCAGAAAGCGGGACGGATCCAGGCAGCCGGCAGGATCATCGAGGTCGCTTTCGAACCGGTGAACGCGGCTGGTGACGAGCCAATCAACCTCCGCATCGATGACGCCTTTCGTGAGAAGTACTCTCGCAGCCCGTATCTCAATGCGATGACTGGCAAACGTGCCCGGGCAGCGACGGTCAAGATCATGCCGCGCGAAATCGGCCTTTGACCGCATTCAAAGATTTACGCTTTATCGCCTAAGGGAAAAACCAGCGTCGATTCTATAAACATTTAAAGCGAAACCGTCTGCCCAGCGACGAGACGATCGCGGATCAGGTCGCGAAAAGCCTCGAAGCGGTTGGTGTAGCCCAGCCGTGAAATGAGATTGACGAACCTCGATAGAAGATCCGAATCCGGGCAACACCAATTCTGCTGAGGAGGCCCTTAATGACACTACTTCGACCTCGATCGGCACCCCTGGAACAAAGGAGCACGCTTACAAGATCAAGGGATGGCACGAACCCATTTGGGATGTCGATGGTCGGCGCATTTGTGTCGCGTGAACGCGTCTCCGGTCGCTTTGGGCGGCACATCCGGTATCACCTCGAGCCGCTGCACGAATGGTTGCGACCACGCGCAATCGGAGCACTTCCATTTCGCAGAGTCCTTCGTCGGCGTCAGCATTATCCGTGTCGTTTCAATCATGCCTATAACTCTACGCCCATTTCCGCAGCCAGTTGATGTTCGGTGAAGGATTAAACGACGAAGCCACCCGCCGCCGGCTGTCTTGGCTGATGTGCTCGATCTGGCTCGCAATGTATTGATAATGGGCGCCCCCAGGACGGGTCATCGGCGCAAGGATGATCGAAGCCGGAATTCCGGCATCGAAGCGCGGGGCTGATCGTGTTAACCCGCAACCCGCTGGTCGAGCTCGCGGCCGCGCGAATGATCCGACCTCTGACCTCTGATCCAGCGTCGGATGGACTATGCGTTGCGAGGGAATCTGATGATGAAGCGCGCGCCGGCTTCGCGAATTACATCTAGGCTGCCGCCCAGTTGTTGCGCGAGTAGTTGAATTAACTGGAAACCCATTGAATTCACGTTTGCGGGGTCAATGTCCGGCGGAAGTCCAATACCATCGTCGCTGACTTCCAGGCGCCAGTTCGTCTGATCCGAACCAAACGACACTTTGATTTCGCCCGAACGCCCTTGGGGAAACGCGTGTTTGAGAGCGTTTGTCAGCAGCTCATTCACGATCAGGCCGCAGGGCACCGCCTGGGTCATGTCCAGGAGTACTGGATCTGCGTGTATTTCGAATTTCACTTGAGTAGCGTACTGGCGCTGCACAGCAATCACATCCTGCGCCAGCTTTTCGACAAAACGGCGAAACTCGATTCTTGAAAAATCCGCAGCCGTATAAAGCAGCTCATGAATCGCAGCGATCGAACGTACGCGGGTCTTCATTTCCAGCAGCACATCCTTCGAAGCGGCCTGATCCAGGAACTCCGATTGCAGGTCGAGCAAGCTGGCAATGATCTGCAAATTGTTTTTTACCCTGTGATGAATCTCCTTCAGCAAAGCCTCCTTCTCTGCGAGTGATCCGCGAAGCTTCTGCTCCTGGTCCCTGAGCCGAAGCTCAGCCCGGTGAGAATCGGTAATATCGCGCATGATCTTGGAGAAGCCGCGTATCCCGCTCGAGTCTCGAATGGCCGTCAGAACGCCACTGGCAAAGAATATGCTCCCATCCTTGCGGGCGTGCCAGCGCTCATCCACACTCGTACCGCTCGTTCGCGCGTTTTCCATCTCGATCTCCGGGCTTCCGGCGGCTACATCCGTTGGAGTAAAGATCCGCTCAAATGGCTGGCCGATGATTTCCGGTTCGGTATATCCGAGCAGACGCTCCGCCCCGACGTTCCAACTGGATATCAATCCGTTTGGATCGAGTTGGAACAACGCGTAATCGCGTACGCTTTCGACGAACAAACGAAAACGCGCTTCGCTCTCGCGCAGTTCCTTTACTGCCAGGTTTCGGGTCGTAACATCCCGAAGGTTGATCTGGACAACGGGCCGGGAGCCAAGGACGTATCGATTAGCCAGAAAATCCGCCTGAATCGGGCGACCATTTGCGCCGCGCAGTGATATTGCGTCGCGGCGAATGACCTCGTTAGCCGCAGCCTCTGCGACCATCGTCACGGCATCATGAGCCGTTTGGAAACCCTCCAGATCGGCCAGACGGCGGCCAATCACCTGATCGCGTTGCACTCCAAGTAGCTCGAGAAAGTATGGATTGACATCGATGATTCTTTCCGTTTCCACGTCGCAGATCATCATGCCGTCCTTGGCGGTTTCAAACATCCGCTGATAACGAGCTTCCGCCTGTTCATGGCGTTCGGTCACGTCTTCGACGGCCAGCAAGACATTGCGTTTGTGGGCACCGTCCGGAGAGATGCGCTTTCCATTCAGGAGCATCCTTCTTCGCCCGATGTGGGGAAATGTATGCTCCACTTCCAGGTCCTGAAAAGAGTGATTGCGGAATAGTGCTTCGCCCAGTAGCTCGCGCAGACGCGGGAAATTCCACTGTCCATTACCCAGGTCGTAGAGGAACCGCCCCTCGGTTTCGGCCCGGGACACGCGAAACGTTTCGTAGAACGCCGACGTGGCTCGCTGCACGCGTAAATCGGAATTCAATACAATCAGCGGCTCCCGTACCGTCTCGATCAGTCCTTCAGCATAATCGCGCGCTTCTTCGGCCGCCTGCAACGTGCGCTTCAGCGTGTCGATATCGAAGAATACGATCACTACGCCGTCGATGCGGTTATCAACAGTTCGATAGGGGCGGATGGAAACCAGGTACCAATGTCCCTTTTGGTCCTGTATCTCCCGCTCCTGGCTATGGAGCGTGGCCATCACTCCGTTGGCCAGCGGAATGAACTCTCGAACATCGACAATGCCAGAGATACCTCCGATCGGATGCCCGACGTCAAACGACTGGATTTTGAGCAGCTTTGTCGATGCTTCGCTGAACCGCCGGAGTCGCAATTCGTTATCCAGCATGAGGAACGGAACATCCACTGCGCTCAGCAGATTGCTGAGATCTCCGTTGGAGATATTTAACTCATTGTTTCGAGTTTGCAGTTCTTCGTTAAGAGTCGTCAGCTCTTCATTTGCGCTTTGCAACTCCTCCTTGGTGGTGCTCAATTCTTCATTTGTACTTTGCAGCTCCTCATTCGCGCTTCGGACCTCTTCGTTCGCCGCCCGCAATTCCTCCACATGCGCTTCATGATCCTCGTTCGCATTGCGAAGCTGTTCCCGAAGCTCCAGAAGTTGCCTCTCTAAATCTCGGTTTGATGTCTCCACTGCTGACGCCGCCCCTGGACCAGCCATAGCGGTCGGAGCGCCATTCGATTCACCCGATGGCCCCGGTTGGCCCGCGGCTTCCGTGAACACCACAATGAAGTAACGTTCGGTCCGTCCCGCGCCACTGATCGGAGTCACTTCCAGAGCAATTTCTTTTTTTTCGCCGCGGTGTTCTACAATGATTCCCTTTTCCTGGACAGAGATGTTCTGCGCGGACGCGGATTCTATGATCCGGCGCAGGGGCTTGACCAGGACATCACGAGCCATGCGAAGGAGATTCAAACTCGCCTGTCCTGGTGTTGGTTCCAGGAAGAAGCCCGTCTGGCCGCGGAAGTGAAGAATCTGAAACTCGCCGTCCACCACAACCGCCGGCGGCGAATACTTGCTCTGCAGAACGAGATCGGCTTTCCTCTGCAGATCGAAACCCGGAATGAACTCAGGCCCGCTGGAACCCTCCGTGTCCGAAGCCGACAATACATGCGGCGTGAACTTCATGGTGAGGCGAACCGGGGCCGCCTTGCGCGCATAAATACGACTCTGTTTGTCGACAACTGAAAACAATTCGCTTGCTTCGCCGATCGACTCCGCAGAACCCAGGAACAGCAAGCCCGTGTCATTCAAGCTGTAGTGGAAGATGGGCAAGACTCTGCGCTGCAGCGAGGAATCGAGGTAGATGAGAAGATTGCGGCAGCCGATGAGATCCATGTGCCCAAAGGGCGGATCGCTGGTCACATCCTGGCGCGCAAAAATACAAGATTCCCGAACGCTTTTGGAGATCTGAAAACCGCGGTCCACCCGCGCATAAAACCTGCGCAACCGCTCCGCCGACACGTCCTGCGCGATCGAGTCGGGGTAAATCCCCGCCCGCGCCCTTTCCAGCGCTGCATCGCTGATATCGGTGCCAAACAATTGCAGGGGTGTGTCAATTTCCAGCTTTTCGTTCAGTTCTTCCAGGCAAATTGCGAGCGAGTACACCTCCTCGCCGGATGCACACCCTGGTACCCAAACTCGGAACGGTTCACTCGATCTGCGGGTGGACAGGCCGTCTTTCAGCCGCGCGCCCAGAGCCTCGAACGCGTCGGGATCCCGGAAGAAGCTGGTGAAGCTGATGAGGAAGTCCCGGAAGAGTTCCCGCGCTTCCATGGGATCCCTTTCCAGGACCTGTACGTAGTCATGAAGCGACGTGGCTCTCTTGACAATCATTCGCCGGCCGATTCGGCGGCGGATGGTGTTGGCTTTGTAATGCGAGAAATCGACGCGGGTCCGATTGCGCAGCACCTTGAAAATTTTCGCCAGTTCGCCATCGCCCTGGGGCAGGATTTCAGCCTGTTGTTGCTCGGATTGAGGCCGGATATACGGGTGCCGACTCAAACGTCCGAGTTCGCGAGCGATATCCGCAGGGGGGAGAACGTAATCGATTGCGCCGGTCGCAATGGCGTTTCGGGGCATGCCGATGTGCTGAGCCGAAGCCTCGTCTTGTGCGAACGTCAGGCCGCAATCCTCCTTGATCGCCTTGACCCCCTGGCTGCCGTCTGACGCGTTGCCCGAGAGAATGACGCCGATGGCCCGGCTGCCCTGGACTCGCGCCAGAGAAGTAAAAAATGCGTCCACCGGCAAGTGCAATCCTGGATCACGGGGGGCTAGACGCAGAACACCATCCTCAAGAACCATCGTCGCGTTCGGCGGAATCACGTACACTTCGTTCGGCTCGATCGCGATTCCGTCTTCCACGTTGCGAACGGGCATGGACGTGCTCTTGGCCAGGATGTCGGCCAGGTGGCTGGTATGGTGCGGATCCAGGTGTTGCACGATCACGAAGGCCATGTCGGTGTCGATCGGCAGAGCCTGCAGAAGCCTTATAAAAGCATCCAGCCCTCCGGCAGACCCGCCGATGCCCACCACCGGAAACGTATGTCCGCGGGGAGGGCTGAAATCTACTTCGTTCGCCCGGCTGCTCTCAATCGAACCCGGCTCGAGATCCTCGCTGTCAAAGGAAGGTGATATCTTTTGTTCTTCAGACTCGGCCATGGGGCGCAACCTCTCGTTCTGCTTTTGCGCAATGAAGAGTTTGGATGTTGTGGGAGCCTTCGCGGTTATTTGCTCGCGTCCTCAGCCCCGTCCGGCAGTGGAACCCGCACGCGAACACACGTCCCTTCGCCCAATACAGATTCTATGACCAGACTTCCACCTACCAAATCCGCGCGCTCGGCCATACTCTTGAGCCCCAGCCCTTTTGCGAGTCTCAGCTTCTCCGTGTCCATGCCGGAACCGGTATCGCCGATTGAAAAGTCGAGTCCCCCGGGTGACCTCTGCAAAGTAATGGTAACCGTCACATCTTCACCGGCGTGACGGACAACGTTGTTCAAAGCTTCCTGGGCGATGCGATAGAGTTCGACCGACAGATCGACGCTGATGAGCGCTGGAGGATCCCTTGAGATAACGCGCGTGGGAAGCGAGTATCGCCTCTCAAAGCTTTCTGCCATACTCTTGAGCGCCGCCACCAGGCCCAAATCATCCAGAATCGAAGGATGCAGTTGATGGGAGATGTCGCGCAACTGTAGGGATAAAGTACCAAGGTCGGCCAGAATTCCATTGTATTCAGCCACGTATGCATTTCGGATGTCCAGAGGAAGCCTCTGCCATAAGGCCTGGATCGACATCTGAAGCAGTGCAGATCGTTGGGAAACGTCGTCGTGCAGATCTCTGGCGATCTGGGCTCTTTCTTCTTCCTGAATCCGGAACAGCCTGGCGGTCACGGCACGTAGATCCTCTTTGGTACTGGATAAGACCTTGGCCGTTGCCAGCCTCTCATGCTCTCGACGCTTCCGCTCCGTATGCTGTTGCAGCGCGATCTCAATGGTTGCTTGGAGCTCCTCTTCAACAAAGGGCTTCACGATGAAGCCATAGGGCTCCGACTCGCGAGCCCGGCGAATCGTATCCGGATCGCTGAATGCGGTCAAAAAGACCACCGGAATCTCGTAATCCTGGCGAGCACGCTGTGCGATTTGAACCCCGTCGAAAGTGCCCGGCAAACCAATGTCCACCAGCATCAAATCGGGACGGTCGTGCTTCATTTGCTCGAGCGCCTCGTTGCCGTTGCTGGCGATCCCGCCAATTTCATAACCACGCCGCTTCAAAAGGCGGCGAAGATGGTCGCTCGTAATTCGCTCGTCCTCGACAATTAGAATTCGCGATTTGACCATCCCTGCTTCCTTCCGACTCCCTTGCCCGTAACCTTAGTTCTGATGCTCATGACGCAGCTGTCATGATCCGCGCAAACAGTTGGCAGTCGTCGAGAGATCATACTCGAACAACCGGGGGCTCACAAGCGGTATGGCAACTCCGACCCGAATAGCCATGCCGACAAAATACCTTGGCTGCAAAGTAACTAAGAAAATAAGCACCAACAAGGCGCTCCAATCGGATGTTCAATCGGTTCATTTCAAACCGTCTGGGTCCCATGCCTGGAGGGCTTTACTCCATCTTTGATTTTTGACTGGTCGGTGTATGTACTACTGGCGACGCAACTACCGGGGCGCAATCAGCCGTTTCTGATAGAAAGACCCTCGCAAGGAGGGGCGAATGTCTATTAAAGAGAAGCTGGGCGGCTGCTGGTCCAGAACTCACGTTTGGGCCCTGGTGGGACGCAAGCAGATCGCTGAATGCTTTCTCGAGGTCCGTTTCCGGACGGTTCTACTGAGATGCCCGATGCAGGAAGTGACTCCAGGGCGAATCATTCGCACCCGTTGCCTGGGTGCGCTTAGTCTCGCGGGTGATCGACTAACATCTCCCCAGGGGGAATTTCGAACCATGAACCAGGCAGAAATGATCGCGAAGTGGGACGAGCATATCAGCTATGAGTTTTCTTCACGCGACGTCTCTTCCACCATCGCAACCATGGTGGAGGACGCATATGTCAACCACGTTCCGGTAATGACCGGCGGTTACGGCCGTGAGGCCCTGCGCAGGTTTTATGCCGAAGACTTCATCTCGCTGATGCCCGCCGACACCTCCATCAAACTCATCTCCCGTACCATGGGCGAGGATCAACTGGTTGACGAGATGATTTTTTCCTTCACCCATACCGAAGAGATGCCCTGGATGCTTCCCGGAGTTCCGCCGACCAATCGCCATGTCGACATTCCCCTGGTCGTGGTTGTCGGTTTTCGCGAAGGCAAGCTGGCTCACGAGCGCATCTACTGGGACCAAGCGTCGGTACTCAAGCAAATCGGTCTGCTCACAGACGCATCGCTCCCCGTATTTGGAGCCGAGACCGCCCAAAAGCTCCTCGACCCATCCATGTCTTGACGAAAACATGGCGGGCGTTTTATTCGCAGTTTGTATACTAGCGATACGCTTCCGCCGGGCACGGGCAACTTTTCGACGAAATACCCGGCCAGCCTTGTCGGATCACCAAGCGCCAGGAGCCATGTGGTGAAACAGCCCCTCATAGAATCCCAGGCCGTCAACATCTCGTGTGATCGAATCCGTTCACTCTTTCCCGCGCTTAACGAGAAACCGAACTTCACCTTCTTCGATAATGGCGCCGGCGCGCAGATTCCCCAGGGCGTTTTCGATGCGATCCATGATCATCTTTTGCACCGCAACGTGCAGCGCGGCGGACGATACCAGAAAAGCGTGGAGGTCGATGCAACCATCGCGCACGCCCGCGAGAGCGTCGCCGCCCTGATTAATGCGCGCAACAACGACGAAGTCGCTTTCGGCATGAACGCCACATCGTTCCTTCGTTTGCTCAGCCTTGCGATCGGTCGCACTCTCGATACTCGCAACGAGATCGTCGTTACCGACCTCGACCACGAAGCCAATATCGCCCACATGGCTCCAACTGGAGCGCGAAGGGGCCAGGATTGCCTGGTGGAAGATGCGTGAAGACAATAATCTTCA
>CAWJVV010000010.1:0-237016 GCA_963846375.1 uncultured Acidobacteriota bacterium
CTTTCCTCGATGATGCCGTCGGCGTATTCTGCGTCCGGCTCAAAGGAGGAATTGAGGTAAATCTCAAGCGGCGTGGGCTGGGGTGCGGCTGCCATGGCAATGTCCTCCCTGGAGAGGATTGTACCGCCAGACGATGCGCAGGGATGCTGGACTTATCGGGCTGACGCCGCCTGTGCAGCCGAGTGGTTGCATGCGGCGGATCGAGGACCGGGACACCGAAGGCCAGACCGGCGACAAGGGTGGTGGAAATCAGGTCATTGCGGTAGAACGGAATCGCTGCCACTAGCAGGCGACCAACCAGCGGAGTGTGCCCGGATACATGGGCTGCCGTGCCACACCGGCGAAGTTAGAGATCAGGCAGAACGAGGTGGGGCCAAGAATGACCGCCGCCGCGAAACGAACGCAAGCTGGTGCGGGCATGAAGCGAGAATCTGCCCGAGAACCATCGCCGCTCACGTACCAGATCCATGTTGGGGTATACATCACCAACGGAATCGTAGTGGTACGTGTAAACCGTGAGGAGTAATCGGTGGCCATGAGGGCGGCCAGGGGGGCGATCATTTCCCGCCAGGAACGCCGCGCGCCGAAGTACAGCAGGGCCCCGCCGACAGCAGTGAAGTTAAGCCAATCCGAGTGCGGAAAGAGACGGCTCAACAATGGCAACGAGGATAAGGAGATAGGCGGGCATCGGGACCTCAAGTGTGGAGTCGCCTCGTTTTACCGGACAGTGCGCTCCGGCGAGGAATCTGGTGGCTCTTATTCATTCTGCGGGTCAGGGGCGGCAGGGTCAACCCGGCCCTGGGCCTGCCGGATTTTATAGATACCGAAAACTGTTTTTCGTAGCGTTATTTCCCGGACGAGCTACTTCTGTTCGCGGCCGCCGATGAACTCGCCGCCGTCTTCGCGGCCATCGATGATGTAGACCCATCCCGGTAAGTCCAGATGGCGGACGTCTGGAATCGCCGCCCATAAATGCGTAAGCAAAGCGAAGGTCGGTGAACTCGACCGTGGTCCAGGTCCGGCCGGTGCGGCAAGTTGCGGCGGGTCCGAGCCGGGGATCGGGCTCCTGGCCCACATCGCGCACCACGGCCCAGGTTCCCCAGTCGAGATAGACCTTGCCCAGCGCGGTCTGCTTGGCCGCTTCGATGGCGGGAGGTCGGCCGGCTTGTACAGCACGTCGATGCTCGGATCGCTGTCGACTGCGCCGGTGCGCGTGTTGACTTCGGCGGTCTGGTAGAAGCCGGGCGTCTCGAGAATGGCGTGCCAGCGAAAAGGATTGATAGGGTAGGGCTCGAGCGGCCGATGCGCGTGACCGGCGCCGTGGTGACCTGCGCGTTGTCAGCATGGTTGCGGGCCTGGGCATGCTCGGCCCAGCGCCAGCACCCGAGCAGGACCATCCCGCACAAGCGCAAAGATGGCCCAGCCCCGGCCGCGAAACGGTTGTGCGGCGCGCGCCGATCTCGCTGTCGGTCGAGGCCGAGGAGCCAGGGAACGATGAGCGCCAGCGAGAAGCAGCGCCCACAGGATCGGCTCGGCGATGAACACAAAGCTGCCTGCGTACCAGCGGGGATTGAAAGGGAAGAACGGCCGCACGCCGTAGTTGTTGGTCCAGTCGAGCAGGATATGGCTGAGAGCGGCGATCAGCGCGGTCGAAGTAGAGCCAGAGCCAGCGAATCGGCTGGCTTGCGGCGAGACGGATGGGCGTCGTCGGGGCCGGCCGAGCGCGGCGTTTGCGCGCGCGGCGGCGCTCGCGCCAGGGATACGAACAGCCGACGACGGCCGACGATCACCGCTGCCACGACCGGGGCGCCGATGAAGCGTGTGCGTGATGCCGCGATGATGCTTGAGCTCTTCGACCGGCCCGTGCAAAGCCCCAGAAGATGTCGATGTCGGCAGCTTCGGCGGCCAGGACCGCGGCCAGCGTGGCGTAGGCGGTCTTGCGGTTGAGGCCGGCGCGGCCGATGCAGGCGCCGGTAAGGAAGTGCGTGATGGGCTCCATGCGTTGTGACCACCATACTAAATCGGACTGCCGCGGCGCGCGGACAGGTGCAGGTCTGAATGCGGTTCGCATCGACCTCCTATAATCCAGCCCATGGACGAGCAAAGAGCATTCCCCGACAAGAGGCCGCGAAGCGCGCGCGAGGAGTTGCGCGCGGAGATTGCGGCGGCACGAGCACCTGTATTACGTGATGGATGCGCCGAAGATCTCCGATGCGGCAGTACGACACGCTGATGAACGAGTTGAAACGCATCGAGGCCGAGCATCCGGATCTGGTGACGCCCGACTCGCCGACGCAGCGCGTGGGCGGCAAGCCGGCGGAGGGATTCCAGAAGGTGCGCCACTCGCGGCCGATGCTGAGCCTGGACAATGCTTACACCGAAGAAGAGCTGCGCGACTGGGATCGGCGCGTGCACGAGCTGGCGGGAATCTGCCCGTGGAGTACACCGGCGAGTTGAAGCTCGATGGGCTCAGCGTGGCGCTGCATTACGAGGGACGGCGGACGGGCGGTGCGCGGCTGGTGCGCGGATTGACGCGGGGCGATGGGCAGATTGGCGAGGATGTGACCACGAGCGTGCGCACCATTCGCAGCGTGCCGTCTGAGCATTTCGGCGGAGAAGCTGAAGAAGGCGGGTGTACCCGCAGACTTTGAAGTGCGCGGCGAAACGGTGATGCCGGAAAAGGCCTTCGTGCAGATGAACAAGGAGCGCGAGGCGCAGGGATTGCGCCGGCGGTGAATCCGCGCAATGCGGCCGCGGGAACGTTGCGCACCATGGAGCCGAGCATTGTGGCGCAACGGCGGCTCGACGTGTACGCATATTTTCTGCTGAGCGGGGGCGAGTATCTGGCAATCGGCCAGGAGGCCACGCTCGATGCCCTGACGGCGCTGGGATTTCGCGTCAATCCGCATCGCGGCCGGGTGCATACCGTCGAGCAGATGATGAAGTTTATCCATGCGGCCGAAGAGCGGCGCGAGACGCTGGGATACGACATCGACGGCGTGGTGCTGAAGGTGGATGCGCAGGCGACGCAGCAGCGGCTGGGCTACACGGGGCGCGCGCCGCGTTGGGCCATCGCCTACAAGTTCTCAGCCGAGCAGGCGGTCACGCAGATGGTAGGACATCATGATCACCTCGGGACGCACCGGAAAGCTGACACCGACAGCGATGCTGAAGCCGGTGTTTGTGGGCGGCGTGACCATCAGCCGCGCTACCCTGCACAACGCCGACTGGATCGAGCGCATGGGGTTGCGCATCGGCGACTGGGTCAAGGTGGAGCGCGGCGGGGACGTGATTCCCAAGGTGGCGGAGATTGTGGAGGACGCCGAGCATCCGCGCGGGACGGAGCCATTTGTCTATCCCACGCATTGCCCGGTGTGCGGCAAGCCGGCGGTGCGCGAAGAGGGCGAGGCCGACTACCGCTGCGTGAACGTCGACTGCCCCGCCCTGCTGCGCGGGGCGCTGGAGCACTGGGGCAGCCGCGGGGTGATGAACATTGAAGGGTTGGGCGAGGTGTCGGTGGCGCAATTGCTGGAGAGGGGCTGGTGCGCAGCGTGGCCGATCTGTACAAGCTGAAGCTCGAAGACACTGATGAGCCTGGAGCGCTGCGGGCGAGAAGTCGGCGAAGCACGCTGCTGGCGGAGATCGAGCGCTCGAAACACGCCGGGCTGGCGCGGGTGCTGATGGGAATGGGGATTCGCTTTGTGGGCGAGCGCACGGCGGAGGCGATTGCGCAGGAGTTCGGATCGATGGACGCGATCATGAATGCCAGCGCGGAGGAACTGGAGCGCGTGGAGGAGGTGGGGCCGCGCATCTCCGAGGCGATTACGGATTTCTTTGCGCGGACCGCGAATCGCGAGCTGGTCGAGCGTCTGAAGGCCGCGGGCGTGAACATGACCGCGGAGAAGAAAGCTGCGCACAACGCAATTGGCGGGGTTGACGTTCGTGCTGACGGGACGCTGCCGACCCTGACCCGCGAAGAGGCCAAGGCAGCGCATTGAGGCCGCCGGCGGCAAAGTCGCCGGCTCGGTGAGCAAGAAGACCAGCTACGTTGTTGCGGGCGAAGAGGCGGGATCGAAGCTGGACAAGGCGCGGGAGTTGAAGGTTCCGGTGATGGACGAAGCGGGTCTGCTGCATGCTTGCTGGAGAAGGGCGCCTAGAGCTGAAGATCAAACCGTCTTACGATGGCGCGCGAATACGTGCCGTCGCGCTGATCGATGGCGTGCAAGAGTCGCGCTCCCAGGCTTCCGCGCGCCAGCGCCGGCGATGCGTAGTTGGGAGCGTCGTCGATGGGTCGTCAGTGGTCAACGCATGAGGCTGCGCTGGCGGTCGAGCGCCGGCGATTGGATAGGCGACGAGCTATCCGACGGGCGCTGGGAGTTCGGTGCGCCGAGACATTATGGCCGTTTCGAGTTTTCCGCGCACTTGGTTCGACTGCGTGGGCTTGTTGTAGGCGGCTGGCTTCGAGGTCGAGGCTCGCGTCGGTTCGGGCTCGCGGTTGCGTGGGCGAAGCTGATTCTGCAGAAGCCGTTGCTGCGCGCGTCGTCAGATGATGCGGGCCATGAACTCATCCACAAGCTTGTGCAGGCAGGTTTGCCCGCACAGGTGCTTGGTGCCGGCTCGCAGACGGTTGCGCGAGCTCCAGCCGCTGATGCGCAGTTCGCCCGCCTGTTCGTTGGCTACGAACCAATGATTGGTCTGCTTTTTCTCCGCTCCGCAGATGTCGCACGAGATGGCCTGCCGGATCACAGTAAATTCTCCTGTCCGCATGGCAATTAACGGGCGGCTCTCTCCTGCACCAGATTCTGGCACGCATCGATCATGGGCCGCCGGTTTTGGGCCGCTCTTCTATTTTCATCGCTGCGCGGACGGTGAGATGAGGTTCGGATGGAGATAATCCTTGCCTACCTCAAATTGGGAGGGCAGCGCTAAAAAGAGTGTCGAAACGGGAGGCAGTTTTCAAAGGATGAGCGCTTCCATCCGCGCTTCAGCTGCAAACGGACGGAAGCGATACCGAAACGCTATGGCTGGCGAAAGTAGCCCTTTTTGGCGCGGACTTGGTAACGTCGATCGTTGCAGTAGAGATAGATGGTTCGGAAGGAGCCTCGGGCTTGAAATCGGCGGGAATATAGGTGAGCGCGTACTGGCTGCGCAGTTCCTCCTCGATGTCCTTGAAGCTGCTCGGTCATCTCTTCTACCGATGGCGGAAAGAAGACCAGTCCGCCGGTTTCGTCGGCCATGTCCTTGAGGACTTTGTCGCCCGGCCGCGGCTGGGCGTCCAGTTGGTGCTGATGGCGTAGATGATGGTCTCGGCGCGCTGACATTCCTTGATGGCCTCGTCGGGTGCACGCGGCTCTGGTTGTCGTCGCCGTCGGAGATCAGGATGATGGCCTTGCGCACCGGTTCCTGGCCGCGGGCGGTGTCAAGCAGCTTATCGCGGCAGGCAGTGTAAACGGCATCGAAGAGCGCGGTGCCGCCGCCGGGACGCAGGCGATTGATGCCCGATCTGGAGCTTGTCGATGTCGTTTGTCCAGTCGGCAGTAACTGTCGGCGTCACATCGAAACCCATCACGAAGGCGCGATCGCTGCGGGCCTTGAGTATCTGCAGGAGGAACTCGACGGCCGACTGCTGCTCGAATTGGAAGCGGCTACGGATGGAGGTGCTGGCGTCAATCACGATGCCGACGCGCAGTGGAAGATTGATCTGCTGATGGAAAGAGGTGACTTTCTGCGGGGCTTTCGGTCGTCGAGCAAGGCAAAGTCCTGCAATTGCAGATTGGGAACGTAACGGCCGTGTTTGTCGGTGACGGTGAAGATGAGGTTGACTTCGTTGGCGCCGATGTGGAAGACCGTGTCAGGACCCTGCTCGGGCTGCTGATCCGCAGGCTGCTGGCTGGCCGGAGGGTTGGGCGTGGTTTGCTGGGCGGGAGGATTGGCGGGCGCAGGCTGTTGCGCGCACGCCGCGGCGACGCAGAGCGCCGCAACCAGTGCGAAGCCCAGGGAAAGGTATGTCCGGCAGCGAAGAGCCGCCGGCAGGAAAAGCTGTTTGAGCATGTCTCGGCTATTTTAGCAATTTCGGAGAACGTCTTTCGGATTTTGACGCAGGCCGGGCGGCGTGGTCATCCTCCAGCCTGCAGATAAACGCCTCGAGTTCCGCCGGCAAAGGGGATTCGAGCTGAAGAAGCTTGCCGGTGCCGGGGTGAACAAACTCGAGTTCCGCGGCGTGGAGGAAGTTTCGCCCCAGGCGCAGGCGTTCCGGCTCGACATTGCGGCGGGCTGCTTTTGAAGTGGCGGCCTGCGACGCAGCCTGGTCGGTAAGCTGACTTGATGCGCCGTACAGGGAATCGCCCACTACGGGGTGGCCGATGGATGCCATGTGGACGCGGATCTGATGGGTGCGGCCGGTCTCAATGCGGACCTTCACCAGGGTGAATTTGCCAAAACGCGTGTCGAGGCGGCGAACGACCTCGTAATGGGACACCGCGGCCCGTGGGTTTTCCCGCGGCTGGGTGGTCATGCGGGTGCGGCGCACCGGGTCGCGGCCCACGGCGGCATTGATGGTTCCCTTGGCACGTTCCACGTGGCCCTGCACCAGAGCCAGGTACGTCTTGTGAATCGATCGGGATGAGAACAAGCTCGCCAGCGCCGCGTGCGTGCGGTCGTTCTTGGCGACAATGATCAGTCCGCTGGTGTCCTTGTCGAGACGATGCACGATGCCGGGACGAAGCTCACCGCCGGTGGTGGAGAGCGACTTGAAATGGAAGAGCAGCGCGTTTACAAGAGTGCCGCGGCTGCGGATGTCCTCGGTCTGGCCCGAGCCGGCATGCACCATCATGCCGGCAGGCTTGTCGACCACGGCAAGGTCAGCATCTTCAAAAACAATGTGCAGCGGTATGTCTTCTGCCATTGCTTTGAGCGGCGCGGGGTGCGGCTCACCCGTAATGATGATGGTTTCGCCACCGCGCAGCTTCAGCGAAGCCTTGGGGTTGGCCCCATCGACCAGCACGTCACCCTGCTCGAGCAGCAGTTGCACGCGCGAACGGCTGACGCCCTCGAGATGCGCGGCAAGAAACTGATCCAACCGTTCGCCGGCAGCCTCGCGCGGCGCAATGATCTGTCGCACGTCACCCATGAGATGCCTCGCTGGCGGGCGGATCTTGAGCGGGTGATTCGGGCTGAACAGGAGCCCGGGAGCGCAACACGAAACCACCGGTGATCACAAAGAGGATTGCAGCCACTTGTGGTCCATCGAATGCGCCGTGCAAAACATCACCACGGCCCTCCCAGTCACGCCAGAATTCCGTGAAGTAGATGGCAATGCCGGCGCCTGTGAGCGCTGCGCCGGCGACGTCGCCTGGCTGGCGTCGAGCTGGTAGCCAGACAACCAGCAGAATTGCGAGGGTGAGAAATGCGAGCGCCGCGTAGGCCTGCACCGGATGCAGGGGGATGCCGAGAGGCGCCCCGCTCCAGCGAAACGCCAGCGGATTCGTGTAGACGACGGCCCATGGCACCTGCGCACCCTTGCCGAATCCGGACCCGGCCAGCAACGCACCAAACTGCTCGCAGGCGAGGCCCAGCGCGACGGGAGCAGCAACGACATCCGCGGTGTTCGCCAGGGACATGCGTTGCATGCGCGCATATA
Source organism: uncultured Acidobacteriota bacterium (assembly GCA_963846375.1). Classification (GTDB taxonomy): domain Bacteria; phylum Acidobacteriota; class Terriglobia; order Terriglobales; family Acidobacteriaceae; genus Telmatobacter. Next base: position 7,640 of record CAWJVV010000010.1, read on the forward strand.
CGCCGGCGGTGATCATCCCGATCAACGCTCCGGCGCCCGCGAGCAAGGGGTGATGAATGGTGGCGAGGCCGAGTATCCACAGCGGATGGCGCAGCAGGTCACGCCAATTCATGATGACCAGCAAAAGCCGTGAACCCACCAGTGCCCCAAACAGCGCTACGACGCAAAGATTCCAGATTTGATGCGGCGAGATGCCCACGACCCGCGCATTATGCTGTGCGAGCACCAGCGCCAACAGCACGCCAGCAGCCGCCAAGGCCCCATAGCTGGGGATGAGCACGGCGCCGATGTGGAAAAGGACCGGATGCACTGAGTCGAGGATACGTCATGGACTCAGGCCCGGGATGCGCTTCAAAAAGAGAGAAGCCGACCCACTGGGCCGTGGGCAATGCGCTGGTGAACCCGTCCTAAGACGGTGGAGCTCCCCGCGGTTCCTTAGGCATTCCGGACTGGCGGACACGGCACACAGAACCGATTGTCGAGTCGAGCTCCTGTTCAATGAATGTAGGTTCAACCAGCGTTGATCACCCACCTGCTTTGCAGGCCGGTTTCTATTGCGGATAGTATGGGTCCCTGCGAGGAATTGCAAGTCTTGTGCGGGTGCGGCGAATTGTGCTAGTAGGTTGCCGGGAAGGCGGCCCGAATTGGGCTTGCACCAAAATTGTTGAATCAATTAGGGTCCGCCGCCGGGCTTCCTCGGCTGTCCGCAATGGCTTGCTAACCGTCACATGCAATTCTTCTCTCAAGGGGAGATAGGGATTGGGAGAAGAGTACCGCGTGATTGGTTTTCTAGGACGCGCTTTTTCTTTCCTCTTCGAGGACTTCATCGAGCAGCCCGCGAAGACTTGTCGCCCTCGCATGCCCGATTCGTGCCGATGCGCCGGATCCAGCCGACTGAGACAGTTCGTCGGCAAGATTGGGGCCGCAAGTACGGCTACGCGCAGCGAGTCCACGGTGCGGCCCTGCGCTGCAACTGCCCGCATCTTGGAGTCAACCTGCGCGGCCAGCGAACGAATGTGCTCGGCATCCTGACCGGAAAAATGATAGGTCTGATCGTAGATCTCAACCGTAACGTAATTGGTGCCGTCTTGTTCTCATGGTCAAACTCATGCCTCCAGGGCATCGAGCTGCGAGAGGAGCCGCTCCACGCGCTGACGCACCTGGTCGCGCTCGGAGCGCAGGGTATCAATTTCCCTTTGCAGGTTCGCGGTCTCTTTTTGCAACTCATCACGCTCGCGATTCAGATTTTCCACGTTCTGAATCTGCTCGGCAACCCTTGTCTCAGCGGCGGTTGCGCGCTCTTCCGCGGCGCTCGCGCCTGACGCTCGCGTTTCACCAGATCCACCGCACGCAGAATGCGTTCTTCCAGCGCTGAAAAATCGTCGGCGCTCAGCGTCAGCGTGCCCGGCTCCGCAGGCTGCCGCCTCCGGCTGATGCTCAGGCCGCGCTTCTTCGGCAACCTCGGGGAAGGAAAATTCCGACATCGACTATACCTCCGCGCTCTGCGCACTTCGTGCGAGTATAGCGCCGAGCCGACAGTGCGAAATCTAGGTGCGCAAACGCGCGCCCGCCGCGCCCACCGCCTCGACCACCCTGCGCCTGAAAGCCTGCAGCTCCTCGTCGCGCAGAGTGCGATCGGCCGCCTGGAAGGTCGCGCCAAGCAGAAGCGAATACTCGCGCGCACCGAGCCTCGCATCGCGAAACACCTCGCGCACCCGCCAGTCCACCAGTTCAGGAATCCGCAGAGCCGCGATCGCCTGGTCGATGCGCTCCCACGTAATGCTCTCGTCCAAAACCAGCGAAAAATCGCGCCGAACCGGCTGAAAACGCGAAATCTCGCGCGCAGCCGGCTTGCGCAGCGGCAAATTGTAAAGCCGGTCGAAGAAATATCTCACCCACCAGCACCGTTTCTTTGAGCTTGCGCGCCGCGGCCTCGCGCGGATGCAGTTGGCCAAACCAGCCCACCGTCAGGCCGTCCACAACCACGCGCGCCGCGCGATAAGGATGCAGCCACGCCGGCGTGAGCCCGGCCTCGGCCGGGAAGCGGTCGAAGTACACGGCTTGCGCCTGGAACCGCGACCAGCACCTGCTCAACGACGCCCTTCACATCGTGGAAATCGATGCGCGCGGAGACGATGTGCAGCGCCCTGTTCCGGCAGGCTTCCGGCTGCGCCAAATGCCAAGAGCCGGGCGTCTCCTCCACCTTCTCCGTCGTGCCGCTGAAGACAGTTCCCAGTTCGAACAGCCGAACATCGCTCACGTCGCGATGCAGGTTGCCGGCAATCATCGCCAGCATGCCCGGGACCAGCGACGGCCGCAGCACGCCGGCCTCTTCGCTGAGCGGATTGCCGAGCGGCACCACCAGCCCCGGCTGCGGCGCGGTGAGACGCAGCGTCCGCGGCGGAGCAGAACGTGCTGCCAATGGCCTCATGAAATCCGGCGGCCAGCAAGTCCTGCGCGGACCGCCGACTCGCTTCTCAGCCCACGGCAGCGCGCGCACGCCTTCGCCAAACGCGGGCAGCGTGTTGGCGAAGCGGTTGTATCCGTAGACGCGCGCGACCTCTTCGATCAGGTCGATTTCGCGCTCCAGATCGAGCCGCCAGCTGGGAAGCGTGACTTGCCACGCGGCTTGGCTGGCGTTCGGCACGGCTCCGCGCTGATGCCAAGTCGCAGCCGAGCGCCGTCAGCACATCTTCGACGGTCGCGCCGTGATTCCTTCCTGGATCGATCGTCGTGCCCAGGATGCCGATGCACTTCGCTCAGCGCCAGCGCAATCGGCCTGCGGTTGCGCAGTGCGAGCTTCAGCCGCCGGCACACGCACGTCGACAAGTTCGCCTTCAATCCATCCGCCATTCGCCAGCAGGATGCTGCTCACCAGCGCCGACGCGACCGGCCCCGCATTGAAGTCCGCGCCGCGCTCGAAGCGATGGCTGGCGTCGGTGTGCAGCCCGTGCCGCCGCGCCGTCCGCCGAACCGCCATGGGATCGAACCACGCCGCCTCGACCAGCACATTCTTCGTCTCGCGGCGTAATCATCGTGTCCCAGCCGCCCATCACGCCGGCCAGAGCCCAGCGGCTTGGCATGGTCGGCGACGATCAGGTCTTCGGCATCGAGCACGCGCTCGACGCCGTCGAGCGTCTTCAGCCGCTCGCCCTTGCGCGCGCGCCGCACCACGATTCCGCCCTCAATCTTGTCCAGATCGAACGCGTGCGTCGGCTGGCCCATCGCCAGCCATGCAAAGTTCGTCGCGTCCACGGCATTCGAGATCATCTTCTGCTCGAGCAGCGCGAAGTACGTCGCGACCTCCGCGCCCGGAAACCAGTCGCGCGATTCGCCGATCGTAATGTCGCGCAGCACGCGCGCCGTAAACCGCCCGCAGGCGTCCTTCGGCTTCGATGCGCACCGAGAACGGCTGCGCGGCCGGCCGCGCTTCGGGCAGAGGAAAGTCAGAGCGCGGCAGCGCCAGCCCGTAAATCGCCGCCGCCTCGCGCGCCATGCCGTAGTGGTTCATCGCGTCCACGCGATTGGTGGTGATGTCCATCTCGTAGAGCGAGCCGTTGCCCGCGCCGAGATCGATAAATGCCCTCGACGGCAATGCCGCGCAGAGTCAGGTCTTCGGCCAGTTGCGCATCGTCAACTGGCAATCCAGGCAGATAATAGCTCGGAGCCATTTCGTCAGTATCTTCATGCGAACTGCCCCAGGAACCGCATATCTCCCGCGTAGAACTGCCCGATCTCGCTGATGCCGTACTTCATCATCGCGATGCGCTCCACGCCCATGCCAAACGCGAATCCGGAAATCTTCTTCGGATCGTAGGCCGGCTGCTTTTCCGCCGCGAAGGCAAACACCGCGGGGTCCACCATGCCGCAGCCCAGCAGCTCAATCCATCCCGACTGCTTGCACTTGCGGCAGCCTTTGCCGCCGCAGAAGATGCAGCTGATCTGCACATCCGCGCTCGGCTCGGTGAACGGAAAGAACGACGGAAAGAAGCGCGTCTTCACCGCCGAGCCGAACAGCGCCTTCATCGCGTGGTCGAGCGTGCCCTTCAGATCGCTGAAGGTGATATTGGTATCCACGCACAGCCCTTCAACTTGGTGAAAGATCGGCGAGTGCGTTGCGTCCGCCGCATCGTTGCGGTGCACCTTGCCGGGAATCACGATGCGCACCGGCGGCGGCTGCTGCTCCATCGTCCGCATCTGCACCGGCGACGTGTGCGTGCGCAGCAGCAGACGGTCGCGCAGGGCCTGCGTCTCCTGGTTGGCGACCACCAGCGTGTCCTGCGTATCGCGCGCCGGATGGCCCGGCGGAAAATTCATGCTCTCGAAGTTGTAGAAGTCGGTCTCGACCTCCGGCCCCACGCCGACCGAGTAGCCCAGCGCCGCAAACACGCGACACAATCTCATTCAGCGTCGCGTAATCGGATGCTCGGCGCCGGTCAGCCGCCGCGTTCCCGGCAGCGTGATGTCGATGGCCTCGGCGGCGAGCGCGGCGTCGCTCGGGACCCGCCGCCGGAGGCCTGCTCCAGCAGGCCCTCCACCAGCGTCCTTGAGCGCATTGAAGCGCACGCCCAGCGCCTTCTTCGCCTCAGCAGGAGCGGATTTCAGCCAACGCCCGGAAACCTCATTGAGCCGGCCCTGCTTGCGGCCCAGCCATTCCAGGCGAAAGGCTTCCACGGCCTCGTCGCTGTCCAAGCGCGGCCGCGTCCTGGCGCGCCTGCTGCTTCAAGCGCGCAAACGCCTTGTCCAGCGCGGCTCGTCAAACGCTGTCAGATTGGGTATATCTTCGTTCGTCATGTGCAAACCACCCCCTCCGTAGGTTTCTGACGTTTCGCGAAGCGATCAGGTGAATCACACAGGAAAACGGCCTGAAGCTGAGCTTCAGGCCGTTGGCGAAAATGCGCTGAGCTCTGGCTCAGGCGGCTGCTCCGCTGGCGAGAGCGGCCTTGGCCTGCTCCACCAGCTTGGTAAAGCCGGCTGCATCGTGCACGGCGATGTCGGCCAGGATCTTGCGATCCAGCTCAATGCCGGCCTTCTTCAGTCCGTTGATGAACTGCGAGTAGCTGGTGTCGTTCAGCTTGCAGGCGGCCGAGATGCGCACGATCCACAGCGAGCGGAACTGGCGCTTCTTCTGCTTGCGGCCGGTGTAGGCAAACTTCAGGCCGCGCTCCACGGCTTCCTGGGCTGCCTGGTAGAGCTTTGATTTCGTAAGGAAGTAACCGCTTGCCCGCTCAAGAATCTTCTTGCGGCGGTCATTCCGCTTGGTACTGCGTTTTACGCGGGGCATGTGCTTCTCCTTTTTGGTTTCGTGGTTACGCGGCTGGAGGCAGGAGGCCGGCCCATTGGCCGGCGGCGTTCAACCTCTTCACTCGCTCATTCAAGCCTGATCTCTCGGCTGCATCGAACAATTTCTGACGCCGGGGGCCTATACCGCTGAGGCCCGGATGCTGCGCACAGCCCGTCAATCCGAGGACAGGCCAACGTCAGGCGTAAGGAATCATGCGCGCTACCTTCGCGTAGTCGCCGTCGGAAACAATCGCGCTCTTGCCGAGCTTGCGCTTGGTCTTTGGCGACTTCGACGTAAGGATGTGCCGCGTCTTCGTCTGGCCGCGCTTGATTTTGCCGGTGCCAGTCTTGCTGAAGCGCTTGGCCGCGCCCGAATGGGTCTTCAACTTGGGCATTTTCTTCTCTTTGGATGGACCCGGCTTTGACAACCGACTCCCAAACCTTGACGGGACAGGGGACTTCCCTGCCTCGTTGAGGCTTGAATCAGTATACAGCAAGCCGCGATTCGCCGCCACGGAATCGGTTCCAAGTTATTCTAGTCAAACCGGTAAAGGCTCACTTTCTCCTCGTGGAGGCCCTTGGAGTCGAACCGCCAGCTCTGCCCCTGATCGTTCTCGTCGCCATTCAGCCGCCGGCCCGGGAACCCACTTTCCGTCCTGCAATTCGCCCTCCTCCACCGCCCCGATCCCCACCGGCCGGTCACTCTGGTTCGCCGGGCTGACAAGAACCTTAAAGCCCCTCCCCACGCCAAGGAATTGGTCCTTTCCATCGCCCATGATCAGGCCATATCCATTGTCGGTACGATCGCCAAACAGGTCGTCCAGCTGAACGTGAAATGCATAACCGTTCATCGTGAAATCGACAGCAGGATGCTGCTTGCTCAAGATGAACCCGTGGACGTCGCCTGCAGCCTGGTGTTCGGCAAGCAGAGGAGCGATTGAATCCAGAGCCCGGTAGCTCTGCGCCAAGTCGCTGTTTGGGTCGGTCGCGTCCTCGATCGCAAACGGCGAAAATCCGATTCCGGCCTCCTCGCCGAGCGCGTAAAAAACATTCGCGGCGCCTGCGTTACCGCCTCGCGTCTCCGGCATAAATAGCGGATTGCCGGCACGATGGTAGCGGTGGCTCCATTCCATGAACTCCGTCGAGTAGAGATCGGGCGAATAGATGTCGAGCGCCGTGCCGGCCGCGCGCCACACGTCCACCACCCAAGGTTCGGGGCAGCCGCTGGGATACGTTCCAGGCTTCGCATCCTCGCTGCCCAGCCACGTGTTCACGTACATGGGGAGATCGTAGGCGGCTTTGCCTTTCGCAGCCACGGCCTGGATAAACCGCGCGTAGTGCCAAGCCATGAAGATCTCGTCACCCTTGGGCGTGTCGCCAAAGACTTGCGCCCATGTGCCTGAAGTCTTCGCGCCATTTGCCTCCCACAGCGCACGCAGGCTCGGATACATCGTGTCGCGATGAGCCTGGAGATAGCTGGTGAGTTCCGCCGGCACGGCGGAGTAAAACGCATGGTTTGCGGCATCGGAGCGATCGCGCGAATCGCCCAGCACGCCCACTTCGTTCTCCACCTGCATCATGATTACGGTGTGCTGAGCATCGACTTCCTTGAGGTGTCGCATGAGTGCCGCATAGGCTCGCGCGTCTGCCTCTTCGGTTGCGGAACTCATGGGGCTCAGAACCTCAATCTCTTTGCCGTGGATGACAACGCGGGGAAACCGCTTGCTGTCCTGCTTGACCCACACCGGAGCGTAGCTCGACATGCCGTTCTTCCAACTGGCGAGCCATAGAAACACCACGCGCTCATGTGCCTCGCGCGCCTGCGCCAGCAGTCCGTCGACGAGTGCATAGTCGTATGTGCCTTCGCGGGGCTCGACGAGCTCCCAGCTCAACGGGGTGATCACCGTGTTCAGGCCCATCGCTGCCAGCTTCGGCCAGATGGGCTTCATGTACTCGAGGCTTGAAGACGACGAATTGTGCAGTTCGCCACCGAGGACGAGGAACGGCTTGCCATCGACGAGGAGCTGCGTGGTCGCGCCTCGCTTCTCCAGGTTAGGAGCGCTCCCGCCTGATTGCGCGCTGACAACGTTTACAAACCCGAAAACAAACGCGAAGGTACAAAACAAGCGAAGTCCGGTTCTCATGACGGAACGGAGTCTAGCACAAGGGCGGTAACTGGCCGTCCGCTCTCGCCTCAGTGATTGCCCGAGTTACGCAGAACTGAAGCGCGAGCGGCGTGGCGATTTTCCCCGTTCGCAACCGTCAGCTCTCAGAGGAACTCTGGATATCCCCAAAAAGCGAAAGTTATGTGAAAAGCCTCTGAGTAATCTCTTGTTTTTGAGAGGCTTAACAAGCCACCTGGGGCGAAAACATGGATATCCATGGGGGGAGGGGTGTACTTGGCTTTTCCTGCGCTCCCCGAGCCGGCGAAGAACACAACGCCACTCCGGTTCGGGAACCTGAATGAGTATGGCCCGGTTTCGGGTTGGACCAATGTGGCGGCTGTCACCGGCGGCTGTGACGGCAGATCTCTGCCTTCTACGACTCGGGCTACTGACTCGATCCGAGTGCTTTCTCCAGAAACTCAATCATCCGCTGCCGTGCGTCGAATCCATGCCACGGCTCTGCCACCGGCCGACCGAAGATGCCGCCACCGAGGGCCCCGTGGTCGTCGCGCGGATATGTGACCAGTTCCACCGGAACGCCCTCCTGCCGCAGCGCCCGGTACATCTCCTGGGACTGGCCGGGCGGGTCAGTGGAGTCGCCTTCTCCCTGCAGCAAGAGAAACGGCGTTTTGGCATGGGCGACGGTGGAAAGGGGGCTCTGTCGCCAGGCGTCCTCCATCTGCCGCCACGGCTTGCCGTAGTACCAACGGTCGTACCATGATCCGCCCTCGGTGCCGTACTCACTGAACTGATCGATCACGGGCGCGCCCGAGATGATGGCCTTGAACCGGTCGGTCTTGCCCTCAACGAAGCCTGCCATCTCGCCGCCGTAGCTGTAGCCCATCAAGGCCATCCTTGCGGCGTCGATGGGATATTTTGCGAGCACGTAGTCCACTCCAGCCATGATGTCCTGGTAGTCTCCGCCGCCCAGGTCGTTCTTGTTGGCTGCGGCAAAGGCCACGCCATAGTTCGTCGATCCGCGGGGATTGGGCCGCAACAGCGCCCATCCATGCCCCACCATGAAGGCGGCAAAGAAGTCGTTGCGGTCGCCCCATGCTCCAGCCGGGCCGCCGTGGACATCCACCACGAGCGGCACCTTGCCCGACCCTGGGCCCGACCGGGCCTGCGGCGGGAGGTACAGCAATCCCTCGATGTTCATTGAGCCGTTCTTCCACTGGACAACCTCGGGCTTCACTCTGCTCAGATTCGCCGGCACAAGCTCGGGAATCGGCAGGGCCGTACAGGCATCGCCGAGGTGCGGGGCCGCGCACAATTTCAGAGGCTCGCCGCCGCTGTCCGCGACCCACGCCCAACCCGTCTGCTTGCGGTTGGTGTTCAGGCCGGTGATTGCGGACGCACCGAAGTCCAGCGTCTCTGGTTTTTTCTTTCCATCCATTGCCAGCCGCACGACCGCCGCCTTTGTTCCAATTCCGGCCTGGCTGATCAGCGATCCATCCGCGGGGAAGTACAGCGGCCCGCCAAAGAGTTGCCCCGCGAATCCAGCCGCCAGACGAACCGGAGTCGCACCGGTCCCGCCCATCGGGAGGGCGAAGAGCTCGTCGACTCCCGGCGGCGCGTCCTCCGGCGTTGCGGCAGCGAACACAATCCGAGTGCCGTCCGGCGACCAGGCCCCGCCGCCCACTGTTGCGGGAACTGCATCCAGCTTGTGGACCGTCTGCGGGGCAGCCGCATCGAGGACCCACGCGGCATTGGCCGGACCAAGGTCCGACTGCTCGTTGGGCTTGTCGGTAACTACCAGCAGCGTATCCGCCGCCGGCGACCAGACAGCGTTGCGCACGTCGGGCTCGACGCCTGTCGGGTTCAATGCGCCATCAATCGACCCATCGGCCTTCAATGCTCCCAGATATAGGCGCGTGCCATGTTCATGGTGGTTGACAAACTCCGCGTCGGCCTTGGCGTCCTTCTGCTTCTTCTCGCCAGGCGTCTCGGGATCCCTGGCCCAGACGGCCAGCCACTTGCCATCAGAGGAGAGCGAGTACCCGCCCAGGTCGATCGGCAGGGGCTCGTCCTTCTTCTCTTCGGGCTTCTTCTCAGTCTCTTTCTTGTCGTCGGTTTTTTTGTCCTCGGATTTTTTCTCCGCACCGGGCGGCGGGATCGCGTTCTTCGCCTTCGATTCATCGACCGCAGGCATCACCTTCAGGTCGTAGGGCATGGCCTCGCCGCCGCGCATGTCCAGCCGGAAAAGCTGGGTGTGCTCTCCGCGCTTGGCCACAAAGAACACGGCGCTTCCATCCGGGGCCCACTCCGGATTGCGCTCCCCTCGCTTGTCGCTGGGTGGCGAGAAGGTGAGCTGGCGAAGCGTGTCCGACCCGCCGGCACTCGAGACCACCCAGATGTGGGTCTTGGCTCCGTCAGCGGTCGCGTCTGTCACCGTGAAAAGCACAAACCTACCGTCCGGCGAAAGTTGCGGGCCGCCAAAGCCCTTCACATGCCGCAGGTCTTCATTGGTCGGAAAGTGTGGCTCCTCCGCCAAGCAGGCAGCCAAAGGCAAGAACAGCAAGGCACACAAAGGCAGGCAGAGGGGAAAACACCGGCTCAATCGCATGGCCAATAGCATACATGCGCGCGCAAAACAGGAAGGCCGCCCCATCAGGGGCGGCCCACAAATGCGAAGGATCCGCGGCTTACTGAACGGCCGACGCGCTCTGCTGCTGCTGTGTGGGCGCGGCAGGCTTGGGCTTGGCGGCTTCCTGCTTCTTTGATGGCGCGAGGATGGCGTGCAGGATCGTGCCCTCCATGCGCGGCATGAACTCGACAATGCCGGCGTCGCCAATGTCCTGAATGAGCCGGTTGATAATGGCGTACCCGAGCTCGCGATGCGCCATCTGGCGTCCGCGAAAACGAAGGCTAGCCTTCACCTTGTCGCCCTCGGTCAGAAAGCGCACTGCCTGGTTCTTCTTGGTCTGGTAGTCATGCTCATCCACCGTGACGGAGAACTTGACCTCTTTGATGGTGATGACCTTTTGCTTCTTTCGGGCGGCGCGCTCGCTCTTTTCCTTCTCGTAGAGAAAACGGCCGTAGTCCTGGATCCTGCAGACGGGCGGGACAGCATTTGGGCTCACCTCCACAAGGTCGAGACCGCGCTCACGGGCGATCTTCAATGCCTCAAATGGCGGCAGAATCCCTAGTTGTTCCCCGTTTTCATCGATTACGCGGATCTCGCGCGCGCGAATGCGATCGTTGATGCGAATAAAAGACTTTGCTGCTCGTTTATCGAAAGCGATGGTGCTCCTCCACAAGCTGTTCGCGCCGACATCTGATGGCCCGTTTCGCCGCCGGCAGGCGAACGCATCCCTGAGTATAGCATCGGTTTGGGGACGCCCGAAGCCCCATCGCACAAGTCCCCATGAAGCGTTTTCGCTCCATGGGGACGAGGCACAGCTAATTACTTGGCCCGTGGCGGCGCAGATGGCCGGAAAGAAGTTCAGGCGGAAAGGCGGGTGTTTTGGTGCGGCGCGGCAACACTGCGCACAGAACGCTTGCCGATGAACACTTCGTCGACGGTCAGCCGCGCGTTGCCCTGCAAATCCACAAATCCCACGCGGTTCTTGGCGCACATCTCGCGATCGCGGTCCGACAGGTATGGGGCGATCAAAACCGGGGTGGCATCGCTCTTTTTGCCATCGGCGCAGGTGCGCAGCTTCTGCAGCGCCCGCTTCACATCGTCCGGTTGCCCATCGGCGACATTGCACACCAGCCTGTGGCTGCGGCCCAGCACGTCGATATCGGCCAGGATGTCAGATTTGCGGCGCGCCGGCTGAAACTTGATGTCGCGCGTCTTGATTGAAGAAACCTCGTGCAGCAGACTGTTCAAGGCCTCAGCTGCCCTGGTCTCCATTTCATTGGGGATACGAGTGGCCTTCATGCACTTCTCCTTCTAAACGCAACCCGGGTTGACCCAGCCACGCGGAAAGGGGGAGGCTGCGCGCCCCGGAAGACTGACGATTCGATTACGATCAACGTTCGCTCTTGCCGCGTACGAGCCGCGGAACATTACCGCAGCTCACGATCATTCACACTGCCGTTGGGATCATCCCCGCGGCCCTCTTCAGGCCGGCCGCTACTTTGACCGCAGCCGACTTTTGAGGCGCGATAGAAAACGAACGCACTGTGAACGCGTTGGCCCCTGCTCGTTCCATTGCCAAGGCAATCGGTTTCCGATTCGAACGTGTGCGGGAAACCTTGAATTTTAACCATGCTCCCAACCGGGGATCACGAATCTCCGGATGGCCATTCCAAAACTCAGGAGAGAGAGAGCACTGGATTCTTAAATCCCCAAGCAGCAGCTCCACTGCGCCCATGTTCCTGGGGAAATACTTCCGTACATTGGCTGCACCTACGCGCAGTCCAACCAAATCGCGACCATTGTCCTGTGTCGTAACGACCATTTACTCACCTCGCGCGAAACGTGAGGTCAGCCGGGGGAATGGATTCACCGGGAAGCAAGTGCTGGAGGCGGTTCAATAGCCCTCAGACTATCTGAGGGGCCGCTTCCCACAACATTCAGTTAAGCTCATCCTGCTCTTGTTTGCTTTGCGTGTCAAGACGGGGAAAACTGAAACCCTTTTCAAGAGCCGGCAAGGGCCTCAGACTCATAAACCGCGCAGGTGGAGCGGCTTCCGGATGTTCCCTCTTCGAACCTTTCGTCCCAGGGAAGACAAGCGGACCCTCCGCTCAAGCTTCTGCGACGGCGTCCAGGCAGAGGTCCGAGGCCATCCCTTTCGGGCGAATCCGGGTGAACCGATTTGCCTCGAATTCTCCTTCAATTTTCACGGGCAGGAAATTATCGGTAAGCGCGGCCGTCAAGCCGTGGCTCTTCCGGTGCTCCGGGGTATGCAGCGTGATGGCATCAAATGAGCTCCCGATAAACTCGAGCCGATGTGACCGAGTCTTGTCACGGTCCAGCGTGACGAGAGTCTTCTTCCGTTCCGCAATCACCGCCGGTGGAACCGCTGCCTCCGCGTGCATCGACCAGGCCGGGGTTCCAGGCCGCGGGGAGAACGGAAAGATGTGGAGATAGCCGAATGGCAGATCGCGAATCATCCTGCAGCTCTCTTCGAATTCGCGATCGGTTTCGCCGGGAAAGCCGACCATGACGTCAGCCCCCAGTGTCAAAGCCGGACCGAACGCCTCAAAAAGTGCTGCCACCTTTCGCTCGTAATGCCACGGGCGATAACGGCGATGCATGCGGCGCAGGACGGAGTCGGACCCGCTCTGCAACGGCAAGTGCGCATGCCTTGCAATCCGGCTCCCGGCGTAATCGTGGATCACCGCCATCAACTCGGCGTCCCAGTCCATGGGCTCAATGGAGCTTAAGCGCAGCCGCGGCAGTTCAGTCTCCTCGACGATGCGATGGACCAGCCCGGCCAGCGACAGGCGCCCACCTTCGACAGGCAAATCCCGGCCCCAGCGGCCAAGATTGATGCCCGAGAGCACCAGTTCTTTTCCTCCGGCCGCAACAAAGCTCCGCACCTTCCCCAGAACGGACTCCGGCGGCAGGCTGCGCGAATGGCCGCGGGTTTGGGGGATGACGCAGAACGTGCAGCGATTACCGCAGCCCTCTTGGATCTTCAGGTTCGGTCGCGTTTGCAACCCCGGAATCAGCTGCGCCTCTTCCAGAAACGAGTGGGCGAAGCGGTCGTCGACCCACACGGGCGTGCCGCCCTGCGCCGAACTGGCGAGCAGCGACGTTACGGGTACAAAACCCTGCGCGCGTTGAGGGTGCAGCGGCTCGCTTACCTCGGCGGCCAACCGCACGGCAATCTCCGGGGCCAGCGCCTTGTGGCTGTTACCCACCACGGCCGCGACGCCATCCATGCCCGCCAATTCGTCGGGAGCGCGCTGGGCATAACAGCCCGTCACGAGAATGCGCGCATTAGGGTTCAGCCGGTGGGCACGGCGAATGAAGGCACGCGCGGTCCGATCAGCCTCGGCGGTCACGCTGCACGTGTTCACGATGACCACGTCGGCAGCCGATGGCTCCTCTTCCCTCAGACCGGAGGCACGGAGCCGCTCCCCGACCGCTTCGCCATCGGCACGAGCCGCACGGCAACCGAAGTTCTCAATGTGGAAGGCTGTGCCCACCTGTTCAGTTTACGGAAAGACGAGTCGCAGGCGAAATCAAAGCGAAAATTACCTCTTCGATATACTGGGATTTGAGCATTACAAACCGCAAATTCATCTCCCCTGGCGGCACGATCACGCTCTCCGAACCGGCTGCCGGTAACGATCCGCGCTTTGGCATCACCGGCCAGATCATCGGATTCACCTCGTTCACCTTCGTTGTTTATTTGGCGATCGGCCTGCCGCTGGCCATTCTGCCCGCCTACGTCCATCTGCGCATGGGCTTCAGCGCGGCGCTGGCCGGGCTGGTCATCAGCGTCCAGTACATTGCTACGTTTCTGAGCCGTCCCTGGGCCGGACACATCTCCGACCACGCCGGCGCCAAGATCGCCGTGATCTGGGGCATGGCCATGTGCACGGGAAGCGGTGCGCTGCTTCTCGCAGCGGCTTTGCTTCACCGCACGCCATGGCTAAGCATCGCCAGCTTGATTGCGAGCCGCCTGGCGCTGGGTGTCGGCGAAAGCCTGGGCTCAACCGGCGCTACGCTATGGGGCATCAGCGCGGTGGGTCAGGAGAACACCGCGAAGGTTATTTCGTTCAACGGCATCAGCACCTATGGCGCCCTTGCGCTGGGCGCGCCTCTGGGCGTTGTGATGGAGACGCATCTCGGCCTGGCGTCGATCGGCTTCTTGACCATGGCGGTCTGCGGCGCAAGTGTCGTGTTCGCGCTCGGCAAACAGGCCGTCCCCGTAATCACCGGTGAGCATCTGCCGTTTCAGAGCGTACTGGGACGAGTGGCGCCGCATGGGGTTGCGCTGGCGCTGGGCGGAGTCGGGTACAGCGTTCTGGCGACCTTTGTTACGTTGTTCTACGCGAGCCGGCACTGGGATGGGGCTGCGCTCTGCCTCACGGCGTTCGGCATTACCTTTATCGCGGCTCGGCTGCTGTTCATCCACGCCATCGAACGATTCGGAGGCTACCCGGTCGCCATCGCCTGCCTGTCGGTTGAGTCGGTGGGCGTGTTGATGCTGTGGCTGGCTCACTCGCCGTGGACCGCACTGGCCGCCGCTGCGGTCACCGGCTTCGGCTTCGCCCTTGTCTTTCCGGCCGTCGGTGTGGAGGCCGTGCGCAGAGTTCCTGAAAAGAACCGCGGCACTGCCCTGGGCGTGTACACGGGCTTTTCCGATGTCTCGTTCTTTCTCGTCGGGCCCATCGCCGGCACCGTGATTGGCGCCTTCGGTTACGCCAGCGCGTTCCTGTTCGCCTTCATCTGCGTCATCGTCTCTCTCGGCATCGTTATCGTTCTCAGGCGACGCCGCACTGCGCTCTCCGATCTTTAATCTCAGGGGCGTGTGACAAGAACAAAGCGCACAATCGCCATCGCGAGCGCGAAGACAAACCCATATCGAAAGGTTTCGATCCGCGCCCGCCTGCCGCCGCGATGGCGAACCATCCACCCAACGACGGACATTCCCAATCCCGTCGCAAGCGGGCTGATCAGCAGGCTTGCGCCGTGGAAGGGACGCGCTCCAAATATCGGATGCGGAAAAGCTGCAAGGCTGAAGAACCCGGCGCCGCACCCCAGCAATGCAAAGATTGCTCCGCTCTGAATCGGTCCCATTCGGTACGTCGTCACAAAGAGCCGCCGCAGCAAGCGCGAGAGCGCGTCAGCAATAGCTCCCATCGAGAACTCCAGAAGAGCCTCGCCCAAGACCTCGAGAAGCACTCCCAGTAAGCCCAAAATGAGTTCTGCCAGATTGTCCATCGCTGGTAACGAATTTTAAACGACAGCTCAACCTCGGCTGGTCGCGACACCATGAGGCTAGCGCTTTTTGCCGGATGCGACTCACGATGTAACCTCAACTCCGAGGTTCCTTCGTGACTCCAGCAGCCCGATCACTGCGCGCAATCCTCGAAGCCGTTTTCGTGATCCTCTCCGCGCTTGTTCCAGCGGCATGCCAGCAGCCGCTGCAGACACTCCTCGTCGGCGTCGATCACCGCACCGTCACCAGCCTCAACGGCGACTGGCACTACCTCGTCGACCAGTCGCCTGGCCGCGCCCTCTACACATCCGAGGCGGCAGATCAACGACAAGTCCTACGCCATGAACGAGCATCCCAACATCGTCGGCAGGCACAACGAGGAGTACGACTTCGCCACCGCGCCCACCCTCAAGGTCCCCGGCGACTGGAACACCCAGGTCCCCCAGCTCTTCAACTACGAAGGCGTCGTCTGGTACCAGCGCGACTTCGACGCTCAGCCCAAGCCGGGCACCCGCACCTTCCTCCACATCGGCGCCGCCAACTACCGCTCCCACGTCTGGGTCAACCAGAAGCGCGTCTGCGATCACGAAGGCGGCTACACGCCCTTCGACTGCGAAGTCACCGCCGTCCTTCATCCCGGCTCCAACTTCGTCGTCATCGCCGTCGACGCCACCCGCCTCGTCGACGGCATTCCCTCCGTCGGCATCGACTGGTTCAACTACGGCGGCCTCACCCGCGACGTCTCGCTCGTCACCGTTCCCAAGGCCTTCATCGACGACTACGACATCCATCTCGCCCACGGCGCCAGCTTCGAACCCGGCAATACGGAACTCACCGGCTACGTCCACGTGCTCGACGCTACCGGCCGGAACGCCGTCACTATCGACATTCCCGAAGCCGGCGCCAAACCACCGTCGAACACCGACGCCGAGGGCAACGCGCCCTTCACCGTCAAGGCCACGCGGCTCACCCTCTGGTCGCCCGAATCACCGAAGCTCTACAAGGTCAACCTCGCCGCCGGCGCAGGACACGCTCACCGACGACATCGGCTTCCGCGACATCCGCGTCGACGGCACGCGCATTCTGCTCAACGGCAAGCCGTCTTTCTGCGCGGCGCCAACATGCACGCCGAAGCTCCCATCCGCGGCGGCCGCGCCAATACCGATCAGGACGTCGCCACCATCTTCGGCTACCTCAAGGACCTCAACGCCAACTTCGTGCGCCTCGGCCACTACCCCCACGACGAGCGCATGGAGCGCACCGCCGACCGCGACGGCATCATGGTCTGGTCCGAGATTCCCAACTGGCAGCACATCTCCTTCGACAAACCCGAGGTCTACGCCAAGGCCGTCTTCATGCTCAACGAGATGATCCGCCGCGACCGCAACAAGGCCTCCGTCATCCTCTGGTCCGTCTCCAACGAAACCCCCAACAATCCCACCCGCACCAGGTTCCTCACCAACCTCGCCAACGAAGCCCGCGAGCTCGACTCCGACCCGCCCCATCACCTCCGCGATCACTCGGCCCACGCGCCAAGGCACGAGATGGTCAACGAACGATCCCTCTGCCGACGCCCTCGACGTCATCGGCCAGAACGAGTACATCGGCTGGTACAGCGGCACGCCCGAAGACGCCGACAACGATGCATTGGACCTTCCCGCAAAAGCCCGTCATCATGAGCGAGTTCGGCGCCGAAGCCAAGTGCCGGCAACCACGGCCCCGCCAACCAGCGCTGGACCGAAGAGCAGCAGGTCTACGTCTCCAGCACCAGATCGTCATGCTCAACAAAATCCCTCAACTCCGCGGCACCACTCCCTGGATCCTCATGGACTTCCGCTCACCCACCCGCAACATCCCCAAACTCCAGGACGGCTACAACCGCAAAGGCCTCATCTCCGAAGACGGAAAAAAGAAGCAGGCCTTCTATTTATTCCAGAACGCCTACGCCGACCACTCGCTAGGCAAAGCCGACTAGGCACACAATAGTGCCAGGCAAAACAAAACGGCCACCCCGAAGGGTGGCCGTCATTTTCTGATCACTGATCACTGTTTTTTACCGCTCGCTCTTGCCAGTTGATCAGATCGCCAAGCGTCGTGGTTGAGCTGGAGACGGGCTGCCATGGTCGTGGCCTCGCGTGCTGCGCTATTCTGCCTTGTAGCTCTCCACCGTGGCGCGGCTGGCTTCGTGGCCCACCGCGCGCAGGCTCAGGCCCACCTTCTTCTCTTCCACGTTGATCTTGATGATCTTGAAGTCGTGCTCCTCGCCCTGCTCGAGCTTGGCCGGCTGACCGTCGTCGCCTCACCGCTTCGGAGATGTGGCACAGACCCTCCACACCCTCGGCGATTTCGACAAACGCGCCGAACTGCGCCGTGCGCAGAACCTTGCCGTGCACCACATCGCCCACGCGATGCGAGGCGAAGAAGCTCTCCCAGACATCGGGCTGCAGCTGCTTGATGCCCAGGCGAAGGCGGCGGTTCTGCGGCTCGACGCCGAGAACGACAGCCTTCACCTTTTCGCCCTTCTTCACCACTTCCGAAGGATGCTTCACGCGCTTGGTCCAGCTCAGGTTCGAGACGTGCACCAGGCCGTCGATGCCATCCTCGATCTCGATGAAGGCGCCGAAGTCGGTCAGGTTGCGCACGCGGCCTTCGACCACCGTGCCGGCCGGGTAGCGCTCGGTCAGGTTCTCCCACGGATTCTCGAGCAGCTGCTTCATGCCCAGCGAAATGCGGCGGTCGGCCGGATTCACGCTCAGAACCACGGTCTCGACTTCATCGCCCGGCTTCACCAGCTTGGAGGGATGCTTCAGCCGCTTCGACCAGGTCATCTCGGAGAGGTGAACCAGGCCTTCGATGCCCTGCTCCAGCTCGACGAACGCGCCGTAGTCGGTGACCGAAAGCACGCGGCCATGCACGTGCGCGCCGACCGGGTAGCGCTCCGTGGCATCGAGCCACGGATCGGGCGTCAGCTGCTTGAAGCCCAGCGAAACGCGCTGCTTGTCCTTGTCGAACTTCAGCACCTTCACCTGGATCTCGTCGCCGACATTCACCAGGTCGCGCGGATGCGTCAGCCGGCCCCAGCTCATGTCGGTGATATGCAGCAGGCCGTCGATGCCGCCCAGGTCGACAAACGCGCCGTAGTCGGTCAGGTTCTTCACCGTGCCGGTCAGAACCGCGCCCTCGCCCAGGTGCTCCAGGGTGTGCGAGCGCTTGGCGTTCTGCTCTTCCTCGAGGATTTCCTTGCGGCTGACCACCACGTTGCCGCGCTTCTTGTTCAGCTTGATGACGCGGACTTCAATCTGCTGGCCGAGATAGCCGTCGAGATTGCGCACCGGGCGAATCTCAAGCTGCGAGCCGGGCAGAAACGCCTTCATGCCGATATCGACAGTCAGACCGCCCTTGACGCGGCTCACCACGGTGCCCATGACCGGCGTCTTGTCGTTGGCGGCCTTCTCGATCACGTCCCAAACGCGCAGGCGCTGCGCCTTCTCGTAGCTGACCAGGTAGCCGCCTTCGGGCTCCTCGCGCTCGATCACCACTTCGATCACGTCGCCCGGCTTGAACTTCGCCGCTCCCGTGTGATCGACGACCTGCTCCAGCGGCACCAGGCCCTCGGACTTCAGGCCCACATCCACGACCAGGTGCTTGTCGGTCTGCTTGACGACCGTGCCGGAGACAACCTTGTCGCCATAGGCTTCAACGGCGGCAGCTTCGGCGGCCTGCTCGCGCTCAAATGCCTCCAGAGCGGCGGAAAAATCATCCATCGACTCGGTACTCGGGCTCGCCACTGTGGTGAGCCTTTGTCGCGGCTGCGGGCGCGGGAGCGCTCTCTTCAAAGTCGGTAGCGTGCTCCTCTGCTTCGGGCGCCGGGGTCGCCTCGCCTGCTTCGCTGGCTGTTACGGCCTGCTGAGGCTCAGCATGGGCTGCAACCGGCGTGGCTTCGGCTGCAGGTTCGGTTGTGGCATCGGCGTCCAGCGCGGGAGTTACGGTTGCGGCTGTCTCGGGGTTGGACGTGGATTCGTGCGACGGCTGCTCGTGCTCCGTCGCAGGTTCAAGGGTAGGGGTTTCCAGTTCGGTGTTCAGGGTTATGCTCTCGGTTTCGGGATTGAGGACGTTTGCCATCACTGCTAGCTCCAGGATTCCATGCACCGGCCGCTCTTCGCCGGAAGTGGCTCCCCTCACTGCAAGTGGCATCTCTGCGAGTGCATCACCGCTGGTGAAGGACGCCGTCGACCGAGTCCCTCGACGCAGCATGTGCAAGTGGTGTTCTCTCAGGGACAGCGCAACGGGCCGGTTTAGCCGGTCGGTTTGCACCTCGTCTCCTTGGGAAAAACACCCGGCAGGCAACTGCTGGCTGGAGGGCGGCCGCAGCTCACTGCTGGAATCCGCGCAGGAAGCTACGCTTCTAAGTATACCGGGCCTGCGTTTCACCAGTCAATGCAATGGGTTGGATGGGCCCAGCCTATACTTATGCGAACGGCGCGTTAAAAATGGACATTCTCTGGACACCCTGGCGCTACGCCTACATCACATCCGCCGACCGGACCGAGCGCCCCGGCGTGCCCATAAAGCTCGATTCCTGGCCCGGAAATAAAGGCTGCGTCTTCTGTAACCTCATTGCATCCATCGATTACGCCATCGAACATGGCATGGATCGCGACGAGGCCGAAGCCGCCGGCGGCCTGATCCTGCGCGGGCAAATTCTGCTTCATCAGCCTCAACGCCTACCCCTACACCTCCGGCCACGTCATGGTCATGCCCTACGCCCATCTTGACCGCCTCGGTAAGCTAACCACCGCCGCCGCCCACGAACTCATTGACCTCAGCCAGCTCACCGAGCGCGTTCTTCAGCGGGTTTACCGTCCCCAGGGCTTCAACTTCGGCCTCAACCTGGGCGAAGCGGCCGGAGCGGGCGTGGCCGGCCACCTTCATCTCCATGCCATGCCCCGCTGGGTCGGCGACACCAACTTCATGACCGTCGTCGGCGAAACCCGCGTCATTCCCGAAGACCTGGAGACCACCTGGTCCCGGCTCCGTCACGCCTTCGCTGAGGTGGATTCCCCAAACCCGCCCGCTCCGGCCACTACGCAGTCCGAACGCGATCCGGAAGGCTAAATCCCAACCTTCTTTTCTCCTTCCACAATCCGGAAGGGCCAAGTTGACCATTCAAGCGAGATAATCGCCCCGAGGTGCCAACCGTGATCGCCAAAAACCCCGTCGATCCCATACCCGCCCTCCAAGCATGGCCGGCCCTGCCCATCTCCGCCTGGAGCGACACCTGCGCCACCCTCCAGCTCTGGCTGCAGATCATCGGCAAGATCCGCATGACTCTGGTGCCACCCATCAATCACTGCTGGAACGTCACCCTCTATCCCACCGTCCGCGGCCTCACAACCGGCCCTATGCCCCATGGCAACCGGGTGCTGCAAATCGACCTCGATTTCGAGGAGCATCTGCTTTCGATCCAGGCCAGCGACGGCGAGTTGGAGGCCTTCGAACTCGAGCCCATGTCCGTTGCCGCCTTCTACCACCGCGTCATGAGCGCTCTCGCCGCCCTGGATGCCCCGGTGCGCATCTGGCCATCCCCGTGCGAAATGGCCAACCCCGTCCCTTTTCAGCAGGACGAGCAACACCACCACTACGACCCCGAGTTCGTCCAGCGCTTCTCGCACGTCCTGCTGCAGACCACGCGCGTTTTCACAACATTCCGCGCGCGCTTCCGCGGCAAGGTCAGCCCCATCCACCTCTTCTGGGGAGCCATGGACCTGGCCTGCACACGCTTTTCGGGCCGCACCGCGCCGCCCCACCCCAGCATGCCCGGCCTGCCCGACCGCGTCACCCGCGACGCCTACTCCCACGAAGTCTCAAGCGCGGGATTCTGGCCTGGCGCTCCCGGTGTTGAACCCTTCTTCTACAGCTATGCCTATCCCGAGCCGCCCGGCTACAAGAACTACCCCGTCCAGCCCGACTCGGCCGCCTACAACGCGTCTTTCGGCGAATTCGTGCTCCCCTACGAGCAGATGCGCCTATCACCCGATCCCGATAGCGCGCTGCTCGCATTCCTGCAAACCACCTACGAAGCCGCCGCCAACTGCGCCAACTGGGACCGCGTAGCCCTGGAAGTCTCGCCCCCTCCGACGACGGCGTGAAGTTTGTGACGGAGTCGGTTCCGCAGGCGCGTCCGTCCCACCATCTGATCCGTCCAAGAACTGACCCCGCAGTTGGGTGTTGATCACTGATCCCTGACCACTGATCTCTGTTTCTCCAGGAGCTCAACCATGAAGAAGCTGTTCGCCCTCTCCGCCGGCCTCGCGCTGGCCTTTGTCCTTACCCAGGCCGCCCCCGCCTTGGCCGCCACCGACGCCACCGGAACCTGGACCGCCTCGGTTCAAGGCCCCAACGGCGATATGACGCTCACCTTCCACTTCACCCAGGATGGCGACAAGCTCACCGGCACTGTGGAAAGCTCCATGGGCGGCGGCGATTCCTTCCAGATCACCAACGGCAAGGTCGACGGCGACAAGATCACCTTCGACACCAGCTTCAACGGCATGACCATCAATCACGTGGGCACCGTTAGCGGTGACGAGATCAAGCTCAGCGCCAAGTCCGACGACGGCCAGATGCCTCCCATGGATCTCACGCTGAAGCGCGCCGCAGCTGAGAAAGCCGCGCCTGAAAAGAAGGAATAGCACCTGATGGGGATTTGTCTTGGCGCCCGAGAGCCTGCCGGCCTCGGGCGCACTGGCGCCGCGTCTAGCCGCCGATCGATGTCTTCAGCGCCTTGGTCACTTCGCCGGCAATATCGTCCTGCACCATCAGAAGGTCAGTGAAAGGCCGGTCGTAGCTCTCCGACCACATCACGTATCCGTTCTCGGCGCGCACCAGCCGGGCGGCAATGCGCACCCGGTTGCCGGATTTGCGTACGCTGCCATCGAGTAAATACACCACCCCCAGCGCGCGTCCCATATCGGCCAGCGGCATTTGCTTGCCCTTGAAATAGAACGAACTCGTCGGAGCGGGAACACGCAAGGCCGGAATCTTGCTCAGCTTGTCGATCAGCTCCTCGGTCATCCCGTCCGCGAACTCCTCTTCCTTCATGCCTTCGGTCAAATCCAGAAACGGCAGCACGGCCACCGATTTCGCAGGCTGCGCATCAATCGCGGCCGCCGCCGAGCCACGATGATCGGCTGTGCTGTGGCTCAGCATTACGAAGAGAAAAACCACAACACCCACGCCCGCCCCGCATGCCACCGCTATCCGGCTCCGGCGAGCCAATACCGGCTTCGCGGCAATCCCTCCAACGCGACCCGGATCGGAGACCGGAGGCGTGGCATCGCCAGAAGAAGCGGGCATGGCCGAAACCATCGCCACCATCCGATACCCTAGCCGCGGAACGGTCGCGATATAAGCCGGCTGCCGCGGATCATCGCCAAGCTGGCGTCGCAACGATGTGATCGCCTGGTACACGGAGTCCGACGACACCGAAACGCCGGCCCACACCTGCGTCAGCAACTCCTCGATGCTCACCACCTGCCCCTGCCGTTCCGCCAGGTACAGCAACAGGCGCAGCGCCCGCACTTCAAGGCGAGCGGTTTCGCCCCCCCGCGCAATCTCACCCGAAGCCGGATCGACAGTCCAGTCGCCAATGCGAAGCATCGGGTTTGCGCGGTCCATCTCCCCCAACTTTCAGAAAATTTCAGGCTATTTCAGGCAGGGATCAGGACTTCCCCGTCCGCTCGTGCGTATCGTAACCCCAAATCCGGCCAATCCCCGCAGGCCTGTGACGAACCGGCCCCGCGCCGGACCCGATCGGAACAGCGAGGTCAAACGCATGCTAAGTGTTTCGTCTCTCTCGGTTGGCGTGAGGGGCAGTGCAGTCAAAGCCATTTTCATCGGAGGCATCGCCGCCGGAGTCATCGACCTGCTGCAGGCCTGCATCCTCTTCGGGTGGGACATCCCGCTGGCTATCGCCGCCGGCGTCCTCGGCAAGTCGGCCTTTCAGGGCGGCGCAGGAACCTACATCCTCGGTGTCCTGCTGCACTTCTTCATCGCATGTTCGGCGGCCACAATCTACTACCTCGCCAGCCGCCGGCTCACTTTCCTCGCAGCCTACCCGCTGGTGTGCGGCTTGTTCTTCGGCATGGCTGTTGAACACTTCATGCGCCTCATCGTCCTGCCACTATCGGCGCTGCACTCCAAGGGTCCCTACCAGCGAAACGATCTGCTGCTCGGACTGGCCGTGCACATGGTCGTCGTCGGACTCCCCATTGCCTATAGCGTGCGGCTTTGGGGAGCTTCTTCCGCTTCCGCGGCCAACTCCAGCTCAGCCTGATCCACATCCGCTCGATCCAGCAGCTTTCTCGGAATCGACTTCGTCGTCCGCAGCCCCAGCTTCTTCAGCATCTCTACCTGGCGGATCAAGTTCCCGCGTCCGTCCGCTAGCTTCTTCATCGCGCTCTCGTAGTTCTGGCCGCTCCTCCGCAGGCTTTCCCCCAGCACTTCCATATCGGTCACGAACCCCACAAACTTCTCATACAGCTCCGCGCCGCGTTCCATCACCTCGCGCACGTTGCGCGCCTGCCGCTCCTGCTGCCACAGCACATTGATAATGCGGATCACGTACAGCAGCGTCGTCGGCCCCACCAGCAGAATGCCCTGCTTGTACGCATCGGCCCACAACTCGCCATCCGCCTGAAGCGCCATCAAAAACGCCGGTTCCACGGGCACAAACATCACCACAAAGTCGGGCGCCTCCAGCTCTGGCAGCCGGTGATACCCCGCCTTCGCCAGCCCCGCGATATGACCGCGCACGCTGGATATATGCAGCTTCAGCGCCGCCTTCCGCGCATCGTCCGCTGTCGCGTTCACGCAATCCGTATACGCGTTCAGCGACACCTTCGAGTCGATTACCAAATGCCGCCCGCCCGGCAGATACAGCACCACGTCGGTCCGCACCGTCCGCGCGCGCTCGCCGCTCTCCGTCTCCGCGCCCGCAAACGACTGCTGGAACTGATACTCCTCGCCTTCACGCAGCCCGGCCTTGTCGAGCAGGTCGCGCAAAATAAACTCGCCCCAATCCCCCTGCGCCTTCGCCGATCCCCGCAGCGCCGTCGACAGGTTCCGCGCCTCCTCAGACAATTGCTGGTTCATGGTACCTAGATTGCCGATGAGGGTTCGGAGGGTGGTCACGCCATCCTTTGAGTCGCTCTGTGCCTGCTCCACCTTCTCGCGGAACTCCTTGATCTGTTCGCGAAGCGGCGACAACAAGTTCCCCAGATCGCTCTGGCTCGACTCCGCAAACGACTTCGCCTTCTTCTCCAGCACCTCGCCGGCAAGCGCTTCGAACTGATGCGCCAGCGCCTGCTTCGCGCCCTCCAGCAGAGCCAGCTTCTCCGCCATGTTCTCGCGCTCGTTGCGCAGCTCGGCTTCCAATCCACTCACCCGCGCCGCCTGGCGCCGCTGTTCCTCCACGCCCGCCTGCAGGGCGCCCCGCAGTTCCTCGCGTTCACCCGCAATGTGCGCAATCGTTCGTTCCCGCTCAGCGGCCAGCGACTCAAATCCGGCCCGCGCCGCGGCCACCGCCTGTGCCTGCCCCAGCTCTCCACGCACCGTCGCCAGGCTCGCCGCCCCTTCTGCCAGACGCGCCTCCAGCTGCTGCTTCTCCCGCGCCGCCGCCACGCTGCGGAGCCAATAGCCTATAAGGATTCCCGCCAGAGCCGCCATCGCCGCCAGAACAGCCTGCATAAGAGCACCCCTTTATCTTTTCGCCTAATATACGCCTTTCCGCTGTGCATTAGTCGCCCGTAATTCCTCCGCCGCAGTTCTCTTTTTTGGTACGCCCGCTAAATTCCCAACCGCCCGCATCCCAATGCAGAGCGCGCCTTTACACACATCCACCCGCCCTTTAGACTTGATCTTTCGGGTCCGCAGGCGTTTTTTCCCGCGGCGCGGTTGTGCTCACCCGCCCCGGGCCGATAGAGTAGGCACGCGGAGCCCGAGCAAACTCACCCCATTTCGGGCAGTTCCAACCCCCAAAGAGGAGAAACACGCATGGCCGTGGAAGAGAAGGTGAAGCAGATCATTGTGGAGCAACTGCAGGTCGACGAAGCCGAGGTGACCCCGGGCGCGAGTTTCCAGGAAGACCTGGGCGCCGACTCGCTCGACGTCGTCGAGCTCGTCATGCAGTTCGAGGAAGCCTTTGACCTCGAAATTCCCGATGAAGATGCCGAGAAGATCAAGACCGTCAAGGACGCCATCGAGTACATCGAGAAGAACGAAAAGACCGCGAAAGGCAAGTAGCCCTTGAATCGTCGAGTTGTCATTACCGGCCTCGGGCTGGTATGCGGTGTTGGCAACACCGCTCCCGAAGTGTGGCAGAAACTCCTTACGGGCGCCAGCGGTGCGGCGCCCATTCAGGGCTTTGACACCACCGGGTACCCCGTCACCTTCGCCTGCGAGGTCAAAAACTTCGACCCGCTCAACTTCGTCGACAAAAAGGAAGCGCGCAAAATGGGGCGCTTCATCCACTTTGCCTTCGCCGCTACCCAGGAGGCCCTCACCCAGTCCGGCCTCCAGATCACGCCCGAGATTGCCGACCGCGTGGGCGTCTTCATTGGCTCCGGCATCGGCGGTTTCGAGATCATCGAACGCGAGCACGCCAACCTGATCAACGGCGGCCCGCGCAAGTTGTCGCCCTTCTTCATTCCGGCCACCATCATCAACATGGCGGCCGGCCACATCTCCATCCGCTACGGTGCCAAGGGACCCATCTCCGCCACCGCCACCGCCTGCGCTACCTCCGCCAACTCCATTGGCGACTCTGTCCGGATGATCCTTCACGGCGACGCCGACGTCATGATCGCCGGCGGTTCCGAAGCCGCCGTCACGCCGCTCTCCGTGGGCGGATTCGCCGCCATGCGCGCTCTCTCCGCCCGCAACGATGAGCCGCAGCGCGCCAGCCGCCCGTTCGACAAGGACCGGGACGGCTTCGTTATCGGAGAAGGCGCCGGCATGCTCATCCTCGAAGAGCTCGAGTTCGCGAAAAAGCGCGGCGCAAAGATTCTCGGCGAGGTCATCGGCTATGGCATGAGCGCCGACGCCTACCACATGACCGGCATCGCCCCCGAAGGCCAGGGCGCCCAGCGCAGCATGCGCGCCGCCCTGAACGATGCGGGCATCGCTCCCGAAGAAGTGGGCTACGTCAACGCCCACGCCACGTCCACACCCGCGGGCGACGGCAACGAGTCGCTTGCCATCGAGCGGGTCTTCGGCGAACACGCCCTCAGCCGCAAGCTCAAGGTCAGCGGCACCAAGTCCATGACCGGCCACCTGCTCGGCGGCGCCGGCGGTCTCGAGGCCGGCATCACCGTGCTTGCCCTGCAGCACCAGGTGCTGCCCGCCCACCATCAATCTCGAAAACGTCGACCCCGAGTGCCGTCTGGATTACGTGCCCAACAAGGCCGTCCCCCACAGCTTCGACGTGGCCCTGTCGAACTCCTTCGGTTTCGGCGGCATCAACGCCACACTCATCATGCGCCGCTGGACCGAATAGCGGAACGAGCCGCAGGCCTTTCCGCCCAGCCCCCAAACAACAACGGCGAGCACCGAAAAGGGGTCAGAAACTATCCCAGCCACAAACCCTCCGTGCCCGGCCCTTGCGGTTTTTCCTGCCGCAAGGGCGGGATACCACGAATCTGCCCTGGTTTCCACTTCCCAAAGCAAACGGCGCGCATCGCTCGATGCGCGCCGTTTCTTCTGCGAAAAACTACCCCGCGACCGCGCGATAACCAACGCCTACCAGGACAATTACTGCCCACCAGCCAAACACAGCAATGTAACCGGCGCTCCGCTTCACGCCTGCCACCATCGACGTTCCGATTCCCACCAGGACCAGCGTCCAGATGGTCACTGCATCAAGCGATGTGGCCAGCGCGTAAAGCGCCGGGTTAGTGTCGGTCGGGCTCAGAAACGCACCCAGGTTCGTCGGCGCAGGATTGCTGATGTTGAATGACTCCGGCGCCGAACCGGCATATATCACAATTATCGCCAGAAGCGTTTTGATCAACGAGGGCAACATCGCGTACATCCACACCGCGAGCACGCTCCCGAAGCTTCGCCTTGCCGCCGAAGCCAAAGTTGATGGTCCCCAGCATGACGGCAGAAATCACCACTCCCATCAGGATCACGAAGACAGGTGATGCCAGGAAGAAACCTTCCGTGATGTAAGCGGAGATCTTCATCTGCCCTTCGCGCTGCTCCGGCGTCAGCTGCGACATGCGCTCTTCGGCTTTGGGGCTCAGTTTGATCTGGTTCTCCGACACCTGGCGCATGCCCACCTTCGAGTTCACCACGTCGAAGAACGCGTAGCCGAGGACGACCATGATGAGGAACGGCATCCACCAGCTCCGGTGGCCGTTCTTGATGTCGGTGAATGTCTTCGAGGGAGCGGTGAACACGTCCACCACGCGCTCCATCTGGCTTAACTGCGGCGTTCCCTCGGCTGTTGGTTGCACACTCGTGTCAGTCATTTCCGCCTCTCAACAATGTTTTGAGCCGCATTGCACGCGGTCCCCCGCAAACCGGACTTGATGTGCGGGCGCTCACATGCTCGCGGTTACAGACTGCGAGCGGCTCTGATCGGTTGCAATACTTTCAGGACCCTGCCCCCCGGCGAGGAAACGAACGGGCCCCCAACGATGGCAGTGCGATTGCTGCACGCGATTGTACCCCGAAGCTGCAACCCCGGGCATCATTTTCAAGAGAAATCTGGGGCAATGGTTACTACAGATCGCGGGAAGCCACTTGAGCACGAGGCGTTGTACGCTTCTTGCGCGCCTGTAGTTCCCGGCGCAGGCGGCGGCGTGTAGTTCTTGTATACCGTGATGTGGAAGCACCTCTGGTGGAACTCCTCCTCCACATCGATACTCCCCGACGTCTGCAGAGGCAGCAGCCACCCGCGCATCCAGCTCAGCTCGGCCCGGGTCATGCCGCTCTTGGCGATGTCGATGGTCGCGCCGGTCAGGTGCGGGCTGACGATGTCGCCTTCGGCGGCGGCGGCGTTGCCGTTGATCATCATCAGCTGCTTCTGGTACTCGACCGTTCGCACCGCCGAGCTCACCTCGAGCGGATGGCCGAACTTGGCCTCGTGGGCCTTGGCCAGGTCGGTCAGGAAGTCCGCCGTCCAGGGGCGGCAGTACTTGTGGTTCTCCGGCAAGTTGCCGTTCACCACCAGCGACGGCGACGCCGGCACCGGCACCAGCAGCTTCTGGGCGATCCGGTCTGCCAGGTCGTCCTCGTCCAGGATCCGCTCCAGGCCTTCGGCGTCGGCCATCGTGTTTTGCCGGGCGAGGGACTCGGCCGAGCCAATCAGCGGCGCCACAGAAAGGATGCGGCGATGGCTCTCGAGCGTGACCCGCTCAGCCACCGGCTCCGCAGTGCTTTCCGAGGCGACGGCACGGATCGCGCGGCCATGTCTTGTCCGCGCCGCGAAGCGACCCTGAGCGCTGCGGCGCGACGTGGACCGGACACCGGCAGACCTGCGCGACGCGAGCGCGTGCCTGCGCGTGGCGGCTACCGCTGCGTGCTTTCCCTGGTTGTGGGCTGGACTAACGTGCCTGTGCGGCTTCGCAAGGCGGGCCGGCGAGGCGAGGTCGGCTGCTGCCGCCGACACGCTTGCTGCCAGAAACAGAGCCCCGAAAACTATAAATACGTTCCGCAATAACATGTGAGGACGGCGGAGAAACTACAGAGCAACCTAGTTTACTGATTTCTCCAACGCCGGTCGAGTTCCCATCCTGATGCGCTTGCGTCCGATAACGCGCTCGTTTCACGGCATCCCCGAATGCCATTTTCATCCGGCCGGGAGGGTGGGAGCACATACAAAGTGCAGAAAAATAAAATCGTTGAACCCCTTTGTAGTCAGTCGGTTGGATGGTACTTAAATGCTGAGTGTGATTTGGATCACTAGATCAGCGAACAGTGAACAGTGGACCGTGAACAGAAAGTGCCAAGTGATTGAGTGATGAAGTGATTAGCTGATGACGACGAGAGTGCGGCACATCTTCCCTCCTTTCCTCTGGTGGTCGCGGAGTTGTCCAAAGGAAAAGGCCCACCGGAATCGGCAGGCCTTTTTCTGACTTCTGAAACCAGTATAACAGATTCGTCGAGTTCTTTACCAATTGTTTTAGGAAATCTTATCCTTGTTTTTCTTAAACTTCGAATGTTTTCAACAGGTCTTGCTCTTGACAACGTTTTGGGGTGAATGTCTGCTTCCGGTTTCCTTGTCCCGTCGAAATTGTCATTTCAATGTCACTTCTAGGCGAATGCTTGCCCGAACGTCTAAATCTTTGCTGCAATGGAATATGGCGGGGATTGAGACGCACAGGGAGAGCGGCGGCCATGTCTGAGGAGCTGGGAACCATCCTGATTGTGGAAGACGATCCGCGGATGCAGAAGGTGCTGCACCGCTTGTTTCACGAACAGGGCTACCGGACCGAGGTGGCCGGGGACGGCCAGTCGGGGATTGACGCCTTTCGCTCCTGCTCGCCGGTGGCGGTAGTGCTGGACCTGATCCTGCCGCAGGTTTCGGGCCGCGACGTTTGCAAGAAGATCAAGAGCGTTTCTCCGGATACCCCGGTACTGATACTGAGCGCGGTCAGCGAAGTGGTGGACAAGGTTCTGCTGCTGGAACTGGGGGCTGAAGATTACATTACCAAGCCATTCAGCCCGCGCGAATTACTGGCGCGGGTGCAGTCGCACATCCGGCGGCGGCGCAGGCCGGAGCCGGTGGCGACGTACAAGTTCGGATCCTGCGAAGTTGACTTCCTGAAGATGACGGCCAGCCGCGCGGGCGTACCGATCACCCTGACGGCCCACGAGTTCAAGCTGCTGAAATTTTTCACTGCGAATCCCGATCGCGTGTTGAGCCGCGACGAGTTGTTGAACGATGTGTGGGGCTACAATTCCTATCCGACGACACGCACGGTCGACAACCAGATTCTGAAGTTGCGGCAGAAACTGGAGGCCGACCCGGCCAATCCCCGGCATTTGCAGACGATTTATGGGGCTGGGTATAAGTTTGCGCCGTGAAAGACAGGGATCAGGGATCAGGGATCAGGGACCAGGAGGGATCAAGGGACAGAGGGATAGAGGGACTAAGGGACTAAGGGACAGAGGGACTGTGGGACTAAGGGACTGAGGGACTGAGGGACTGAGGGACGGATAGATTAGAGTGATTTCTTCGTCTCAGCGGAGTGCTTTCGCTGAAACTACTTGACCGCCTTTGAGACATGCCTACTTGGTTTCTGCTGCAGGGGGTAGGACCCGGAATGCCGGATTTTCGCAATGTCCGAACCCGCGTCCTGCTTGTTTCCGTGCTGATTGCCGTGGTGATGACGGTGACGGTGGGAAGCCTGCTGATTGTGCGGGACCGGGTGCGGCGGCACGTGGAAGAGGATCTGTCGGCGGATTTGCAACATTCGCTGGTCACGTTCGGCAACTTGCAGAGGCAGCGCCGCGAAACCCTGACGCACGAGAATGCGCTGCTTGCCGATCTGCCCACTCTCAAGGCTTTGATGACGACCAACGACCAGCCCACCATCGCCGATGGAGCGGTGGGGTTGTGGGACCGGGCGGGATGCGATCTGTTTGCGCTGGCCGACAGCCAGGAACACGTTCTGACCGTGTTCACGGAGGGCGCGGCTCCTGCCAGCGAGGCACTTACGCGGTCAGTGGGACAGGTGATCGCGAGTCCGCGACAGCATTACATCGCGTCGGACGGCCGCCTCTTCGATGTTTCGGCAAGGCCGCTTTATTTCGGCGACGCGATTCATGGGACGCTGCTGGGATATGTGGTGAGCGGATACCGGATCGACAAAGATGTGCTTGGCTTGATCAGCCATGCCTCGGACGACGATGCCGCGTTTTTTGCGGGCGGGACGATTGTAGCCGGCACGCTTTCGACAGCTCTTCAGCAGGAGTTGGGGAACAAAACAGCGCATATTGTGCCGGGCGGGCCGATCTCGGAGATTGCCCTGGGCGGGCAGAAGTACCTTGTGGTGGAAACCGACCTTACGGGCGAGGCGCAGAGCGATCTGCGGCTGGTGGTTTTGAAGTCATTCGCGCCGGCGGAGCAGGCCATCCGCGACATCAACGAGCTGGTGCTTCTGCTGGGCGTGGGCGCGGTGGTTCTGGGATCGCTTTTGATGGTTGTGTTTTCGCGCGCGTTGACGCAGCCGCTGGAGACACTGGCACAGGGCGTGAAGGCCTTTGGGCTGGGCGATCCGTCGCACCGGCTTCCGGAAAAGGGCACGCGCGAGGTGCAGGAACTGAGCGATGCGTTTGCGCGGATGCGCGATGAGATCCAGGCGAACCATCGCGCGCTGCTGGATGCGGAGAAGCTGGCGACGATCGGCAGCATGGCGAGCTCGGTTTCTCACGATCTGCGGCACTACCTGGCGGCGGTGTTTGCCAATGCGGAGTTTCTGTCGTCTTCGCACTTGACGGCGCAGGAACGGGGTGAGTTGCTTGAAGATATCGAGGTGGCAGTGGATGGGGCGACTGAGCTGCTGGATTCGCTGCTGATCCTGAGCAAGGGCGGCGCGGCGTTTCATCGCGAGCAGGGGTCGGTGCTGAGAATCGCGGAGAAGGCGATTGCGCTTTTGCGCTCGCATCCGGAAGCCGAAGGGGTGCTGGTGCGGCTGGAGTGCGATGATGACGCCGACGCCACGGCGCTTGTGGACTCCAAGCAGATGCAGCGAGCCATTTATAACCTGCTACTGAACGCATGCCAGTCAGCGCGCAGCGCCGAGGGACGGCGCGAGGTAGTGGTTGCGATTCAGGTGAAGGAGACTTCAATTGCCGTGTCCGTGACGGATTCCGGTCCGGGTGTGGCGGAACATATTCGCGGTTCGCTTTTCCAGCCGTTTGTGAGCAATGGAAAACAAAGCGGTACGGGGCTGGGGCTTACGCTGGCCGATGCGGTTGCCAAGGAACATGGAGGCGCCGTGACCCTGGTGAGCAGCCGGCCCGGCGAGACGGTATTTCGATTGGTACTGCAACGCGAATTTGCCCGAAAAGATGTGACCACCCCATCAGCAGCGACCCGCTGATGGGGACACCCGTATGAGGACGGCATCCGGGCTCGCCAAGAGTCGTTCCCTGTAAGGAGGAGTTCCAGTGATTCGACCCAGACCCTTGTGGTTGCCGGCACTGCTTATGTTGCTGCCAGGCGTTGTTGTGGCGCAAGCAGCGACCAGCAATGCGGCGCCTTCAACGCAGGCACTGCAGCAGCAGGTGGACAGGCTGGCGGCCATGCTGGCGCAGGAGGAGACGGCGCTGAAGGATTCGCAAGCGCGGATCGACGAGTTGCGCAAACAGGTGGCCGCGCTGCAGGCGAATTTTGTGGGAGCGCGGAACGATGCACCCTCGATGGCTGCCGAACAGGATGCAAGCGACGCGGCGGGACGACTGGAGTCGCAGGTGAGTGCACTGCGCGAGCAACAGGAGCTGCAACAAAGCGAGATTGCCACGCACGAACAGGCGAAGGTGGAGAGCGCGTCGAAGTTTCCGGTGAAACTGACGGGGCTGATCCTGATGAATGGTTTTTTCAATTCCACGGGGGTGGACTTGATTCAGACGCCGACGGTGGCATTGGGTGGGAATGGCACGGCGGGTATTTCGGTGCGGCAAACGGTGCTGGGGCTGGATGCGCGGGGACCGCACCTGTTTGGAGCCGCGTCGTCAGGAGACGTGCGCGCCGACTTTTTTGGAAGCGCATCGACGAACAGCTACTCGAGCGGTGGGGTTGCGCGGCTGCGGACGGCACACGCGGAGCTGGCGTGGGGTGCGGCACGGGCATTCATGGCGCTGGACCGGCCGATTGTGAATCCGAACACGCCCACTTCGCTTACGGCGGTAGCAGTGCCGGGGCTGGGGTGGTCAGGGAATTTGTGGAACTGGATTCCGCAGGTTGGGGCGGAATATGACCGCTCGCACTTTGTCGTGCAAGCCGCACTGGCGGATGTGCCCAATCCTGCGCAGCTGAATGGCAATATCACCGTAACGACGAGCGCGAGCGAGGCTGAACAGAGCCGGAGGCCGGGAAGCGAGGGGCGGCTTGGGTATGCACACGGCGACAAGGCGACAGGACTGCAGGTTGGAGTGGGCGGGTACTATAGCCCGCATCGCGGAGACGATTATCACTATGACGCGTGGGCAGCCACGTTCGACTATCGCATTCCCATTACGCGTTTCTTTGAGCTGAGCGGCAACGCGTACCGGGGCGCGGCGCTTGGAGGACTGGGTGCGGGCACATTCAAAGACTATGTGTGGAGGCCCGTGGATGACAGCTATCACGCGCTGGATGATGTGGGAGGATGGGCGGAGCTGAAGACACGGGTGGGAGAACGCCTTGAGCTGAACGAAGCGTTCGGCATCGACAACGCCTTCGCGGGCGAGGTGCGTCCGTATATCAGTGCGGGAGGGGGCTGGTATCAGAACCTGGCGCGCAACGCCACAGTGACATCGAATATGATTTACAGTCCGACCGCGTATACGCTGTTTTCCTTTGAGTACCGGCGGATCGAGAGCAAATCGGCGACGGGCAACTTGTGGTTGGCGAATGTATACGGTGTGGCCGCGGGCTACAGGTTCTAAGAATGCGCATTGGGTTTCGATTATTCCGTATGGCCGCGCTTGCGGCATTGATGTTGACGGGAGAACTGCGCGTGGCAGAAGCGCAGGAGCTGTTCGATGTAACGGCGCGTTTGGGGGTCCCGGAAACCAGCGCCAAAGGAGCGACGCGAAAGTCGCTGGATTATCCCCCGGCGGCGATCTGGCTGGTGCCTCTCGACGGGCAGCCCGCCCCGGCGGATCCAGTCCACAAATACACGCTGCTGCAAAAGAACAAGGAGTTTTCGCCGCACCTGCTGGTGGTTCCCGTGGGGAGTGTTGTGCAGTTCCCCAATGCGGATCCGTTCTTTCACAACGTATTTTCGCTGTTCGATGGACGCCGCTTTGACCTTGGTCTGTACGAAGCCGGATCCACACGCGAAGTGACCTTTGGCAAGGAAGGCATTTCCTATATTTTTTGCAACATTCATCCGGAGATGAGCGCGGTGGTCATCGCCCTGACGACGCCCTACTTCGCGGTCGCCGAGCCGCACGGAGCGTTCAAGATTCCGAGTGTTGCGCCAGGCAACTACCGCATGGAAGTGTGGGTTCAGGGAATCGAAGCGGATGAGCTGAAAGCACTGTCGCACAAGGTGAACATTGCCGCGGGCCATACGGATGTTGGAGTAATTCCGCTGCCAAATTCGCCGCATGCGCCTGCGCCTCACACCAATAAATACGGGAAACCCTACGACAGCAAGGAATCGACCGCATATTGAAGATGATGGCGCGAGGCGGGTGCGGAGTTGTCATGCAACTGTCATTGGCGCGTCATTCCTTGATAGCGATGGTGCGGCGGGGATGACTACGGCATGGAGCCGGCGGGGCGTGCGGTGCGGCCGGTGGCGGTGAGCTCGCGATAGAAGCCGAGGTCGGTTTCGCGCAGCAGCTTGGTGATGTAGGCGATCTGGCCGTAGTGCAGGCCGAAGTGCTCCACAACCTGGTAGACGGCATGCAGGCCGGTGACGTGGTAGCCCTGGATGTCGTAGTGGGCGTGCAGGTCGGCCTTGGTGAGCGAGGCAAAGACTTCAGCGGCGCTGGACATGGTGTTGCCGAGGATGGAGACGAGCTCAGCGGGAGCAATGCCTTCTGTGCGGGCGAATTCGGCGGGGCGGTCGCGGGTGTCCTGGATCTTGCGGAAGGGCCCGATGAGCCATTGGGTGGCGTTGCCGTTGAGGTGAAGGACGAGGTTGCCGATGCTGTTGCTGGCGGGGTTGGGACGCCACCAGACTTGATCCTCGCTGAGGGATTCGACGCAGGCGCGCAGGCGCGGCCAGTATTGGTCGAGCAGTTTGTGGCGGGAGAATTCGAGGAAGAGATCGGAAGTTTCGGGAAGGGCTTCGGACATGGGTGCCTCCGGATTTGATTATCGCTTGGCGCCGGCGGAGGCGTGCAGGCCGGAGTTGATGGTTTTCAGGAGCGTGTTGCCGGCGTCGTCGTTGGCATAGTTCCAGAACATGATGCCGCCTAATTTGTGGTCGCGAATGTAGCGGCATTTTTCAAATAGGGATTGCGCGTCTTCGTAGGAGACGAAGACGCGGGTATCGGCGTTGTAGAGCCAGGGGACGTTCGATACCGGGTCCCAGTAGCGGGTGAAGCCTTGGTTGAGCATGGTGGATTCGATCTGGCTGAAGGGGGCGTAGGCGTTCGGGATGGGTTTGCCGGGCTGATAGAGGCCGTGGTTCTGGTCGGGGACTTCGCCCCACATGTGTCCGTAGAAGGGGACGCCGAGGACGAGCTTGTTGGCGGGGACGCCGGCTTTTTCGAAAGTGCGGACGGAGGCGTCGGCGGAGATCTTGATGGGGTCGGCGGGGTTGGTGAAGAGCGGTGCGTGATGGCCGGTGAGCGGTCCTGAGACGGGCTCGTAGTAGTCATAGGCCATGAGGTTGACGGTGTCGAGGTAGCGCTGGGCGACGGCCATCTGGGTATGGTCGAGGAAGTCGTCGGATGCGCCGGCGGCGATGGTGAGGTAGAGCCTGGCGCCATGGCGCGATTCGCGGTCGAAGGCGGCGCGGAGTTCCTTGAGCAGGATGTTGAAGTTTTTGCCGTCCTCGGGGCGGAAGAGGTGACCGGCGCCGGGAAGGCCGGGATATTCCCAGTCGATGTCGAGACCGTCGAGGTGATATTGGCGGAGGAAGTCGAGGACGCTTTGGATGAAGGTCTGGCGGGATTGCTCGGTGAGGACGGCGTCGCTGAAGCCGCCGGACCAGAGCCATCCGCCGACGGAGATGAGGATGGTGAGGTTGGGATTGTCGTGGCGGAGTGACGTGAGGAAGGCGAGGTTGGCGGCGTCGTCGGGATGGCCGAGTACCATGCGGCCGTCCTGGATGTTGGCGAAGGCAAAGTTGATGCGGGTGACGAGGTGGGGATCGATCTGGCCGGACTGGAGCAGTGTTTGCTGCGGGAAGACGTAGGCGACGATGAGGTTGGAGTTTGTTGGAGGAGCGGCGGAGGAAAGCTGCTGGATTGCGAATGCGGTGAGAAGAATAGGGACAAAGGGACAGAGGGACAAGGGACAACGAAATCGCGGACGCGGTTTTGGCATCATCGAGTGGAATGCTATCACCGCACGGTTGCGCGTTATGCTCAGGGAGAACACCGAGGAGAGAACGCGATGCTGAAGGGGATCTCGAAGTTCATCGGGCCGGAGCTGCTGGCCGTGCTTCATCGCATGGGACACGGGGATGAGATTGTGCTGGCGGACGCGCACTTTCCGGGGCACTCGCTGGGGCCGCAGGTGCTGCGCAGCGACGGGATTGGGGTGGCGGATCTGCTGGACGGGATTCTGCCGCTGTTCGAACTCGACTCGTACGCGCCGCCGTTGGCGATGATGGCGGTGGTGGAGGGGGACACGCTCGATCCGGCGGTGGAGGAGGACTATGTGGGCGTGCTGAAGAAGCACCTGACGCACGCGCCGCAGCCGGTTCGGCTGGAGCGATACGCGTTTTACGAGCGCGCGCGAGGGGCGTTCGCCATCGTCATGACGGGCGAGACGCGCAAGTATGGGAATCTGCTGCTGAAGAAGGGCGTCACGCCGCACTGAGGGGTTTTGACGAGAGACGGAGGGACAAAGGGTCAAGGGACAAAGGGACAGAGGGACAGATTGACGTGAGGCGTGACGGGTTCGTATAGACCATTCGAAGACGTGCACTGACGCGCGTCACAACCAGGACTGGCTGCCTGTACGTATACTCATCGCCGAGGCCGGGGTGATGGATTTTTCTGTGCTTTCGTCGGTTCCGAACATTTTGCAGAACGCCGCGATTCTTACGGTGGTTGTGGCGTTTATCGGATATGCGCTTACGTTTGTGAGCGCGCATATGCTGGCGCAGCGGCGCGACAAGCTGGAGCTGGTGAACAAGCGGCTGAACGAGTTCTACGGGCCGTTGTATGTGGCGTCGGAGGCGGGGAATATTGCATACCGCTCACTGCTGGCGCGGCTGGGCAAAAAACAGAGCTATCCGGTGCAGGACTCGGAGCTGAAAGAGTGGGAGCTCTATATTCGGACGATCTTCATGCCGCTGAACGATGTGCGGGAGAAGATCATCATCGAGAAGGCGTATCTGATTGTGGAAGAACGGATGCCACAGTGCCTGCTGGATTTTGTGACGCACGTGGTGGGATACAAGGCGGTGCTGTCGAAGTGGGCGGAGGGGGACTACTCGGAGCGGCGATCGACGATCGGGTGGCCGCCGGAGTTCGATGTGTATGTGCGGGATTCGTATGCGAAGTTGAAGGCCGAGCAGATGCAGCTCATGCATAGCGCCGTGTGGCGGGGGATGCGACGGATGTTTGGGAGCAAAGGCTAGTGCTGCTCGGTTGTGACAGTTTCGATTGTGTCCGCTTGAGCGTTCGCCAGTGACCTGTCTTGCGTACGATTCTTGATGTGCACACGCGAAGACGTGATGGTATGGCACTCGAATAGAAGTATGACGACATGAATAGGCGACATTTCATCCGCGCAGCAGTGGGCTGGGGCGCACTTTCGAATCGGATGATGGCGAGTGCAGCGACGATGTCGCTTCACTGCACGCCCGCTCCCAGCTTTCCGGTGCCATTAGTTGAGGGAGTCTGGCGCAGTCAGGAGTTCCCTGTCGGAAAACACGATTATCATGTCTGGCTTGACGTAGACCGGCAAATGGGACTTGAAGAGCTTGATTGCAATCTGGCGCCGTCACGTCCTGGATATGAGTGCAACACCCCGCCCCTGCTGAACCTGGACTGGAAGATTTGGGATGGAACGACGCCGGTTAAGAATTGGCAATCCAAGCCGATCAGAGCTGGCGGGTGGAGTAACGACTCGATCAGTTGCTTTCTCGGTGATTTCGAGGGCAAGAGGAACGGTCATTTCACCCTGGAATTGAATGTGAAGAGTGACGCCGGAAGACTGAAGAATCTGCATCCTCGTGTGCAAATTGTGAAGCACCCTGGTTATTGGTGCTGGTTGTAGCTAGGACCGACTGAGTGCTCTTTCGTCCTAACAGAGCAAGCTAAGACGGGCACCCACCCATTCAATGAGGACAAAGCAAAGGCAAGAACAACTGCGGATCCCTCCGCTCCGCTGCGGGATGACATCTCTGGGGGGGGGAATGGGGGATTCGTGGGCGGGTTGGGCAGTGTGAGGAGTTAGGCAGCAGCGTCTCGGAAAGGCGCCGCTGCCGCACTCTCAAGCGCCGGCGGCAACCGCAAGGTTGGCCCAGATTCTGAGCGTGGGGTCGGCCTGGTTGATGGTGTAGAAGTGCAGGCCGGGAGCGCCGCCGCGCAGCAGCGCTTCGCAGAGACGCGTGACGACGTTCAGGCCGAAGTCCTGAAGGGCGGGCTTGTCGTCCTCAAGCTCTTCGAGGCGGAGGCGGATCCAGCGCGGGAGGTCGGCGCCGCAGCTGGTGCAGAAGCGCACGATGTTGGCCAATCCCGTGATGGGCATGATGCCGGGCGTGATGGGAATGGTGATGTTGGCCTTGTCGCAGCGCTCGAGAAAATGAAAATATGAGGCGGCGTTGTAGAAGAGCTGGGTGATGGCGCCGTCGGCTCCGCACTCGACCTTGCGGCGGAAGTTGTCGAAGTCGGCGGTGGGGTTGCCGGCCTGGGGATGCATCTCGGGGTAGGCTGCGACTTCAATGTGGAAGTGGTCGCCGTGCTGCTCGCGGATGAAGCAGACGAGTTCGTTGGCGTAGCGGAACTCGCCGGGCGCCGCGGAGGTGTAGGCGGTGGCGGGCAGATCGCCGCGCAGGGCGACGATGCGCTTGACGCCGGCTGCGCGGTACTTGTCGAGCAGGGCGGCGATTTTGGCGCGCGTGGAGCCGATGCAAGTGAGATGCGGCGCGACCTCAACGCCGGTCTGGTTCACGACGGTGAGGAGAGTCTCGTAGGTGCCGTCCTGGTCGGAGCCGCCTGCGCCGTGTGTGACGGAGAAGTAGTCAGGCCGGGCGGCGGCGAGTTGTGTGAGGACGTTGGGGAGCTTGGCCGCGGCTTCCGGCGTGCGCGGGGGGAAGAGTTCGAAGGAGAAACGAAACGGTGATTCCATAAGGGACTCTGGGACTGTTCGCACGTTCGATTTTGAGGTATCCCAGGTCTCCAAAAGCGAGAGACCTGGGGCACCCGGGCTGCGGGTTGATCGAACTTCGTCAGGGGCTAAAGCCCGCAATCGTTTTCGAAGTTTGCGGCACGACTAAAGTCGTGCCCTGACACTGAACCTAGAGCGACTTTTCGATCACCGTTAGTAGCGGTAGTGGTCGGACTTGTAGGGGCCTTCGACCGGCACGCCGATGTAGTCGGCCTGACGCTTGGTTAGCGTGGTGAGCTTGACGCCGATCTTTTCCAGGTGCAGGCGCGCCACCTCTTCGTCGAGCTTCTTGGGCAGCGTGTAGACGTCGATCTTGTAGGTGTCCTTGTTCGTCCACAGGTCGATCTGCGCCAGCGTCTGGTTGGCGAACAGTTGGACATGACGAAGCTGGGATGGCCGGTGGCGCAGCCCAGGTTGACCAGGCGGCCTTCGGCGAGGAGGAAGATCTCGTGGCCGTCGGCGAACGTGTACTTGTCGACCTGCGGCTTGATGTTGAGCTTCGTGGCGCGTCTTGTCGGTGTTGAGGCGGTCCACCTGGATCTCGTTGTCGAAGTGGCCGATGTTGCAGACGATGGCCTGGTCCTTCATCTTGTGCATGTGCTCGAGGGTGATGATGTCGACGTTGCCGGTGCAGGTGACGTAGATGTCGCCGCGGCCCAGCGTGTCTTCGATGGTGGTGACCTCGAAGCCTTCCATGGCGGCCTGCAGGGCGTTGATGGGGTCGACCTCAGTGACGATGACGCGTGCGCCCATGCCGCGCAGCGAGTGCGCGCAGCCCTTGCCTACGTCGCCGTAGCCGCAGACGACGGCGACCTTGCCGGCCATCATCACGTCGGTCGCGCGCTTGATGCCGTCGGCCAGCGACTCGCGGCAGCCGTAGAGGTTGTCGAACTTGGACTTGGTGACGGAGTCGTTGACGTTGATGGCGGGGACGAGCAGCTTGCCCTGCTCCAGCATCTTGTAGAGGCGGTGCACGCCGGTGGTGGTCTCCTCGGAGACGCCGCGCCAATCCTTGACGACCTTGTGCCAGTGCTGGGGATCCTCGGCGTAGACGCGCTTGAGGAGGCCTTGATGACCTTCTCCTCGTGGCTGCTCGGAGGCGCTGTCGACCCACTTGTCGCCGTTCTCGAGCTCATAGCCTTTGTGGATGAGCAGGGTGACGTCGCCGCCGTCGTCGACGACAAGCTGCGGGCCCTTGCCGCCCTTGTGGTTGAGGGCCTGGTAGGTGCAGTCCCAGTACTCTTCGAGGGTCTCGCCCTTCCAGGCGAAGACGGGGACGCCGGTGGCGGCGATGGCGGCGGCGGCGTGGTCCTGGGTGGAGAAGATGTTGCAGCTGGCCCAGCGGACGTCGGCGCCGAGGCTCGTCAGCGTCTCGATCAGCACGGCGGTCTGAATGGTCATGTGCAGCGAGCCGGTGACGCGCACGCCGGCGAGGGGCTTTTCGGCGGCGTACTTGTTGCGGATGGCCATGAGGCCGGGCATTTCGTGCTCGGCGATGGCGATCTCTTTGCGGCCCCAGTCGGCGAGGGCAAGGTCAGCGACTTTGTAGTCGGCAGCCGTGATTTCGAGGGTTGTAGCCATTCCAATCTCCTTGGATGCGAATCTGCCGGATCGCAGTTATCGACGCATCGTGATATCTTGATGTATACCAGAACCCGAGCTTGTAAGTCTATGGCGTCGATTGTGAAAATTCTGCGGGCCGCGGCGGAGCCAAACCGGCTGCGTATCTTGATGCTTTTAAAGGCGGAGGAGCTGTCTGTGGCGGAGCTGCAGGAGATTCTGACCATGGGCCAGAGCACGATTTCCACGCATTTGTCGCAGTTGAAGCACGCGGGGCTGGTGGAGGATCGGCGGACGGGGAAGAGCAATCTGTATCGGCTGCGGGACCAGGAAGATGCCGCGGGGCGGGAGTTTGTGGAGGGCCTGTTGGCGCGGGCGGAGGCGGAGACGGCGGAGGCCGCGAGCGACCGGGCGGCGATGCGGCGCGTGGTGAAGAAGCGGCAGGACCGGATGCGGAGCTTCTTTGACTCGATGGCCGGGCGGCTGGGGAAGGATTATGTTCCGGGAAAAAGCTGGAAGAGCCTGGCGGAGGCGCTGCTGCGGTTGATGCCGCCGATGGTGGTGGCCGATCTGGGGGCAGGGGATGGCAGCTTTTCGCTCCTGCTGGCGCGGCGGGCGGAGCGGGTGATCGCGGTGGACGCCAGCGAGAAGATGCTGGATGTGGGGCGGGAGCTCGCCGTCCGGAACGAGATGGGGAACGTGGAGTTCCGTGCGGGCGACATGGAGGAGCTGCCGGTGGATTCGGGGACGGTGGATGTGGCGTTCTTTTCGCAGTCGCTGCATCATGCGCTGCATCCGGGGCGGGCGCTGGGCGAGGCGGCGCGGATTCTGAAGCCGGGCGGGCGGGTGGTGATTCTGGATTTGGCGAAGCATCGGTTCGAGGAGGCTCGGGAGCTGTACGCGGA
The DNA here is from genome assembly GCA_963846375.1 of uncultured Acidobacteriota bacterium. Lineage (GTDB taxonomy): Bacteria > Acidobacteriota > Terriglobia > Terriglobales > Acidobacteriaceae > Telmatobacter. Next base: position 49,635 of record CAWJVV010000010.1, read on the forward strand.
CGAGTGGCTGGGGTTTGCGGAGGCGGAGATCGAGTCGATGCTGGAGAAGGCCGGGTTCGCGGAGATCGATGTAGCGGTGGTGGATCGCGATGCGGAGGCGCCGCAGTTTCAGACGCTGCTGGCTACGGCGGAGAAGCCGGCGTGACGCGGCGATTGATCGCTGCGCGATTCGTGATCCTGTAACATTGCATCCAACACAGCCGTGAAAAAGACGCAACAGACCGCGGACGAAAAAGTGCGCAAGCCTGCGCTGCTGACGGATGCGCAGCGCACCGCCGTACTGAAGGCGCTGGCGGATCCGCGGCGGTTTGAGTTGCTGGAGCGGATTGCGAAGCACCAGTGTCCGCTGGGGTGTTCGGAAGCGCTCGCAGAGATGCCGATTTCTGCGGCCACGCTTTCGCACCACATCAAGGAGTTGGAGACGGCGGGCGTGATCGAGGTGCGGCGCGAGGGGAAGTATGCATTTCTTTCGCTGCGGCCGGGGGTGCTGGAGGGGCTGGCGTCGGTGCTGTGCCTTCTTGGGACGGCGGGATGTCCACCGCCGGCTACTGAATGAATTTGGCAAACTGCCGGTAAAAATCTGAGCAGATCGTGAATCGAATTTCCGCTTCCGCAATCAATTCGATAGTTATCGAAATGTCGAAGTGAAGACGTTTCGAGACGGGAGCGGAAAGATGGCGAATCTGAGTGGCAAAGTGGCGCTGGTGACGGGAGCTTCAAAGGGCATTGGCGCGAGTATTGCGAAGGAACTGGCGGCACGCGGCGCGTCGGTGGCGGTGAACTATTCAGGCAGCAAGGCGAACGCGGACAAGCTGGTGGCGGAGATCAAGGCTGCCGGGGGCAAGGCGATTGCGGTGCAAGCCAATGTGGCGGATGCGGACGCGATTGGGCCGCTGGTGCAGGCGGTGGTAAAGGCATTTGGGCCGATCGACATTCTGGTGAACAATGCGGGGATCTACGAGGTGGGGCCGTTGGAGCAAATCACACCGGAGCATTACCGCAAGATTTTCGATGTGAATGTGCTGGGCCTGCTGCTTACGACGAAGGAAGCCGTGGCACACTTCAACCCCAATGGCGGAAGCATTGTGAACATCAGCTCGGTGGTGGTGGACGGAGTGCCGGGACTGACGGTATACAGCGCGACCAAGGGAGCGGTGGACACGATTACGTCCTCGCTGGCCAAGGAGCTTGGACCGAAGAAGATTCGGGTGAATTCGCTCAATCCGGGAATGATTGAGACCGAAGGGGCGCATGCGGCTGGGTTTATTGGGAGCGACTTTCAAAAGGCGGCAGAGGCACGAACGCCGTTGGGCAGGATAGGGCAACCCCAGGACATCGCAACTGCTGCGGCATTCCTTGCATCCGATGATTCAGGCTGGATCAACGGCCAGGCCATCTACGCCTCCGGTGGATTCACACTCTGAGCAAGTTAGGAAGTCCCGGGTTTCCGCAGATTTGGGAACGCGAGAGATCCGGGGCAAACGGGCTACTATTTCAAGTTTTGAAGGAGTAACACATGGTGCATCCCATTATTCCGTCTCTTGCTGTGGCGGCAATCGGGCTGATTGGCGCGCGGCTGGGAGACGTACTTCGCCATCCGATCTTCGCGCGCGACTGCAAGAAGAGCAGCAGCCCGGTGGTTTGGAGTTATGACGGCGAGGGTTACACGGCAGCCTTTTCCAAACCGCGCAAGAGTGCCAAGCGCGTGGTTTCCAGTTCGCCCCGATAAAAAATCTTAGATATACCGATAGATTTCTATCGCCTTGGAGTGCGCACTGTGGAGGCATATTGATTCACAGCGCGCACGTCGAAGGCGCCCCGACAGAGTCCATTCACAGAATTGGCTTAGTTCCCTTCCCGCTCGACATCAAGCAGCTGGCGTTTGCGCGCGACACCCCAGCGATAGCCGGTGAGCGCGCCGCCGGCGCCGACAACGCGATGGCATGGCACGAGAACGGCGACGCGGTTGGTGGCACAGGCGCGGGCCACGGCGCGCGTGGCGTTGGGCTGGCCGATCTCGCGCGCGAGCTGGCTGTAGCTGCGGGTTTCGCCGCGGGGAATGGAGCGAAGGGCCTGCCAGACGCGGAGTTGGAACACCGTCCCACGCAAATCGAGGGCGTCGGCGAGCTTGCGGCTCTCGGAAAGGTCATTGCCTTCGCGGACGCTATGCAGAGCGGCGTCGACGTAGCTTTCGAGCGAAGGGTCGGCGTGAAGCTCAGCCTGGGGAAACTCTTCCCGCAGGGTGGCGATTGCTTCGGACTTGTTTCCGGCCAGGGACAGCCAGCAGATGCCGCGGTCGGTGGCGCCAACGATCATCCAGCCAAAGGGCGAAGAGGCTACGGCGTAGCCGATGTGTTCGCCGCGGCCGCCGGAGGCAAATCGTGCCGGCGTCATGCCGAGCTGGGCGCCTTCGTAGGCGCGGCTTGAGGAGTTGTAGCCGGCGTTGTAGATGGCGTCGGTAACCGAATCGCCCTTCTTGAGTTGGGAACGCAGGCCTGCGGCGCGAAGAGCGCGCTGATATTGAAGCGGGCTGACGCCCATGGCCTGCTTGAAGAGGCGCTGGATAGTAAATGGACTCATGCCGGTGATTCGCGCCAACTCCGCCAGGGGCACGGTGCGATCGGTATTGGCTTCAAGATGGGCGCGCGCTTCTTCAACGGGATTGACGGCTGCCCCGCCTGGCTTGCAGCGCTGGCATGGACGAAAGCCTGCTGCGCTGGCCTCGATAACGGTAGCGAAGAAGCGCACGTTCTCGCGGCGGGGACGGCGGCTGCCGCAGTTGGGACGGCAGAAGACGCCGGTGGTGACAACCGCATAGAAGAAGGGCGCGGCTGCCTCGCGCGCCACAAGCTGGTTCCAGGCGATCTCGGGATCAATCTTGACAGGCGGCATCGAGGGAATCGTCACGGAAGGAACTGAGGGAGCGAGTTGGGCGGTTGCATTCATGTTTCGATTCTGGTGATTTCGCTGCAAACGCACACTCCGATTCTTGCGGGCAATTCATTTTTTGCGGGCGAGTTCGCGCTTATCAGAAGGATGAGCTCAGCCTTGCAAACGCTTCAGCAACACCGCTTCGGCGCGGGCCAGATCTTCTTCGGTGTCGACGCCAACCGTGTCAGACGGCGCTGGAGCAACGTAGATGTCGATTCCATTTTCGAGCAGGCGCAACTGTTCCAGGCGCTCGATCTGCTCGAGCCACCCGGGCGGCAGGGCGGCAAATTGCTCCAGGGCAGCGCGGCGGTAGGCATAGATACCCAAATGCTTGCGGTAACCGCCAGAGCCGGTCGCGTCGCGGTCAAACGGGATGGTCGCACGAGAGAAGTAGAGGGCCTTGCCGTCTTCGGCCGTCACGACTTTCACGGCATTGGGATTGGCGATGTCTTCAGGCGGGCAGCGTACGGCCAGTGTGGCCACCTGCACCTCGTCGCGGTCAAAGAGGGCCAAAAGGCGAGGGAAGAAGGCGGGGGTGAGAGTGGGCTCATCTCCCTGAATGTTGACGAAGATGTCCGCGTCGATTTGGCGGGCCACCTCGCGCACGCGATCGGAGCCGCTGGCGCAGTCGGGCGAGGTCATGATGACGGGGATTTCCCGCGTTTGGCACAGGGTCGCGACCTCTTCGGAGTCCGTGGCGACGACTACGGGATCCATGAGGCCGCTATCGTGCGCAGCCTGCCAGACCCACTCGACCATGGGGCGGCCGGCGATGAGGCGCAACACTTTCCGGTTGAGGCGCGTAGAGCCAAGGCGAGCGGGGATGACCCCGACGATCCTTGCGGAGATTGCCATTGAGAGGAGTGTAAAGGAGGGACACGACCCGGCCCAGCATCTGGCTGGACCGGGAGCTATTTATATGAGGGGGAGCCGCTGTGATGTGAGATGCGGGATACCAGGAGAATGGTTGTCCGGGCCGATCGACCCTTGCGTCCCAATCGAATGCTCGGACTGCCGGAACGTTGACCAAAGGGCGGTTTGACCTCGGCTTTACATGCCCCGTATCATCGGACGAGGTACTTGTCTCAATCCCCCCAGGTTTCTCCTCCCAAGGCGGAGTAGCTCAGATGGTTAGAGCGACGGATTCATAACCCGTAGGTCGACAGTTCGATCCTGTCCTCCGCCACCAATGCCATAGCCCACGCCGTGCGCCTCAGGGAAAAATCAACAGTTGTCCCGCCATTGTCGGGCCCATGGGCGGGGCAGGCGAATATATGGCGAAATCTCCGGGTGGTTTTTACCTAGAAAAAACTGGGGAAAACCGTTGGACTGAGCGAGGCATCTCCTCTTCCAAGCTAAGAATAACCCCCGGAGTTCCTCTTCATGGCCGCACTCATTCATGACCGCCCTAGCGGCGCACTCAGCACTGAACTTTGGAAAATGGCTGTCAACTCCCTGGCTTCTGTGAGTACTGTGGCAGCGATAATTGCGGAGCTACAGCATCTCTCCCCTGAAGAAAGGAAGCTCGTTGAAGGGCTATTGAAAGAGGCCGCAGCCTGCGCTGCGGCATTGAAGCAGCTTCGAATTCTCAATACCAGTGGCGTCTCGACGCTCACTTAGGCGCGATACACCCGGACCTCGACATCCGGGAAGCAACAATTTGCGCTCGCCAAGGGTCACACCTGCCGGCGCGCGACCATCTCGAACGAGAATTTGAGCTCGTCTTTCAGCTTCAACCCACCGCCAGCAACGGACACCGGCTTTATCTGGTAGTCGGATTGTTTGAGACTGAACTCACCGGAGGCTCGCAGCATGTCGCCCATGCTGAGGATCCGGACGGGCAATCGCTCGGCTCTCGTCACGCCGTGAAGGCTCATGCTGCCGTCGATGGTGGCCGCGAACAGAGACGCATCGATCCTGTTGACCGAAACACCAGACGCTTCGTAGACAATCTCCGGGTAGCGGTTGACGTCGAGGACTTCGGTCTTCATCAGGCGTTCCATCTCGCGCCGATCGCTGTCTTTGATGTCGTCTTGCACGATCAGCGATGCGGACTGGACTGCGAGACTAAATCTGCCGGCGTCGCCGGTCTCGGGGTCAAATTCCACTTCCCCACCGAACGCGCGTATCCCGATGGTGGGATTGTGTCCCATCATGGACAGCATTCCGGTGGCAAATGCCTGAACCGTGAACCTGCTTGTCCGGGAATCGACGATGAAGACCGGGCAAGCACCTTTAACGGGCGAAGCATCTGCTGGGTCTGGTTTCGCGTGCTCCACGGAAGGCATCCCTCGCGCTACATCGCCCGCAGTTTGAAGTAACGTTCCACATCGGGCATGACTGCCGACGCAAAATTGCCGACCCCTAGTTGCGACATGTAGCGCCTGACGACGGGGTTGGAGAGAATCAGCCCGGCGCCAAAGACCATGAGTGCGACGCCGCCCAGCATGTAGAGCGTGTCCCGGCCTTCTGCCGATCCGTTTGCAGTCGATCCAAGCATGTCGATTGCCATGTTCTTTCTCCTTTGGTTGGGGAATGAGGTTAGATTCCTTTGCCATCCAGAATCTGCTTAACGAGCATGTCAATTTTGCTTACGGCATCTTCGACCGCAGATTCGACGGGCGCACTCAAGCCCATCTGTCCTTCTTCAGGACCGAGAGTCAGCGGCTCGCAGCCCACAAGAACGATCCTTCTCGTCGAGCCGTTCATCGCCCTCGCCATTCGCAGGACATTCATGGGATTCATGGCGTGTGGCTGCATAAAATCCGAGGAACTGCCCGATAGATTTTCGAGATCGGGCTCGATGACGGTGACGGTGCCGGGCGGCTGGCCATGCGGATAGGCATCGACGAGGATGGTGGTGGAGTAGCCGTCCTGCAGAGCATAGGCGAGGTCGAAACCGCGAATGCCGAAGTCCACCACCCGGACGGCCTCTTGTTGCGGACGGGCTAATAGACGTCGTGCGACTTCAACGCCGAAGCCGTCGTCGCCCAGGAAGATATTGCCGATTCCAGCGATGAGGATAGCCTGCTGCCGGGCCAGCGCGGAGTGATTCTGGACAAGCTGGCGGGCGCGGCCTCATCAGCAAGCGGCTCGATCTCTGAAGGCGTGAAAAAGAACCGATGGCCGGGCTGGCGCAACATTCCTAGATCGCGGCCGGGATCATTTTCGAGAACGACGCAAACGTGCTTTGCGTCTTCGTAGTCCTCTTCGATGCACTCGACGACTGCGACCTGACCGCGCAAGGCCAAGTCGAGTATGTCGCCTCCATCTTTGGGATTGAGGCGCACACGGCTGCCAGGGCGCACGATGACGCCTTCGATCTCGATTTGATCGAGCGTTGCCTTGTCTTCAAGGAGATTCCATTCCCACTCGTTCATTTCGGTTCCTCCTCCAGCACATGCACACCGCGCAAGACGCCGTGAAGTTTCTGGAATTGCTCCGCGGGAATGTTCTCGGTGCGTTCGAGCAGCGCACGCGCGCGTTCGTCGCCCTGGCGGATCTCGGTCTTTTCGGCCTCAGTGAGGGTGAGGATGCGCAGCGAAAGGATCTCGTCGATTTCGGTGGCGTCGAAGAGATTGCCCGCACTTTCCGGCGCGATCTGAGGATAGTCGTAGAGGATGATGGGTGATGCCAGCATGGTTGTTGCGTCGGCGGCGAGGACAGGCCAGACGCCGATGTTTTCGCATGATTTGGCGATCTGAGCCAGATCCGCCGGCGGGTCGAGCAGGGAAACAAACTCTCCATCCTCGACACCCAGAATCAGGTGCGCGGAGACGAGTGAGGAAAGAAGAGCGGCTTCTCGAATCGGTTCATTGTGGCCGGCGGGATTGAATTCGCTGCAGTTCGCAACGCGGGCCGTCAACTTGATTACGTTGTGGTTGCACGGAGTCACTTGCAACTCCAGCGACCCGGCGAGACTCTGCCAGGTTCGGACAATCGCGCCAGCCGTGTGACCTTCTTTGTCGCGCAGTTCCTCGGTAGAACTTCCGGCCGGGAAGGTAAAGGCCATCTTCCGCGGCTTTGTGTCTGCCCCAGGTTTTACGCCCTCGCAAAGAAATGAGCGCTCCTCCGCTTCCTGCCATGGGCGGTAGCGCCGCTCATCGACGGTCAACTCGTCGACATGTTCGGCAAAGCCGGAGCGACTATATCGGCAGATGTTTTGCTGAAGAAGTTGAAGGAATCGGACCTTCACCGTGATCTGTGTTTCAGGAGTCGCCCGGAGCAGGCACTCGGTTTGAAACCAGCTCGATTCCGAACCTGTTTCCTGCGCGCACCAGGCCGGCGGAGATAGCACGCCGAAGTTGAACCGCTGCCGGTTTTTGACCGAAGACGGCCGATAGGGATAGAGCATGTATCCCTCATAGAGAACGGCTTCGGCAATATCTTCAACCGGCTTGAGGTTCACGATCGCACAAACTCCTGGGCCCTGGTGAGTCTCTCGACGGCCTGTTCCCATGTGGGAATGCCGTTCTCCGTCTTGTACCGATAAAGGCGGTCGAAGGCATCGCGGTGCAGATTGATCCAGACACTGTTGGGATAGTAGACCGACATGAGTTCGCGCCACGTTTCCACGGGCAACTTGTGCCGTGACTCAAGTTCCCACGAGATGGGCGCAACCTGCAGAGGACTGTCCTGGGCGCTGTAAAAGACGGTTCCGCTGAAGAGCATGAGCAGCGGAATATCGCCTCTGTCGAGTCCATCAAAGTACTTTGTGGTGGCGACATTGAAATCGAATGTGCAGGGGACATTGAGATCGACCGTCGTGGTCGATCCCTCGAAGTGGGGCACGATGACGCTGGTGTTCATCCAAAGCAGCGTGCGCAGCGTCTGCCCCCAACGCTCGGGCTTGCCGAACAGGTCGAGAAGGCGCGCCTGCTCTTCGGCGGTGTAGCCGCGACGCGTAACCTCGATCTGGATCTGGCAGCGGAGCGCGATGGTGTGAATCACTTCGTCGCGCGCGAGATTGCGTATCTCCAACTGAAACGCGATGGTGGGGACCGCGGCAAAGGGCACCACTCTGCGCCGAAAGGACAGGGATGCGGAGGTCAGGCATAGGTCCCCCGGCCGGCACGGCTCGGACTTTGCACGAAGCTCCGCGAAGAACGAATCAACGTGGGACCAAACCTCGGTCCCGCCCGAGAGCCCCTTCCAATGCGCGCGGATCAGGCCGACGAGCTTGTAGCACTCGTCCATGGGCGCAATGAAGTACTCCGGGCCGTGTTGGCTATCGGAATCGCCGTTGCGACGGGGATCGATGCGGTTGACCAGCAACGACTCAATGTCGGGTTGAAGAGCTTGGAGCACCGGGTTGGCATCGACGATCGCCTGCCATGCATCGAGCGTCAGCAGCGATTCGACGGCGCCGGCGGGACTTGGATATAGAGCGATCATTCGCCCTTCAATACTGGCGCGAAAGAAGAACGCCAGGTTGATGGGAATGATCAAGCTGTCCCATTGCTCGTCGGTCATTGTGAAATCAGGAAGAGACAGAACCCTGCGCGAAACCCGCTTGAACTTCGAGTCGTTCCTTTCCGTCAAAAAGGAGCGCACAGGGATCGCAGGAACAAGCGATCTGGCGAGATACCAATTCAACCAGGTGAGGATGCTCCGTTTGCAACTCGGCGCTGCAGAGTTCACAGTGCTCCACTGCGCGCGACGAGAGCCGGCGAGCGCCACGAAATTGGCGCAGGACTCCCAGCGCCTGGTCAAAACCAGGCGCTTGATTTGGAGCGGAGTCCTGCGCCGTTGAAAACTCTTTCGTCATGCCAACCCGCTATCTTTCACTTTGACTGCCCTGCATGAAGCTGTTGCCCCTGGGCTTGCCCCACCAGGCTTTCGAGCGCCACAAATCCAGCCGCGGATTTTCTTCCAAGCCAAGAATCTCCAGGGACGTCACGTCCGGCGCCAGCTCGTAGATTCCGCTTTCGACCAGGGCTCTGAGTTCGCCTTTGGAGGAGCCGCAGCTATGCCCCGAGCTTGCGAGATGCAGGCGCACACTCTCTTGGTCGATGGTGACCTCATCGATGGCACATTCCAGTTTGCGCAGACGCGGCCGCATCCGCTCCACCGCCGTATTCACGCGGGTCTCGAGTGAATCGGGATGAAGCGAATACAGGAGCAGAAGCGCCCCGGTGACTTCGTCGTTGCCGAGTTGCGCCACGAGTGGGTTTCCGCCTTCGCGGCTTTCAAACACCACCTCCATCATCCTCTCGAGCCCCTGTGCGTGTACCTCCATCAGCAGTTGTACGAGCTCGCTGCCCTTGGCCTTTTGCGGACTGTCGGCCATGTGCTCAAAGTCGGTTACCAGTTCACTGAGGCGCCTGATCTGCTCCTGAAACTTCCCTGGATCGGCCACATTTCTCCTTTCGGTGGAACGTGCTTTCAGAGCTTTACGCCGAACATAGGGGAATGATGGGTTTCAAGCACCTTGCCGTTGCCAAGGTACATGTGAACGCCGCAAGGCAGGCATGGATCGAAGCTGCGCACTGCCCGCATGATGTCGATCCCCTTGAACTTGCCGGGACCGTTCTCCTCGAAGATCGGCGTGTTCTGCACGGCGTCTTCGTAGGGTCCGGGAGTTCCGTAGGAATCGCGCGGATTCGCGTTCCAGGGAGTCGGCGGATAGGGGTGATAGTTTGCGATCTTGTGCCCGCGAATCACCACGTGGTGGGAAAGAACGCCGCGCACTGCTTCGTGGAACCCGCAGCCGATTGCTTCCTCCGGAACCTTGAAGTCGGTCCAGGTGCGTGTTCGGCCGGCGTGCAGCTCGGCGAGCGCCTGCTCGGCGAAGTACAGCGCCGCGGCCGCCGCGTATGCCTGGAAGTAGGTCCGGGCGCGATCGCGCTCGATGGCGTTGCTCCACTTTGGAATCTTCCATTCGAACTCAACTTCAGGCATAGACACAGTCTTGGGCAGATAGATTTTCACGCTGTGCCCGGTGGCCTTGATGTAGCCGATATCGACGATGCCGGCCAGCGCCGTCGCCCAGAAGCGAGCAATGGGGCCGCCGCCGGTATCAAGCGCAAGATAGTCGCCGGTGCGCTTGTCGTACCAGCGCGGCGACATAACCCAGGTGTACTTGTCCTTGAAGTCGCGCTTCTGCGGCTTGGGGAAGGTGCTCTGGTTCCATGGATGGCGCTGATCGACCTTGATTGCCGAGCGGATCGGTCTGCACGAAGGTCTGCGAGTTCTGCCAGTCGTCGTAGTAGGAGCTGCCCAGCAGGATCCGAATGTTGAGATTGATGTCGACCAGGTCGTGTGGTGACCAGTTGGCCGTCCACCACGACACCCGGCGTCACATACATGCGCGTTTCCCCAGTCGGTCCATGTTGGCGTAGGTGTAGTCGCAGACATCGGGGTTGTTGAACGAGCCCCAGCAGCCCAGCAGGATGCGCCGGCGGCCGACCTCTTCGTACCCGGGGAGGGCTTCGTAGAAGAAGTCGAAGAGATCGTCGTGCAGCGGCACTACTTTCTTCATGAACTCCACATACTTCATCAGCCGGACAATGTAGTCAGTGAAGAGCTGCACGGTCGGCACCGTGCCCACGCCGCCGGGATAGAGGGTCGACGGATGCACATGGCGGCCTTCCATCAGGCAGAACATCTCGCGGGTCATGCGGCTCATTTGCAGAGCTTCGAGATAGAACGACGCCGGTGAAGGGATTCAGCGCCTTCATGATGTCGCCGATGGTCTTGTAACCATGCAGTTCAGCATGCGGCGCCGCCGTTTTCATGGCTTTGTCCCACACCCCGGGATTGGTCTCCTTCACCATGGTCTCGCAGAAGTCGACGCCGACCAGGTTGTCCTGAAAGATGTTGTGGTCGAACATGTATTCGGCGGCTTCGCCAAGGTTGACAATCCACTCCGCGATGGCGGGCGGCCGAATGCCGAAGGCCATGTTTTGCGCATAGGTGGCGCAGGTGGCGTGATTGTCGCCGCAAATGCCGCAGATGCGGCTGGTGATGAAGTGGGCGTCGCGCGGATCTTTGCCCTTCATGAAGATGCTGTAGCCGCGGAAGATGGAAGAAGTGCTGTGACACTCGGCAACCTTGCGCTTGCCGAAGTCGATTTTGGTAAAGATGCCCAGGCTGCCGACGATCCGGGTGATGGGATCCCAGTTCATCTCAACGAGCTGGCTCTTGTCGAATTCCTTCTCATTACGCGTCGCGGTAATGGTGGCCATCGATATCTCTCCTTGAACTGAGTTAGTGGGATCTGGGGCGGTAGCCGGTGGTGAGTTCAGCGCGGGGATGGCGCCACTTCGGCTCCTTGTTCACCGTAGCTTGCGTCAGGCTCCGCAGCGAGCGGATGGCCATGCCGTAAGTTCCGATGGTGGACGTCGACACCTTGGCGCCGGGGGGCTCGTCCATAAAGGGCATGAACTTGTCAGGAAAGCCCGGCATGGTGCAGCCGATACAGATGCCGCCGACATTGGGGCACCCGCCAATTCCGGCCATCCAGCCGCGTTTGGGCACGTTGCAATTCACAACCGGACCCCAGCAGCCGAGCTTGACAATGCATTTCGGGGATCCGTAGGCAGTTGCAAAATCGCCCTGCTCGTAATAGCCTGCGCGATCGCACCCTTCATGCACGGTCTTGCCGAAGAGCCATGTTGGCCGCAACTGCGCGTCGAGAGGAATCATGGGCGCGAGCCCCGCCACCTGGTACAGCAGGTAGAGGACGGTTTCCATGAAGTTGTCAGGCTGGACGGGACATCCCGGCACGTTCACGATAGGAAGGCCTGCTTTGGATTTCCATTCCCATCCGAGATAGTCGGCGAGGCCCATGCACCCGGTGGGATTGCCTTCCATGGCGTGAATTCCGCCGTAGGTTGCGCAGGTTCCAATAGCGATGGCCGCAACCGCCTTGGGAGACAGGCGGTCGATCCACTCGCAGGTCGTGATCGGCTGCTCGGTATGCGGATCGGTTCCAACCGCCGCCCAATAGCCCTCTTTCTTGATCTTTTCGTTGGGAATCGACCCCTCGACAACCAGAACAAACGGATCCAGCTTCCCTTCTTCCGCCTTGTAATAGAAGTCAAGAAAGTCGCCGCCGTTCTCATAGGCGAGCACGGGGTTGTGCAGATAAACCTTGGGGAGTCCGGGAATGGCGCCCAGGAGAACGTCTTCAACGCTCGGCTGGGTTGCCGCTGTTACCGATACAGAATCTCCATCGCATCCCAGCCCGGCAGTAATCCACAGAATGTGCAGCTCACTTACGGCGGGTTTCTTCTGGGTGACGCGACCGTAGGGCGCAGAAGAGGAAGATTGGGAAGCCATATACTGGTTTCTCCTTTCGCTTGCCGCTGACCTGTTTCTCGCTCCGCGAACTCCGAATGCGCCTCTGTTCCATCATTGGAGATCGATCGCAGAAACAATGGTTTGGGACACAAAGTCCATTGCCGATAAACGAGTACAGAAATCTCCGCAAGAGAGAATCGGACGATTCACTCCTGGATCAGTCTCTGATCGGACCTCTCTCGACCGCATTGAAGGCCTTCAGTCATTGGCGCAGAACTCGCGCGATCTTTCGGGGAAGACTGGAGGAGAGCCCTCAATTGCGGAGTTATCCGAACAGATGAACAGCACACCTCGCAAGCAGGATGGGCCTTATTCTGGTTTCAGCATTTTGCCTCAGCGGTGGTCGGGCATTCCCCGATACGAATTCAGTTTGCCTTTTCGTGAACCTTCCACTGAATCGCATGCTGGATCAGCTCGCGCCCGCTACGCAGGCCAAGCTTCTCCTTTATATGCGCCTGGTAGGTCTCCACCGTTTTGACACTTAAACGAAGTTCCTCTGCAATTTCACGCGTCGCACGTCCTTCCCCGATGCGGCAGAAGACCTCCAGCTCCCGGTCAGACAAGCTCGCTATACGAGACTCCAGCAGAGAGGGAGAGCCATCTATATATTGCTGCAGCATCTTCCGCGACATACTGTCGCTGAGATACACATCGCCATCAAGGATGCGCCGCACGGCGACAAGCACTTTCTCGGTGGCCTCCTGCTTCATGATGTAGCCGTTGGCTCGAGCGCGCAGAGCGCGCTCCGCATAAATGGCCTCATCATGCATTGAGAGAATCAGCACCGGCAGATCCGGATCTGAGGCACGAATGGTCTTCAGCAACTCCAGCCCGTCTGGCCCCTTGAGAGAGGTCCAGGATGATGATGTCGGGTCTCTTTTGAGCGATACACTGCATCGCCGTATGAGCCTCTTCGGCCTCGCCGCAAACCTGCATATCTTTCTGCTGGTTGATCAGCATGGCCAGCCCCTGACGCAGCAGCGGATGATCATCAATGATAAGCACCGTTTTTCTAGTTGCCGGCGCGGCTTGTTCTGGAAGGGGAAGAGTCGTCATTGTGCTTCCTTCAATCCCTGCTTGACCCATGGGAAATACGCAAGAAACGATGGTTCCCCGAGTATCATTCCGAGCGATCTCTAACCGACCACCAATCATAGCCGAACGATAACTCATGATGTGCAGGCCCATGCCCTCGCCGCTTTGCCGATCATCCGGGATCCCCTTGCCATCGTCGATGATGCGCAGTATTCCGAACCCGTCCTCGATGGATAGCCGCAGGATGATGCTGCGCGCACGCCCGTGTTTAATAGCATTGTTCACGGCTTCCTGCGCAATGTGGTAAAGGTGCGTCGCGACGGAGTTGTCCGCGATCAGCACAGGGGCGTCGCACGCGAATGTGCACTGCACCCCGAAAATGTCTTCAACCTCGCCGGCCCAGGACTGCAGGGCGGACATCAATCCGTGCGCATCCGACATTACGGGAAGCAGGCCTCGAGCCAGCTCGCGCGTTTTGTGGACTGCTTCATTCACAAGGCGCACGATCTTTGCCGCATCTGCGGCTTCGGCAAAGTTCATTTCAGCCAGCCTTTTTTCGTGAACCTTAGCCATGAATGCGATTCCGGTCAGGTGCTGGCCGAGGCCGTCGTGCAGATCCTGCGCGATGCGGCGCTGTTCCCGGGCGCTTATGTCCAACAGCGCGCGCTGAAGTTGTTCGCGTTCTGTGATGTCGATTCCCGTTGCAATGATGTAAGCGGGGTTTCCGTCGCTATCGAGCAGCGACGAGTTCGACCAAGCTATTAAACGGCTGACGCCGTGGCGCGTGATCCAATGGCTTTGATAGTCCTGCGCCAGCAAGTCCGCACTCAACTGTTCAATCACAGAACGGGAGCGGGCAATCTCTTCCGGTAGCCCGAAGAAATCCCATATGTGCTTGCCGCGAATTTCTTCAAAGGAATAGCCCGTGGTCAGCTCGCACGCGCGATTGAATCGCACGATTCGCCCCTGGTGATCAAGAACGGCCACCAAAGCGCCGACTGTTTCCAGAATGCCGGCAACAAAGTTCCGCTCCCGTTGCAGTGCACGCTCGGTATCCTTCAGGTCGGAGATGTCCAAGGCAATCCCGTGGATAAACCAGGGCTGGCCATCCGCGCGGCGCACCATGCGCGCATCGCAATGAAACCAGACGACGCGCCCGTCCCGGGCGATCACGCGATATGAAGATCGCAGAGGCTTGCCGGAAAGAAACATCTCCGCCGCTTCAAGGCTCCAGCGCTGCTTGTCAAGAGGGTGAATGCGATCGTACCAGCGCACCGGATCCTCGAGCCACTCCTCGCGCGAATAGCCCAAAGCCGCTTCTATCTCGGGACTGACGTACGCCTCGCTTGTCCCGCGATCCACGTACGCCATGAAGACCACTGCGGGAATCTGCTCCAGCAGTGCGCGGTACTTGGCTTCGATATTCAGGTCGGCGGCTTCATGCGCCGACGGCGGACGGCTGTCGACCGAGGATGCCGGATGCGAAGATCCGGTGAATACGCTGGCCAGTTCTTCGAGCAGCGCCTCTGCCTGTTTCAGCTCGTTTTGGAGTTGTTCACCCTCTGAATCCGATTGCATTGCAGCCTGTGGAATCGGCGCCATTTGCTTTTCCCTTTCAGCTGTCAAGCTCCCGCCATCACTAGCTCTGGCCCAAACCGCTCCGTCATTAGACGGTTCTATTATTAGACGGTTCCGTGCCTCGCCGGCGCCAGCTGGGCACCTTGTTTAACGAAGCTTGCGTAAATCTCCTGAGCGAATGAACCGCCCTTCCATAGGTTTGCACGGCTGCCGATGACAGCAGCGAGCCAGGCGGCTGGTTCATGAACGGCATGAACTTGTCAGGAAATCCTGGCATGGTGCATCCGATGCAAATCCCGCCAACATTTGGACACCCTCCAATGCCAGCCATCCATCCGCGCTTTCCAACGTTGCACTGGACTACCGGTCCCCAGCATCCCAGCTTCACGATGCAGAGTGGGGAACCGTATTCTTCGCCGAATTGACCTTGCTCGTAGTACCCTCCACGATCGCAACCCTCGTGGACCGTGCTGCCGAACAACCACGTGGGACGCAGCGCTTCATCCAGGGGAATCATGGGGGCGCGCCCGGTGGCCATGTGAAGCAGATAGAGCAGCGTCTCCGTGAAGTTGTCCGGCTGAATCGGGCATCCCGGCAGGCAAACAAGCGGAATTCCAGACTTTGACTTCCACTGCCAGCCCAGGTAATCGGGAAGCCCCATGCACCCCGTCGGATTTCCTTCCATGGCATGAATCCCGCCATATGCGGCGCACGTCCCGACTGCAATCACCGCCCAGGCATGTGGCGCAAGCCTGTCGATCCACTCGCAGGTCGTGATTGGTTGCTTGGATGCCGGGTCCGTCCCAAACGAAGCCCAGTAGCCTTCGGCCTTGTTATTTTCGTCGGGAATCGAACCTTCGACGACGAGAATGAAATTCTCGATCTTGCCCCCTGCGGCGTCATAGAACCTTTGCAGGAACTCGTCGCCGTTTTCTATCGATAGAAATGGGTTGTGCAGCCGCACCTTCGGCGTCCAGGGAATCCCGCCTCGCACGATATCTTCAATCGCCGGCTGGGTTGCCGCGGTCATCGCAATGGTGTCTCCATCACAGCCGAGCCCTGCCGTGATCCAGAGGACGTCAATTTCGCCGATGGGCTGAGATTGCAGATCGCTCACTTGCTCGCCTCGCGTCGCCCGGACTGGGGTTGATGCGCAGCAACATATTCGTGCCTGCGAGGCCACGCGCGCAAGTACACAATTTCGTTGCCGGGAACCGCTCTTAGAAAGATGGCGGCCCGGAGCGCAGTGCAAAGCCATTGTCGTGGTGTAACGGTGCTGTTTCGCAATGAGAGAATGTGTGCAGTCTCAAGCGGGAGTGATGCTCCATGGATATTGGAACGTGGGCCATTGGCGCGGCTAAAATCGGGACCCTTCTTTCGATCGACCACCCTGCCATCGTCGAGATCGCCCGCCTGGCAGGATTTGACTGGCTTTGGATCGATGGGGAACACGGAAGCTTTAACGAGGTGAGCGCGGCAACAGCGTGCGCCATGACTGCCGGCGGCCCTCCCGCATTTGTGCGTTTGCCTGACCGATCGCCCACCTCAATTAAACGGTTTCTCGACATCGGCTGTGACGGGATCATTCTTCCCCAGGTTTCGACAACCGCGGAACTCGACGAAATAGCACGCGCCGCCCTTTACCCGCCCCGCGGCGAGCGCAGCATCGGCCTGACCCGCGCACACGGGTATGGGCTGCGCTTCCACGAATACCTGAGCCATAAGAGCTACGCCATCATCATTCAAATTGAGTCTGTCGCCGGCGTTGAGAACGCCGCGGCGCTTATTGAACACCCGGTTGTCGACGCGGTGATCATTGGCCCATACGATCTAAGCAGTTCGTTCGGCGTGCCGGGAGCCATCGACTCTAAACAGGTGGCCGGCGCCATCAATTCTGTCCTCACGCTTTGCAAGCAGGCAGGCAAGCCCTGCGGAATCTTTGCCGCCACTGCGGAAAAAGCCCGCGTCTACGCGCAGATGCAGTTCGATATGATCGCCGTAGGAATCGATTCAACGACGCTTTTGACAGGCTTTACGGCACTCCGCAACTGTCTCGCGTGAACGGAATATCGCAGCCGTCGAGCGAGAAGACCGGCGAGTTATTGCTTTTGTTGCGCGGCCTTCTTCGCCAGTTTCGCGTCGTGTTTACGCTTGACGGCACGCGCAATGTCCGGCCAGAACTCGATGACCTCGGCGCCCACAATGCCTTCTACCGAGACCGTTATCCCGTCGCTCAACGTGCTCGGGAGGTCTCGCTCAGAGTCGGGATAATACGCTCGGGCGATCGCGGCGCCAATCATGTTTCCACCCACGTTGGCGTAGTTCGGTCCCCATTTGCCGTTGTCCCGCTTGCACCAGAAGGTGCTCGCCGCAGCCCAGAGAAAACGGCCCGCGCGGCTTCCGGTCCCCTTTTGAAAATAACGAGGGTCTTCGTGAAGGACGACGGGTAGGACAGCGTTTCCGAAGAAATTTCCAATGAACGCGTCAGAGTATGCGGCCCCGTACCTTTTCGCATAACCCTGCGCACCCTGTCCCCACTCCGGATAGCTGTCGTTCGCTTGACCTATCCCGGACACCACACCGGCCAGCAGAAAGGGCCATGGGTCGGTCGAACTCCTGAAAAAAAGCCGGAACTTTTGCCCCGGCGAAAGCGGCAGCGCATCGCGGTTGCTGGTGGTGTTGAAGGTAGCCATCACGCCAGCCACGCGCTGATGCTCCTGCTGCTTGAGTTGCTCTTCGGCCTTCTCACGTCGAGCCTTTTCATCGGTGGGCTGAGTTGCCGGATCCTGGGTATTGGGAGTTGGCGCGCTCGGCAATTGAGTTCCGCTCGGCGCAGGGGTTGTGGGTTGCTGGGACGGGCTCGTGGCGGGTTGTTGTCCGGCTTCCGGCGCGACGGCCACTTCGCCAGGCGCGTCCCCCACGGAGGAGGAATCACCTGGGGGAATTGCCGGCGCCACTTGCTGAGCGGAAAGCCGGCTGATCGCATCGGCCATAAACAGGCAGACGACAACGATGCCGAGAAGAAAGCGAAAGCGTTGCAACATCCAATCCCCTAAGTGGAATACGAGCCCCGATTGCCGGAATCCGCAATGGAGATTGGCTAGAAGCGGGCCGTCTGAATCGATGGTCTCACGGCTGCCCGTTCGAGAATCCAACGCGCTTCGGAGCGAGGTTAAATTTCGTCCACAATCTCTTGGGTTTAGACGTAAATCCAGGCCCCGAAGCTGCAATTTTCCCCTTACGCGGCATTTCCATCGGTGATTCGGGCCCGGCGGCTCTTCATTTCGTTGAGCAAAAGCTCTACCTTGTCCTCTGTTTCCAACGCTTTGAACCGATCCTCCAGCGAGTCGGGAGCCAGCACCTCGGCCGTGGCGGCATTCTCTGACGACTGCGACTGCACGCGGTTCTTCATCCGCTCCATCGTGTGCCCCTGGTCGGTACCGATGATCTGCCTTGCCTTCGTGGCTCGCCCCACCACTCGCGCGCGCCGGTGCTCGGCAATCAGCATTTCGCTGTGCGCGCGTGTCTCGCTCAGCTTCTGATCGAGCTTCCGTAGAGCCTGCCGCAGATTGTCGGCCTCGTGCTTCTGGTCCTCGGCCTGCGTGGCAAAACCCTGCATGAGCTGGTCGTGGCTCAGCGCGCGTTCCAACGCCGCACGGGCCAGGTCATCGTGGCCCTTTTGCACAGCGAGTTCCGCTTTGCGCCTCCATTCCGTTCCTTCGCTCTCGTGCTCGGCGCGCTTCTTTTCAAGCAGATGTTCCCCCGCAATGGCGATGGCCACCTGTGTCTTGACTTGCATGAGCTGATTCTCCATGTCGAGGACAATCTGCTTCAGCATCTTCTCAGGATCCTCAGCCTTGTCCACCATATCGTTCAGATTCGCTCTCAAAAGCGTGCCGACTCGGTCCAGTAACGACATAAATCCTCCTTCTTGCGATGCGACTGCCTTGTAAGCTCTGTCACTTTTTCCAAATCCGTTTTGTTCCACCCCGGCTTCTCATTTCTGCATTGACTTGCCTTCTCCCGAGGTCGCAATCTCTGCCATCTGTTTGGTCATCTCCAGAATCAGCGGCCTCATGCGGCCCTGAAGCTTCTGCATCATTGCAGGCAGCATCTCCTGCATCACCGCGGGAACCATGTCGAGAACGTGCTGCCCGGCCGGCGAACTATAAAAGACAATCGTCGCTTCCACGTCGGGACGGCTCAGATGCCTCCGATACAAGGCCGTAGCGTCAGCAACAATCTCGTCTGGGGAATACAAATTCATCGCGCGCTCCATGAAGCTGGACATCACCTTGCTTATGGCTTGCTGCTGCTCTTCGGTCAGCGACGACATTTGCGGATAATCCTTCTTCATCTGTTCCATCTGCTGCTGGAACTGCTGCTGCATGATGGCCGGCATGGTGCGCGTCATCGAAGACATCTGCTGTTTGACCCGCATCAGGTCGATCAGTTTTGCCAGCTCCTCGTTGGTCGCCTGCTGGTCCTCCGGAATCACGGCAATCGACGGCGCGGCCGAATCTTCCTGCGCCCGCGCGGTGGTCCCGCACATCGACAACCCCAGACCCAATATCACCGCTCCTGCAATCCCCTTCATCGCTTTCCCCCTGCTCACGTTTTCTCGCTGCCGTGACGCCTCCCACTTCCGCCGCATTCCATCACGGCGGAAGTGGGAGTCATTCGTTGTTACCTATTTGGCATCGTCGGCCTTGCCGTTCACCGGCTTCTGCTTCATGCCTTGCACGTTAGCCATCAATTGCTTGATGTCCATCCCGCTCAGCGCTTCAAACAATGCCGGCACCTGCGCCGCGATCTTGGTCATGTCGCCGGTGATCTTGTGCATGCCAGAAGCTCCGTCGTTGCCGGTGGAAACGATGGTGATCTTGTCCACCTTGCTCAACGGCTCGGCCATGGCGCGTACCACATCGGCCATGTTGGTCAGCAGCTTGTCGACAACCGCGGCCTGGTTCCACTCCTGGTAGGCCTCGGCCTTCACGTTCATCGCCTTGGCTTCCGCCTCGCCCTTCTGGAAGATGATGCTGGCTTCGGCTTCGCCCTGCGTGCGGATGGCAGCGGCACGGCCTTCGGCCTCCGTCGTTAAGCGATTCTTCTCGGCGGCCGCCATGTTTTCGATGCGCTGGCGTTCGATCTCCGCACCCTTCAGCACCGTGGCGATGAGTTCCTTTTCGTGGCGCAGAATTTCTGCTTCCTGCACCTTGATCTGGCCTTCCTTCTCCACCTGCTGCACCTTCACCTGTTCAGCGGTTACCTGTTGCTGCATCACGTTGGTCTGCAGTTCGTAAGCCTTGTCGGCCTGCGCCTGCTGACGGCGGCTCTGCTCGCTGTACTCCGCCTTCTTGATGTCGAGGTCGCGCTGCGCTTCTGCCTGCCGCGCCTGCGACGCGGTTTCCGCAATCACCCGGTCCTGATCGGCCTGCGCCTTGGCCACTGCGGCTTCGCGGGTTGCGGTCGCCCGCAAAATCGCCGTGTCGCGCTCGGCCTCGGCTGTCGCCATCTCGGCATCGCGCTTGATGCGCGCCACGTCAGGCCGGCCCATATTCGAGATGTATTCGTTCTTGTCCCGAACCTCCTTGATGGTGAACGAAATCACTTCCAGCCCCATCTTGCTCATGTCGTCGGCGCAGGTTGAGCGCATGCGATCGCCCACCATCTCCGGCTCCTTCACAATCTGCTCCACCGTCAGCTGGCCGATGATGCCTCTCAGGTGTCCTTCCATCACCAGGCGGATCAGTCCTTCGCGCTGTGGCGGCGTCTTGGTCAGAAACTGCTCAGCGGCGGTCAGAATCGAGGCCTGATCGCTGCGCACCTTGATCTGCGCGACAGCCTCTACAGTCACGGCAACGCCCTGCTTGGTGTAAAGGTCCTGCTGCGGCGCCACGTCAAAGCTCATCAGCTCCAGCGACAGCTCGCGGCAGTTTTCCACCATGGGGAAGATCACCGTTCCATGTCCCTTGATCACCCTTGGTCCCCGGAACCCATAAACAATCAGCGCCTCATTCGGCCCGGCTTTGCGATACATCCTGGCGAGAATTCCCATCAGGACAATCAGCATGAGAACAGCAAGGCCTGCAATCAAAATCGTTGTCTGGTTCATCATTGTGTTCCCGGCCCTTTCGCCCGGGAGCTTTCGTGGTTAATGGTTTGGAAGCGGGGGACAGTTTGCAATCGCTATCGGTCAACGATCCATCGCAGACCTGCGCTTGCTGTTGTCGGCGGCCCGTTCCCGATGGCCCGTTCTTGGGAACATCTTGGCCAGAAAACCCACTAGGAAGATACCTACCAGGATGGCCATGTCTGTCGTCAGCACGGTGGTGTCGGTCATTGCATGCCCGGTCCTTCGGCCGGGCGGCGTGTTGGATAACGAGGAACAGTAAACAGCGAATCGGGATCGATGTCAGTGATTAGCCGTGAGTGATCCGGATGCGCCAGGCGCCGGCTGCTTTTCTGACTCCACCGGCCACTCGCCGCTTGCGTCCTGCCAGCGGCGCACATAGGCAATTCCCTTCTCGTAACGGACCACGAAGACCTCTTCCTGTTTCGAAATCGGTGCTCCGTCTTCTGAGCGTGCCGGCGCGGAACGCCGCGCTCCCAGCTGTTCGTACACAATCTCGCCGGTTCCGCCAGCCCTGATCGGCGAGGAGACGCGGCCAACCGCACCCACCACTTCCGTCTCCTCCGCGGTGAGTTCGCGCTCATGCGGAAGCAGCACGCGCGTCAGGAATGCGAAGATAATCGCCCCTCCCGCCAGGCCGCAGACCACCGCAAGAGTCAGCACAACCCCCGTTACAAAGCTGCCGAAGCGCGTCAGCAGGTATCCTGCCGCGCCAAACCAGCAGAGAAAGATCATGATGGAAAAGCCGTTCCACCATGGCACGTTGGCCCCACCGCTTTGGCTGCTCCCGCCGGTTGGGTGGGATACGCCCGCAGGCGTGCGGCAAGTGTCCCGCATGCGGAACCTGCGGCACGTGTACGTGCGAAACATGAGGCACATGTACATGACCACCAAAGTGCCCCATGCCGCCAAGCAACGCGACGATGCTCAGCATCAGGCCAACCAAAAAGCAAATCAGATAGAACGTTTCCCAGGTCATATGCAACTCCTGCTTTCAGCCCCTAGCTCCTGCCGTTGGGCAGCAGCTTGCAGCTCGCAGCTTTTTAACCCGTTATCCTCAGTCCCTAGCCCCTAGTCCCTAGTCCCTAGTCCCTTGTTTCTTCGGCCTCAGCACCTCGGAGAGCCGCGGCGCCAGTCCCGGCGTGTCGAGAATTGCTTCCAGCAGCAGCAGGCACTCTCGCGACCGGTCATGGCGCGCCAGCGTCAGCAACGCCTGCTTCAGTTCCGGATCGCGCCGGAACCGCTCCGCGCCCGAAACCAGCCAAAGGTCCAGCTTGTCTTCCAGATTGCGCACCTCGCTCTGCAGTTCCGGCGAGTAGCCCTCCGGGTCATCCACCAGGTATCCGGGATGCACCTTGAAAAATGCGGAGAGGATCTGGCGCGTGGTGTTGGTCAGGTGGGGGCGCAGGCCGCTTTCGATCTGGGAGAGATAACTCTGGCTCAG
This sequence comes from uncultured Acidobacteriota bacterium, assembly GCA_963846375.1. Classification (GTDB taxonomy): domain Bacteria; phylum Acidobacteriota; class Terriglobia; order Terriglobales; family Acidobacteriaceae; genus Telmatobacter. The sequence continues at coordinate 72,059 of CAWJVV010000010.1, forward strand.
TTTCGAGCCCGTCTCGGCCTCGATGGCCCGCGCCACCTCCGGCTGGCTCATTGCCCGGTTCAGCCCCCGGAGACTGCCTTCCACTTCACGCAGGTAGCGGATTTTTTCACCGAGCTTCATTCGCGCCGCCCCTCAGGGCTCACCCGCCGTTTCGTGGGACCCGGCGAGTCAATTGCGACCTTCAATCCCACAGTGCCTATCGCAATCTGCAATAACTATATTGCAAATTGCGATAGGTGTCAATAGGGGTCACAGCCACCTGTGACGACAGGGTTGTGCGCTGGCCTTCCCCTTACGCAGTCTGAGGTGGCGAATCAGGCAGTTATGAGTACGGCGCCGCCAACCGAAACCTCAGCCGGTGCAAACGCCTCCTCGCGCATCCAAGGGAGCAACCGACCGAGAGCCGCGCCTATAAGCCTTCTCTCAGCCGTTCACCGCTCATTCCCGGAGAGGATCCGATGCCCAACCCGATTGTGTACTTCGAGATCGTCGGCAAAGACAAGCCGGTGCTGGAGGACTTTTACACCACGGTCTTTGACTGGCAGCTCACACCGGCCAACGACCGCTACACACACGTATCGCCCGGCGAAGGCGTGAACGGCGGCATTGGCACGAACACGGATGGAGGCTCCGGCCACGTCACCTTCTACGTGGAAGTGGAGAGCGTTGAGGATGCCCTTACGCGGGTGGAAGGGCGCGGCGGACAACGCGTGATGGAGCCCGCGCACATGCCCAACGGTCCGCTGATCGCGCTCTTTGCCGATCCCGAAGGCCGTGTCGTCGGCCTGGTACAGGCAGGCAGCATGCGAAACGGCTAGGCTGCGGCGACGTTCGCTCTACGCAGGATGAATGCTCTCAAGCTCCGGCAACAGGACCACGCTCTCCTGTTCGTTGGGATCCGTGCGCGCGATAACGGCAATCACCGGCTGGCTGTCGCTGGGATTGTATGGCAGGTGCGGCATGTCGGCCGGAATGTAAAAGAACTCGCCAGGCTTGACCACGGTGTGATGCTCGAGCCGCTCGCCGTGCCACACGCCCGACTCCCCGCTCAGGGCGTAGATGGCCGTCTCGTGCGTTGCGTGTTTGTGCGCGCGCGCCCGGCCGCGGGGCGGTATGGTCACCAGTTGCATGTGGATCGCCTTTGCGCCCACCGTTTCGGCGGAGATGGCCACCTCGTACTGCAAGCCCTGCTTGCCGATGTACGCCTCTCCGGGTTGCACCAACCGGCACGCCGCAGACTCAGCCTGGTTCAGAGTTGGATTCACGCGTCTCTCTCTCCGGTTCGCAATCGTAGTGTCCGGCTTTAGCGGCGTATCGTCAATCGGATTCCGGCGCCGCAGGTCCAGGCAACTTCTGCTCGCCAATGCGGCTCTTCCATAAACACGGGCTGTGGCTTGTCTTGAATATGCATACTTCTTCGAAACACGTGCTGCGGCTGATCGCGGCTTTCAAGCTGTTCAAGGCGGCGGCGTTGATCGCCACTGGCATCGGCGTTTTGAAGCTCCTGCACATGGACATGGCCAAAGAGCTGGATCACTGGATCACGATACTCGGCCTCAACCCCGGAAGCCGCCACCTCGACCGGCTCATTCAGACCGTCACTAATCTTCCTCCCACACGAATCCGGGAGCTTGGCATCGGCAGCTTCGTGTACGCCGGGTTGTTTCTGACCGAAGGAATCGGGCTGTGGCTGCTGAAGAGATGGGCTGAGTGGTTCACCATTATCATCACGTCATCGCTGGTGCCGCTCGAGGCCTACGAGATCTACCGGCGCCCGACGCTGATCAGGGTGCTGGTTTTGCTGGTCAACATCGGGGTCGTGGCATATCTTGTCTATCGCGTCCGAAACGAATCGACGCTTCAGCCCCACCCGGCGCCCTCACGCTCTACACCGCTGCGAAGTCAATAAACCCGCGCTGCGGATCGGTGTTGACGAGCTTGACCGTGAGCCGGTCACCCACGTCCAGACCGTGGCTGCCCCGCACCAGCATGCCTTCCACGTGGGGATCGAACGCGCGCACGAATGTTCCGTGCTCGTTCACGCCGGTGACGATGGCCTGGAAGTTTTGCCCGATACGCGAATGCAGAACCACCGCGGCGATGCGCTTTTGCATCTCCCGCTCCACCTTGCGGGCCGCATCTTCCATCTGCGTGCAGCGAAGAGCAATCGCGCTCAGTTCGGTCTCGCTGTACGGCTGCTCCGACTGCGCGAAGAGCGCCTTCAGGATGCGTTGGCCCACCATGTCGGAAAATCGCCGGTTGGGCGCGGTGGAGTGCGTGTAGTCATGCACGGCCAGGCCGAAGTGGCCAGGGTCCGCCTCGTCGCGTTTCACCAGTACATATTCGCCCGGCCCCAGCAGCTTGATGACCGTCAGCGAAAGATCGGGAAAATGATCGGGATCCTTTTTCTTCTGCGTCACCAGAAAGTCGTTCAGCGCCTTCGAATCCGGTTCGGCGGGCAACGTTGTGCCCAGGCCGGCTGCCACTTCCACAATGCGATCCCAGCGCTTGGGCGTCCGCACAATGCGGCGGATCGAGGAAATCTTGGCGTCGTCGAACGCCCGGGCGACGACGCCATTGGCGGCCACCATGAACTCCTCAATCAGCGAGGTGGCGCTGTTCTTCTCCAGAGTCGCCAAATTCACCACTTCGCGCCCTTCGAGAACGGGATGCGTCTCCACCGTTTCAAGGTCGAGCGCGCCATTCTGGAACCGGTTGCCATTCAGCCGCTTCGCGGCTTCGCTCTGAAGCTTCAGTTGCGCCGCCAGTTGCGCGTCTCCGGCCACCTTGGCCGGGGCCGCACCGCGCCCGTCAAGCCATGCGCCTACCCCGTTGTAAGCAAGCTGGGCACGGTTGCGCACAATCGCGCGATACGCTTTGCCGTCGGTGACCACGCCCTCGTCGTCAACACTGAACTCAACAACTATTGCGGCGCGTTCTTCATTTTCATTGAGCGAGGTGACACCCTCGGAAAGCTCCGGCGGCAGCATGGGGAAGACCTTCATGCCCGTATATACCGAGGTTGTCTCCCAGCGCGCATGCGAGTCGATGATCGTTCCCTTGCGCACCCGCGCGTCCACATCGGCTACTCCCACCAGCACCCGGATTCGCCCGTCGGCTAAACGCTCTGCCCACTCAATCTGGTCCAGATCCTTTGAGGTGTCGTTGTCGATCGATGACCAGAGCAGGCTGCGCAGGTCGCGAAACATCGATCCGAACGAGACGGACGCCGCAGGCGGTATCTTGTCGGCAAGTATCTTGGCCAACTCGGCGTCGGTGCCTTCCGGGAAATCGGGCTTGAAGCCGTGCTCGATCATCGAGGCGTGTGCGGCGGTGACCAGGTTGAATTGCAGAGGCTGGGTTGCTGGCATGGATAACGGCTCCTGGAAATGAAAGCTATAAGACTATTAATTGCTACCACGCGGCCGTTGAACTGCACTAGAGCCAGGCGGCAGCACATTGACCGTAAGATACACGCTGTGACTCACTACCGTGTTATCCACATACGAAGCCGCGGTAATCGTTAGTGTCGCAACTCCCAGAGGCGTGCCACTGGAGGAGCCGGAGGCGGTTCCGCTAATGCTCTGGCACCCGGTGGAAACCAGGGCTCCCGCGCCCAGCAGGGCAAGCAGGATCAGGACGCGCCGGGTTGATTCCCGCAACCAGCGAGCGCGGCGGCCGAAAGGCACAATCAGAACGATTAACGCCAGCGCAGCGCCGCCTGCTGCCCGTGGCCAAAATGGCGCTTCGTGCCGCGCAGCCGTGGTCGGACCGCCGGTGAGAAAAGTCTGCACGGTAAAGCTGACCGTTCCGGTGGGCACAACCTGTTGTGGGCTGGGCGTGCATGTCATGTCGTCCTGGGTCGGCACCGCGCACACCACGCTGACCTGTCCGGTGAATCCGCCCAGTCCCGATACCACAAACGATGCCGTGCCTGCCGTGCCCTTCACGATATTCAGATTGGTGGGCGGATTCGTGCCTGCCGGCGCAATCGAAAAGTCCAGCACATTGATGGTGATGGAATTCGACGTACCGGTTGCGTAGAACAGGTCACCCACATAGACAGCAGTCAGCACATCCTGGCCCGCGGGAAGCGTAGCGTTCAGCAACATGGCCACCGACGTGCCGTTCAGCGACGGGGTGAGAGCCGCAGTGCCCAGGACCTTGGTGCCGACATAGAAAATGACATTGCCGGTCGGGTTCTGTTCTGAAGTGCTGGCCGGCGCGACCGCGGGCGTCACCGTTGCGGTAAGCGTGACCACCTGGCCCGGCGCCGCCGATGTGGGACTGACGGTAAGCGTAACCGTGTCGGCCAGCAGGGCAGCCGTCAGCGCGACAGGATTCGACGTGCTCGCGGCCCAGTTCGGGTCGCCGGAGTAGACAGCGGTCAGCACGTGCGAAATACCGGCAGAGAGCGTGATGTTGGAAAGGGTGGCCGAGTTCAGCGTGAGCAAGGCCGTGCCCAGCAGCGTGGTGCCGTCGTAGAACGATACCGAGCCGGTGATCGTGTACGTCGTCCCCGTAACCGGATTAATGGGAGCGACCGTAGCAGTAAGCGTCTCCGCGGTACCTGGGGTTAGTAAGGGAGGCGTGGCGCTCAGCGTCGTTACCGTGGCGCCCTTGCCTACCGTGATGGAGACAGCAGGTGAAGTAGACGCCGTGTAGTTGGCGTCGCCGTTGTAGATGGCCTGCAGGTTGTGCGCGCCGCCAGCCGTCGGCACAACCAGCGAGAATGTCGCCGTGGTCACTCCGGCGGTTGTCACCAGGCTTGCGGTGCCATTAGCCAGACCGTCCACGTTGAGCGTGACCTTGCCGCTGGGCGGCACGGTACCAGCCGGCGGGATTCCCACGAGCATCGTCACGGTAACGGTAATGGTCGAACCAGCCGCGGGCGCCGTGGTCGAAGGCACCACGGTCATCGAGGTCGTGCTCTTTTGAATGTTCACCGTAAGGGCCGCAGACGTGTTGGGAGCGTAGTTGCCATCGCCCAGGTAGGCGGCCGTGATGTTGTTGCCTAGCGTGGGCAAGGCGCCGATGGCAGGCGTGAGAACCGCCATCCCGTTCGAATCGAGCGTCACGGTTCCCAAAGACCCGGTGGTCGCGCTGTCGTTGAATTGCACAGTTCCGCTGGGCGTTGCGCCTGAATTGGTGGAAGAGGAGACCGAAACCGTAAATGTGAGTTGTGCCGATGGATTGTAAGTCTGGTTGGTGGCCGTTGGAGAAACGGTGAGAACCACCGATGTTCCGCCGGTGCCGAGATCGGGCCGCGCCCACGCCGCCACGAGCTTCTCGGCGTTCGGCACGCCCAGGCCAGTGGCAAGGTCAAAGCCGGAAGCCGCATCGTAACCAATTTTGCCGGATGCATCGCAATTGGGACTGCCTGCGGCGCACGGCAAGTGCGTGGTTCCCTCGGCAATATCCTGGAAGACGCCCGGCTGGCTGCGAACCGCATAGAGTTGAGGCGCGAGATTGCCCTGTGGCCCATACTTCTGCGCCAGAAGGGCGGAGATGCCGCCCACCAGCGCCGCCGCGGCGGAACTGCCGCCGCTGCGGACCAGCGTGCATCCTGACGAATTGACAGAGCCGCCGAAGCAGAATGCAAGGCCGCGGCTGAATGCGGTGTCCAGTCCGGTCGGCACGCTGAGATCCGGAACCATGCGTCCCTGGGCCGTCTGCGCGAGTGCAGGCTGCCAGTCTGGAGACGGGTGGACCGCGCTGGACCCGCCGCCACCGGCATAAGCCGCATCCGCCGGAGCAGCCGGAGACCACGCCGACAACGAACCGCCGGACGCAAACGCGGCGCCACCGACCGCAACGTTCCAGTTTGTCGAAGCCAGCGCGTTCACTGCATACCCGGTCGTGACCGGCGTTGCGCTTCCCGCCGCATGGCACGCCGATGCGCCACTGTCGCCAGTTGCAGCCACAATGGCGATGCCCTGCGCCGCAGCCTGGCGGTACATTGCGGAATAGAACGCCTGGTGCGCCTCGCTTATCGAGGCCTCGCACGCAGAAAAGCCAAGCACGATCGTATGCGCGGCGTTGCCATCAACCAGCGAGGCCAGTGAAAGGTCGGCTCCGTCGGTCGCAAGCGTGTTCGCCGCCGGTGCAATCAGTACCTGTGCGGCCGGCGCGGCCACTCCCGCCCAGGAAGCCATCAGTTCGGCGACTGCCTGGTCGCTGGTAAGTCCCGGATCGGGCCCGTTCGGCGTCACCACGACCGGGGTGGCGGGCAAGCCAAAGGCGGAACGGAATGCAGCCAGGTCCTGCGGCTGCACATTGCTGCGGGCCGCAATCGCAATGGTCTCGCCGGTGCCCAGTGTCCCTGCCCCATGAAGGCTATCCAGGTGCAGAACCTGCGCTGCCAGCGCCGGTGTAAGGGCTTCTGCATGGCCGATTGCTGTCTCCGCGGCCAACTGCGCAGCGTTCGCGCTAACCGGCTCCGCAGCCGTAATGGCCGGCGACGACACCACGCCATCCAGCGACACCAACCCATGAATTAAAGGACGAAGCGCCGCCGGAACCGCGATGTCTCCAGCCAGAATCGGGCGAACACCCTGCTCCGTCGCGAACGCGTGAACCTGCACGTGGAAGGCCGCTTCCATCTGCGCCGCGGTACCGGAGAACTCAATCCATCCCCTGCCGGCCGGAATTGGCGCGACGGTAAATCCGGCCTGCTGCAGCCATGTGGCCACCGCGTTCACATCGGCCGCGCTGTTGGCAAAGGTATCGGCAAACTGCTGCGGAGTGAGCCATTGATGCCACGCGCACGAATCGGCCGTCTGCCGCCGGGCGAGTTCCGTATCGAGTGCGGTTTGCTGATCGGGCGAGGGTTCCAGTAGAAGCAGCATCCGCTGCAAAGGCATTCCTGCGATTCCCAGGTCGACTGCGCTCTGCGGCGCCGGAGGCTTGCTGGCCGGCACTGTCGACCATTGGCTGGCCCGCCAGTCGCCCGCGATGCGCGACATAGCGGCCCCGCGGCTCTCCTGCCGTGCGCACGGAGCAGGCCGGGACTGCGCCGCGCCTGCCATACACAGCACCATTGCCAACGCCAATGGCAGGCCAAACCTTCTCATCCTGGTCATTTACCTCTTTTGTACACCAACCCCTGGCTGAGCATACCGGTCGAATTTATGTGCGCAGGGATCAGCTTTTATCTTCTGCTATGCAGGCGTCGTTGACCCTCACTCTTTTGGGGTAGGGAACATGTCTTGGCACGATTGCCATGCCATGGTCACCGAGCCCCGCTTGTCCTGAAAACGAATGCCGGAGGGCGGGCGATCCTAATCCCGACCCTCCGGCGAAACCCACGGACATCTATTGCTGAATCCCGATATCCGACAGCACCTTCGGTTTGGCTTCGTCCACGGCAAGCAGGTTGTGGCAGGCCGCGCAGTCGTTGGTGATTGCAGTCTTGCCGTCGCTGGTGGCGTGGTCGCCGTCGTGGCAACGGAAGCAGCCCGGGTAGCTCATGTGCCCAATGTGGTTGGGATGCGTGCCCCAGGTGACCTTCATCTCGGGAAACACATTGTGGGTAAAGATGGACACCAGGTTTTCGCCCGCCGACTTGATCTGGGCCGTTTTCGCCGCGTACACATCCGGATGCTCGGTGCGATAGAACGCCTCCAACTGCGCCGGGATCTTCGTCTTGGCGTCGTCGGTGCTGGCGTAGTCCGCCTTCAACAGCTCGAGGCTCTTTTTGTGGACCCAGGGCAGATCGGGGCTCACCGCACCCTCCGCCATGGCGCGATTCAGCGCGTCTTCGGCGGTCTGCATGGTGTGGGCGGCGCGATTGTGGCAGTCGATGCAGTCCATCACGCGGCGTTCGCCCTTGGGCATGGCGCCTTTGAGCGCCGACACGCCGAAGACCGTCTTCGACCCGTCAGCATTCGTCTTCTCCACCCACGGAATCGCGGTGCGCGTGTCGTCCGTATCGATGTACTCGATGTGTCCCAGGTGCACGCCATGAATCCCGGTAAGGTGCGACAGCGAATCCTGCCCGCCGAGGTGAAGCAGCACGACGCTTTGCGTCTCGGTGTTCTTCTCGTCGTCGCCGAAGTTCGACTTCACCAGCAGCTTTTCTCCGATGAATTTTGCCGGCGTATGGCAGCCCTCGCAGATGTAGCGCGCGGGACGAAGGTTCCTTACCGGCGAAGGAATGGGCGTCGGATAGGTGGGAATCAGCTTGGGCGCCAGGCCGCTCATGGGGCGCATCGACACCTCAATCAGCTGCTTGGTGCCGTTCACCTTGGCCTCAAAGTACGAGGTCGCGCCGGCCCCGATGTGGCAGTCCACGCAGGCCACGTGGGAGTGCGCCGACACCTGGTACGCGGCGTACTCGGGATGCATCACGTGGCACGACTGCCCGCAGAACTGCGGCGAATCCATGTACGCCGCCCCGCGATAGCTGGCCACGGACACCACCAGCAGGTTCACGATGGTGGCCACCAGCACAATGTCCAGGCCGTGGCGGAAGATGCGATCGTTCAAATCCACCTTGGGGAAAACCGCCGGGATTTGTCCGGCCTTCCGCAAACCCTGCCGCCGGTGCCAGATGCCGATCGGAATCAGAGCGAGGCCGAGAACGAACAGCCCGGGAAGAATAAGAAAGAAGATCAGCCCGAGATACGGATTTTCATTGCTGCGTCCGAATAGTTCGAACAGCCAGTAGCCGATCATGGTGACGCCGGCTGCGGTGGTGATGGCGCCGCCCGCGAGGCTTAAAGGATTGTTGCCGAAGAACAGCGCCGGCCGTACCCAGTTTTCACGAAACTTTTCAAACAAAGACAAGTTGGACCCCCAGGGACCCTGAAATCAATGGCCCGCCAATCCCCTCCCCGAACCAAGACCCGTTCGTGGGCTTTTGGGGCGGGCGGGCCTCAAAAATACCGCAAAGACCCGTTGCGTCTACTTGAGTGTGCGGAAGTACGTCACCGCATCCTTGATCTGCGCGTCGGTGAGCTTGCCGGCGAACGGCTTCATCTTGTTCTTGCCCTTAGTCACCGAGTCAATCTGTTCTTTCTCGGTGGTCTTGTACTCCGACGCCGGTTTCACGTTCATCATCTTGGCGATGCCGGCATTCGGCGTGCCCGTAGCCCCGTGACAGCTCTGGCAGTTGGCTTTGTAGATCGCTTCTCCTGAATCGGCGAAGCTCAAGGCACTGCCCAGCGAAACCACCATGGCCAGCACCAACTGTGAACGAAGTCCCTTCGTCATTGCGCAATTCTCCTTGAGTAATCCGGGCCGTTTTCTGTCTGAGATCACTGCCCGGGAATCATAACCAAATCCAGTTGTTCGGCGAGAACAAAAGCAGCGGGCCGGAAGATTGTGTTCTTCACGGCCCGCACTCGTGCCGGAAAACCGGGTCGTGCCTTACTTCAGGAAGGTGCGGAAGTACGCCACCGCATCCTTGATCTGAGCGTCGGTAAGCTTGTCCTTGAACGGTTGCATCTTGCCCATCCCGTTCTTGGTGGCCGTAATCATCTCCGCCTCGGTGAGCTTCTTCACGTCGGCATCGGTGATCGGCTTCACCTTCATCGCCTTGCCTGCCGGCGAATCCGCCAGCCCCGCTGCGCCGTGGCACATCTGGCACTTGGCCTTGTACGTATCGGCTCCCTGCGCAAAACTCACCCCGGCAGCCGTCATAACTACAGCAAGCAATGCCGCCTGCGCCTGCAAACTCTTCCTCATTGTCTACTCCCCGCTTCCACCCCGGCTTTATGAGATCTGCCTCTGGCAGGCCCGCTCAAATATCGAGCTGATTGCCAGGGATTTTCTGTTTTTAGGTTCCAGTGAGTGAAGGGCCGGCGCAAACATCGGCCGACCCGGTTGGTTAAAAGGCGTATTTCACGCCCAGAGTTACAACATCGCCTTCAAAACTGCGCGCGGCCGGACCGCCGTCCGTTTCGTAGTAGCCGTGGCGAGTCCAGTTGCCGTGCCAGGTCCACTCGGGAGCAATCGCGAACTGCACATCCGCGAAAGGCTCGAGGATCGTCGACACCAGCGCTCCGGGAACGGTGTAAGGGTTCAGCAACTCGGCCTCGCCCTTCACATCCGTGACTCGGACGCCGCCTGCCAGCTTCACTTTCTTCACAGGAACGTAATTGAACGATCCCGAGAAGAAGGTGGAGGGGGCACTGTAGTATCCATTGCCCAGTCGAAGCTGGCTGGTAACGGCTGCCGTGGTCAATGTTCCGGACGGGTTCGCCGCAGTTTGCAGGCAGGTGCCTTGCGATCCCGGGTCGCCATACGGAGCCGTCGTCACGGAGTACAGGTAGCACATGTCGGTTCGTGAGTACACCTGATCCCGGCTCAGCGCGAGATCGAAGCTGAGGTTGTCACGCGCCACAACCTGGCTGGCAAAGCTCAGGTTGTAGTTGTGCTGCAGCATGTTTACCAGCGGATCGGTGTTCTTGGCCCAGTACGCGTTTCCGGTCACCGCGAAGTTGATCCAGTTGTTCGGTTTCGACTGGAGACGGCCCCGCACGTGGTTGATCCTGTCCGGCGCTTCACGGGTGTAGGTATTCGCGGTGGTGAGGGAGTTGGCCGAGGCGGCCCTCATCAGTTCGTAGTTCACCGTGGCCCGCACGGTCCTTTGCGGCTGGAACACCGTGCCCAGTAGCATCCAGTTCTGGTGCCAGATCAGAGTCGGATCGTCGTCGTTCTTGATCTCGCGATCGTTAAACCGCCAACCGGCCGAGAACTTCCACTGCGGATTGACGGTCACGATGCCGAGCACCGTGTTTCCCGCATTCTTCATGCTCAATGCCGCGGTGGTTGTTGTTGTGGTTGTCGAAGCGGTCAGGGCGCTGAGCGGAGTCAGTACGTTGAGGCCTGTGGGATGAGTCGCATCCGTCCCTGCCCAGATCTGGGCTGTCATGGCGCGGGTGCCCTGGTTGCGGAAATCAAAGTAAGTGACCGCATCGCTCAATGTGAAGTGCTCGTTGAGCTCCGCCTCCACCCCATAGTCGCCGGTCACCGCTACGCGCTTGTTGTGCGCGAGGCTTCCATGCGAAAGAGCGCCCGTATCGATCTCCTGGCGGAGGAATGTGCGCGCCAACAGCCCGTTGAACGTCTCGTTGAAGTTGTTCAGGTTCGTAACACCGCCGTTATAGGCCAGGTGACCATTCATGACCACCTTGTCCCAATAACGCGAGCTGAAGCGCAGCTGCTCGGTCGGGAACTCGGTGCGTGTCGCTCCCGTCTGGCTCTGCACCAGGGTCTGGCTGCAGAACGCGTTGATCACGCCGCCAACCACCACTGCCGACTTGGCCGCGCCGCTGCCGCATGTTGCCGTGTTCAGCATGTTAAACCCGGGAGTGGCTGGCAGCCCGCCCTTCGACGCAAACAGCGGACCGGAGAGCGAATAGGGAGAGTCGCCCCGATACAGGATGTAGAACTGGTCATAGCTGACCGTGGTCCGCTTCGCCACGTTCACGTCCACGCCGCCCACGTAAGTATCGCTGGCGTTCCGGAACCATTGCAGCACCTGCACATCGCCGCCACCGTGAATCGTGGTGAAGGTGGGGCCTTCATGCGTCCCGTGGTTGAATCCCGCCCGAATGTGAACGATCGACAGCGGGAACAGGGTCAACTGCGCATCCGTATTGCGGCGCACCGTGTTGAACACATGGAGCGAATCCACCTCCGGGGTCAGGGCAAGCGGCCCGAGAAGCGAGTTCACCATCAGGTTGTAGTCAAAATAGTTGCGATCGCGCCGGAACATGCCCGCAAAGTCGTAAATGCGGCCCTTGCTCAGGTTCAACGTCGAAACGTCATTGGGATCGCCGCCGTAGCCGAAGCTGGAGCTGGTCAGCGTATCGAAGAACGGCGTCTTCGACGGATCGTTGCTCCGCATCTCCAGCGAGTGATCGAGCAGGCGCGCGCCCGTTCCCTGGTTGATCATGGTCGCCCACATCGCCGTGCTGCCGCTGCGCTGGGTTATCCGGCCGCCAAGCTCGACCATCTGGTGCGTGTTGTATTTGCCAAAGGTCTTCCCCGCAGGCTCTCCAGGAATTGTTGGAGCCTTCTTGGCGGGTTTGGCCGGCGCCGGCTTGGTCGCTGCAGGCTGGGCCGACGCTGGTTTGGCTGAATCGGTTTGTGTTTGTGCCGCTGCGGTAAATCCGCAGACCGCCAGGATTGCCGCGAGGGTGAGGGTGCTCAACCGGAACAGATTGACGGCTGGCCACCCACCCAGACTCTGATTCGACCTTGTCTGACTTGTCATGGCTCGCCCCTTACTCCGTGGAATTAAAGAAGACCGGACTGGTGTTTGATCCGTGAACGCTGGTGTGACAGATGGTGCAGGCTTGATATTGCTGGTTCTGGTTATGGGCCGGGCCGATGGGAAGGCCGGTCGAGAAGTTCGGCGACGGCGAGTGGCACTGCAGGCAAAGCGTGTTCACATTCGCCGTGTTCAACATGCGGGGATTGGGTGTGCCATGTGGCGAGTGGCAGCTGGTGCAGCCTTCGGTCTTCACCACCGCGTGCTCGTAGACGTATGGTCCGGCCGTCTCCGTGTGGCACTTGGTGCATACCGCATCCTGCTGCGCCGATGACTTAAGGGCGCTGCGTCCCGACGTGCCGTGGGTATCGTGGCAATCCGTGCACTTGATGAGTCCCTCCTCCACTTTGTGGTGGAAGGCCATCGAGAATTGCGCTTTTTGATCGCTGTGGCACTGGAAGCAGAGATTGGGCTGCGAAGCCTTCAGCAGCGCCACCTTGCTCTCGCTCTGGTGAATGCTGTGGCAGCTGATGCAGCTCACATTGGCCTTAGCGTGCGCGGAACGGTCGAAGTTGGCATGCTGGCCGCCGTGGCAGCTCAGGCAGCGCGCATCCAGTTCCTTGGCGCTCAACTTGCCCGGGTTCACGATCTTCGATATGTCGCCGCCGCCATCCACGTGCTCCTTGCCCGCGCCATGGCAGTTCTCGCAGGTGATGCCGCTCTTGCCGTGCATCATCGCCATTTTGGTGTGCGGATTGTCGGCGAACTTTTTGGAGACATCTTCGTGGCAGGTGGCGCACGTCTCGGATCCAACAAAATCCGACGGCACGGGCTGTTTCGCCTGCTTGTCGGCTGGCTTGGCGCCGGGCGCCGCCAACACAACGGAGCTCAACAGCAGAGCCCCGAGAATGAAGAGGAACACGCGCAGTCCGGTCCTGATCCCCGGAACCGCACCGCTTGAACTTGTCGTCACTGGCCTACTTCTATGCATGAGAACCGCCTTGTTTCCTGGCTCCGCGGATTAAAGTCCCGGTGCGGAGCATCACTTCATGCGCTGAGGTTACGATTTGTCCATCGGACCGGGCGGTGATGTTTATCACAAGCGAGAATCGTACGGACTCTCAGACAGGAACTTCTGTCACATATTGCTCACCTGCCGACCCGCCCATCGTCCCCCGTCGGCAGAATCAGACTGCGGGCACTCCTCTCTTCACTGCAGCCAACGTCTTACTGAGGCGGTTGATAGGCGTGAGCCCCATCACATTCGGCATGGCCCCCCTTGATGCACACTGACTTCAAAGCTGCTCCTCTATGGGCCTGAATATGTTTCATTAGATTGCCTTGCGCCCCTCGAGGAAGGAATGATCCGAGGAACGCTTCGCCGGCGGGAGTGAACGCAATAATGGCGGACGTACAACAAATCGCGATGGCGCCCTCGAGGCGCAAAGTTCTCAACCGGCCCTCTCCAATCGGCTGTGCATCCTGCTCCAATCGACGCCCTGGGTGGTTCTGTTCTCTGGGAAGCGCCGTGCTCGCCGACCTGGAGTTGGCCACCAGCACCATCTCTCTTCCGGCACAGGCACCACTTTTCACCCAGGGTGAAGATGCGCGCTGCCTCTATCTCATCTGCAGCGGCTACATCAAACTCACCGCGGGACAAAGCAGAGAGAAGGAAATGATCGTGCGGGTCGCCGGGCCGGGCTCCATGCTTGGCCTCTATGCGGTCCTGTCTCACGGCGTCTACGAAGTCTCTGCCGAGTCGCTCACGGTTGCGCAGTTGCGCCCCGTCGAACGCGACCGCTTCCAGAACTTCCTCCGCGCCCACAAGGAGGCGCAGATGCGCGCCGTGCAGTGCATCTGCCAGGAATACCGTTTCGCTTTGCAGGACGCCTGCCGCATCGCGCTGGCAGAAACCGTTGCCGGACGGCTGGGCCGCCTGCTGATCGAGCTTGGTCACCAGATCGGCGAAAGGGTCAACGGCGGATTCCGCTTCCCGCTTTTGCTGACGCATGAGGAGATGGCGTCGATGACCTGCACCACGCGCGAAACCATCACGCGGACCCTGGGGCAATTCAAGAAGGAAGGATGGGTCTCGGTCGAGGACGCGTGGATCACCGTCCATAAGCCCGACGATCTGCAGGCCCTGCTCTAGTCCCGTAATCCGGGCTTCCGTACGGCTCCGTTTCCAGTCAAAGAGCTAGAATTAGAGCAACGGGAGTTCCCTCTCATGAAGTTGAAAATAGCCCTTATTTCTGCGCTGATTTTGCCCTGCTGCGTGTTTGCCGCCCAAGATCCTGCAGCGGCTGGAAGCGCGCACGTAGCCACGGCCGCGACCACCGCAGACAGCCCCGAGATCCGCGAATTTCAGAAGATCGAGGACAACTGGTCTACCGCCATTAACGGCCGCGATCAGTATGGTTTGGAGCTGGTGCTGTCTCCGCTGTTTGTCGATATCTCCGCCTCCGGCGACATCACCACGCGCAATCAGCAGCTGGCCCAGGTGATCAACGGCGAAGACAAGACCGTTCACCTGGATCAGCGCGTCATCACGGTGCGCATGCTGGGCGATGTTGCCGTGGCCAGCGGGACGTATGTGCTACATCACAAGACTGCCTCCGGTCCGATGGACGAGAAGGGCGTCTTTACGCATGTGTACCAGCGCCTGCGCAACGGATGGGTGTGCGTGAACTCGCAGCGCACGGTGCTGCGCGAGGATGGCCCGGGCAGCAAGGCAAAGAAGAAGTCATCCGAAGCGGAGATGCCGTTCCATATTCCGTTGTTCTCGAAGAGCGAGAAAACCGACAAGAGCCAGTAGAGGTTAGTTGCCGGCCGTTGCAACGGCAGAGGAGTTGCCGGCCCCGCGTTTGGCGCCCTGCAACCGGATGGAGACGTGTACCAGGCTGAGCGCCGCCGGCGTGACGCCGGGGATGCGGCTGGCCTGCCCGATGGTGATCGGGCGCACGCGCTCCAGCTTCTCGCGCATTTCGCGGCTCAAGCCGCTGATGGCGCCGTACTCCAGCCAGCCGGGAATGCTGACGGCTTCGGCGGCCTTGAGCTTTTCAATCGACTTCTTCTGCTGATCGAGATAGCCGGCAAACTTGATCTCCGTCTCGATGGCGCGCGCCTCGTTGCGCATGCGTTGCGCGCGCTACGTGGTCGGTCTTCGCGCAGATCGACGAGGTGCGCCAGCAGCGGATCCCTGGCCAGTTCGTCACGCGTGACGCGCAGCACCGGCTCGATGGTGACTTCAGGGCGCTTGAGCAGTTGCGCCCAGGTTTGCCCGGCGGTTGCGGTGAGTTCGCCGAAGCCAGCGCGGCTCAATGCGTCTCGCATCGGCCTTGCGCGTGGTCAGAAAACTGCCCCAGCGCGGCCATGCGCGCCTGCTTCTCCTCATATTCGGCCCAGGCATCATCGTTGATGAGGCCGAGCCTGCGGCCGTGCGGCGTCAGGCGGCGATCGGCGTTGTCGATGCGCAGATGCAGGCGAAACTCGGCGCGCGAGGTGAACATGCGGTAGGGCTCGTTGGTGCCCTTGGAGATGAGGTCGTCGATCAGGATGCCGGTGTAGCCTTCGGTGCGGTCCATGGTGAAGGGCGGCTCGCCCTTGAGCCAGAGGGCGGCGTTGATGCCGGCCATGATGCCCTGGCAGGCGGCTTCTTCGTAGCCGCTGGTTCCGTTGATTTGCCCGGCGAGGTAGAGGCCTTCCATGCACTTGACGCGCAGGGTGCGGTCGAGTTCGGTGGCGTCGACGCTAGTCGTACTCGATGGCGTAGCCGGGGCGCAGCATCTCGGCCTCCTCGAGGCCGGGGATGGAGCGCACGATCTGCCACTGCACCTCCATGGGCAGCGACGTCGACATGCCGTTGACGTAGACCTCGTGCGTATTCAGGCCTTCGGGTTCGAGGAAGAACTGGTGCTGCGTCTTGTCGGGGAACTTGACGATCTTGTCTTCGATCGACGGGCAATAGCGCGGTCCGATGCCCTCGATCTGGCCGGAGTACATGGCCGAGCGGTGGACGTTCTCGCGGATGAGACGCAGCGTCTCGGGCGTGGTGAAGGCGATGTGGCAGCTGATCTGCGGCTGCACGATCTTCTTTGTCCGGAAGCTGAAGGGCGTCGGGTCTGCGTCGCCGGGCTGCTCCTCGAAGGCGTCCCACCGGATGGTGCGGCCATCGAGGCGCGGCGGCGTGCCAGTCTTGAGGCGGCAGGTGCGCAAGCCGAGGCGCGCGGAGGGCTTCGCCCAGCAGCACCGAGGCCGGCTCGCCGCTGCGGCCGGCGGGATAACGCTCTTCGCCGCAGTGAATCAGGCCGTTGAGAAAGGTGCCGGTGGTGATGATGGTGGCGCCGGCCAGCAGGCGGCGGCCGTCGCGGAGCTTGAGCCCGAGGCACCTGCCGTGCGGGCGGACTGGCCGCGGCATTTCTGTCGACGCATCGAGAGCATTGCTATCTCGGAGACGTCCCTCCCCGGTCCCCAAATGCGAGGGACCGGGGCCACCCAAATCATTGGGAGAACCAGCTTCGTCGAGGGCCAGGTCGACGACTTCGGCCTGGCGGATGTGCAGGCCGGGCTGGGCTTCGAGGACTTCGCGCATCTTTACGCGATAGAGCTGCTTTGTCGCACTGGGCGCGCGGCGATCCAGACAGCCGGGCCGCGCGAGGTGTTGAGCAGGCGGAACTGGATGCCGACGGCGTCGGCTACCTCGCCCATGATGCCGCCGAGGGCGTCGACTTCTCGAACGAGGTGGCCCTTGGCCACGCCGCCGATGGCCGGATTGCAGCTCATCTGGGCGATCAGGTCGAGGTTCATGGTGATGAGGGCGGTCTTGAGGCCCATGCGCGCAGCGGCCATGGCGGCCTCGCAGCCGGCATGGCCGGCGCCCACCACGACTACGTCGTAATTGTTCAGTGAAAGCCATCCATTGTCATTGTACGGATGTTGACTTTTCAGTGACCTCGGAGGCTCGTGTTAAGGGCGATTTTGGGGTTGGGAGGAGCGAAGTGACCAAAGAGTAGGCGAGCGACATCTCCAATTGTTGGAGTAACTTGCGATATCACTGGTTACCGACGACGGCCGGCTGTCTGCGCTTGCGCAACAAAAATGGCCCCCGGCTCCATCAGAGTAGGAATGCGCTGGCAAAACCAGACGCGGGCAGATAGGATGCACACAAATCGGCAAGCCCTATCGTCCCGCCCCAGGAGGATAAACGTATGGGTTCGATGGACCTGAACGGGGATCTGCAGTCCGGCTCCGGCTCCCCGGATAGATTAGAAAATCAACGCGGCCAGACTCAGCCCCCGCAGCCTCAGTCGCAGGACGAGCTGGCCGAGGAATCGCGCAAGATCCGGCGCCTGCAGATGGTGGTCAACATGGTGACGCAGGTGATTGCCCAGGATCCGACGCTGGGCGTGGAAGAGGCCTCAGAGATGGTGGCCGACACGCGGCGCGTGGCGCGGGCGATGTTTCCCGACAAGGAACTGGCGTTCAACCTGATCTTCTGGCCGCGGCTGCAGCGGCTGATGCGCGAGCGGTATAGGATGCAGTGACGACAGACGACAGAAGACAGACAACAGAAGACAGATGACAGATGACAGTTGGGGCCGGGGTTACAACATCTTGAGGGTCGGCATTGTCATTGCCCGGCGCGACAAGATCATGCCGGCGACGATCATGGTCGGAACCGCATCGGAGATCCAGAAGATGGTTTGCGCGTCGGCGATCTGGAGTCCGTATAACAGGGCTTGTCCCGCCAAAAGCGCCAGGTATAGAGCGATTCCGAGTCCCACCTTGCGGAAGGCCAGCATGAGACAGAGGCAACCGGCCAGGTTGCCCGGGAACACGACTGCGATCCACGGGCTCCATGTTCGCAGCGCAATGAATTCGATGAGAGTGGGGAGTCCATAGAGGAACAGAACCGCCGCGAGCAGCAGAGCGGCACTCCCGAGCCAGCCGCGGCCGCGCTGCTGATTGGCAGGCTGATGGGCCGCTCTGGAGGTTTCGATCACGCGCTCGCCCGCTCCGTCCGCGCAGCGGTGATTCTCTTCAAGCGCGCGAACCGCCTCGACGCCTACATTCCCGACGCTCGGGAAACGGCGGTTCACTTCGACACCCCGCACGGCATCAACGTCTTCCGCGACGCCAACGAGCTGAGAACAGCGCGCGCAGACCACCTCGCATCGGCCGTTCCCGAGATGCCGGTAGTAAAAGTCCATCCGATAAGCTCCAGACCTGATGTTTTCTTCGGTGCGATGACGCTGCGGGGCTCCGCGCGAACTCCGTTCAGTCTATCGAATCTTTTTGCGACCGGACCACATACCGAAAGGCGTTGGTTGCGATTTGCAAAACGCCTCATGAGGCGGAAGACTAAGGCATTGTCCTTAGGACGGGGACTACGGACGAATGGACGCGAATCCGAAACGGAGGTTGACACGGTTGCCGGGGAATTGTCACTCGAAGGTACAGTGCCCACGCCGCGAGCCAAGTTCGGGGTGCCCGTCCTAGGTTTTTCCATGGGGCGGGAAGCGGTTCGTGTAACGCTACGAAGGCCGGCTGACCGTCACTTCCATCAACTTTCGCGGCGGTTGGGAACCAACCGTGAGATGGTGAACCTCAGTCCATTCGCCCTTCTCGTTGATTCGCAGAACCGAACTGGTCCGGAACTCACCGATCTCGAAGCCCCAGGTAAAGCCGTTCTCGCCATCGAGCAGTTTGAGCTCCGTCTCCAGATAGCGGCCGTCGTTGAAGGTACGCATCCGGTAGACGCCCGCGTAGTCGTCGTAGGCGACCAGGCCGAGCGCCTGCCGAACCACGTTGCCGTCGGACCTGCTCACGCCTCTGGCCTCGATGGCCAGAAGCAGCCCGTCCAGCTTAAATTGGGCTTCCTCACTCCAGTTCAGAGTCAGCGGGGTATCGGCTCCCGCAAACAGGTGGGCCTCTCCGGCCCACGATCCCATCAGGAAGCCCAACTTCTCCATGGCGGAGCGTTGCGCCGCCAGATCCGGCATATGAATTGTCGCGCCGCCGCTCATCGCCGACCAGAATACCGGAGATCAGGGATCAGAGACCAGGGACCAGGGACCAGGGATCAGGGATCAGGGATCAGGGATCGGAGATCGGAGATCGGAGATCAGGGATCCGTTTTGTCCCGAATGGTTGTAAAGTTATTTCGCTATTTGTTCCCCTAACGCTGTTCTATAAGTAGTCATTTTTACATATATTTGCGTGTTCTATTGCGGGGAACATAAAGCGAAATTATCCAACAATTTTTTTCTTCGCGGAGTCGCTTTTGAGGGCGGCGAGGGCAATCCGGGCGGCGCTGAGGATATCTTTGGCCTGACGGCAAATCCAGACCTCGAGGAGCATTCCACGGATGACGCAGGCGATGAGGGCCTGAACCTCAGCCAGGCTTCCTGTTGAGGGCATAGCCAGGGCGAAGGCGTGGTCTCCGGCTACCCTGCACCGCGAAATGTGTTCCCCCTTGGCTGCGGCGGCGCTGTAGGCGCGCTGGTAGGCGGTGATGCACTTGTCGATGGCCTGGTCAGGGGTGATGGCCGAAGCGGTCTGAGTCTGATTGGCTAGTTCGGCGGCGGGTACGTGCTCTTCGACGATGGATGACATAAGGGCTCCTTTGGGGCGCAGTCTCGCGCAGCAATAAAAAACGCCCGCGCGCTTAGGCGACGGGCGTTGGTGTTTTCTGATTCTGTATTAAGTATAGCAGGTCCGCCGATATAAATACCAAGCGTTTTAGAAAATTTTTCTGTTTGTTTTGTGGTGAGTACAGCGATTTCCTCGGAAGTGCCTCTTGACAAGTTTTGGGGTGCACCCCTGAGGCGCCCACGAAAATGCCTCTTGACAAAGAACCACGGATCCCTCGCTCCGCTTACCCCACTGCGCGGGGCCCCAAGCGTGCTCCGCTCGGGAGGACACGGCGGAGGTTGGATGGGGTGGGGCAAGTCTTGGTTCGTTTCCCGCGGGGCCGGTTCCGGAGGCCTTTGCGGTTGCCTAATCCCGTAGAGGCAGAACTCGGGTCACGAGGGGGCATTGCGTTCTGTTTTGCAAAACCGCGATCTGGGAGCCCGTCGACTAGAACAGTTTTGAGCTGTCGAGGAGGATGGTTACCGGTCCCTCGTTGGTCAGCGATACGGACATCATGGCCTGGAACTGGCCGGTTTCGCAGTGGAGGCCGTGGCGGCGGATCTGTTGGACGAAGTGGTGGTAGAGATCGCGGGCGCGTTCGGGGCGGGCGGCCTGGTCGAAGGAGGGCCGCTTGCCGCGGCGCGCGTCGCCACAGAGGGTGAACTGCGAGACGGCGAGCACGGCTCCGGCGGTATCGGAGATACTGAGGTTCATCTTGCCTTCGCGATCTTCGAAGATACGCAGACCGGCGATTTTTTCGGCGAGGTATTCGGCGTCGGCCTCGACGTCGGTGATGGAGACGCCCAGCAGGACCAGCAGGCCGGGGCCGATTTGGCCGGTGATCTGCTGGTCGACCACGACGGAGGCTTGGGAGACGCGCTGCACGACGGCTCGCATGCGGCTTCAAGGGTAGCATTGGGCGTGGAGGGTATCAGGGGTGTTGGCGGTGCGCGGGAAAGCCAGCGCGGTTGCACATGCCGTTCGGCGGGACGGGCGAGACTCGCAGGGGCTAAAGCCCGCTGAGTTTTTGGCTCTATTCGGCACGACTAAAGTCGTGCCCTGACGCTTCTTGCCTTCCATGCGATTTATTCGGAATGACTACGGTCGTGCCCTGGCGCTTCTTGCCTTCCATGCGATTTATTCGGAATGGCTACGGTCGTGCCCTGACGCTTCTTGCCTTCCATGCGATTTATTCGGAATGACTGAGGTCGTGCCCTGACGCTTCTTGCCTTCCATGCGATTTATTTGGAACGACTACGGTCGTGCCCTGACGCTTCTTGCCTTCCATGCGATTTATTCGGAATGACTACGGTCGTGCCCTGACGCTTCTTGCCTTCCATGCGATTTATTCGGAACGACTACGGTCGTGCCCTGACGCTTCTTGCCTTCCATGCGATTTATTCGGAACGACCACGGTCGTGCCCTGACGCTTCTTGCCTTCCATGCGATTTATTCGGAATGACTACGGTCGTGCCCTGACGCTTCTTGCCTTCCATGCGATTTATTCGGAATGGCTACGGTCGTGCCCTGACGCTTCTTGCCTTCCATACGATTTATTCGGAATGACTACGGTCGTGCCCTGACGCTTCTTGCCTTCCATGCGATTTATTCGGAACGACTACGGTCGTGCCCTGACGCTTCTTGCCTTCCATGCGATTTATTCGGAACGACTACGGTCGTGCCCTGACGCTTCTTGCCTTCCATGCGATTTATTCGGAACGACCACGGTCGTGCCCTGACGCTTCTTGCCTTCCATGCGATTTATTCGGAATGACTACGGTCGTGCCCTGACGCTTCTTGCCTTCCATGCGATTTATTCGGAATGGCTACGGTCGTGCCCTGACGCTTCTTGCCTTCCATACGATTTATTCGGAATGACTACGGTCGTGCCCTGACGCTTCTTGCCTTCCATGCGATTTATTCGGAACGACTACGGTCGTGCCCTGACGCTTCTTGCCTTCCATGCGATTTATTCGGAATGACTACGGTCGTGCCCTGACGCTTCTTGCCTTCCATACGATTTATTTGGACTGACTAAAGTTGTGCCGTCCCATATCTCCAACAGCAGGAGATATGGGGCACCCGGCCGTGATTTGGTGAAGAAGTGACAAGTGAAAAGTGAAGAAGTGAACAACGGCGACGGCAGGCGGCTGTTGGGGGTGTTTGCTCTGTTGCATTGACTCGGTTTTTGGGGTGGGCTATTGTACGATCACCGTTCGTTAGGGCTATCAATAAAGTGGAAACCTCATCCGATCAGGCGACTCAGTTGCTCCTGCGCTGGAGGGGCGGGGATGATGCGGCCCTGGAGGCGCTGATCCCGCTGGTGTACCGGGATTTGCGGCAAGCGGCGCACCGGTGCTTGCGATCGGAACGGCCCGATCACAGTTTGCAGAGCACGGAGCTTGTGCACGAGGCTTATCTCAGGCTGGCGGGGGACCGTCCGCTGGGAACGGAGAACCGCGCGCACTTTGTGGCGATTGCGGCCCGGCTGATGCGGCAGATCCTGGTGGATTATGCGCGGCGGCGGGCGGCGGCGAAGCGCGGGCCGGCGTACAAGCTGGAGCTGGACGCGTGCTTCGATGTGGCGCAAGAGGAGCCGGTAGACCTGGTGGTGCTGGACGATGCGCTGAAGCGGCTGTCGCGGCGGGATCCGCAGCAGGAGAAGGTAGTGGAGCTGCGCTACTTTGGCGGGCTGACGGTGGAAGAGACGGCGGTGGCGCTTGAGGTGTCGCCCTCGACCGTAAAGAGGGACTGGACGCTGGCCAAGGCGTGGCTGACGCGCGAACTGAGGAGAAGCGAAGTTGGAAGAGACAGCGCTGTGGCACCGGATTAAGGTGCTGTTCGACGATGCTCTCGAGCGCGATCCGGCGGAGCGCGCGGCGTTTCTCAGCGATGCGTGCAGTGATGACCCCGCTCTGCGAGCGGAGGTGGAGTCGCTGCTGCTGGCGCACGACGAGTCGGGGGCGCTGAGCCGGGGGCCGATGGCGGGCTCGACACTCAAGGAAAAACATGCGGGCGAGATGGTGGGGCCGTATCGGCTGATCGAGAAGATTGGCGAAGGCGGCATGGGACAGGTGTGGCTGGCCGAGCAAAGCGAGCCGCTGAAGCGCAATGTGGCGCTGAAGCTGATCCGGGCGGGGCTGTTCGATACCGCGATTGTGGAGCGCTTTCAGGCAGAGAAACAGTCGCTGGCGATGATGGAGCATCCCGCGATTGCGAAGGTGTTTGACGCGGGCGCGACGCCGGAGGGCCAGCCGTACCTGGCGATGGAGTATGTGCGCGGCGAGGGGATCGCCAAATATTGCGAGCGCAAGCGGCTGACGGTACGGGAGCGGCTGGAGCTGTTTGTGAAGGTGTGCGATGGGGTGCAGCACGCGCACCAGAAGGCGGTGATCCACCGCGATTTGAAGCCGGCCAACATATTAGTGGTGGAGGTGGATGGGCAGGCGGTTCCGCGGATTATCGACTTTGGGCTGGCCAGCATTGTGGATCTGGGTGCAGCGGGGGCTGTGAAGGCTGAGGAAGCGTTCGCGGGAACGCCGGGATACATGAGCCCGGAACAACTGGAATGCGCGGATGTGGACACGCGCACCGATGTGTATTCGCTGGGCGTGGTGCTGTATGAGCTGCTGACCGGTGTGCTGCCGTTCGATGTGAGCGATTGGCGGAGCCGTCCACTGGCTGAGTTGGTGAAGCGAATGCGGGAGCAGCCGCTGATATTGCCGAGCGAGCGAGTGGCGAGCGGGCGGACGACCATCATCCCCGGTCCCCAAGAGCGAGGGACCGGGGGTACCCTCAACTTCAGTTTGGCGGCCATCCCTGGTCCAAAAGAGGCGCGGAAGCTGGCGGGGCAGTTGGCGGGCGATCTGGATTTGATTGCGGCCAAGGCGCTGGAGCGGGATCGCGGGCGGCGGTACGGGACGCCGCTGGAACTGGCGGCGGATGTTCGGAGATTCCTGGAACACAGGCCGGTGGACGCGCACGCGGCCGGGACGGCGTACCAGGTGCGGAAGTATCTGCGGCGGCACCGGGTGGGCGTGTCGATGGCGGCGGTGCTGCTGTTGGCGCTGTTGGGTGCGGCGGTGATGGAGACGCTGGCGCTGCGAAGGGTTGCGCGGGAGCGCGATCGGGCGGCGCGGGTAACGGACTTTATGGTGCAGAGCTTTCGCGTGGCCGATCCCAGCGAGTCGCGCGGGAACCAGGTGACGGCGCGGGAGATTCTGGACAAGGCATCGACGCAGATTGATGCGGGGCTCAAGCACGATCCGGACATGCAGGCGCAGATGCAGATGGTGATGGGGTCGGTGTACGAGAACCTGGGGCTGTATTCGCGTGCGGAGGCGCTGTACCGGAGCGCGCTTGCGAATCGCGAGCGGCAGCTGGGTGCGGAGAACTCGGAGACGCTGAAGACGCGGGCGGCGCTGGCGTGGGCGCTTTATCGAAGAGCGCAATACGCCGACGCGGAGAAGATGCTACGCGCGACGCTGGCGGTGCGGATGCGGCGGTCGGGGGCGAACGATCCGGAGACGATCACGGTGATGGATTACCTGGGCGCGGTGGTTACGGATGAGGGCCATCCCGCGGAAGGAGAAGCGCTGGAGCGCAAAGTGTTGGCGTTTCGCGAACGCACGTATGGTGACAAGAATGCGACCACGCTGGTGGGGATGAATCACCTGGCGCTCGCGCTGATGAACCAGGGCCGATGGGCGGAGGCGGAGAGCCTGGACCGGCGGCTGGTGGAGGGCTGGCGGCAGGTGGAGGGCACCGATTCGATGCGGGGCTTGTCGGCCGCCGATAACCTGGCGATTGTGTTGTATCGCGAGGGGCGCCTGGCGGATGCAGAGGCGCTGGACCGGCAAGCACTGGCGGACAAGACGCGGGTGCTGGGAGCGGATCATCCTGAGACGGTGCGGTCGATGAATACATTGACTGCGATTCTGACCGATGAGGGAAAGCTGGAAGAGGCGCAGGCATTGGGAGAGCAGGTGGTGGCGATCCGGGCGCGGGTGCTGGGGCCGGAACATCACTTGACGCTGTCGGCGCAGAGCAATTTGGCGGAGATATTGATGCGGCGCGGGAAGTTCGATGAGTCGCAGCAGTTGCTGGAGAAGACCTGCGCGACGGAGGTGCGGGTGATGGGGCCGAATCATCCGGCGACGGCGACGTGCACGTATAACCTGGCGTGCGTGGTGCTGCGGCAAGGACAGAATGCGGAAGCGTTGCGGTTGCTGCGGCAGGCGCTGGATCACGGTCTGCCGAAGTGGACGGCGGCGGGAATGGCGAAGGATCCGGATCTTGCGGCCTTGCGGGGGGACGCGCGGTTTGAGGCGATGGTTAAGGGCAGGGACTGAAGAACAGGGACTAGGGACTGGGGACTAGGGGCTAGGAGGGAGGAGGGGCTTAGGGACATAGGGACCCTTCGGCTCCGCTCAGGGCAGGCTCCGGGACATAGGGACATAGAGTTATACGCTGATTTGAATCAAGACTCCAAGGCAAGAAGACTCGATAAAAATAACTGAGCTGATTCGCGCGGTGATTGCGCATACCCAGATATACAGTGACTCAACTCTGTTCGATTCCCCCGGGTGGTGTCGCTCGATAGGACTGCTCCGGTTGGTATTCGCAGTGACGACGAGCTGTCCAAATCAAAAAAACTGAAATCTGGGAGGTTGACATGAATACAATGCATGGAACCGTGGCGCACGTGCGGGTGATTGGCCGTTGCGCTTTGACCGGAATGCTGGTTGCAATGCTGGCAACACAGTCGTTTGGGCAGGCAGGGAGCGGGGATCCATCCGCGGCTGCGAGGCCCGATGCGTCCTCTGTCTCGCAGGTGGCCGGCAACAGTAATGCGGCAACGTTGCCGGATGCGGAGATGCTGCCGGAGGCGCCGGTGGCTTTAGCGAACTCGAGTGCCGGGCCGGCGAGCGCGGCGATGAAGGCGGACGAGACGGCGTCGAGCACGCTGTCGTCGAGACCGCAGAAGAAGCACAAGGTGAAGGCGGGATGGCTTGCGCTGGGGATCGCGGGCAGCGCGGCCCTGGGGATGGGCTGCCTCATTTATTCCCTCAATACGAGGAATACGTCGGGGAAGGTTGAAGCCGGTTCGATCTTCGCGGTGCCGGGCGCGGCAGCGGCGGGGTTCGGGTTCTACTACGCGTTTAAATAGGTCTGGGAGTGGGATGGCAACAATGAGCCCTGGCCGATGGCCAGGGCTCATTGTTTTGGGACAGCGTGGCTATGGGATTTAGTCGTCGCCGCGGATGACTTCGACGTGGAAGTATCCGCTGTTGCCAAGATCCCAGCCGGGGTCCGAGGCCGATTCGTCGATGACGATCTGGTTGTTGCCGAGGCTATTGGTGCCACCGATCTGATCCTGCAGGTAGAGGCTGCCCCGGTTGGTGTGAAGGCCGTGAGGGGCGGGGTTGGCGCAGACCCCGAGATCGGTGGGGATGTAGTAGACGTAGGACCCGGCGGGCTGGATGGTGTAAACGCCAGCGCAGGTGTGTGCTGGTCCGGTGAGCAGTGTGTTTCGCGACAGGGACTGCGGAAGGGCCGCGACACCGGGGGACCAGACGAGATAATCCGTGGGGGTTGGCGTGTAGCTGAGCTGGGCGAGGATTCCGGGACGGAACGAGTAGATTGGATCGGAGTAGGTGAGGAAGCTCCAGCCTTCGCCGCGCTCGCAATCGGCGGTATACGTGCCGTCAGAGGGGTAGGCCGAAGACGAACAGTTGAGCGCGATGGGGTAGGTGGGGCTGATTCTGGAACCGAAGCCGACGACCTGCGCTCCCGTGTCGTAGCGTGCAAACACCTCTCCCTGCTCAAACTCGGCAGTTGTGATCTTGCCGTTGTCGTCGATGGTGACGGTTGTATAGCCGGAGTGGTTCTCGTAGAGGGTCTTGGTGGAATCGACGGGGCTGGTCTGGGAGGTGACGGCGCGGGGATCGCTGATCATTTGGAAGGTGACGAGCGCCTGACGGAAGGAGTGGCCGCCGAGGGAGCCGTCGGCGACGGTTTGCAGGGTATAGACGACCTGGGATCCATGACCGAGCGTCGGGGACGGAGCGGAGGCTGATGTTTTTGCGCGGACGAGGAAGACGCCGCGATTGGTGCTGCCGGAGTGGTTGCTGGCGATGCTGCATGGGGTGCCGGGGCTAAAGCACTCGATCTCGCTGTAGGGCTGGTAGACGTAAATGTCGCCGATGTTGGATTGAAGGGGGTAGGTGTCCGGCGGGATGCAGTTGCCATCAGCGGTTCCGGAGAGCGCGCCGGTTTGAATCGGCGGGAAGCCGATGCAGGACCAGGCGGTTCCGGTGACGCTGAGGGCGCTGTTCAAGGGACTGGGGTAGTTGATGGCGGCATACTCAGCCGTTCCCATGGTGAAGGAGAGCGGGTAGGCGGGCTCGAGGCCGTTGGGACCGGTGAAGGATCCGAAGCCGATGCCTCCGTTGCATACATCGACAGTGACGAAGATCTGGCCGTCGTTAAGCGCGGCCGTGCGGGTTCGCCCCTGGTACTCGATCTGCATGGAGGCGCTGCCCTTGGTGAGGTAGAAGAAGTAATCGGTGCCGCCGCACTCCTGGCTGGGGACTCCGACCTGGAGGATGTCGCTGGAGTCGCCTTCGAAGATGATCTTGAGCGCGGCGTTGTGCATCGTCGTGGAGCCGACGCGGACATCGGTGACGACTTGTCCGGTGTAGACCATGGGCGCGGCGGAGAGGTTAATTGCGAAGACGAGGGCCAGGAACATTGCCAGAGAACACCGGCCGAGGATAGCCGCCGTGGTGCGATTGAGGCAGGTCATAATCGTTCCCCTTTAACTGAAAGTGGCGGTGAGGGCGAAGGATTTCGACATGAGAATGCGGAGATCCGACGGCGTCACAATGGGAGGGCCCAAAGCCAATCTGAAATATCTGCGGAATGAAAAGGGGCACCCGGGGAAGGTGAGACGAGAACAGAGCCCAAAGAGTAGCGAAGACTCGAAAGGGAGTCAACGCGATTCTCTATCGTGTACGGGAAGATTCGATCGTTACAACGTTTGCGATTGAGGAGTGAGAGCTTGCTTGCGCGGAGCGGGCGCGAAAAGAACGACGCCGATCAAGAGAAGGGCGAAAGCGCTCGAGGGCGGGGTGTTGATTCGGGAGGGACTTAGGGAGGAGAGGACAGAGGAATTGGGGAAAGCAGTGGATCAGCGCGTATGCTGGAAGAAGATGAGCACGGCAACCCACCTTCTGCGAGCCGCGGCTCTCCTCGAGTCCGGCGTCACTGTCCTAAAAAGAAAGCCCTGAGCTGGAGATGCGGCGGTATGCGCCCTGGGTGCGCGCTGCCTTGGATGCGAACGCTCCACGGACATGAATAGAGTCACAGGGAATTGAGGCAGATTGATGCGATCGGAACTGGTGTACCAGGCCGGATTGAAGATACAGAATCGTTTTCTTTTGGCGACGACTGCGATGATAGCGACAAAGCGGCTGCATGTGAGCTCGACCCGGACGGAAGATACCGTGAATCGGGTGCTCGAGGAAGTGGCGAGAGGCACGCGCCTGCACGGAGAGTTGCCACCGGTCATGCCGCCTCCGGTTATCGACGTACTGGTGACTGCGCCCGCGGCGTAAGGGCGGAAAAGCAGCGGAGTTAGCCGCGCTTCGCGCGTGTTGGCGGAGTTAGCTCCTTGCGCTCCCTGGATTGCATTGACGTTCTTTTCTATCCCGTCCAAGCGGGGCTTGGACGGGACGGCCCATCTCTATTATCAGGGTGGGCCCACCCTCCGATTCAAATTCCTTGAAACGGGAATCAATCTTAAATCCCTATCCACTCACGCGGTCCATGGGCCCGCGCGGCGCAAACCACGCCGCTTCAAACGCAAGCTCGCTAGCCGCGAGCGAACGCCCCTCAATCCACGAGAATCCCCAGCGCAGTTACGTGAGCCTTTTTCCCGGGATCCGTATCGGCCACGTATCCAGGGCGCCCCCCACCCAGTGTGTCTGATTTGCAAGGAGATTCCATGAGCGATCAAAGATCACGGATTCAACTGCCGGCCGACTTCTTCTTTGGAGAGCTTCGTCCGGATCACACCAAGCCGGCTAAGGCAGCCGTACCGGAGCCTCTTGGGCCCCTGGCTGCATTCAGCGGAGACTTTGCGGGAAACGGCTTCAACACCATCTTCCGTCCGGACAGCACAGCCTCTCCCACGCCTCTGCCCGTTAAACCCCCACCGACCCCGCCGAATGACAATATTCTCGAGCTGAATCTCACCGCGGAGACGCTCTCGTTTTCCAAGAACCTGGGCTCTGTTCCCAACCGTGGTTCGGGCACCCAGCCGGACGTTTTCCTGAATGGCATTCCCTACGTTCAACAGATCAACGACATCACCATCCACGGGGAGAGCACGCCGATCCATTTTGAGCCCGGCCTGTGGATGCATGTTCCGCAGACGCAGCTGCCGAACATCGACGCCACGGTTACGCGCATGGCGTCGATCCCGCACGGCACGACCATCGAGGCGCAGGGCCTGGTGTTGGCGCCCACGCCCGGGCCTCCCAACATTCACGCGGTCGACATTACCCCGATCATCCTGGCGACCAATACGCCGTTCAAGTTTCCCAGCCAGACCGCGACGAATGGCAACACCCTGCGCATCCCGCAGGACCTGACCCCGTTCAGTACGCGCATCACACAGGCGATGCTGGACGATCCGAACAGCGTGCTGAAGGGTCACATCAGCAAGCAGAAGATCCTGAGCACCACGACAATCGTGATCTCCACCAATCCCGCGGCCCCGTTGTTTGGTGGAGGCACGGACAATATCGCGTTCCTGCTGGGCGACTCGGCGACTCCGCCCAAGGCTCCCAATGCAAACGCGGTACAAATGACCGCGGTGTTCTGGATCGAGACGGTGGAAGAGACCCTGCGCATTCCCTTTTACACGGTTGGTTCGCCGCCCGTGTTTTTGAAGGCGAAGGCGAGCGTTCCCGGCCAGCGGGTGGCCAAGTTCGCGGTGACGCCGCAATCGGATATTGCGTTTCCCGGGCGCGACATCACGGTAACGTTCACGCAGATTCAGTACACGCAAAACGTGACACTGATTTTCAACGGACTGTCGTGGCCGCATGTGTCGGTGAACACGCTGGTGCCGGCCGACCCGATTGAAATCTCGGTTCCCTGAGTTGCGCGCCTCCATTTTTTGGGTATGGTTGATCTGATCCCGTCCAGGCGAAGCCTGGACGGGATCGCAAGGCTTGGATTGAAGTTCCGTTCTATCCGGCCCAGCGGAGCTTGGACGGGGCTGCCCAATGGTGCCTTGGGTGGGCTGCCGGACCGAGCGGCAACCCCCGGCGCGGTCACGAATCTTCTTGACCGGGTAAAAAAAAAAATGGTATCCGGTACGCTAGGAGGCGCCCAATGGATAGAAGATCATTTCTATGGGGCTGTTCAGTTTCGGCTACTGTCGCGCTCATTCCTCGGGAGGTCAGCGCTTGCATATCATGCCACGATTTCAGCGCAACTAGCGGCTACGATCGATCTCAGCTCGATTGCCAGGCTCAAACAACCTGCGGACCTGCGGGAGGCCTCAGGCCGAAGGCCTACCTAGAACAGTTGCACCCGGGAATCTTCACACGCCGAATTGGGCGCGAACTTGAGGTCAGTGAACTGCTGCCGTATATTCCAGCTTCGATAGACGGCTCCCTGCATAAGGGAGACAGAATCCGAAAGATCAATGGTTTATCTGTTCACGAACTCCCTTCGGAGTTCACTTGGGCAGAGCGCGGACGAAGCTGGTGTGAGGTTGAGCTTGATGGGAGGGCAGCTCAAACAATCCGTGTTGAGTTGCTTACGATTGGGTCTCTCATCGACCAAGCGTGGCTCTCTAAAGCCGCGGCACGGACCCTCGCTGCAAGCCTCGACGAGCCAGTTCGCACTCAGATCGGCGGCATTGAGGGTAACTACGCCACTGGGGTAAAGCTGGGGTGGACGGGGAATCATTACCTCGTGAGCGATGTCCTCATTGGCTCTCCCGCAGATCTTTCGGGCCTCGATATCGGCGACAGGATCCGAGAAGCTAGCGAAATTGGCAGTCCATCTAACTTCAAGACCGGTGTTGAAGCCCTTTTGCCCAAGCCCTATCCGTCGGCGATACGGCTCAAACTGGAACAGGGCGACAATCTGCGAGAGGTCAATATTAAGAGTGTCGGGCTGAGCCTCCTGCTGCACTCGATCGCGAAGACGCCCGTGTCAAGCCGCAGCGTTGCCGCGTTCGCTCTGTAGAGGAGGACGAATGCAACCACATTCAAGGGCTTTTCTTGCTTGGGGCATTTGTGTTGCGCTTTGCGGGGCACAAATGCTCCAAGCACAACCACAAGTCCAGTCGGCTGAAGCCGATTCCGCTGTAGCCGAAACCGGGTCTCCTGAGTTCTTACTTCGTTCAAGCGATCGGATGGGCTCATTATTCTCGCCAGACGATCGAAGTTTCCAACTTGTTCGCCTTGCCGAGGTTGGTAGTGAGCTGCCCTCGGAGTCCTGTCGCAGGCTCGTTGCAGGTTGGGCTACGACACTCTTCCGGACCGCGAGACAACGGCCAAAGGACTGGAATCGCGGCGCATTCGAGAAGAATGCAGCAGAGCTGCTCTCTACTGTCGATCCGAATCAAGCACTCAAGTTCCTCCGGCAGGTAGACCCTCCGGATTTGGACTCGCACCCCGCCCCACCCGAAGATCTCCGTGCCTTCGGCGCTAGAACGGTGTTTCCAGCTTATTGGTCGGCCCGTGGTGTCGCCGGGCTGACCACGCTTAGAGAGGTGGCGATCGAGTTCGGTCGCAATGGAGAGTATCCGTACCCCGCCGTCGCTAGTCTCTTAAACTCCTTGGGCGAAAGCGACTCTGAAAGAGCGTTTAAAGAAGAACTATTCAACGATGCGATTCGGTTTTATGAACAGCCTACCGTAATTCGAAGCGCTGATCAGGACTTCGTCGAGTTCATCGACAAGGAATGGGGAAGGCTGGACAAGATCGCCAGGCTTTCAGTACTGCGCGCGGCTGTCGGCCGGCTTACCTCCGAAGAGGTCCCCGACCCAACCTCGAAGTTTGCTGCGCGAGTTTCGACAGCCAAGGCAAGCGCGACCTTCGATTCGCGGAAACTTCTTCTACTCTTTCAACTCCTTCCGAAAATCAAGGATGTAGATGGCGACTGGGGCGCGAAGCTGGAAAAGGAGTATGCCGATTTACGGCAGGATCTAGGTTCGTCCACCGAGAAGGCCCTAGTTTCTAGCTACATAGTGGAAGACCCCTCCGGAGACGCAACTCAGCGATCCATAGCTTCGACGATGAATCAAGGTTTGGAGTCAGGAGTTCTACAAAAGATACGTGAGACTTCGAAGGTAGACGTTGTCGCCGCGATCCGCATGCTTCCTCAGGTTACCAACCCTGAGTACCGGGCAGAGGGAATGGCATATGTGGCGGCTGGGCTGGTGCAGACTGACCCAGTCGGCGCGGAGTCTTTACTTAAGACGGCCTTGATAACGGCCACAGGGATTCCGGGTGATCTGGTTGCCAAGGCAAGAGCGTGCGCGGTCATCGCGGATGCTGCTGCTGCTATGAAGAATCTCGATATTCTTCACGCAGCCCTGAACGGAGGTTTTCTTGCCGCACGGGAAGCTATCTCCGAAGACATCGATCTCCACCCAACTCAGCCGTATTATTTTGCGAAGGGTATGGACGAGGCGTCTCGGCTTATTCGGCTTCAGGCTCGGACCGAGCCGGAGGAAGCCCGGTACAAAGTCGAGGGGCTGCAAGCGGGAGAACTAAAGGCGTTCCTTCTCATCGACCTTGCTGCCGGGTTGGCTCATTGAGCTGGTCCTGACCGCTTGAAGTTAGAAGTTTCGAACCTGAGATGGTTTGTGTTCACCGCGTTCCATCGACCAAGCGGATGATTGTTCGGCCAGCGGCCGGGTCAAGCGCTCTTACATGTGGGGGCGTTATTTCTGGCGGGAGGCAACCATTCCTTGGAGTACTTACTTCGCTTCGTTGGCTGACAAGCGGAAGGTGATGGTGCCCCAGAAGAGCCTGGCGCGCATCTGGACGGGGAGATGCTTTTCGTCGTCGGTGTACCAGATCCAGATGTTGCCGCGGTTTTTGACGACGCCGGCGTCGGCAGTGGGCTGGACGCGGACGGTCTTGAAGGTGCCGATGGGGGTCTTGATTTCTTCTTTGCCTTCGACCTTCATGGTGACGGGGACGGTGTGCATGGCGTCGACCACGGGGATGACAAAGCTTTTGCCGACGATCATCTGCTGGCTTGAGGCGTAGTAGATACCGGTGAGCAGGTCGGTGAGGCATCCGGCGATGGGCATCTCGACATGCTTGGTCTGGCCGTTGACGAGGTTTTTCTCGTCGAGGATGGACTTGGCCTGTTCGTAGTCGAGCTTGAGGGTGGAGTTGATCTGGCGGCGGCCCTCGACGGTCTGCTTGTCGAACTCGGACGTGCAGCCCTTGGTGCGGTCGAAGCTGGACTGAAACTTGTCAGAGACGTGGAAGAGGAGGTTGATGGCGCCGGTGGTGTCGGCGTTGGCGGAGACCTTTTCGCGGTCACCGGCGGCCTCGAAGTGGAGGACGGCGGTTCCGGCGGGGAAGACGCGCCAGTCGACGGAGTAGGTAAGTGTCTGCTTTTGCGGGAAGGAGAAGCCGGGCTGCGGGGGCGGGAGCGGCGCGGTCTGCTGCTGGGCGGAAGCCGCGAGGGAGAGGATGAGGGCACCGAGCAAGATGGAGGTCGTGCGCTTCTTCACCGTCAGGGGCGGCTCCTGTAGGACCACCCCGGCGACGAAGACCTGTCGCTGGGGGCCCGGTTTCGGTCTCCCGGCGACGAACAGGTGTCGGAGGGGCCACGGTTGATTGGGATCACCCAGCGGCGAAGGACTGCCGGCGGTGGTCCCCTATTGGACGCGTTTCAAGGCTGCGCGTGAAAGACGGCGTTCAGGGCGGCGCGCAGGAAAATCAGGCTGAAGTACAGCAGAGCTACTCCCAGTAAAGCATTGTACTCGCGGTGCTTGAGATAGAGAGAGATGAAAAAGCCGTCGCTGGGACCGGCGGCGGGGTTGGCGGGACCGGATGCGGGCGTGAGACGGGGAATGAGGCGGGGGACGCGGCGGCAGTAGTCGTCGAAGGCGGGGAAGGTGGCGCGGAGGAAGCGTTCTTCGGAGGCAATGACGGGGACGTAGATGGCGATGAACATGACGGCGAGGGCGACGGCGACGGGCCAGCTCATGAGGGCGACGGCGAAACCGGCGGCGATGAGGATAGACCCGAGGTAGAGCGGGTTGCGGACGTGGGCGTAGGGGCCAGTGGTGGTAAGTTCCTGATTCTTCTTGACGTATCCAGAGGCGTAGGCGCGCATCCAGAGGCCGGGCAGGACCAGGGCGAGGCTCCAGGCAACGGCTCCGGGGACGGGAGCGCGGCGGGCGGCTTCGATCAAATAAAGCGCGGCGGTGACGAAGCCCAGGGGGACGCGGATGCGGCGGGCGACGCGCTGCCAGCGGGTGATCCAGTCGGGATTCGCGGGGGTCTGGTTCATGGGACGGGAGCTGGATCGGGGTTGGGGGCGAGGACGCCATCGACGGCGGCAAGGACCTGGTTTGGGGTGATGGTGAGCAGGCCGGATTCGGGAGCCTCGCGGCGGGCGTGGTTGCGCTGGCTGAGGGGGCTGCGGAGGACGCGGAAGCGGGTGCCGTAAGGGCCGTTGCGGGCCGGGTCGGTGGGTCCGTAGATGCCGATGACGGGGCGGGCCAGGGCGCAGGCGAGATGGAGGGGGCCGGTGTCGCCGGCGATGACGAGGGCAACGCGGCGGGTGAGGGCGATGAGCTGGGCCAGGGTGCAGGTGACGGGGGTGGCGGCGCCGCCGGACTCGGTGTGGATGGTTGCGGCCATTGATTCTTCAGACGGGCCGACGTTGACCAGGACGCTGAAGCCGCGGGCGGCGAGGGCGGCGGCGACGGCGGCGTAGCGCTCGGGCGGCCAGCGCTTGGCGCCCCATCCGGCACCAGGATTGAGGAGTGCGATGGGCGCGGGGCAGTCGGCCAGGAGGGTGTCGCACCAGGATTCTGAGTCGGGATCGACGGGGAGGATGGGCAGGACGGGCTGGAGGGCATCTCCGGCGACGGCGGCGGCCAGTTCGACGTCCTGCTGGATGACGTGGACGCCGCGGGTGCGGACGCGCTCAGTGAAGAGCCATCGGGCGGCCCACTCGCGCGGGGCGGATTCGCCGATGCGGCGGCGGGCGCCGGAGAGACATCCGAGGGCGGCGGAACGGACGGCGCCCTGGAAGTCGAGGACGGCGTCATAGTGGCCGGATTGCAGGGTGTGGCGAAGGGCGGAGATTTCGAGCGCGGTCTGCCGGGCCAGGGGACGGCGCCCCCAGGATTTGGCGGGGGCGAGGTGAAGGCGGTCGACGAGGGGCTGCTCGCTGCTGCGGGGCTGGGTGGTGTCGCGGAGGTGTGCGCTAACCCCGGTCCCCAAATGCGAGGGACCGGGGGCGCCCGATTGCTGATTCTCATCGGGGTTGCGGGCGGAGAGGAGGGCGATCCAGGCAGGTTCGACGACCCAGTCGATGACCCAGTTCGGGTGCAGCTGGCGGAGCGCGGTGAGGGCCGGGAGGGCGTGGAGGATGTCTCCCATGGCGCCGAGACGGACGACAAGGAGGCGGTAGCTGGACTGGGTCTGCAAGATTTCATTTTAGCGGAGGTAGCGGAGTTGGCCGCGCTTTGCGCGGGATAACGTAGTTAGCGGGCTAGCCGCGCGGCGGGGTGATGTTCAGGCGGTCGAAGAGGTAGTTCAAGGCAGCGGGGGCGTCTTCGATTTCGGTGCGGTGGGGGACGGTGAGGATGGGTAGAGGCGAGTGGAGGCTGCGGAGACGGATGGCGTCCTTTTCGGTGGTGAGGAAGGATGTGGCTCCGGTGGCGCGGGCTTTGGCGGCAAGGGTCTGGAGGTCGCGAGGGGTGTAGCGGTGGTGATCGGGAAAGGCGGCGCGGTCCGCGAGGGTGAGGCCGGCTTGTTCGAGACCTGCGAAGAACTGGTTGGGGCGGGCGATGCCGCAGAAGGCGAGGACGGGTTTGCCGGCGAGGTTGGGTGGGACTTGCATGCGGCGGTGAAGACGCCAGATGGGCTGGTCGAAGCCCAGGGCGCGGAGGGCGGATTCGAGGGTGGGGTCGTTGGCAGGGATGGCGATGATGTGGGCCCGAGAGGCCGCCTGCAATGGTTCGCGGAGGTTGCCGGCGGGGAGGAGATGGTCATTCAGGTCGGCGCGGCTGAGGAGGAGGATGTCGAGGTCGCGGTGGAGCTGGCGGTGCTGGAAGCCGTCGTCGAGCAGGTGTAGCTGGGTGGGGCAGGGGCTAAAGCCCGATGCCTTTTTTGGGTCGTGATCGGCACGACTGAAAGTCGTGCCCTGACGCTCCGTGCCTTCTCGAAGTGTTTTTCTGCCAGAGGGGTCGCCTTGAGCCACACCACTCTCAGAGGATTCGGCGAGGAGGCCGGCGTCGTAGCGATTTGGGGCGACGAAGACCGGGACATTGGCGGCGCGGGCGATGAGGAGGGGCTCGTCGCCGTAGTCGTCGGCTGAACCGTTGGGGTCGACGCGGGAGGCAACGATGCTGTGGCGGCCGTAACCGCGAGAGAGGACGTCGACGGCCACCTGCGGTGGGGCTGACCCGGCTGGCGCCGACTGGACCTCGGATTCCGCGAGGCTGGCTGCGCGGGCGGTGAGGGCCTGGGCGAGGGCGATGGTGAGGGGGGTCTTGCCTGCTCCGCCGGTGGAGAGATTGCCGATGGAGATGACCGGGAACCGGAGGCGGCGGATGGGCTCGCGGCCGGAGGCGAGGCGGCGCTCGCGGAGGGCGAGGCCGAGGCGGTAGAGGGGGGTGAGGGGAAGGAGGAGGGGGCGCAGGCTCATGCGCGCCGCTCCACGATTGCAGGCTCGTGGATCGCAGATGGAGCGGGGTTGGGAAGGAGGGCCCGGATGGCGAGGACGCAACGGGCGGTGGCGCCGGCTTGTTGCTCGAAGATTTGCCGGGCGCGCTGGCCGAGAGCCCGAGCCGCTGTGGGATTGCCGAGCAGGTCAACGAGGGTTGAGGCCAGTTGGCCGGGAGTGGTGATGCGAATGGCGTCGGGGGCGAGGAGGTCTTCGGTGATGGCGCGGAAGTTGGCGTAGTGCGGACCCATGACGATGGGGATGGCGAATTGCGCGGGCTCGAGGGGATTGTGGCCGCCGGCTTGGACCAGGCTGCCGCCGACGAAGGCGATGGTCGCCAGCGAGTAGACGGAGGCGAGTTCGCCGATGGTGTCGAGGAGGACGATGTGGCCGGGTTCGAGGCGATTGGGCGGTTGCACGTTCCAGTTGGATCGGCGAGACCAGGGGATGCTGGAGGAATCGAGAAGGGCGGCGACAGCGGCGAAGCGGTCGGGGTGGCGGGGCGCCAGCACCATGGCTAGTTGGCGATCAGTTTTGAGAAGTGCGGGCCATGCGGCGAGCAGGGCGGCCTCTTCGCCTTCGAGGGTGCTGCCGGCGACGAGAAAGCGCAGGCCGGTTCCGATTTCGCGCAGGATGCGGGTGGCTTCGGATTCCTGGGGAGCCCGGACGTCGAACTTGAGATTGCCGGCCACGGAGACGTTGGAGCAGCCGATGGCTTTGAGGCGCTCTGCGTCGAGGTTGCTCTGGGCGAGGACAGCGGAGAGGCGGGAGAGGAACGGACGCCAGAGCCGGCGCAGGCGGAGATAGCGGGGCCAGGAGCGGTCAGAGATGCGGGCGTTGACGACGGCAATCGGGATGTTGCGGCGGAAGCAGGCGGCGAGGAGGTTGGGCCAGAACTCGGTTTCGGCAAGGATGAGCATCCGGGGTTGGAGCGCATTCATCACCGAGGAAACGGCCCAGGGAAGGTCGAGCGGGCAATAGAAGACGCGGTCGGCGCCGAAGCGCTGGCGGGCGAGGGCCTGGCCGGTGCGGGTGGTGGTGGAGACGACGATGCGGTGGCAGGGCAGAGCTGCGTCCAACTCCTGGACGAGGCGAGTAACGGCGAGGACTTCGCCGACCGAGACGGCGTGGAGCCAAACCACCTGCGGTGGGGCCGACTTCTTGAGGAGGTCCGTGGGAAGTTGGCCACCGAGGCGCTTGGACAGGTCGCGGTACTTTTCCGCGGTGGCCATTTTGAAAAGCCACCACGGAGACGAAGCGGCGAGCGCGACGAGCAGGGCCAGGTTGTAGAAAAACAGAATCATGCGAGACGGATCGAGCTTTTCTGCGGTCTAACCATCAAATGATACAGTCGTTCCCGATGCGACAGGTGCAACGTGGCAAGATGCGAAAGACCTGCCTGGCGGCGTTTTGGCGAGGCCGCCGAACGGCATTGAGGCGAGCCTGGCTGGTGGCGATGTTTCCAGTCGGCCTGATGGCGCTGGCGGCTGCCAACGATCACGTGCCGCCGGCGGTGCAGCCTGCCACGACGTTTGCAGCGGTAGAGGTGCACGACCAGGAGAAGGTGGCGATTGCCGCCGAGCCCTACGACACCAAGCAGAAGGAGTCCATATTTCGGGTGGACTACCTGGCGCACGGGGTGATGCCGGTGCGGCTGATTGTGACCAACAACGGCAACCGGCCGATTTCACTGCGCGATGCGCGGATCCTGTTCCAGACCGCGGCGGGCGAGCGCATCCAGGCGGCGGAGGTGGAGGATGTGCTGCGGCTGATGACGCGCCGGGATCGCGAAGGTGGCAAGGTGCCGCTGCCCGGACCGCTGCCGCCGATCAAGCTGAAGGCCAAGGGGAGCGTGAAGGAGATCCAGCAGGATTTTGACGCGTTTGAGTATGGCGCGCTGGTGGTGGAGCCGCACACGACGCGGGCGGGGTTCCTGTTTTACGACGTGTCGCAGCTGAACCATCCGCTGGAGGGAGCCAAGCTGCATCTGCATAAGCTGCGTGATGCGGATGGGAATGAGCTGTTCTACTTCGAGATTCCATTCGATAAGTATCTGCAGTCGAAGTCGGCCCAGATGAACTAGGACAGCAGACAGACCACTGACGACAGACGACAGAGAACAGGGCAAGCCTGGAAGCGCAGCAGCCGCACCGCAGGGTGCCTACTCGTAAAAAGTAGCTGACGCGGTGTCCGTCTCCCAGATGGTGCAGTCTTTGACGCGGACGCGACCGGCGGTCATGCCCGCCAGTTGCTCGTTGGTCTGCTGATAGAAGTAGTGGGCCAGGTTCTCTGCCGAGGGATTGACGGTGGTGAAGGGCTCAAGGTCGTTGAGCATCTGGTGGTCGATGCGGTCGATGACGGGGCGCATGACCTGCTTGAGTTGCTTGAAATCGAGCAGGAGGCCGGTCTGGTCGAGGGCTGCGCCCACCAGGGTGACGCGCACCTTGTAGTTGTGCCCGTGGGGGTTCTCACACCGGCCGTGATAGTTGCGGAGGTAGTGGCCTGACGAAAAGCCCGCCTCGACCGTGATCTCATACATGGGCGTTTTTCCAGCTTGCGTGCGGGGAAGTATCCCTCGTCTTTGATTCTAGTTCGTGGACGCCTGTTCGGGCGGCGCCGGAGGCTACTGGGGGGGGCGGCGGCGACGCCGGCGGGCCAGACGGGCCTGCTCGCTATGGCGGTCGACCTGCTCGAAGAGGTTGCTGAGGACGCCGATGAGGGCGGAAAGCAGGGCGGCCAGCATCAGGATGAGAAAGAGGGTGCGCCAGAGCTGTCCGTTGGCCGGCAGCCCGGGCTGGAAGCGGGATGGAATGAAGGACATCCCCGCCGAAAGCAGAGCAAAAAAGCCGAGCGAGGCGGCGAGGATATAGAAGTTGCGGGACATGGCGGCGTTCACGTGTAGTTTCTAGTTTCACCCAGAGGCCGGGTTGAGTGCCATCAAATCACCCTGGCAACGACGACCTGTTGCTGGGGACCCCGACATCAAGTGGAACTCAAAGGTTTGCGCACCGATGGTGTAAGTGTCGTCGCCCAAGGGGTTGCAATCCATGGCGCTGGTAGAACCGGATGGCGCGCACAACAATCCGCCCCTACTTAGCCGCGTAAAACGTGTAGGCCGCGGTGTAGGGGACCTGAATGGTGTGGGACACATCCTGTGCGGATTGGCAGCCTGATGCAGGCGCGACGCCGCCATGCGTTTCCGTGCGGGTAATGTTGGCCACTGCAGCCAGGCTTCCTGTCGCGGTGCCGGGTTTGGCATCGATCAACAGCCACGCGATCGAGCCGTCATGTGGATTTGGCAACTCCCTCGGGTTCTGGCCCTGTACCTGCCCGCCATCATTGAGTCTCCATGTGGGACCCGCAAAGTGCGCACCGATGACTCGCCCCGATGCGTCGAGCAACTTGGCATCCGGTCTCGTCAACATCCATTTCACACCGGTTGGCGTCTCCGTACACGTGTATATCTGCACGCCATCGCCTTTGGCCTGCAGCACAATGCGCGCGCCCTGAGGAATAGCGACGGAGGGAGTGGGCTGCTGTGCCGTCACAACAATTGCGGAGAATCCGGCCAGGAGAACGAACATCGCTGGAGCTTTCATGCCGGGAGTGTAGCAGCTAGAAGCTAGCGGCTAGAAGCTGTTCCTCTTAACAATTCTCAAGGTTCCACGGGTCGACGGGCACCGCATGCCTTGTTGTAGTCTTGAACCGTGTTCTGCTCCCCCGTGCGTGACAAACAACGCAGAGCGCTGGGCTCAAACGCTCGCTGCCAGACCTCCGGAACACAAGAATTCGATGGACACATTCAGGATGAATCGTAGAAGTTTTCTTTCCGCCGCGGGAATGGCGGTGGCCGCTCATTCGCTTCGGGGACTGGCGCCGAAACCCGCAGAGGCCGCCGGCAAAGCCGATCACACCTTGAGCATTGATCCGTGCACGCTCGACATCGGTCCCGGCGTATCCATCAAGACGCTCGCATTCAATGGCCAGGTTCCGGGCCCGCTGCTGCGTCTGCGCGAAGGCGTGCCCGTCACCATCGACGTGACGAACAACGGCCCTGAAGCCGACATCACCCACTGGCACGGCCTTGCCATCGACACGCTCAACGATGGCGCCATGGAAGAGGGCTCGCCGATGATCGGCGTCGGCAAGGTCCATCGCTACAGCTTTACGCCGCGCCCTTCCGGAACGCGCTGGTACCACACCCACACCGCCGCTTACGACAACCTGGCCATCGGCACCTACAGCGGCCAGTTCGGATTTCTGCTCATCGAGGGCAAGAGCCAGCCCGGCCACTACGATCAGGAGATCAACCTCGCCATTCATCACTGGGAGCCGTCGTTCGTCCCCATGGTGGAGATGATGCGGGACGCCTCCGCCAACATGCCGCTCACTGCCGGCTCCGATGTGGGCTACAAGTATGCAACTGTCAATGCGCACATGCTGGGCGCCGGCGATCCCATACGCGTGAAGCAGGGACAGCGCGTGCTCATGCGGCTGCTCAACGCCAGCGCCACTGAAAACGTTGTGCTCGCGCTGCCCGGACACAAGTTCACCGTCATCGCCATGGACGGCAATCCCGTTCCCGTGCAGAAGTCTGTCGAAGTGCTCTCTCTCGCGGTTGCGGAGCGCATCGACGCCATCGTCGAGATGAACAATCCCGGCGTGTGGATCCTGGGATCAACGAAAGAGAAGTCGCGGCAGATGGGGCTGGGCATCGTGGTTGAATACGCGGGCCAGAGCGGCCAACCGGTATGGCAGAATCCCGCGCCCGCTGAGTGGGACTACACGCAGTTCGCTCGTACCCGGCCGGCAGCTACTCCCGACGAAACCTTTGTGCTCACGTTTCGAGACATCGGCCAGCAACAAGGATCGAAGTTCGATACCTGGACCATCAACAACAAGTCCTGGCCCGACATCGATCCGCTCGTCGTCCACGAGGGAAAGCGCTACCGCATGGTGTTCCGCAACGGCAGCGGCGATCAGCATCCCATCCATCTTCACCGGCACAGCTTCGAGATCGCCAAGATCGGCGACAAGCAGGCCAGCGGCCTGATGAAAGACACCGTGAACCTGATGCCGCTGCAGACCGTCGAAGTGGACTTCGTCGCCAACAATCCCGGCGACACGCTGTTGCACTGCCACCAGC
This sequence comes from uncultured Acidobacteriota bacterium, assembly GCA_963846375.1. Taxonomy (GTDB): domain Bacteria; phylum Acidobacteriota; class Terriglobia; order Terriglobales; family Acidobacteriaceae; genus Telmatobacter. Next base: position 114,010 of record CAWJVV010000010.1, read on the forward strand.
AGCTGCACATGGACTACGGGTTCATGCAGCTGATCAAGTACGCCTAGTCTTCTTAAGACCGGACATTTTGCGCCGATGGGAGTTTTTTATTTGAGGAGCTTCAGTAGGGTGGATCGAAATCGGCTCACGTGGTTTTGCGCTTTGTTGGCTGTAGTAGTTGGGTGGACACTGCCGGGTTCATCGCAACAAAACCCGGTCACCGGTGCGGAGACCTCGCCGCCCGTCAAACAGACCACACTATCAAACGACCCCGGCGCGCAGTCGTACGCACGCAACTGCGCCGTCTGCCACGGCGATGAGCGCGAGGGCAATCTTCCCGGATTTCCTGCTCTGTTGGGCGTCAGGCGGCGCATGAACGACGACCAGCTCACCACTCTCATTCATGGCGGCAAAGGCCGCATGCCCAGCTTTCCCAGATTGGAAGGTACCGAGCTGACCGCGCTGCTGCAGTACCTTGGAACGCCGGGGCCATCCGTAACCAGCGCGGGCGCCGTGTCAAAGGCCACCGGCCAGGCCGCCGCCGGCGAGGGGCTCTTTCACCAGAACTGCGCGTTCTGTCACGGTCGCGATGCCATGGGCGGCGAGACCGGCCCTGACCTGACGCAATCCAAGCTGGTGCTTGGCGACAAGACCGGCGACCAGATTGCGCAGGTGCTCCGCGAAGGGCGCACGGACCCCAAGATGCCCAGCTTCAACTTCTCCAGCGAGGAGGTCGCCAGCCTGGTGGCCTTCATCCGCTACCGCATCAAAGCGGCGGCGGAGCACCCGGGCGGCCGACGCGGCGTCTCGGTTGCCGATCTGCAGACAGGCAACGCGGAGGCGGGCAAAGCTTACTTCAACGGCGCGGGCGGCTGTTCCAAGTGCCACTCCGCCACCGGCGACCTGGCCGGCATCGCCTCGCGATTGCAGGGGCTGGGGCTGGAGCGGCGCATGCTCTATCCGCGTAGCACACCCCCCAAAGTCACCGTGACGCTCCCTTCGGGTGAGAAGATCGCCGGCACGCTGGCTTACCAGGATGAGTTCACCATCGCGCTGCGCGATCCGCAGGGAACCTGGCGCTCCTGGCGCACCGACCGCGTGCAATTCGCCATCGACGATCCCGCGGAGGCGCACGTGGAGCAGTTTCCCAAGTACACCGATGACGACGTGCACAACCTGATGGCGTATTTGCAAACGCTGAAGTAAAGCAGGGACTATGGCCTGGGGACTAGGGAGTGAATAGGGAACAGGGAATGAAGAAGAGTTTAATAAGAGCGGTAGCTTTTGGCGATGTGTTGATTCTTGCGGGTTTGCTGCTGGCTGCACGCATCGCTTCGGCGCAGAATCTCACCAATGAAGAGCTGCTCCATCCGCCCGCCGATTCATGGCCTATCTATCACGGCGACTACTCCGGCCGACGTCACAGCGCTCTGAAGCAGATCACGCCCGAGAATGCGAATCAGCTCTCGCTGGCGTGGATCTTCCAGACCGGTCAGCAGGCGGCCATCAAGTCTTCGCCGCTGCTGGTCGATGGCGTGCTCTACGTCACCGTGCCCGACAATGTGTGGGCACTCGACGCGCGCTCCGGACACATGCTGTGGCACTACCATCGGCCCTCCACACAGGGCGATCACATTGGCCATCGCGGCGTGGCCATGTATAAAGGCTGGCTCTACTTCACCACCCCCGACTGCCACCTCATCTCCCTCGACGCCAAAAACGGCAAGGTGCGCTGGGACAAGCTGATCGCCGACGTGAATCGCGGCTACTGGACCACCATGGCGCCGCTGGTTGTCGACAACCACATCATCGTCGGTGTCTCCGGCGACTTCGACAACCTGCCCGGCTACCTGCGCTCCTTTGAGCCCGAGTCCGGCGCGGTGCAGTGGCAGTGGCTCAGCACCCCGCCTGCCGGCACGCCCAACGCCACCACCGGCGGCATGACCTGGATGACCGGCACCTACGATCCGGAACTGCACCTCGTTTACTGGGGCACCGGAAATCCCACGCCGGTGCTGAGCGGCGCCATTCGCCCCGGCGACAATCCCTGGACGTGCAGCATCGTGGCAATCAATCCCGATAGCGGCCGACTTGCCTGGGGTTTCCAGGTCTCGCCGCATGACACCCACGACTGGGATGCGGTGGAGACGCCGGTGCTGGTCGACGGCGACTTCCACGGCCAGCCGCGCAAGATGCTGATGCAGGCTTCGCGCAATGGGTACTTCTTCGTACTCGACCGCACCAACGGCAAAAGCCTGCTCACCGTTCCCTATGGTCCGGTCAACTGGTCCAAGGGCATCGATGCCGAGGGCCATCCGATTCCCAATCCCGACAAGGAACCCGCGCCCGATGGCCGCGTTATTGCGCCCGATGAAGGCGGCGTTACCAACTTCCGCGCGCCCAGTTTCGATCCGCAGACCGGCTTGTTCATCGTGGATGCTCACCCCAGCTGGAGCATTTACTTCGCCAAGCCCGCCGACGGCAACTACGGGTGGGCCGGCGCGGACTACGGTGTGTGGGGCAAGGGCGTGATCGAGGCCATCGATTACCAGACCGGCAAGATCCGATGGACGCACGAAGTGGGCCGCGGCGGATCGGGGGCGGGTGTCCTCACCACCGACTCCGGTGTAACCATCACCGGCGACGCGGAAGGCAACATGCTTCTGCTGAATACCGCAGATGGCAAAACCCTGTGGCATGCGGGCCTCGGCGAGCCCATGCAAAGCTCTCCCACTACGTACGAGCTCGACGGACGCCAGTTTGTCCTCACCAGCAGCGGCGGCATTCTGTTTGCCTTCGCGCTGCCGGAAAAGGCAGGGGCCAGGGACTAGGGGCTGGGGACTAGGGGCTGGGGACTAGGAGAGGGAGCAGCGGGCAGTGCGCAGCCATTTCCCGCGAGCTGCTCTCGATAGGTATCGGCAGGTTTTTTTGCGAGTCAGCGAAGAGGCGCGCGCCAAAACAGGCTTGAGTATAAGCAGGAACCCGGTCGAGCTTGTCCCTGGTGCCTGATCCCTGAACTTACTTCTTCCGCAGCCAGCCAGCCACTAGCGCCGCGGCCAGGATGGCCGGGCACAACACGCAGAACCACAGGTTAAACTCCGTCGTCAGATCGCCCAGGTGTCCACCGGCGATAAAGTGTTCCACAGCCAGCCACACCAGCGGTCCCACAATCAGCAGGATCACCAGCAGCGCGGCCAGCGCCAGCGAACGGCTCCGGTTGCGGTCGGCTTTCTGATCCTTCATCACGCCGAGCGAGGCCATTACTACGCGGCGCGTGCTTTGCGCCACTTCGCGATCGCGGTCGGCGTTTCCCAGAGAAGATGCCACGTCTCGTGCGGAGTTGGTGTCGTCCGCCGAACCGTCGCGCACCAGCGCAGTCATCCAGCGACCTCGAGGAGGCGCTCGCTGGCTTGAAGCACAGGCTTGATGGCCGCCAGCCCGCGATACAGCCGCGACTTCACCGTCGACAACGGCGCGCGCGTTACCGTGGCGATCTCCTGCAGCGAAAGGTCTTCATGGAAGCGCAGCACCAGCACTTCGCGATACAGCGTGTCCAACTCCAGCAGAGCCTCGGCCACGCGCTCCCGGTCTTCGCCGCTGGCAAAGCGGTCAAACGGTCCCGGCTGCGCGTCGGTCACTTCAAAGCTCATCGGCCGGTCGTCGTCGGTCGAGCCATCAAACAACTCGTCCAGGCTGGCCAGCGTGCGCTTGCGCCGGTAATCGATCACCAGGTTGCGCGCGATGGTGAACAGCCACGTGTCGAAGCGCGCCTTCCCGTTGAACTGTCCGCCGCGCACCAGCACCCGCATCCAGACCTCCTGGAACAGATCCTCGGCCAACTCGCGGCTGCCGGTCAAATACAGCAGGTAACGCAGCAGGCGGTGCTGATAGCGGACAATCAGCTGGTCCAGCAGCCCGGCTTCCTGGTGCTTCAGCCCATCGGCGATGGCAAGGTTTTCCTGCCGGATCGCGTCCTGTTCGGCAGAGGCAGCCGTGGGAGAGACAAAGATCGATTTGACCGTCGCAATCGTGTTCATCTTGTCCCATTAGACGATAAAGCGTTTTCAGAACCTATCGAAAAGTGACTGAAAACGCCCTGCTTAACAATTCTTTACGTTGGCTCCGAGTGGCGGCCCAGCTTCCGCTTTGCCACGCACAACGCGTCCTCAATTGCTCCCCGCGCCCGCTGCTCGCGGGCCTGCGCCGTTTGACGATAAAAGATCGACAGCAAGTGGTGCCGGCGTTTGAGCGGAGTCATCGCCTTCCATCCCGCCTCGGCCAGCGGCTGCAACTGAAAGGCGGCCCGCAGAATCGGCGGCGGCTCCTGCTCACCCTCCATGGCTAGAAACAGGGCCTCGGCCATCTGATCGGCGCGCTTGCGCCGGATCTCGGCAGACTTGGGCTCCGCGATGTGATTTGTAAAACCCTTCTGCATGGAAGGGCTTATGGCGTCAAAGTACTTGCGCAGACCTTTCGCGCCTTTCAGTGCCCGCTCGAACTCGACCGGCATCTCGCACGGCCGCTCCTCCATGTCAGGCTGCATGGTAATGCGAACTGTCTCGCTCGGCCCGGCACTCGCCCCGGCCTGCATCTTCCGGTTCACCAGCAGGACATAGCCGTTGCCGCCCTTCTCCGGGAACAGCGAAGTTCGAAATTCGAATCCGTTGATAGTCCCGCGCACCCGCCGCCCGTTTCGTTCCGGCCAGGCCCTGGCAATGTCGAACGGCACCCGCGCGATCACCCAGCGCAGGCGGTCGCCCGTGGATTCGAGAATGGCCTTGAACGTCCGCGGTTTGGAGGCGTGCATGGATGACCCCAGTATGCTCCAGGACCATGTCCGCGATCGATAATTTCGCTTGGCGATACTATCGCGATGCGTTACTATATTCTGCGTGATCGCGAGCTTTCACGACTCGGCCACCCGCCAACTTTGGGAGACCGGTCGATGGAAAGCTTTGCCTTCCGACTTGCACCGTCAGGCCCTCAAGAAGCTCTATATTCTCAACGCCGCGCTGAGCCTTGAAAACCTCAACGTGCCACCCGGCAATCGGCTTGAGAAGCTTCGTGGAAATCGTGCAGGCCAGCATAGCATTCGCATCAATGACAAATTCCGCATCTGCTTCGAATGGCGCGACGGGAACGCGCATCGAGTTGAGATTGTTGACTATCACTGAAGAGGTTTCGCAATGAAGATTCCGGCGGCGGCGATTCATCCCGGAGAGATTCTTCTAACTGAATTCATGGAACCGCTCGGACTTACGGCGTACCGGCTCTCAAAAGAGCTCCACGTAGCCCAGCCGAGGATTCATGCCGTGTTGCGCGGCAAGCGAGCCATTACGGCAGATACCGCCGTGCGGCTCGGGATTTACTTCAATCTGCCGGCGCAATTCTGGCTCAATCTTCAGAATGAGTTCGACCTACGGGTCGCGGCGGTCAACCCGCAGCACGGACAAATCAAGCCGCGCGCAGCGTGACCTTCTACACTAAAACCTATGGAAATTCTCTACGGCGTGCACCCGGTCGAGGAGGCGCTCCGGGCCGGGCGGCGTCGTTTTGACCACGTCATGGTAGCGCGCGAGCGCCAGGACGCGCGGCTTGAAAAGCTCGTCTCCGAGTTTCGCGCAGCCGGGGTGCGCGTGCGCCAGGAGAATAGAGACCAGCTCACCCAGCTCGCCGGAACCGCCGCTCACCAGGGTGTGGTCGCTGTGGTCCGGCCGCAGGAGTTTCTCGCCATCGAAGACCTGTTCGAGGCGCAGCCTTCTGCCGACGGCCTTCGCGCCTCCCGCCTCATGCTCGCCCTCGACGGCGTAGAAGACCCCCAGAATCTCGGGGCTCTTCTTCGCGTGGCCGACGGTGCCGGCGTCGACGGCATCGTACTCACCGAGCGACGTTCCGCGCCGCTCAGTCCCGTGGCCGTGAAGGCCAGCGCCGGAGCCGCCGAGCACCTGCGCATCGCCCGCGTCGTCAACCTCGTTCGCGCCCTCGAAGATCTCAAAGAGCACAACCTCTGGATCATCGGGCTCGACGAACGCGGCCAGACCGACTACGACCAGTTCGACTTCACTGGCGATTGCGTGCTGGTGCTGGGCCGCGAGGGCGCCGGCCTTCACGATCTGGTGCGCAAAACCTGCGACCACCTCCTGCGCATCCCCATGTCCGGAGGGGTGAGCTCGCTCAATGTCTCCGCAGCCGGGGCCGTCGTCCTCTACGAGGCCTTCCGCCAGCGCCGCGCCGCCAGCCGATCCGCTTCCGTCAAAGCCGGCTCCGCGTCCAAGCCAGTAAAGCAGAAAGGTCTTGGTTCTTGATGTTGTCTCCCGCTCGCATGCTGCATGCGGCCGCTATTGTCGTCGCCCTCTCCAGTCTGCCGATCTTGAAAGCCCAGGCAGGCGCTGCCCAACAGTCCAATCCGCAGCCGCAGAATTCTCCCCCTCAGGATCAGCCCCCCAAAGGCAAGATCATCTTCTCCCGCTCCATCGACGAAAACGGGAACACCACCACCACCGCCGGGCCCGCGGCCAATGCCGATCTTCCGCTCCCCACCGCGCCCACAGCCACTGACACCGAGCGCCAGGCCGTCACCTTCACTGCGCTTGATCTCGATGCCCGCCTGCGCCCCGCATCGCACCAGATCGCCGCCCGCGCGCAACTCACCGTCCGCAACGATGGCAAAACCCCTCTGGCCCACATCCCGCTGCAAATCTCTTCGTCCTTGACTTGGGAAAGCATCCGCGCCGCTGGAAAGGACACGCCTTTCCAGGTCGCCGTGCTCAACTCCGACGTTGACCACACCGGCCAGCTCCATGAAGCCGCTATCACCCTTCCCACGCCGCTCACCCCCGGCGCCACATTGCAACTCGATGTCACCTACTCGGGAGCCATCACCACCAACGCGCAGCGCCTGCTCACCATTGGCACACCTGAAGATTTGGCCTTGCACTCGGATTGGGACCGCATCGACAACGGCTTCACCGGTCTGCGCGGATTTGGCAACGTCGTCTGGTACCCCGTCTCCTCCGTTCCCGTCATCCTCGGCGACGGCGCGCGCCTCTTCGACGAGATGGGCGAGCACAAGCTACGCCTCTCCGGCGCGCAGTTCAGCCTCCGCCTCACCGTGGAATTCCCGCAAGCACAGGCCCCGACCATCGTTCTCGTCAACGGCCACCCCGTCCCGCTCACTGTGACCGACGCGGCCGGCGGCGATGCCGACGTTCTCAGCATCGCCACGGCCGAAACCGGCAGCACCACGCTCGGTTTCGAAGCGCCCAGTCTCTTCGTTGCTACCCGCAAAGCACATCTTGGTCCCAACCTCATGGCGTGGACCACCCCCGACAACGACGTCAACGTCCAGTTCTGGATCGATGCCGCTACCGGCGTGACTCCGTTTCTCCAGGGATGGCTTGGCCAGCGTCCGCGCGCCGACCTCACGCTGCTCGACCTGCCCGATCCCCAGGACGCTCCTTTCGAAACCGGCGCAATGCTGGTCACCCGCCTGCGCGATGGCGACGCCGAGCAACTCAAAGGGGTGCTCGCTCACGCGCTGACTCATGCCTGGATGCAGTCCCCGCTCGCCTGGCTCAGCGAGGGCGTCGCGCACTTCATGGGCACGTTGTGGATCGAGAAGACCCAGGGCCGCGAGCGTGCTCTGAGCGCGCTCGAGTCAGGCCGCCAATCCCTGGCGCTGGCCGAACCCGAAAGCCCCGGCGCCGGCAGCGGACAGCCGCTCGCTCTGGCCACCTCGCCCGCCTACTACCGCACCAAGGCCACCTACGTGCTCTGGATGCTGCGCGACATTGCCGGCGACGCCACGCTCTCCGCCGCGCTGCGCGCCTACGACCCCGCAAAGAGACACCGGCAACCCCCATCCCAGCCACTTCGAAACCCTGCTGGAGCAGGCCGGCAACCGTCGCGATCTCTCCTGGTTCTTTGCCGACTGGGTCGATACCGACAAGGGACTTCCCGACCTGGAGGTGGAGCAGTGCCTTCCCCACCGCCGCCGAATCGGGCAACTGGATCGTCGCCGTTAACCTGGCCAACTCCGGCTATGCGCAGACCGAGGTGCCCGTCACCGTGCGCAACGACAGCGCCTCCGTCACGCAGCGAGTACGTGTTCCCGGCCATGGCAAAGCGGTGCAGCGCATCCTCATTCAGGGCAAACCCGCCGAGGTCCAGGTCAACGACGGCACCGTCCCCGAGACGCAAGCCAGCGTGCACGTCACCAAGTTGGAGAACGCGCCCTGAATCAAGTGATTGAGTGATGAAGTGATCAAGTAGTTCCTCGCTCCATCACTCGATCACTTGATCACTCAATCACCGCCTTTCTCAATCCTCCGATGGATGCCATCTCACCCCATCCATCCCTTACCATGGCCAGACGATGCAAGGGCTTCCCCAACCAACCCGGCAAATGGGCGTGTGGTCCGCCACGGCGGTCGTAACCGGCGAGGCCATCTCGCTCGGTATCTTCCTCACTCCTGCCGGCATGGCCCGATCCGTCGGATCGCCTTCGCTTTTGGCCGCGGTGTGGTGCGGCGTTTCTCTCATGACCATCGCCGGCGCGCTCTGCTTCACGGAACTCGCTGTCCGCAATCCCCACGACGGCGGCGAGTACCTCTACCTGCGCCGCGGCTTTGGCCGTAACGTCGCCTTCCTCTACGGATGGATGGCCGCCATCGTCATGTATCCCGGTGTGTGCGCCGCGCTCTGCGTCGGGCTCGTTCCCTACCTGCAGGTCCTGGTGCCCATCTCCCCATCCACGGCCCGCCTCGTTCCCGCGCTGCTCATCCTCGGCTTCGGCGTGCTGAACTACTTTGGAACCCGCCTGAGCAGCGGCGTCATGAGCACCCTCAACTGGATCAAGGTCCCGCTGCTGCTCGTCCTGGTCGGATGGGCGCTGGCCTCGCCGCACGCCGCATTCGCAAACCTTGCGTCCGCGCCGCGTCCCTCCGGTCCCATTGCCGGGGCCATCGCCGGCGCCGCCGTCAGCGCTTTCTTCTGCTTCGGCGGTTGGTGGGAGGCCGGCAAGATCGCGGGCCAGGTCCGCAATCCATCGCGCGCCCTGCCCATCGCCTTCATTGGCGGCGTTCTCATTGTCACTGCACTCTATCTGCTGCTCAGTCTCGCGTTCGTCGCGGTGGTTCCCGTGGCCAGCGTTACCACCGACACCGCATTTGTTCAGCAGTTCGGCAATGCGCTCTTTGGTTCTGCGGGCGCCCGCGTCCTTTCCGCCTGCGTGCTGCTCTGTGTCGTGGGCGGCCTCCTGGTCATGACCATGGCCATTCCCCGCGTTACCTACGCCCTCGCTCGCGAAGAAGCTGAAACCGGCCCGCTGGCCATCTTCGCACGCATCCACCCGCGCTTCGGCACTCCAGGAAATGCCGTCATCCTTCAAACCACGATGGCGCTGCTGGTGCTCCTGTTCGGCGCCTTCGACAGCATCCTGGCCTTCATCATCTTCTCGGCCGTCGTGTTTCTCGGCCTTACCGCCGCCACGCTGTTTCGCAGCATCACGCCCGTTCGTAGATGGTGGTATCCCGCCGTCCCGATTTTCTTCGTCTTCTGCTGCGCCGCGCTGGCGCTCATGCTGCTCCTGAATCACCCGCTCCCGGCACTGGCCGGCGCCGCCATCGTCCTCGCCGGACTCCCCGCCCGCGCTTTGCTAGTCCGCGCCAGCAAGAATCCACCCGCCCCATCCCCAGCCCTCGAACCCGAAACTTGATTGAACGCGACATCGGGCCGTTCTTGCTCGCGCCTACATTGTTCCCCAGTTCGGCAGCTGGTAGACGGTTAGTATGGCGACACCGGCTTGGAGTGGATCCATGCAACCGCTACCGCTCATAATGGGTGGATGACCCCGCCGCTTTTCACTCGTTCATTGCGCCGGAAAAGTCGCAAAGTGGGACCGGAACTCACAATCCTGAAGCTTGAAAGGCCGCGGGACTGGAGTGAGCAATATCCAGACGTGCCCAAGCCAGGGACCGGATTATCGGTTCAACTCATCGCGGCGAGATGGGTGTGTCACGACCTGTATGGCGAAGACATGCCGCACATTGCGGCCGACCTGATCGAAGCAGGCCATGACTCAGCAGCTCTGCGTCGACTCGCGGCAGAGACGGAGGCTGAGTGTTTGGCCGACGTAGAGCCGTTAGTGGCGCGATTATTTCGCGATTTCAATATTCCTTATCCGCTGCCCGATGAGCAGGCACAACTCGTCTTCGCGCGCCAAATTGCGCGTGAGGTAATTGCGGGCCATCGAGATCCGTGGTCTGGCGCCTACGATCTTGAAAAGGCAGTGTCGAGGCGTCGTCCCAAAAACGCTGACCTCGCCAGCATCTTCTCGCTCAACGATGAAGGGATTTGGGATGGGGAGTATCAGCGCTTCGTCCCGGTATCGACAGTCGAATTGATCGAAGTACTTGCTCGGATTGGCAAGTTGACCGATGAGGAGATTTTCTCGACCACCTGAGCCTTTCGAATGCCTAGTCCCTCGCCCCTGCATTTCTCGCCTTCACCTTGAACCAGATCGGCGTCCCCTTGAACCCAAACGCATCGCGAATCTGGTTCTCCAAAAACCGCTCGAAGGCGAAATGCAGCTTGATGTCGCGATCGGTAAACAGCACAAACGTGGGCGGCGCCACCGCGGCCTGCGTCATATAAAAAATGCGAATGCGCTTGGCCATCGGCACCGGCGCCCTCTGAAAATCAATCTTCTCCAGGAAGCGATTCATCTGCCCCGTCGTCACGCGCTTGCGCCGCTCCGCCGCCACTGCAATGATCTCGTGCTGCACCCTTTGCAGCCCCGTGCCTTCCAGTGCCGACAAAAAAATCACCGGCGCGTAGTTCAGGTACTTCAGCACCTTGCGCAACTGCCGCTCAAAGATCTCCCGATCAGCCGGCGGCTTGCCATCCGTGCGCCCCGTTGTTACCGCATCCCACTTGTTCACGATCAGGATCACGCTGCGCCCGCTCTCGTGCGCGTAGCCGCCGATGGTGGCGTCGCTCGCGGTCACGCCCTCGGTCGCGTCAATCACCAGCAGCGCAACATCGGCTGCTTCCAGATGCCGCCGCGCCATCACCACGCTCAGCTTCTCCGCCATCAAGTGCGTCTTGCCCTTGCGCCGGATCCCCGCCGTATCCACAAAGCGCAGCTGGTGCCCCTCGAACTCCACCACCTCGTCCACCGCATCGCGCGTGGTCCCCGCAATCGGCGACACAATGGCCCGCGAAGTCCCCGTCAGCGCGTTCAGCAGCGTCGACTTGCCCACATTCGGCCGCCCGATAATCGCAATCGATGTCTCGTGCTGCTGAAACTCCCCATGGGTGCGATGCAGATTCTCGCCGGCTTCAGATTCATCTGCGACTTCCTCTTGGCCCTCAACCGCCGCTGAGTCGCTGACTTGCTGACTCGCTGACCCGCTCACTTGCTTGACCGGCAGACTTTTCGAAATTGCGTCCAGCAGCTCGCCAATCCCCAGGCCGTGCTCGGAACTCACCGGATACACCTCGCGAATCCCCAGCCGCCGAAAGTTCTCCGCCTCCGCTGCCATGGCCTCGCCCTCAACCTTGTTCACCGCCAGAAACACCGGCTTGTGGCCGCGCTGCAACAGCCGCACCAGGTCGTAGTCGGGGCTCGCCAGCTCGGTCCGCGCATCCACTACCAGCACCAGCGCGTCGGCCTCCTCCAGCGCCACCTTGGCCTGGTTGTAGATCTCCGTCGGAATCAGTTCCGGGTCGTCCGGCACAATCCCGCCCGTATCCACCAGCCGGAACTGCCGCCCGGCCCACTCGTAGCCCCCATAAATGCGGTCGCGGGTAATCCCGGGCTCATCCCCCACAATCGAGCGGCGCGTCTTGGTCAACCGGTTGAACAGCGTGGATTTGCCAACATTGGGGCGGCCCACGATGGCCACTAGCGGCGCTTCCTCTCCCTTGGCCGGCGCCGGCACAACCGATCTGCGATACGTTGGCAAAGCTGGTTCCCCTCAGCGGCCATCTTGTTCATGGGCCGCTCTTTCATTATCCCCTGCCCACGCCGTGTGATGGCCGTTCCTTCACGGAAGCTCGGCCATCTCTATGATGGAAGGAGCCGCCCGGTCCCATGGCCTCCGCCCGATGTCCGTGACTGACACGCCAACCCGCGCTCTCCCCACCCTGCACGAGTTCTTCGCGCCCGGCGGAATCCTGGCCAAATCGCCCCTGCCCTACGAGTACCGCTCCGGGCAAATGGAGATGGCCAAGGCTGTGGAGCGCGCCATGGCCGAGCGCCGCCACCTCATCGTCGAAGCCGGCACCGGCACCGGCAAAACCCTGGCCTACCTGCTGCCCGCCCTGCGCACCGGCCAGCGCGTCATCATCTCCACCGGCACCAAGGCGCTGCAAGACCAGCTCTACTTCCGCGACATCCCCTTCCTCGAGTCGCTTCTAGGCAAGCTGCGCGTCACCATGATGAAGGGCCGCGCCAACTACCTCTGCCGCCACAAGCTCGTCACTCTTCGCGACCAGCCGATTCTCAACGGACTTGAAGAAATCGACCAGTACCGCCAGATCGCCGAGTGGGAGGAAACCACCGAAACCGGCGACCGCGCGGAGATCTCCGGCCTGCCCGAAGCCAGCGCCGTCTGGTCAAAGATCGACGCCCGCAGCGACGCCTGCCTCGGCCAGACCTGCCCCAGCTACCAGCGCTGCTTCATCACCGAGATGCGCCGCGCCGCCCTCGAGTCCGACATCATCATCGTCAATCACCACCTCTTCTTCGCCGACCTCGCCGTCAAGCGTGAAGCCTCTGGTGCACCCGACGCAGGCATCCTCCCCGAGGCCGCGGCCGTGGTCTTCGACGAGGCCCATGAACTCGAAGAAGTCGCCTCCAGCTACTTCGGCCTGTCTGTCTCCAACGTCCGATTTGAAGAGTTGGCCCGCGACACCGACGTCCTGCTGCGCGGCAAAGAAGGCGCGCTCGGCTTGCCCGCGCTCACCGCGCAGCTTCGCGATCGCGCCCGCATGTTTTTCGCCGGCTTGCCCATGCAGGGCGACGGCCGCCAGCCCTTCCTTGCCCGCGAAGAGTTCCTTGAAACCTCAGGCGACCTCTACACCGGCGTCCGCGCCACTCTCCGACGCCTCGAAGACGAGATCGGCGCCCTCAAAGAAGTGGACGAGGCCCCCGGCCTGCGCAAGCGCGTTGCCCGCCTCCGCTCGGAACTCGAATTCCTGCTTGAGTCCAGCGCCAGCAACATCGTTTACTGGCTCGAACGCCGCGCCTTCGGCGGCAACGACCGTGGTAGTGATCGCAATGGCCGCGAGTCGCGTTTCGCGCGCCAGCAGAGCCGCAACACCTTTGTGCAGGCAACGCCCATTGATGTATCCGAGCTGCTCTCCGAATTGGTCTTCGAGTCCATCCCCACCGTCGTGCTCACCTCGGCCACGCTCACCGTGCAAGGCGGCTTCGAGCACATCCGCAAGCGTCTCGGCATGAATGAAGCCCGCGAACTGGTCGTCCCCTCACACTTCCGCTACGGCGAACAGGCGCTGCTCTATCTCCCACCCCAGATGCCCGACCCGCGCGAGCCCGACTTTCCCGCCGCCGCAGCCGAGTGCATCCGCCGCGTCCTCGACATCACCAAGGGCCGCGCCTTCTGCCTCTTCACCAGCTACAGCCAGATGCGCGATCTCTACGATCGCCTCCTGCCCGTGCTCGACTACCCCATCCTCCTGCACGGCACCGCGCCCCGCAAGGCGCTGCTCGAAGAGTTTCGCTCCACCCCCAACGCCGTCCTCTTCGGCACATCGAGTTTCTGGCAGGGCGTCGATGTGCAGGGCGAAGCCCTGAGCTGCGTCATCATCGACCGCCTGCCATTTGCGGTCCCCAACGACCCAGTAGTCCAGGCGCGCATGAAGGTGATTGAAGAAGCCGGCGGCAAGCCCTTCTTCGACTACCAGGTTCCCGAAGCGATCCTTACGTTGAAGCAAGGCTTCGGCCGCCTGATTCGCTCGCTGGAAGACCGCGGCGTGCTGGTGCTGTTAGATCCCAGAATCCGCCGCCAGCGCTATGGTCAGGCCTTCCTGCAGAGCCTCCCGCCGTATCGCATGACGACTACGATCACCGACGTCGAGCGATTCTTCGGCCAGAATTCTGGAACACCGATCGATGCCCAAAAGTAAGAAAACGGGCGCTCAGGAAAGTACCGTCCGTGGTACACTTCCAGTTGGGACCAAACGCGTACCCGCAATCTTCTTCCGCACTGAAGCCGGGAACGAGCCAGTGCGAGAATGGCTGCGGACCTTATCGTCTTCAGATCGCCGCACGATTGGGGAAGACATCCGGACGGTCGAGTACGGCTGGCCCATCGGAATGCCGGTGTGTCGCCCCTTGGGTGACGGGCTGCATGAGGTTCGCATCCGTCTTGAAGGAAATCGAATCGCACGTGTCTTGTTCTATGTAGACAAGCGGCAAAGGATGGTTCTCCTTCATGGATTTATCAGGAAGACGCAGGCGACACCGCAAGCAGATCTCATTCTTGCTCGACAGAACAAGACCAGGCACGAAGGAGGGTTGAAGTGACCAAGCGCAAGCCGGCAACGTTCGACCACAGTGGATCCACCTTCGACAGCTTCCTTGAAGAAGAAGGCATTCTCGAAGAAGTCGATGCCGCGGCCATTAAGCGCGTGATTGCCTGGCAACTGAGCCAGGCCATGAAAGAGCGCAGGTTGACCAAGAAAGCGATGGCCGAACGCATCGGCACCAGCCGATCGCAGCTCGATCGGCTGCTCGATCCCGAGAACAACTCGGTGCATCTGCAAACAATCGCCCGCGCCGCGCGAGCGTTAGGCAAGCGCTTGCGCATTGAGATGGTGGACGCCGCGTAGCCTTCCTCCATGATCCGCCCGCTCCACACAAGCCGTCTCCTTCTCCGCCCTCTTCAACTCGAAGACGCCGACGACGCGGAGCGTCTCTTTCCGCACTGGGAGATCGTCAAGTATCTGACCTCAGCCGTTGCGTGGCCCTTTCCGAAAGGCGCCGTCCTTCCGCGTTATCGCGATATGATTCTGCCCGCTGTTGAGCGCGGCGAAGAATGGCACTGGAGCCTGCGCCTCAAGGACTCGCCCGATCGGATGATCGGCAAGATCAACCTTCAGATCGATGAGTGGGACAACCGCGGCTACTGGCTCGGCCTTCCGTGGCAGCGCCAGGGCCTGATGACCGAAGCCGTCGCCGCCGTCAACGACTTCTGGTTCGACGATCTCGGCTTCCCCGTTTTGCGCGCGCCCAAAGCCATCGCCAACATCGCATCCCGCCGCATCTCCCAGAAAACCGGCATGCGCTGCATCGCCACCCTCGAGCGCGACTACGTCTCTGGCCGCCTCCCCGCCGAGATCTGGGAGATCACCGTCGAGGAGTGGCGCGCCTGGAAGAAGCAGCACGGCAATCCGCTGACTTGCTAACTCGCTGACTCGCTGAAGTCAATCCGCTGAAGGCTTCTCCACGTGATCCACCACCATCACGTCAACCGGATCCTTCGCCGCCGCCAGCTTCAATCCCAGCTGCTCCTGGACCAACGTGATGATTGACGGTCCCTGCGGATCGAGCACCGCACTCGCCGCCCCCTTCAGCGTGATGTCGTACACGCCCGCGATGCCCGTGCGATCAACCACCGGCAGATCGATCCCGCGAATCTCCGTCAGCTGCTGCGCGAATTCCTCCATCGACACATTGCTGAACACAAAGCTTCCCTGGTCCACGTGCGGGAGCGACTCATGCGCGTACCCCGGCGGCAGCGTGTCCGTCTTGTCCTTGGGCAGCTTCGGCCCGCCCTTGGCTGCCACCAGTTCGTAGACTGAAGTCGTCTTCGGCTCGCGATGAAGCTGAAGCTTGAATCGCGTCGCCAGCAGATCCTGCATCATTCGTTTCAGTGCGGCGTCAGGGGACCGGTCGGCCGCTCGCGCGCGAATGTCATACCGCTCGTTTGCGAGCGCGTTTGTCTTCGCCACCTGGTAGCCCTGCAATCCATACGCCCACTCAATCAACTCCGTCAGGTCTACGTTGTGCATCGTCACGCCGTCCGAAGAAACTTCGATCTGCGACCGCGAGCTTCCTTCGCCGCCTTCATGCGCCATGGCCGCGGGCCGTACCGACGCCACCTCAAACGCAACAGTCTGCCCGCGCAACGGCCCCACCGCCGCAAGCGCAACCAACACCACGCACGCGATTCGCAAACATACCTCCAGCCGCGCCTTCATGCTCAAAATGCTAACGTATCAACAGCGGCAGCGCCGGTATGCGCATAACCCCTCACGACATCCTCCTCATCGTCGACGTGCAGAACGATTTCTGTCCCGGCGGGGCGCTGGCCGTTGCCGATGGCGATGCCGTGATCGCTCCTATCAACCGCTCCATGCAATGGTTCGATCACCTAATCCTGACGCAGGACTGGCACTCGCCCCGCCATCAATCCTTTGCCTCGGCGCATCCCGGCAAGCGCCCCTTCGAACAAATCGAATCGAGCTACGGTCCGCAGACCCTCTGGCCCGATCACTGCGTCCAGGGCACACCCGGTGCGGAGTTCCACTCCGCCCTCCAACTCACGCGCGCTGAGCTGATTCTCCGCAAGGGCTTCCGCCCTGAGATCGATTCCTACTCCGCATTCTTCGAAAACGACCGCACCACCGCCACGGGCCTCGGCGGCTATCTGCATGACCGAGGCTTTACCCGTGTCTTTCTCGCTGGGCTGGCCTACGACTACTGCGTCGGCTACTCCGCTCTCGACGCCCGCCGCCTCGGCTTCGCCGCCATCGTGATTCGCGACGCCTGCCGCGCCATCGACCTCAACGGCTCCGTCGCTGTGATGGAGAGGCAGTTCACAACCGCGGGAGTCAGTCTGATCGAGAGCTCCGAATTGCAGTGATGATTCTGGATGCAGTCGCCACTCCCGGCTGCGAAAATTGCTGAGGCATGGATCTGAAGATTCGAATTGCCGCACCAGACGATGCGGAGATCGTCGCCCTGCTCGGCCGCGATACCTTCGCCGAAACCTTCGGACCTCTCTTCTTAAACCACCAGCACGACCTCAACGCCTATCTGGACCATACCTTCGCCGTCGCCAAGATCCGCAACGGCCTCGGTGAGTCCCACAACCGGTACTGGCTCGCGTTGCGCCATGACCTCCCCATCGGCTATGCCAAGCTCAAGCACCCATCTCCCACGTCGATCCTGCCCGCCGATGATCCCGCCCAACTGCATTGTGCGGATAACCGCGATGGTGCGGGCAAGCATCTCTTTCCCTGCGGGTAGAAGGGAGCACGATCAATGTCTGAGAACCACAAATCGGCTATTCGCGGCATGGTGGCCGGCGCAATCGGAGGCCTGGCGGCCTCGTGGATCATGAACGTCTTCATGGCACAGGCGGGCGAAGCGGTGACGCACGCGGCTGAGCATCTGGATGGCACCGCGCACAAGCCGAAGCCTGCGCCACCCCAGAACGACAATGGGCCCAAGATTGACGCCACCATGAAGACCGCCGACGCCATTGTGAGCACGGTGACGGGCGGCCGCCACCTGACGCTCGAAGAAGAGCAGAAGGGCGGCCCCATTGTGCACTATGCCTTTGGCGCGCTGATGGGAGCCATCTACGGTGCGGCGGTGGAGTACGCACCGGCTGCGCGCGCGGGCTTTGGAACGGCCTTCGGCTCGGCGCTCTTCACGGGGGCCGACATGATCGCAGTCCCGGCGCTGGGCCTCTCCGGATCGTCTGCCGATGCGCCGGTCAGCTCGCTGGCCTCGCCGTTTTCGGCACACATCGTCTACGGAGTCACAACCGAAGCTGTGCGAAGGCTGGTGCGCGCCGCTCTCTGATTGCCGCGATGCTATAGCGGAAACAGCCGGTCCGACTCCGGCCGCACGCGGATGACCTTGGGCCGTTCCCGGCGCGCGATCGGGGCCGCGTTCAACATGGCCACAATCTCGCGCAGTTCCGACTTGACCTGCAAGATTGTCGCTTTCTGGGTTTCGGTGCCGGGCGCCGCGGCCGGCATTACCGACACAGGCTTGGCCTTGCGATTTCCGTTCTCCAGGGCCTGACGGGCGCCGGCAATGGTGTAGCCCTCCTGGTGCACCAGTTTCTTGATTTCGAGGGCCATCTCAACTTCGCGCTTGCGGTAGAGCCGCTGGCCGGTTCCGCTTTTGTTCGGCTTCAACTGGGGAAACTGGGTCTCCCAGAAGCGCAGGACATAGGTTTCAACGCCGCAGATTTGCGCCACGTCGCCGATTTTGAAATACAGGCGATCCGGGATCACGGGGGAATTGACCGCGGGTTTTGTCATTGCATGGGCCGCCATTGTGTTGAGCGAGAGTTGCACCCTCTCTGCGCAGTATAGGTCACGGATTGCACCATATGTGAAGCAAAATCAGCGGAAAAGGACCCATTCTGTCACGCTCGGGCTACCACCCCAACGACGAAGTGGCCCCGGGCTAAGGCAACTCCTTACGCCATTTGATGCGGGTGTAGGCGACCCGGAATCCCTGCCGCTCGGCGTTGCGCTGGGAGTTCGATCCGGCCTCCGTCACCATCACACAGAGATCGCAGCCGTGGTCGCGAGCATATTGCAGACGGGCCTGGAGCAGGGCGTTCTGCAATCCGCGGCGGCGGAGTTCCGGCACGGTCGCCGCTCCGGCCAGCAGCGCCACACCCTCATGGAGAAAGAGCGCGCCCGTCGCGCCGGGCTGGCTGTCGATCTCCGCCAGGAAGCACGCGCTGCCTTCGCGGTTGACCAGCAGCTCTCCCGTTTGGCGCATGAAAGGCTCAAGCTCCGGATACTCGTGGGTCCACGCGCGAGTGCTGATGCCGGCCCAAAGCGCTGCTTCATCCCGGCCGACGGTCCTGACCCGCAGATTGCTTTGAGAGCGCGGGCGAAGATCTTCGATGGGCTGAAACAGCACATTACTGATCTCCATGGGTTGGTAGCCGTGGTTGCAGAGAAGCTGCAGAGCGGCAGGGCCGGTGAGCGGACAGATTTCATTCATGGCCGCACTGCCATGCGAAAAGAAGAAGGCTTCGGCCTCGTCGAGGATCGCGGGCGTCAGTTCTACGAAGAGGCCGAGCCCGAAGCTCTGGGTGGTGGGCGCATCGACGCCGTCAAATGTGAGAAGCGCACCGGCACATTCCGTCCAGGTGGACGTAGAGGTGGGTTCAAGACTCTTGCGCGCCTGGGCAAACTGCGCGCAGGCAGTTCCCTCGGCGCGTTCCAGGCGTTGGGCGAGGGGCAGATCGGCAAAGGGCAATGGGGGCGCTCCGGGCATGAGAGTGTGAAACGGGCCAACCGCGAGGATAAGCTGAGAGGAGCAGAGATGCCTAGCCTCGTTCTTGCCTCCGCGTCGCCGCGCCGCCGTGAGCTGCTCACGCAGGCGGGGTTCGTGTTCTCGGTACATCCCGCGCATATTCCCGAGGACCTGCTGCCCGGCGAGGAGCCCATCGCTTATGTGACCCGGCTGGCGAGGGAAAAGGCGGAGGCCGTCTTCCGCGAGCTAAGCGGCGACCGCGCCTATGTTGACCTTGCCGTTTTGGGAGCGGACACCACCGTTACCCTGGATGGCCATGTTCTGGCCAAGCCTGAGGATGCCGCGGACGCCGCGCGCATGCTGCGCATGCTCTCCGGGCGAACCCACCGCGTGATTACCGGGGTGGCCGTGGTCACGGCAGAGCGCGTTGAGGTTGCCGCCGAGGTTACCGCCGTTCGCTTTCTGGCTCTCTCCGCGGCGGAGATCGCCGCCTACGTTGCTACCGGCGAGCCGATGGACAAGGCTGGCGCATACGCCATCCAGGGGCGGGCTGCGCAATGGATTCCCCGCATAGAAGGCTGCTACTTCAACGTGGTCGGATTGCCCCTGGCCCTGGTGGGCGCCATGCTGGAAGGCATTGGCGATTCAATAGCTTAGATAATGCATGTCCCTGTCGTCCCGTCTTCGGTAGCGGGTTAGGTCAGTTACCGGCAGGCCCTCGCCTGCCGCCCACATTGGCAGGGATACCTTCTGATTGCGCAATTCTCTTGCTTAAATCAGAGCTTTTGAAGCAGAATCGCGGAATAATCTAACTAGCCGAATCTTCTCAAAAAAAAGGAAATCCCGATGCGGATTTGTGTCCTTGTTCGCGTTGCCGCCTTGTCTCTCTCTCTCGCCAGTCCGCTCCTGGTCCGTGCGCAATTCCAGGAGCCTACCAAAGAAGAACTATCCATGACGGACGACCCCAAGGCGCCCGGCGCCGCCGCAGTGTACCTGTATCGCGAGGAGACGGCGGACGACCAGATGCACTTCCATGGCAAATACGAACGCATCAAGGTGCTCACGGAAAAAGGCAAGGAACTGGCGACCGTGCACATCCCATATGAGCGCGGCAACTTCAAGATCACCGATATCAAAGGCCGGACGATCCATGCCGATGGAACGGTCATTCCGCTGACGGCCAAGCCAAGCGACCTGGTGGACGTGAAGACGAAGGGTCTGCAGATCAACGACATCGTCTTCACCCTGCCCAGCGTAGAGGTGGGCAGCATTCTGGAGTACCGCCTGCAGATGCGCTACGACGATGAATGGGTGTATTCGCCCGAATGGGAGGTGCAGCAGCCGTACTTCGTGCACAAGGCGCACTATTTCTTCAAGCCAACAGAACGGGAGTTGGCGGGCGGCAAAAACCGCCTGATGTATTACCTTCGCGCCGGCAAAGACGACAAGGTGGTGGAGAACTCGCGCGGCCAATACTTGTTCGATGTGACCGATGTGCCTGCCATTCCGAATGAGGATTGGATGCCTCCGCTGAACAGCCTGAACTGGAGGCTGGAGTTCTATTACACCCAGTACAAGTCGGGCGCCGATTTCTGGATGAGCGAAGGCAAGCGCTGGCTGAAAGAGTCAGACGATTTTTCCGAACCAACGAAGACCCTGAAAGACGCGGCAGCACAGATTGTGGCCGCGGGGACACCGATGAACAGAAGGCACACAAGCTGTACGACGCGGTGTTGAAGCTGGAGAACACGAGCTTCACGCGCGAGAAGTCCGGGGCAGAGATCAAGAAGGAGAAGATTCACCAGATCAAGGACGCCACTGACGCCTGGAACCAGAAGCGCGGCTCAGACGACGAGTTGGCGCTGCTGTATGTGGCGCTGGCGCGGGCCGCGGGACTGCAGGCGTTTCCGATGGAGGTTGTCGATCGCAGCCGCGCGGTCTTTGATTCCTCTTACATGAGGCTCAGCCAGCTGCATGACTACATCGCGATCGTCAAGATCGGCGACAAGGAAGTGTTTCTCGATCCGGGACAGAAGGTGTGTCCTTTCGGCCTGCTCAGCTGGAGGCACTATCTTGCGGGAGGCCTTCGCGGGTCGGCCTCGGGTCCGGGGTACGGCACCACGCCCAGTCCCCCCTATACGCAGTCCCAGACACAAAGGATCGGCGACATCTACGTGGAAGCGGATGGAAGCGTACATGGGACAGTGCGCTACCTCCTCAGCGGCCTGGATGCGCTGCACTGGCGGCAGCTGATGCTGCGCAACGATGAAGACGAGGTAAAGAAGCAGTTCAATGAGTCCCTGCGCGACTCAATGCCCGATGGTGTGCAAGCCGACTTCGACCATTTTCTGGGGCTTGAGGATTACTCGTCGAACCTGCTCGGCGTCGTCAAGATCAGCGGGAGCATCGCCACCGCGACCGGCAAACACTTCTTCCTTCCCGGGCTTTTCTTCGAATCGCACGCCAAGCATCCGTTTGTGGCGGCGGAGAAGCGCACCATTCCTGTCGACGTGAAATACGCGCGCATGGACAAGGACGACGTGACTTATCACTTCCCGGAGGGATACAGCGTGGAGAGCGGTTTGCAGACCACCAGCGTTCCATGGCCGAATCACGCTGCGATGCAAATCAAGACCACGGCGGTGACCAACGGCATCGAGGTTAACCGCACGCTGGCTTATAACTTCACGCTTCTCGATCCCAAGGATTACGAGAGCCTGCACGATTTTTATCAGAAGGTGGCAACGGCCGATCAGCAGCAATTGGTGCTGACCCGCGCCGCGGTTGCCAAGGGGAACTGATATGGCGATGGGGAAAAACATATCGGCGATAGGACAGGTGTTGGCGGGAACGGCACTGCTGGCGGGTTGCGCGACGTCGTTCGCCGGCTGGTTTAACAAGAATCAGCCCGTGCCCGACTGGGGAATGCAGGCGTGGAAGACCAAGACCCCGGATTACGCCAAGGATGCATCCGCGGTGATTCTCTACGACGAGTATGTCGAGACGGTCGACAACAACGGTCGCGCCGTGGAGCGGGAGCGGCAGGCCATCCGCATCCTAAAGCCGCAGGGGCGCGGCAACACGTGTGAAGTCAGCCACGACGAGACCGAGAAGGTGAACTACTTCCGCGTCTGGACGATTGCGGCGGATGAGAAACAGTACCAGGCGCAGGATACGGATTTCGTAGAGGTCGGCGACACGGAGGTCCCGATCATGCTCTCCACCGACAAGAGGAAGATCGCCCATCCGCCCGCAGTCGATGTGGGAGCCACCATCATCTGCGAGTCCGAAGAGCAGATGCGGCCATACATGCAGGAAAAGATCTGGGGCGTTCAGAACGGAATTCCGGTAGTTTTTGAAGCTCTCGAACTGGACCTCCCATCCGGCCGTCCCCATTTTGAGTCATGGCACCGGCACGACGCCGTCAAGCCGGTGGAAGTTTCTCCGAATCATTGGCGCTGGGAAATCCACGACGTGGCGGCGCTGACATTGCGCGATATCCCTTCAGCCCCGGAATGGGCTGCGCTTGAAGCACGAATGACCGTGCAATGGGGCCAGGCAGCGGTGGATGGCAAGGACAATCAGTGGCGCGCCATCGGCCAATGGGTGACGGATCTGGAAGCCAACCGTCCCGATCCCTCGCCGGAGATCACGGCCAAAACCAATGAACTGATCGCCGGCGCTCCGGACTTCTACACCAGGCTGCAGCGCATCACGGAATCCATCCAGAAAGACATCCGGTACTTCATTGTCATGCGCGGGATCGGAGGCTACCAGGCAAATCACGCTGCCGACATCTTCCGCAATCGTTACGGGGACTGCAAAGACAAAACCACCCTGTTGATCTCAATGCTGCAGGTAGCCGGCATCAAGGCCTATTACGTGCCTGTGGACCATCGCCGTGGCGTTGTTGACCCCGACAGCCCCTCGATCTATGGCGATCACATGATCACAGCGATCGAGATCCCCAGCGACGTGGACGACAAGCGTTTGCAGGCCGTGGTGAAGGGTAACGGCAAGCGCTACCTTATCTTCGACCCCACCGATGAACGCACGCCCGTGGGCAACTTGGGATCGTACCTGCAGGGCGGCTACGGCCTGCTCTCCGCGGGTTCCGCAAGCCAGGTGATCGCGTTGCCGGTGCTGGAGCCGGACGCCAACGGTACGGACCGCAAAGGCGAGTTCACCCTGGGCGCCGATGGCACGCTTGCCGGATCGATCGACGCGTTTCACTCCGGACCCGAGGGCGCCGACCTACGCACCATCCTCAAGTACACCGACGAAAAGGAGCGCCGCGAATACTGGGAGACGCAGATTGCGCACGATCTTCCAGGCGTGGTGCTGAACACCTTTCAGTTCGTGCAATCGCCGGCCCTCAACAAGCCGCTCGAATTTCACTACAAGGTCACCGCCGGCCAGTATGCACACAGCGCCGGCGCGCTGCTGCTGGTTCGGCCGCGCGTGCTGGGCTCGTTCGCCATGCCCTTCGATGACAAGCCGCGCAAACTCCCCATCGACCTGAATGCCACCGGCCATTGGCACGACAGTTACGACATCACCCTTCCGCAAGGCTTCGTCGTGGATGAGACCCCCGATCCGGTGGATCTCGACGTGGAATTTGCCAGCTACAAATCGTCCATCACCTCCAAGGAAAACAAGCTGCACTATGAACGCGACTTCGTCGTGCGCCAGGTGCAGATTCCGGCTGACAAAGCGGACGCATTCCGCAAGCTTGAAAGCACGATCCTGATGGATGAAAAGGGTACGGCGGTGCTGAAGCGAGCAGCCAGCGGAACTCAATAATCGCAATTTACGAGACACTCGCAACTACGCCGCGGCCGATCTTGCATCGTGCCGCGTTTATTTTCATCTATGAGCTCATGAGGCCTGCTCTCTTCACGCCGCTTTCTCTGCGCTCCATCACTCTGCCCAACCGCATCGGCGTTTCGCCCATGTGCCAATACTCCTCGCAGGATGGGTTTGCCAACGACTGGCACCTGGTACACCTGGGCAGCCGGGCCGTGGGTGGGGCGGGCCTGGTAATCGTGGAGGCGTCAGCCGTCACTCCCGAAGGGCGCATCACTCCCGCCGACATGGGCATCTGGAGTGACGAGCACATTCCCGGCCTGGAACGGATCGTCCGCTTTCTTCATACGCAGGGCTCGTGCGCCGGCATCCAGATTGCGCACGCCGGGCGCAAGGCCAGCATGAGCTCGCCCTTCAAAGGAGAACGCCTGCTCAGCGCCGCGGAGGGCGGCTGGACCACGGTTGCGCCGAGCGCGATCCCGTTCAACGAAAAATACAGCCAACCGCAGGCGCTCGACAAGGCCGGCATCGTTGCGGTGATCGCGGCATTTGTTTCCGCAGCGGCGCGCGCTCAGGCCGCCGGATTCGATTTTCTCGAAATTCACGCAGCCCATGGCTATCTGCTGCACGAATTTCTCTCTCCACACTCCAATCACCGCACCGACGAGTACGGCGGCAGC
Organism: uncultured Acidobacteriota bacterium; assembly: GCA_963846375.1. Lineage (GTDB taxonomy): Bacteria > Acidobacteriota > Terriglobia > Terriglobales > Acidobacteriaceae > Telmatobacter. The sequence goes on from CAWJVV010000010.1 coordinate 138,736, forward strand.
TTCGACAATCGCGTTCGCCTGTTGCATGAAGTAGCCACGGTTGTGCGCAAAGCCTGGCCGGAGCACCTGCCCTTGTCGGTGCGCATCTCGGCCACCGATTGGGTTGAAGGTGGCTGGACAATCGACGATTCCGTCGAGCTTGCCAGGCGCCTGCGCAAGATCGGCGTCGACATCATCGACTGCTCTTCCGGCGGCAATGTATTCAACGCCAAAATCCCCGTCGCACCCGGTTACCAGGTTCTGTTTGCGGCGCGCATCAAAAAAGAAGCGGGCATCGCCACCGCGGCGGTGGGTATGATCACGGAACCGGCGCAGGCGGATCGCATTGTTGCGGGCGGCGAGGCGGACCTCGTTCTGCTGGCGCGCGAGATGCTGCGTGATCCCTACTTCGCGGTTCATGCAGCCGCGGCGCTGAATGAACCGGCAACCTGGCCGGAGCAGTATCTGCGCGCCGCGCCCCCGCAATCGCAGCCACGAACATCGGCCGCGCAGCCAATCCCTAGTCCCTCAGTGCCCTAGCACCTGGCGTCAGTTCGTTCTCCCAGCGGGCTACCACCACGGCGGCCATGCCGTTGCCGATCACGTTCATCGCGCTGCGGCCCATGTCCATCAGCGTGTCGATTCCCAAAAGCACCAGGATCGCGGTAGTAGGAATGCGCAACGAGGCCGCGGAGGCCATCAGCACTACAAGCGTGGCGCGCGGCACGCCCGCCACGCCCTTGCTCGTGAGCATCAACGTCGCCAGCATCACCAACTGCTCGCCAAGAGAAAGATGAATTCCCGCGGCCTGCGCCGCGAAGATGGCAGCCATCGTCAGGTAGAGACTCGAGCCGGTCATGTTGAAGCTGTAGCCGGTCGGTACGACAAACGAGACGATCCACCGCGGTGCGCCAAGCTGCTCCATGCGCTCCATCGCCAGCGGCAGGGCGGCCTCGGAGCTGGTGGTGGCAAAGCCAATCGCCGCCGGCTCGGCAATGGCCGCCGCAAATCCGGGCACCGAGATTCTCGCCATCAGCAAAATCGGAACCAGCACCAGCACGATGAACACGGCAAGCGCGCCATAGTAGGTCCCAACGAGCTTCGCCAGCGGCAACAGCGACAGGATTCCCATGCTGCCCACCGTGTACGCCATGGCCGCCCCTGCCGCCAGCGGCGCCATAAACATGATGATCTTCGTCATGCGGAACATGGCGTCGGTGAGTGATTGCAGAACCGTGACCAATGGTGAGCGCTTCGCCTCAGGCAGGGTGGCCAGCGCCGCGCCAAAGAGCACCGCAAACACGGCCACCTGCAGAATCTGGTTCTGCGCCACCGCCTGCGCAATGTTCTCCGGAAAGATATTCAGCAGAATCTGCTGCCAGCCTTCGGGATGCGTGGCGGGCAGCGCGGCCTGCGCGGCCGCCGGCAGCGCTACGCCCACACCTGCCTGCGACAGATTGATGGCGATCATTCCAATCACCAGGCCGATGGTGGTGACCGCCTCAAAGAAGATGAGGGCCTTGACGGCGACGCGGCCCACACCCTTCAGCTCGTTGTGGCCCGCAATCCCTGTGACGATGCCGCCGAAGATGAGCGGCGCCACGATCATCCGGATCAGGCGCAAAAAGATGTCGCCGAGAAACTTCATCTGTCCGGCCGCGTGCGGGGCATCCGCGCCCAGCAGTGCTCCGGCCACCATGGCGAAGAAGGTCCACACCAGCAGCGACCGCCTCCGCAACGCCACCGGCACAAACGCCGCGATTCCCGCCCAGCGCAGAGCAATGCCCGCGGCTTCGTACGCGGGATTGGATCCCACCAACACGCCGGCCGCAAACAACACAATCGCAGCAGCAATCAGAATGCGCTCAGCCGTTAGGACCGGTGGCTGTCTGCTCGGAGAGGATGGGGCGGATGAGTTCAAGAAATCCATTATCCATGCCCGAGGCACAGGCCGCCTACTCGGAGTGCTCACCGCCCTGGTCACGCGAATGCAGCTTCGCGTGCGGGCCATCTATCGCAACATGCCGCTCGTCACGCGGAAAAATCAAGACGGTCACGGCCACGGCGACCAGGATGCCCAGCACGACCTGGATCACGCGATCGAGCGCCACTGCCCGCGGCGAGTTGGACTGCACCAGCATCACAATCGTGACCGTAACGCCGGCCAGGCGCGAGCTGTTGCGGAACCCCAGCAGCCCGCAGACCAGGATGGCTAGAAACACAGCCAGTATGTAATTCCATGGGATTGCGCCGAAGAGGGTGCAGGAGAATCCCACCACGGCGCCGATCGACGTGCCCAGAAGCCGGTCGCGCGATGCCTTGATGGTGGCGCCCACGTTGGACTGCAGCACGATGATGGAACTGATCGCTCCCCAATATCCATCGTGAAGGCCGAAGCGCGCCGCCAGCCACCAACACAGCGAAGCGGCCAGAGCAGTTCGAGCCGCATGAATCATGAGCCGCCTGCGATCCGGATGCACCACGCGAGCAAGGCCTAAAAGCGCAGCCCGCGGCCAGGAGCGATGACCCGTGTGTGCGGATTGGTCGGTGATCTCACCACTTGTCTCGTTACCGTTCAATCGAATCTCCACTTCACAGCATCTCGGACCCGCCCGGCAGTGTGCCGTGACCGTTCTCACCAGTGTCTTCTGTCGCCGTCAACCAACCATCACGCGCAAGTCTTTTGCAGCCTTGAAATTCTGTTCTTAACATCCCCTCGCCAGACCCACTACGATTTTCGCAACCTGAGGGTGGGGTGGCACATCTCATAGCGAAACGCCGAGAGACTTGGCGCGCAAGACGGTCAACACTTTATTTGATTCCCCGTCTCTGAGGTTGTTAGAAGCCATTCAGGACAGATCATGCACAAGATTCCCTGTTTTTTCGCGACGATCGCTCTTCTGGTGTCATCGACAGCCGCCTTCGGGCAGGACGCCGTGCAAGCGCCTCCGGCTGAGGCGTACTTGCTCGACGCGCCCCAGGCCGGTCAGTCCCCAAGCCAGCCCTCCAGTGACCCTCAGTCGCCCAATCAGGCCCAGTTGCCCAGCCAGGATCGGAATCCTCCCCAGCCCGCTCCAACGTTCGAGGGCAAGCAGACCAAGCGCATCCTGGGAATCATTCCGAATTTCCGCTCGGTGAGCGTCGATGAGAAGCTTCCCCCCATCGCGACGCACGACAAGTTCAAGCTCATGCTCGAAGACAGCTTCGACTACTCCAGCTTCATTTACGTTGGGGTTCTGTCGGGCATCGGCCAGGCCGAGAATTCGTATCCGGAGTTTCACAACGGCGCACCTGCGTACGCGCGCTATTACTGGCACAGTTTTGCCGACACACTCGACGGCAATATGATGACCGAATTCATTTTTCCTACCGTGACGCGTGAAGACCCGCGTTACTACACGCTCGGCCGCGGCGGATTTGGCAAGCGAGCCATTTATTCGGTTGGAAGACTCGTCATCACGCGCAGCGATCGGGGCAGAGCGGCCCCCAATGTCTCTGAGATTGTGGGCAACGGCGCGGCAGCTGGCATTGCGGGCCTTTACTATCCCAGCCAGGAGCGCACCTGGACCAAGACCGGCCAGCGCTGGGTGACACAGGTTAGCCTCGACGGGGTCGCTAACATGATCAAGGAATTCTGGCCCGACATTAATAACAAGCTCTTTCACAACCACTACTGAGCATCGCGGGGCGTGTAGCATACCTGAAGACCGCTTATGCTTCGTGTCGGATATCCAGCCAAACTGGACCCCTCATTTCTCTCAGTCATGCCGCAGGGCATTGAGCTGATTCCTTTGCCCGACGACCTCGATCGCGAAGTCGCCATCGACGTCTGGATTCCCGATCCGTTGTCGAACCGCGCCGTTCGCGTCTGGCCGCATCTGCGCGGCGTGCGCCTGGTGCTCTCCATGATGGCTGGAACCGAGTGGATTCCGCCCACCGTTGGCCCCCACGTCACCATCTGCAATGCTCACGGCGCTCACAATATCTCCACCGCGGAGTGGACGGTCTCTATCATCCTGGCGATGCTGAAGCATTTTCCGCTCTTCTTCGATATCCAGCGGTCGGCCAACTGGCGGCGGCGCAAAGAAGCAGCGGCGGAATACGTCGGCCTCACCGGCGACACGCGACCCCTCCATCCGCCAGTGATGCAGGAAGAACTCACCGGCAAGAACGTACTCCTCGTCGGGTATGGAGCTATCGGCAAGGAGATCGAGCGAATGCTCGAGCCTTTTCACGTGAAGGTGACGCGCATGGCCCGCAGCGCGCGCTCCGAACCCGTGGTGCATCCGGTCAGCGAACTCCACGCCCTGCTGCCGGACGCCGAGATCATCATCCTGATTCTCCCGCTTACCGAGGAATCGCACGGGCTCATAGGGGCCGCTGAGTTCGCGCGCACGCGTCAGGGAGCTCTGCTGGTTAACGCGGCGCGCGGCCCGATCGTGCAGACCGATGCGCTCGTCGACGCGTTGAACACAGGCCGGATTCGCGCCGCACTTGACGTCACTGATCCCGAGCCCTTGCCGGAGGATCACCCGCTCTGGCGCTGTCCCCACGTTTTCATCACGCCGCACATCGGCGCCTCAACGCCGGAGTTTGCGCGGCGCGCTTTAGAGGTGGCAGCCGGCGAACTGCGCCGTTACATGAATGGCGAACCGCTGCAGAATGCCGTTCAGCTTGCCGTCTGAGTGACGGGCGCGCGGCGCCAGTCGCGCAGGCCCAGGATCGCGAGGCCAATGAGCAGCGCATACAACACCGTGGTGAACCACATGCTCTTAATGATGTACTCGACCACGTAGAACGTGTCCACCACAATCCACAGCCACCAGTTCGCAATGTGCCTGCGCGCATCCCACCAGCTGGCCACCAGGCTGAAGCTCGCCAGCGCCGCATCCAGATAGGGCAGCGAGGCATGGAGCCGGACGGCGACGGACGCGAGAATAAATGTGCCTGCCACGCCGGCGAGAATGGCTATTGCCGCATTGCGCATGGGCAAAGGCGCAATGCGCACCGTCCCCTCCTGGCGCACACCGTTGGCCCAGTTCCACCAGCCGTAGATCGTAAAGACGATAAAGAACACCTGCAGCAATGCATCCGACAAGAGCTGCGCGCGATAGAAGACCACCAGGTAGAGCACATCGGCGGCCAGCGTGATGGGCCAGCACCACAGGTTGCGCCGGGTGGTGAGCCAGATGCCCACCAGGGTGGTGCTCCATCCCGCGATCTCCACCCAATTGGACAGAAGGTAGCGCCACACCATTTCGATCATGTCTGCTGTGCTCCCCTGTCCGTATCGCGCGTCTCAGCCCACCGCCGGATCGCATCCAGCAGCTTCGCGCCTTCACCCCGCCACCAGCGCGCATGCAGCACCAGGTATCCTTCGCAGGCGTACCAGGCCTTCTCCGGCGAGTGCAGCACGCTCAGAAAATAGTCCGTCTCCGACAGCGCGAACTCCGCATGACACAGCGCCAGCATGGGGGCCAGCGCCCGTGCTTCAACCGCACTGAGCGGCCGCACCGATTCGTACCCCTCAAGCAGCGCCGAAAGATGATCGAAGTGCACCGCGACCCTCTCCGGATGGGCCGGATCGTTGACCAGCGCCAGCCAGTCCACGACGCTGCGCTCGATGGCATGTGCAATGTCGTGTAAGGCGTTCGTTCGGTCGCACAGTCCGAAGTCGATCGCTGCCGTCACAGCAGCGTGCTCGCTCGAGTCGCTCCAGAACAAATTCGACGGATGCAGATCGTTGTGGGTCCACAGCGGCATCAGCCCCGGCAGCAGCGGCAACAGATCCGCATGAAACGGCGTGAGCAGTGCCAAAGCCTCTTCGCGGCAATTCCGGCTTGCCAGATACGCACGCAGCGCCGGCCTGGCATCGACGTATGCATCGAAAGCCGCATGCGCATCTGGAGCGGCATAGATGCTAAACCCCGCCACCAGCGCGCGATTCGCACGTGCCGGAGCATCGTAACCCTCCGCCGCAAGATGCAGCCGCGCCATCGCCTTTCCCGCAGCGCGCGCATGCTCCGCGCAGCGAAACGGAGTCCACGAGATCGCCTCTTCGTAGGCGTCCATCCCGTCGGGCACCTCGTGAACTTCGTAGGTCCAGTCGCCCGATTCGACCGCCGTCTCCCCATGCATATCTGCGAGCACCAGCGGAACAGCAGCCCCGTGGCCTCGCAGATATTGCATGAAGCGATGCTCCTTGCGCAGCCCTTCCGCATCGCGCACCACGTGCGCATGGCGTTTCACAAACACGCGTCCTTCGCGCGTGAGCACGACGCCGGCCGCCGACAGCGGCCGCGGGCTCACGCTGATGATCCGGAAAGGCGGCAGTAACTCCGGAAAGCCGGCGAGCACTCTGCGCACCTCATCTTGCGTCAGCGCTGGCCAGTCGGGCTGCGTCCATGTGCCGTCGAGTCCGTGCGCCTTCACCGTCGTGCTCACCGCATCCTCTTTGCTCAAAACGTGTAGTGCGCCGACAGCCGCACCGTCGCCGGCGCTCCCTGGTGAATGAACGTGTCGCCGTAGCTGGCGCCCGTGTCCTTCCAGTAGTGCTTGTCTGCAATGTTGTCGGCATAGAGCCGCAGCGTCATGTGCCCGCGCTCGCCGCCCGGCGTGTAGCGCGCCCCCAGGTTGAACAGATTGTATCCGGGCACGCTCACCGCATCGTCGCGCGTCGCCTCCTTGCTGCTGGTGTAGCTCCACCCCGGCAATAGATGCAACCCGCCCGCATGCGGCACTGCAACATCGGCAAACACCGTGGTGCGCGCGCGCGGCACGTTGAGCACCTGCTTGCCGTCATACGCCGGAGTCCCCGTGCCTGTGGAATGCGCGCGAATCACCGCAGCCGATCCATTCACCTGCAACCAGCGCGTTGCCTTGCCCTGCGCGCTCAACTCCACGCCATCGTGCGTCTCGTGCCCCTGCGACACAAACGTGAAGTTGTCGTTCGCATCCGGGCCCACGGGATAAAAGAACGGCGCCCGCATGCGGAAGTAGGCCGCGGTCACCAGCGCGCGATGATCCGCCTCGAGCTTCGCGCCCACCTCAGCCTGCCGCGTGAAATACGGCGCCAGATACGCGTTCGCATTGGTCACCCAAAACGGCGCCTGCGGCCCCAGCGAAAGCAACTGCCCGTAATTCGCATACAGCGTAACCGGCGCGCACCGGCGCATACGTCACCGCATACTGCGGCAGCCATTGCCCGCGCGAACCGGTGTAGTTAAAGTCGTTCACCACCGCGTAACGACCGCCAGCCATCACGCTCACGCGGCCTGGCAGATCCACGCGGTCCTGCAGCAATCCCGACGACTGCCGGTTATAGTCGGCCAGAACCGAAGGGCCGGCCTGCTGATACGGGCTCTCCGGACTCACCCCGACATTTGGCTGGTTCACGTTCTCATCGCCGATCCACGTGTACACAATGGTCGGCGAAAGATCCACTGCGCGATCGAACATCGATCCGCCAAAAGCCAGGTTGTGCGTCAACGGGCCGGTCTTCACGCGCCCCACCGCCAGCGCCTCACCCACCGCGTCAATGCGCAACTCGCCCGGGCTGCGATAGTCGTAGATCGAGTAGCTCCCATCCGGACAGAAGAACCAGTACGGCGCGTCGGGACACAGATCGTTGCCGTCGGCGTCGTACGCCGCGCCATACGGATAAATGACGTTGTCATCGATCAGCGAGTGGCTGTACGAACCGCTGAGGCTCGCGGTCCAATTCGCCCTGAATGAGCGCTGCAGCCGCGCGCCCGCATTGAACGTGTCAAAGGTGTTCGGCTTCGACCACGGCTGATCGCCCAGCATCGCCGAGGGATGTACGTCCGTGGGCAAAGTCGTTCCGCCCAGCAACTGATAACCCGCCACTGAGCGCTCCACCTTGTGCTGATACTCAAAGTCGGTGCGCAGCGTTGTCGCCGGATTCAGCGACCAGTCCGCGGCCGCGGCGCCCATCGCGCGCCAGCCGTTGGCATCCTCCACGTAGGTGTGAATGTCCTCGCCCGCCGCATTGAATCGAATCCCCAGCTGCTTGTGTTTCCCGAACAGGTGTCCAAGGTCCACCGCGCCAAACGAGGTCCCGCGATGATCCGTGGCCAGGTCCACCGCCTCGATCGCTGCCGGCCGCTTGGTTACGAAATCAATCAGCCCGCCCGCCGACGCAATGCCGCTCTCCACGCCGGCAATGCCCTTCACAAACTCCACGCGCTCCTTGTTCTCGAGCGGCACATCCTGCTCGCCGGCGATCGTCAATCCGTTGATCTCAAGCCCCGTCGCCAAATCGATGGGAAATCCGCGAATCTCGAAGTCGCCGTAGTAGCCCACCGGAGCATAGTCCTCGCCCACCGCCGCATCGTTCTTCACCACATCCGTCAGCACCCGCGCCTGCTGGTCACTCAACACGCCGCGCGTGCACTACCGTGATGGAAAGCGGAGTCTCCTTCAGCGGCGCTCCATCCAGCGTTCCCGCCGTCACCGTGTCGGAGAGGTAATTGTTCTGGGTGTCCGCATGCACTTCCACGGTCGTCGTGGGGTGCGGAAGCTGCGGCTGCGCCTGGTGCGGATTCGCCGGCGTCTGCTGCGTCTGATCCTGCGCGACAGCTCCCATCGCCAGCGCAAACCACCCCGCAGCGACGCACGCGGCCACTCCTCTGCGCAAATCGCAACAAGAAGCCCCGACCAAGGGACTTCGGCACATTCAGATTTGAACGGTGAGTTGCGGCGGTGGCGTCCATACATTCCTCTTGCTTCCCACTGAAACAAGAGGCCAAAAAGCAATATCGGTTGGAAGGCCGCTTCGCTTTCGGAAACTTCCCACGCCGGTATTATCCGGATCGGGTTCGAGGGTATTTCTCAGCCCCGTCTTTTTCGGAGCACCCCTGTTTCAATAACCTGATTGAAACACTTCACGGCTCCGGAGCGCAACTGCGGCGAGCAGGCGCTGGGCTGAAGGCAACCGCGGAACAACCGGACAGCCGCCGCGCTTGAGATGTTAAGTCGCCCAGCCATTCAGGATCCGACGGCGCGCTGATCTACTCCGGGAAGGAATGGCGAGTCTACCGCGCCCGGAGCCCGCGGTATCGTCAAGAACAGGCTCGACACCCGTTACGCTACCGCCTTCGAGCGGGCTATCCTGTATCACTCGGATCACGTCTGCGTATGGAACGTCCTTGATCAGCTCCCCAACCCCACGCAACGTGAATAGATCCACGGTCCTGTCGTGGATGTTCACCAATGTCACCCGACAGAGTGTCAAAGTGCATTTGTGCACGACGCGGTCGTGGATATGCGGTATGTAGATCATCGCAATGATTAAAGCAGCGCCAGTTGTCGATGCGCTGCTCAATATTGCTCACAACTTTCAGCAATTAAGAGTGCCTCGGGTCTCCATACTGAGACCTGCGATGGCACAAGCCGTCGAACCTCTACTGCCCCGTTCCTTCCTTCATCTCCACAATCCGATCCACACCCGGCACGGTGAAATGCTCCACCTTCCCATCCGGCCAGTGCACCTCGATCGCATCCACGCCGGTCGCCTGCCCCAATCCAAAATGCGGCCGCAGATCGTTGCTCGACAAATAGCTCCCGCCGCTGATCACATCGCCGCGCTGCTTCATGCCGTTCGCCGTCACGTACACGGTCGCCCCCACTGCGTCGCGCGGACTCTTCGGACCCCCGACCAATTTCAACTCCAGCCAATGGTTCTTGTCGTCGTTCACGTTCTTCAGCAGCACCGGGTGCCCATCCATCACGCTGATTACCGCGTCGATCTTGCCGTTGTTGAACAGATCGCCCACCGCCATGCCGCGCCCCGCAATCACCACCGCCAGCCCCGATCCCTCCACGGCCGGAACCGTATCGAACTTTTTGCCGCCCAGGTTATGCCACAGCACGGGCCGCTCCGCCCAACTCGTGCCCCAGGCATACTTGTCTGCCTGCGGATACACGTGGCCATCGGCCATCAGCAGATCCTTCCACCCGTCGTTGTCGTAGTCGAAGAACGCGTCGCCCCAGCTCAAAAACGGCACCGAAACCTCGGCGATCCCCACGTGATAGCTGATATCGGTAAAGTTGGCGTCGCCTTCGTTGCGATACAGCGGCTTGTAGTCGTCGCAGAATGTCGTGTCGAACACATCCAGCATCCCCGTGTTCTCGTAGTCGCCCACGGCAATTCCCATCGACGCCGTCTCGCGCCCCGCCTCGTTCAGCGCAAACCCCGACGCATAACTCACGTCCTCAAACGTGCCGTCGCCTTTGTTCAGATACAGATAGTTCGGCGTCGAATCATTTCCCACCAGCAGATCCGGCTTGCCGTCGTTGTTGATGTCCGCGAACACCGCGCCCAGCCCGTAGTAGCCGGGCTTGTCGGCCACGCCCGCCTTCTCGCTCACATCGGTAAAGGTGCCATCGCCGTTGTTATGAAAGAGATGATCGCTCTCGCCCTTCAGCCCCCTCGGCCCGCAGCTCACCTTCTCGCCACGGAACGTGCAGAACGCATTGGGTGCATCGCCATCGCCCGCAGTGGGCATGTGCTTGCGGTCGTAGTGCAGGTATCCCGCCACAAACAGATCGAGACGGCCGTCGCCGTCGTAGTCGCCCCACGTGGCGCCCGTGTGCCACCGCAGGATCGTCAAGCCCCACCCCTGCCTTGTCCGCCACATCGGTAAACGTGCCGTCATGATTGTTGTGGTAGAGCCGGTTCTTGCCCCAGTTCGACACAAAGATGTCCGGCCAGCCGTCGTTATCGTAGTCGGCAACGGCCACGCCAAATCCCCAGCGATCATTCGTCACGCCCGCCTTCGCGGCCACATCGGTAAACGTGCCGTCGTGGTTGTTATGGAACAGGGCGGCATGCGGCGGCGTCTCCTTGCCGTCCAGCGCGTTGAACGTGGACCCGTTCACCATGTAAATGTCGAGCCAGCCATCGTTGTCGTAGTCGAGCAGGGCCACGCCCGACCCTTTGGTCTCCACAATGTAGTCCTTGGCGGGAGTGCCCATCTTGTGCGTCCACTTGGTCAGCCCGGCCTTCTCGCTGGCGTCCTCAAACACCACCGGCCCGTCCTTCACAAATCCGCCCGCGGTAATCGGCCGATGCTGCGCGTCCAGTTGCACCGGGTGGGATGACGTCACCTCCTGCCCGCTCTTCGACGCGGTCTGCGCGCTACCGGCCTGCGCGGAAACAAAAAGGGGAAGGCACGCCATCAGCGCGCACACAGCAGCTTTGCGATTCTCCGTGAACATGCAGGCCAGTATAAAAGCCCGGGTGGAGACAAGTATCGTCCAAACGGCTGAGCGGGTGAGCTCGTACCACTGATCACTGACCACTGATCACTGTTTTACTGACCGCCGGAAGCCGGCTCCGCCTTCTGCACGATCCATCCTTCGCCGCTCTTGGCCAGGCTCGCCGTCCCCGGCTGCGGGGCATTGGCATCATTCAGCTTCGGGAAAGCTGTCTTCATCTCCGCCGAGTTCGCCCAGTCCGGCAGGTTGCTCGTCGCGTAGTGATACGTCACGTTATACAGCGTGTCGTCATCGCTGGTTGGCGTGAAGCCGTCAATCGTCGTGACCTCGGCGTGCCCATAGCAGAAGTTGCCGTACCCCGGCTGGCTCGCATCAGCCGTCCATTTCGACCGCCCCTGGTCCGACAGATCGTAATCGTTCACCTGCTTCGATCCCACCAGAAAGCGCTTTTTCTCCTCCGGCGTGCGCTTCAGCATACCCGCATCCGTCAACGCGTCGAACTGCTTGGTCTGCTCATCGTCCTTGGCGTCGGCCTGCGCCGGAAACTTGATGGGCGCATCCCACACACACGTCTGCTTCGCGCTCAAATAATTGTTCAGCGCCGATTTAAACGCGCCCTTGTCAACCTCATTGCTTTTCTTGCACCCGCTGCCCGCCGCCACCGCAAGACCCAGCATCAATCCCACCACCGCTCGCTTATGCATACGCACCACTCCTCACCGCAGGTTGGATGCGCGTAGACTTTTCCGCGGGCGTGCGAGCGCCCCATTTTTATCCAGGCCTCGGACGGATAGGCGACAGAAGAATCAGTTGGCCACCCGGTTCTCGACGGCCGGCGCAATGTGAGCCGCCACCACCGTCGTAAACTGGTTGACCGCGCCCTGCTCGGCCAGATCCTGGACCCGCGTCGCGTCCAGCACTTCGAACATGGCCTTCTGCGCGCGCGCCCACACCGGGCTTGCCGGACACCACACCTTGCGCTGACAGACCTTTTCTTCGCACAGGCACACGTTCAGGCGAATCGGTCCGTCGATCGCCTGCACAATGGTCAGAATCGAGGCCTGGCGCCCCGCGGCGGCAATCTCGAATCCACCGCCCTGGCCGCGACGGGAATCGATCAACGCCGCCCTCCCCAGGGATTGCAGCACCTTCGACAGAAAGCTCTCCGGCGCCCCGGTTACCTTGGTCAACTCAGGCAACGAAACCCGTTCCCCTTCAGGCATGCTGGCCAGGGCCATCATTACGCGCACTCCGTAATCGGCAGCGCGCGTCAATTGCATCGACGAATTCAGTTTCTTTGGACGTTCCACGCAGATCGCTCCAGGATCCCCGGCGCCGGCACTTTTTTTCTCAGGCCTCAACACCGGACAAATTCACTCCGAGTTTAGCGATAAGGGTCACAAATGGACGTGTTCGTCATCACATCGCTCGGGTCATGGGCTTCGTTATCTTGGGTTCAATCTGGAGACAAAAAGTCCACTATGTCTGCACCCCGCACCACCTCCCCTTCCCGGAAAGGACTTCGTTCGCACCATGCCTTCATTTCCTGCCGTTGATCCCATCCCGCTCCCGGCGCCCATCTGGCTCTTCAAGTTGCTGCACATCGTTACCCTTTCGCTTCACTTCGTCGCCGTGGAGCATGCTCCTCGGAGGTTTGCTCCTCGCCGTCGGCCTCAGCCTCTTCGATGGACCCGCGCATGTGGCCGCCCGCGCTCTCGCTCGCCGCCTCACCGTCGTCATGACCTACGTCATCAACCTGGGTGTCCCGCCGCTGCTGTTCGCCCAGGTCCTCTACGGTCGCGCCCTCTACACCTCCAGCGTCCTCATCGGCGCCTGGTGGATCTCCATCATCGCGCTGCTGATTCTGGCCTACTGGCTGCTCTATCGCTTCGCCGCCCGCCTCGATGCGGGCAAGCCCGCCTGGTTCATCGGCCTCAGCGCATGGATAATCGTCGGCTTCATCGCACGCCTGCTCTCGACCAATATGACCCTCATGCTGCGGCCTGAAGCCTGGCGGGCCATGTACTCCGCCTCCGGCGCCGGCATCTATCTGCCCACCGGCGACCCCACCACCACCCCTCGCTGGCTGCTTATGCTGGTCGGCGGCTTCTTCATCGCCGGACTCTGGATGATCTACCTCGCCGGGCGCAACCACCTTCTCGACGGAAGAAAAGAGATTCCTCGCCGGCATCGGCGGCAAAGTTGCCGCCCTGGCCGGCATCGTCTATTGCCTCTGCGGCATCTGGGCGTACTCCGTTCAGCCCGACGTCGTCAAGACCGGCCTCGCCACGCATCCTCTCTACCATGGTATGGATACGCCGGCTACGGCTGGCTCGCCTGCGTCGGCCTCGGCATCTTCTTCGCCGCCATAGCCGGCCTTGGCAAGCTCGCAGCGGGCTGGCTCAGCTGGGCTGCCGTCCTCATCGCCATCCTTCTGCAAATCACCTTCACCGTCTACCGCGACGCCGTCCGCGACCTCACGCTGCTCAGCAAGGGCTTCGATGTCTGGGATCGCGTCGTCGTTACCAACTGGAGCGTCGTGGGAATTTTCCTCGTCGTCTTCGTCGCCGGCCTGGTCGTCATAGGCTGGCTGATTTCCGTCGTCGCCCGCGCCACAAGCCATGGAAAGTGCCGCGTAATGAGCAGCAACATCGTCCTCGAAGAATCCGAACGCCGCCCCGTCGCAGAGCCCGCCGGCGAAGCCACCACCCGCCGCGCCTTCCTCGTCGCCGCTGGCGCCGCCGGCCTCTGTTACGTCGGTGCTATCGGCTATCCCATCTACCGCTATCTCGCTTCGCCCGCCGAGATGGCCTCAAGCCAGGCCGCCGTCACCGAAGTCACGCTGGAGAACGCGCAGGAGCTGCCCGCCGGGTCCGCACTCATGTTCAAGTTCGGCCCCGCTCCGGCCATGCTCATCCATCGCGCGGACGACTCCTGGGTCGCGTTCAGCGCCGTCTGCACGCACCTCGGCTGCACCGTCAATTCGAGCCGCGAGCTGAACCGCATTCACTGCTCCTGCCACGGCGGCGTCTACGACCCCCACACCGGCGAGAACGTCAGCGGCCCTCCGCCCAAGCCGCTCAAGCTCTACAAAGTCGCCGTCGGCGAGACAGGCGTCGTGGTCTCCCGCGCCTGACGCACTGTTTTCTGTCTGTCTGCACTTCTGAGGATCGAACATGACTACCAAAGCAACTCACCAACTCCGTCTACGGCTGGGTCGATGAACGGCTCGGCCTCTCCGAAATGGCTGCCTTCGCGCGCCACAAGCGCATCCCCGTTCACTCCCAGTCTTTCTGGTACTACTGGGGCGGCATCTCGCTCTTCCTCTTCCTCATCCAGATCTTCACCGGCATCCTGCTGCTGGTCTACTACCGCCCCGGCGCTGAGGCCTTCGAGAGCGTTCGCCAGATCACCTACGTCATGCACTTCGGCTGGCTCATCCGCTCCGCCCACTCCTGGTCCGCCAACCTCATCCTCTTCGCCATCCTCGTCCACATGTTCTCCGTCTACTTCATGAAGGCGTATCGCAAGCCGCGTGAAGTCGGCTGGTTCACCGGCATGGCGCTGCTCTTCCTCGCCGCGGTCTTCGGCTTCAGCGGCTACCTGCTGCCCATGGACGAGCTCAGCTACTACGCCACCAAGGTCGGCCTGCAGATTCCCGCTTCCATCCCCTTCATGGGCGCGTTCACCACCACTATGCTCCGCGGCGGCGCCGGAGGTCAGCGACTTCACCGTGCAGCGCTTCTTCGCGCTCCACGTCGTCATCCTGCCGCTGTCTTTCTTCCCCTGCTCGGCCTCCATCTCTATCTGGTCCAGAAGCACGGCAACGCCATCCCGCCCTGCGAAGAAGCCAAGCATCGCAGCGACCGCAAGAGCATCCCCTTCTTCCCCAACTTCTTCCGAAGGATCTGGCCATGTGGCTCATCTCGCTCAACGTCCTCGCGCTGCTCGCGTCCGTCTTCCCGTGGGCTCTCGGCAAGCAGGCTGACTCGCTCGTGCCCGCGCCCACCGGCATTCATCCCGAGTGGTACTTCATGGCCCATTCCAGATGCTCAAGATCCTCGGCAACTGCGCTCCCGGGCGCAGGGTGAAATCGTCGGCATGCTGCTGTTCACCCCCGGCCTCGCGCTCTGGGTTCTCATTCCCTTCTACGACAAAACAGAGTCCGGCCGCCGCGGCCGCAACGCCCACTACTTCGGCCTCTTCGCCGTGATCCTGCTCTTATCCACCACCGCCCTCGGCTACTGGACGATAAGGCAATGAAGCAATCGCCGCGCATCTTCATTCAAGGCTGTCTTCCTGAGTGGAGTTGGTGCAAGGCACCAACGCAGTCGAAGGATCTGCGGTTGTTCTTGCCTCTGCTTTCCCGCAGCGAACCCACCACAAAATTGGGTGCCCCAGGTCTCGCCTTTGAGACCTGGGATACCACTGAAGTCGACAAGTCGAAAATAGGAGTCTTCGCATGAACTATCCGTTTTGGGAATTCCGCTCCTCGGTTCAGGCTCGGTCATCGGCCTCATCGCGATCTTCCACGTGATGATCTCCCAGTTCGCCGTCGGCGGTGGCTTATTTCTTCCAATGGCGGAACGCAAAGCCTGCGATGAAGAAACGTGGCACTGAACACGACCGTAGCCTCGCCGACGCATGGCAGGCCCAGCTAATCCGCCACAGCAATTCTTCCTCCTCCTCACCGGCGTCTTCGGCACCGTCTCCGGCGTCGGCATCTGGTTCGCCATCGGCCTCACCCATCCCGAAGCCACCAGCACCCTCATCCACAACTTCGTCTTCGGCTGGGCCATCGAGTGGGTCTTCTTCCTCGTCGAGCTCACCACCATCGCCGTCTACTACTACACCTGGGACCGCATCCCCCAAGCTCCACCTCACCGTCGGCTGGGTCTATGCCGTCTCCTCCGTCTGCACGCTGGTCATCATCAACGGCATCCTCACCTTCATGCTCACCCCCGGCGACACCTGGCTCGGCGTCGCCGGCACCGGCCACGAGGCCAGCAAGTTCTGGAACGCCTTCTTCAATCCCACCTACTGGCCCAGCCTGCTGATCCGCACCCGCGTCTGCATCACACTGGCCGGCATCTGGGCGCTCATCACCTCCAGCCGCATCGACGGCGACAAACAGCCAGCGCTGAAAACCTCCATGGTCCGCTGGAGCGTCAGGTGGCTCGTCCCTTCCTTCGTCGCCATGCCCTTCCTGCTGGTGTGGTATCTCCTCATGGTCCCGCAAACGCAGCGCGCCCTGCTCTCCCTCGGCATCTCCACCATCGCCGACGGCACCTTCTCCACGTCACCCGCATCGTCCTGATCATGGTCATCACCTCTGCCACCATCGTCGGCGTCGCCTACTACCTGGCCTAGCGCAATCCCAACGACTTCACTGTCTCCCACGCCATGGCCGTGCTGTTACTCGCGCTCATGGCCACCGGCTCCGGCGAGCAGGCCCGCGAAATGCTCCGCAAACCCTACGTCATCGGCCGCCACATGTACTCCAACGGCATCCGCGTCCCCGCCGTGGCACGCATCAACAATGACGGCTACCTCGCGCGCTCTCGTGGGTCTGGTCAGACCCCAGCGGAGGGCCCCCACCAGCTACTCCCGCGGCGAAGCCATGTTCCGCGGCGAATGCGGTTCCTGCCACACCATGTACGGCTACCGTGCCATGCGCAATCTGATGGACGGCCGCGACCGCGCCTCCATCCGCAACTTCGTCGTCATGCTCCACGACTACAAACCCGACACGCCCTACCACAAGTTCATGCCGCCCATGACCGGCACCACCCAGGACATCGACGACCTCACCAACTACCTCAACGCGAAGGTCAACCCACCCGCACCATCGAAGCCGAAGCCACTAATGACAGCCCAGCGTTAGCGACGAGGGGCAAGGGACAAAGGGACATAGGGACACAGGGACAATTCAAAGCAAGATCCTTCCCCGAAAAAGCAGCGCCTGCCGAAGCCCTCCGGCAGGCGCTCGCGTTCTTGGTCGCTGTGTCCCTATGTCCCTACCTAGTCCCTAGTCCCTTAGTCGCATAGTCCCTAGTCATACTTCCCGCTTTTCGCTAAACTGCAAGACACCATCCACACCAGAGGTACCTCCGCTCCCATGCGTCCTTCTCTGCGCCTCGCCTGCACACTCGCCATTGCCCTCGCCGCGCCGGCTCTTCACGCCCAGTTCCAGGAGCCCACACAAGACGAACTGCGCATGACCGCCGATCCCAAGGCACCCGGAGCTCCCGCCGTCTTCCTTAATGTCGAAGAGAGGACCGACGATGCCATCCACTACCACTCGGTCTACGCGCGCATCAAGATCCTCACCGAGAAAGGCAAGGAACTCGCCACCGTTCACGTCCCCTACGAGCGCGGCCAAGTCCAGATCGGGTCGGTGCAGGGCCGCACCACCCACTCCGACGGCTCTGTCGTGAAACTCCAGGGCAACCCTGCCGACCTGCTCAAATTCAAAGGCGGCGGCCATCAGATCAACGACATCACCTTCAATTTGCCCGCCGTCGAAGTCGGTTCCATCATCGAGTACTACTACCAGATCCGTTACAGCGACGACAAAGTCTCCTCACCCACTTGGCTCATCCAGCAGGACTACTTCGTCCACAAGGCCCACTACTTCTTCAACCCCATCGTCAATATTGGGGAGCAGGTCCAGGACGCCCACGGAAATGTCTCCAGTGGAGTTCTCTACTCCGGACGCCTCCCTCTCCTCGCGCACGTCGTGCAGGACTCCCAGCATCGCTACACCCTCGACGTCACCGATGTGCCTCCCGTTCCCACCGGCGATTACATGCCGCCCTTGACCAACCTGCGCTTCAGTGTCTTCTTTTTCTATTCCAACTCCTCACCAACGGCGTTTTGGGACAGTGAAGGCAAGTACTGGGCCAAGGCTGCGGAGAAATTCGCTTCCACCTCCGGCCCGGTAAAAAAAGCGGCCGCCAATCTCGTCGCTTCCGGCGACTCCGAAGAAACCAAGGCGCACAAACTCTACGACGCCGTCATGAAGCTCGACAACATCGACTTCAGCAACAAGCCCGACGATGCTAAATTCAAGGGCAACAAGGATGCCGCATCGGTCCTGAAGCAGCAAAAAGGCAGCGCCACCGACCTCACCCTGCTTTACGTCGCGCTGGCCCGCGCGGCCGGCCTCCATGCCTGGCCCATGCAGGTGGTCAATCGCGATCGCGCCGCCTTTGAGCCCGCCAACCTCTCTGCCGACCAGTTCGATGACTACATCGCCGTCGTCCAGATCGCCGGCAAAGACGTCTATCTCGATCCCGGCGAAGCCATGTGCCCCTTCGGCGTCATGCACTGGAAACACGAGCGCACCAAGGGATTCCGACTGAGCGACAAGGGCGTCTCTGTTGACGAAACACCCACCGGTCCGCCCAAGGCCGCTGTCGTTCGCCGCTTCGCTGACGTCGTCATCGACGACAAAGGCTCTATCACGGGAAACGGCCGCGTCGAGTTCGCCGGCCAGGAAGCTCTCTACTGGCGCCAGCTCGCGCTTGAAGAAGAAAAGGACGAACTCGCCAAAGATTTCAAGGATTACCTCGCCAAGAGCCTTCCCGACGGCGTCACCTGCTCCCTCGACACCTTCGACGACCTCACCGGCTACAATTCAGATCTCGTCGCGCACATCAAGATCTCCGGCGACCTCGGAGCCGCCACCGCCAAGCGCCTCATCGTCCCCGCATTTCTCTTTGAAGCGCGCGGCAAGCATCCCTTCCTCGACGACGACAACCGGCAGCTCCCCATCGACCTGCACTACGCCACCACGGAAGAGGACGAGGTCGTCTACCACCTCGGCGCGGCCAACAAACTGACCGAGCTCCCCAAAGAAGAAGACCTTGACTGGACCGGGCGTATCGGCTTCACCACCCGCTTCAACCAGACCGAAGGAGCATTGATGGTGAAACGCAGCTTCACCCGCACCGTTTCGCTGGTCGATCCCAACCTGTTCTCCAACCTGCGCTACTGCTACAAGCGCGTCTCCAACGCCGACCAGCTGCAGTTGGTCTTCGATCGCGGCGACCAGTCCGCCAGCAACTGAAACGAACCGATGTCCCCAGTCCTTAGTCCCTATTCCTCCGGCCCCCGTGGCAGTTCCCGCCCATGCACCGACCCATCGTCAGCCACAGCCGTCTCCTCGGCTGTGGGCCGATGTTCCACAGGCATGGGTATCTTCAGCACCGCACCGCTTACGTGTTCCGGCAGCGGCTCTTCCACCTCCGGCGACTTTGGCTCATCAATCCACAAGCACACAATCCACCACAGGAGCACCACAATTAAGACGGCGTTATTGGTGTTGAACAGCCTGTCGCGCAGCGCGATCACGTGCTCGTACTCCTGCTGTGAGTGCGGCACGGTAGTGGCCGCAATCCGCTCCCAGATGATCTGCACCCCGAGTTGCGACATCGAAGCCGTCATCAGGCCGATAGCCACCTGCTGCGCCTTGCTCTTGAACCCGGAGCCTGCACTGCGGCCGAAGATCACAATGAGCAATCCCACCGCTATGTTTTCCACATCCGCCAGCAGCATGCCTTTCTGTGCGATCAACTGCAGAGCCTGCAGCGGAGGACCCGACTTGATTGCCTCCAACGCCGGCCATGGACCCCAGTAGCGCAGCACCGCCGCGCCCGCCGCCATCGCCACCAATGCTCCCAGGAGCCACTTTGCCCGGTGCACCCGCTTGAATGCCCGCCGCGCCACCTCCAGCACCACCATCAGGCTGATGAAGGCGCCCACCGCTCCCATGATCAGGAACATGGTCACGAACGTCATCCGCGGGATGCGGTTCCCCAGGATCTGGCTGGTCAGCAGCCGCAGCGCCACCAGCACAATGTTGGCGGTGAACCACGGAAACTGCCGCACGCGGTCCCTCCCCAGCAGCACCACCAGCAGCACCAGGTGGGCGGCAAAGGTCAGCGTCCAAAGGACCGAAAGAATTGTGAATGGAAAATGAAAGTGCATGCCGTACCTGTCGCGGCCGCGCCTGAGGGCACGCGGCCAGCCATCAGTCTAAACGTCTCAGATGCGGAAGAAGGAGCGGTCGAGGAACGAACGGTTTGGTGGCTATCTTCCGTTTTCCTCTCTTCCATCGGAACGGAACTCTGTTCAATCGGCTCGAAAGCGAAAGCGGAACTCTCTTTTCCATCCGGCCGGCATTCGGTTGTATGCCAGTCACCGGCAACCTGCTGATTCCGTTGGCACAATTCTCCTGTGCGACGTTCAAAATGACACCCGAAGAACAACCAGCGGGGGCGAAGCGCATCACACTTGATAGCCGGGGAAAGGCGCTAAAAGAAATGGCTCACTTAGATGTCAGGCTTATGTTCAAAAGGGCTTTGGAGCGATTGAAGGAGGCTGAAAAGGTAAGCGACAATGACCCCTCCCTTGAGAATCTGAAGGGCCAGGTCGTGCGCTCTATCGCCGAATTGGAGGTCGCTCACCTGGGAGCCGATCAGCCGTCTCGTTCGTCTGCGCCCGAACCCGAAGTCAACCCAGGAAAAGACGAAGAACCCCCCAGCTCCGCCGCGGCCTGATTCACTGTGTCGTCATCCCAACCGCCGGCCCCGTCTCAAAAAAGCCACTGGTTGACCGCCATGCCTGGGCAGTATCCTTAGACGATTGAATCACTTCCCACAGGCGAAGAGATGACGACTAAAAAGAGCGCAGCACCGAAGCGGAAAAGTCCGGCTCCAAAATCAGCGGCAAAGACACCCCGGAAGTCCAAAGAAAAGCCCATAGAACCTCCCGCGCTTCTCGCGCCGGCCCCTTCAACTATCCCGAAAGTTGAAGTCGAGGCCGCTCGGCGCATCGCGATTCAGTGGCGTCACCATCTCAGCCACCTGTCGCCGAGCCAGGCCGAGAAGTTTCAGAAGCTGCTTGAAAAATCGCAGAAGGGGCTGGAGATCGCCGCCGATTTCGCCCGCGCCCAGGCACGGCTCGAAGATCAGGAGGTTCGCGATTCTGTCCTTCCCCGTTTCGAAATCCCTGCCTGTCCCAAGCTCGTCGTCACAGATCGCAACGGCATCAATTTCGAAGGCACCACAAGAAAAGCTCGCGCCGGCGTCGTCCGGATGGCCGACGTAGGGTGGACGTTCGCCGGATGGATGGGTCCAGGATATGCGGCGGCGCTTGCCAGGGCTCCTTACAAAGAGATTGACACCGTGCTCGTGGAGCGCTACGTGGCAGGCGGCTCATTGACGAAACGGCTCAAATTGATCGCCCAGGAGCTGCTGACAAGTCCCCAGTTGAAACCGTGGAAGCAGGTCCTCAAGCTGATATTCAAATGCCTTCTGGCAGAACAGTACGCCCTCAGTGTGCCCGCCCTTCTCAACGTGCTTGAGGAATATGTGTCTGCGTGCCTCGTTTACATGTTGAAGCTCCCCGCTGCGTCTATCCGGCCGCACGTCGACCTCGAAAACGGCCTGGTCTGGTCATCGGCAGTTGTCTATGTCAATCACCTGCTCGCCAATTCCCACTTCTCCCGTCCAACTCCGTCCTCGAAGAGCCGTTCCGAGTTACCCCAGATCCGGCCAGAGGTTCGATGGAAACAGCCCGATGCATTAAAGCTCGTCAATGCTCTGGCCACGCTTCACATGCTCTTCAAGCCTGAAGCGTAAACAGCAATCTCGGGCGATTGATGCCGCCGAGCGAAGACGCGATTCAGTGGAAGACTCACGGAACGGGCGCTTAAAGGCGTTCAGCGCATTCTGCGTCCCGAGATGTTCCGGGCGGAGCCGAAAAGGATCGACTTGTTAGCTGATTTGGGCGTGGAAGGTAGACCGGAGCTGCTCAATTTCCCCCTCGCTAAGACCGCGCTTGGCTAGCACGCGGAATGTCTTCCCGGTCGTTAGCGTGAACACATCCTGTCCTTCTTTCCATCCACTGTACTGACTCCATGGAACAAAGCTGGTCGCGCCCGTAGAAGAGTATGCCGAGATTCCCTTCCCGTCTATCGACGCTGTTCCTTGCGTATCGCTCAATTCAGATGCAGCCTTCCGTACCGCGCCTTGGGTGCGGAACCAATAGAGCCAGAGAAAAAACACAGGGATTAGTACCAGCCCGGCAGCCGAGGCCTGCACCGGCTTGCCGCTCACATAGCGGGCGATCTCGGCCCACACGATCACAATGAGCAGAAGGCTTGCGTACCAATTGGCCAGAAAGACCCTAGGCCAATACATTTTGCTGCGGTTTAGCCGAATAGCCTGGCTCAATTCATCCGGAGTGATTTCTGTACGAATCTGCATACAGTGACCTGAAGAGAGAGATTCTGTGCGGAAACCAGCCCATAGTACCAAAGAGCAAACCTTTTTGCAGGAAGCCTCGACAAGCTCCGTCGTTTTTGAAGAGATGGTGCGCCCGGAGAGATTCGAACTCCCGAGTGGCGATACGGAGGACGTGCCCAACGAAAATCAACAACGTACAACGAAGACGAAGGCTGCGAACGACTGCCGACGGATTGTGATGCCTATTAGAGCCGTTTACTGCAGCGATTCGCAACCACCGGTTCATGCAGCACGAAATCTCATACTCAATCGTAATAACTGTGGTCTCATGGCTGCAGGAGTGATGCAGCATGAGCATCGGCTGGAGATGGCGTGGCCTGGCATTGATTGTTGTCATGGCACTGCTCGGCTATGGGCTTGCTTTGGCGCTGTGGGTGTCCCCTCCCGACGCCCAACAAGGCAACATGATCCGAGCCTTTTATTACCACTTTCCCGACTGGATCGGAGCCTCAGTGTTCCTGCCCCTGAACCTCATCGCATCGGTCACTTACCTGGCGGTTCGCGCCAATAGACGATCCCTTGCGATGAAGGCGGATTCGCTCGCCCTTGCCAGCGCAGAAATGGGAGTTGTCTTCTGCGGCCTCGGCCTCGTGACGGGGTCACTCTGGGGACGGGTCGAGTGGGGCATATGGTGGACATGGGATGCACGGCTCACTACCACCCTCGTGCTCTGGCTGATCTACGTCAGCTATCTGACGGTCCGGCGCTTCTCCATGGGATCTTCAACCGCGGTCCTCTGTGCGGTTCTGGCAGTCTTTGGGTTTTGCGATATCCCCATCGTCTACATGTCAACCCGCTGGTGGAGAACGCAGCACCCGGCCCCCGTTTTCGGCGGCGGGGAAGGAGCCGGAATCACTAATGCGGACATGCAGGCAGCGGTCTGGTGGAATGTCCTCGCATGGGTAGCTTGGGGGACATTGGTTGTCAGCCTTCGCTATGCTGTTGAACTCCGACGGCAGCAATTGGAAGCAGCCGAGGGACTGGACCTGATGAATGAACGCGCATACCAAGGAGCCGCGCATGACTAGCCTTCTATTGCTTGTCCGCTTTTTCCCTTATGACTCATCGATCGATGTGCCGCTCACCAGAATCCATCTCCCTCTGATCTATTGCTTAACGTGTGCCTTCCATGCCAGTTATGTCGCCTTCATAATCTACAAATTGCGCTCCCTGAAAAAGCATTGAACGCCCGTTCCTGGGCTTTGCCCTTGGGAGTGGGATAGAACGCCAAAGCTGTCAATTTGCTGGCTGCTCAAAGCGCGCGATTCGAAGGGAACCCGAATCGGCACAAGTTGTAGAGGAGATTGAGTGGGATGGTGCGCCCGGAGAGATTCGAACTCCCGACCTAACGCTCCGGAGGCGTTCGCTCTATCCAGCTGAGCTACGGGCGCGCTCTTTCAGCATACCGCAAGGCCACCGCAAGGGCGAATTGGCCTTCGCTGTCCCTTTGTCCCTTGTCCCTCTGTCCCTCGTCCTTCACTCGCTCGTCGTGGGATCGATGATCGTCCTCACCCGCGCCACCACATTGGCCGGAAACCCGCCCTGCTGCGCATGCTGGCGCACCATGTCCTCGCTGGCGGCGTTGTAAATGCAGTAGATCTTGTCGTCGGTTACGTAGCTATGCACCCACTGGATCTCCGGGCCAAGGTTGCGCAGTACCCCGCATGATGTCTGGGAGACGGCTTTCAGCTGTTCGGGGGTGAGAGCGCCGGCGTTCGGGATCTCGCGTTCGATAACGAATTTGGGCAAAGGGGTGCCTCCTGAAATCGACAACGATGTTCTGAATACCGGAAAAGGGCCGCGGCTGACAAGCGTTGTCGTCAAATCGTCGCCGGGAACGGCCAAACCGAGAAGAAATAGCCAACCTGAAGTCTTGCCGGAAATGGTTTTGCCGGGAATGGGCTGGCCAGTCTCCGGCGCGGGGATCGCCTGTTACCATGTTGGCCCTGGGGTAAACAGCATGCGCATAACGGCACTTCTGTGGTGTGTTCTTCCCTGCCTCTCTCTCGCCTCCTACGCGGATGGCCCCGCCGACAGGAAACCCACCGATCCCCACACTGTCGCATCGGCCAGCGGCCCGGCCTCCGCCCCGCTGCCGGTTGAGGCCCTGCTCACCACCACCCGCGTCAGCGGCATCGCCGTCTCCCACGACGGCCGCAGGCTGGCTTATATCGGCACCGCTTCCGGCCGCCCCAATCTCTGGATCATGAACGTCGACGGAACCGGCGCGCAGCAACTGGTCACCAGCAACGACCGCCAGACCCGCGGTCACTTTACCCACGACGACACCGCGCTGGTCTACGCACAGGATCGCGGCGGCAACGAGTACTACGACATCTACGTGGTGCCCGTCGGCGGTGGCGAGCCCCGCAACCTCACCAACACGCCCGACGTCAGCGAGACCGTGTTTGAGTTCTCCCACGACGGCAAGCTTCTGGCCATCGGCCTCAAGCAAAAGACCGCGCCCGCTACCAACCTCGCCGTCATGGAGTGGCCAGGTGGCGCCATTCGCCCCCTCACCCACGAAAGTGATCCCAAGGCCTCCTGGAGCGAAAACGCCTGGAGCCCCGATGGCCGCTTCCTCTATGCCACCCGCTCCATCGGCATCGATGACTCTGAGATCTATCGCATCGACGTGGCCACTGGCGCAGCCGAGCAGCTAATCCAACACACCGGCAAGCAATTGATTCACGTCGCCGACGTCTCGCCGGACGGCCGCACCCTCCTCGTTACCTCCAATGCCAAAGACGGCTACGACAACGTCGCCCTCCTCGATCTCGCCACAAAAAAGCTAAGTTGGATCACCGATACGCAGTGGCAGGCAAGCGGCAGCGTCTTCACGCCCGATGGCTCCGGCGCCGTCGTTGTCTTCAACGCCGACGGGCGCATCTCCACCCGCTTCGTCAACCTCAAGACCATGCAGCAGTCGGAGCGCGGCGTGCCCCCGGGATTGAATATTCCCTCCGGCGCGCCCACCCCGTTTCTTCCCGACGGCTCCATGATCCTCTCCCACGAGGACTCCAGCCATCCCCAGGAGCTCTATCGCCTCGCGCCCGACAACGCCCTCACCCAGATCACGCATAACGCCAACGACACGCTCCAGCACGCTGTGCTGCCCAGCTCTCAGCTCGTTACCTATTCCAGCTTCGATGGCCGCCTCATCTCCGCCTTCGTCTGGGTTCCCTTCAACCTCAAGCGCGACGGCAAAGCGCCCGCCGTAGTCATGCCCCACGGCGGTCCCACCGGCCAGACCGTCGACGACTTCGATGGCCGCGCCGAGCTGCTGGCCTCGCGAGGATTCGTCGTCATCGCACCCAACGTGCGCGGATCCACCGGATACGGCATGGACTTCCAGAACGCCAACATCAAAGACCTCGGCGGCGGCGACCTCAAAGACGAAATCGCCGGCGTCGACTTCCTCAAATCCACCGGCTTCATCGATCCCAAACACGTCGGCATCTGGGGCGGTTCCTACGGCGGATACATGACCCTCATGGCCATCGGCAAAACCCCCGCCGTCTGGTCGGCCGCCGTCGACGAGTACGGAATCCTCAACTGGCTCAGCATGCTCGAGCACGAAGACCCCCGCCTCCAGGAATACGAAAAAGGGCTCCTCGGCGACCCCGTCAAAGACCGCGCCGTCTACGAAGCCAGTTCGCCCCTCAAATACATTCGCAGCGAAACCGCTCCCCTGCTCGTCCTCCAGGGCGAAAACGACATTCGCGTTCCCCGCGAAGAAGCCCAGCAGGTGGTCGACATTCTCAAGGCCGAGGGCCGCACCGTCGACGCCGTCTTCTATCCCGACGAGGGACACGGCTTCGTCAAACGCGAGCATCAGCGCGACGAGCTCACCCGTTCCGTAGCGTGGCTGCAAAAATACCTGCAGGGAACGCCGTAACCCGCTCGCGCCGGCTCTATTCGCCTGCCCGCAACGATCTCCTTCGCTCTTTGCTGGATCGCCAAAACGCTAATTCTCCGACGGCCGTTCCACGTGGTCGATCACGTGAACCTCCACCGGACCCGTGCCAACCGAAAGCTTCAGTCCCAGTTGCTCCTGAATCGCCGTAAAAACAGACGGCGCGTCCCCTGCGTCGAGCGAATCCATCGTTGCGAATTCCAGGTGAATGTCGAAACGCCCTTTCAGCCCCGTCTCGTCGATCACCGGACGGTCAAGCTTCCTCAGCCCACGCGCGATAAACTGCGCGATCGTAACTCCATGCCCATCGAATGTGATCGTCGCGCCGTTCGTAACGGAAAGCCGCCCGCAATAGTTCGCCGGCGCGGAAGATTGCAAAATCGTCTTCAGGTCAACCGTTACGCAACTCCCCTCCGGAGTCGGTTTCAGCCTGGCGGCTTGTTTCAGAACCGTGAGCCTGTACACCGGCAGATTTCTGACCTCATCGTGAAGCTTCAAATGAAAACGATCCTCGAGCAGCGTCCTCGTCATGGGGCCGTACATCTGGTCCAGCCCAGGATTCTCCGGAGCCGTAGCGACAATGTCGTAGCGCTCCGAGTCCATCCAGTGCGGTCCCCCCAGGACGTCGGGAAGCCTTCCCTGACCTTCAACATCTCCGTAGGCAACACGAATTACGTCCCGCACCGAAGCACAAAGTACGCCGAATCGTCCGGGCGATTGTTGCTCGCGCGTCCCTCCGCTGCAATCAGGATCGAGGCGAATGGTAGCCACCTCAAACCGGGGTGTGGCTTGCCCCGGCGCGTGAACTTCAAACAAAGCCACAAGTAACGGCAAGAGACGGAATGCAAATCGGCTGATTCGTCTGCGTGGCACAGCGGTCATCTCACAGTCAGGTGTTCTGCTGTTCGCGATCTCAAGAAGCCGGGGCCGGCCAAGGATCTACCAATACGCCAAGGGTCGTCGAGCTGAGGGAGCGATGTTCAATTCTTGTCAATTTCGCGATCGGCCGGATTCTGCTCGCTGATCTCCAGGCCATTCAAAGGGACGTTCCAACAATTCGTGAGCCTGATCGATCGCTCCGCCAGTATTATCGCCGGTCTCAATTGCTAACTGATATTCCTTGATAGCCCGTTCGCGCTGGCCAGTGAGGTCAAAGATCTTCCCGATCTGAAGGAGGCTCCAGACTCTGGTCCAGGTGGGATCTCCATCTCCGTCTCGCGACAGGCGGTAGCTATTCACGCTTGCCTGGTATCGGCGCTTTTGGAGTTGCAATTCAGCTGCGCAATAATTCGCCAACGAACTGCGAGGGGTTGATTCAAGCTCGCTCCGGTAATTCGGCAGTTCTTTCTTCTGGTCGCAAGCCTCGAAGTATCCATGTGCATCTATCTGAGCCAACACCGGCGCTGCTGCCAAGGTCAGGATTACTATTTCAGCAAAACAATAGATCCGAATCGAAAATCTCATAACCCTCCATTCAGCGACGTCGCGACATGGGCGCGCTCGCGAAGCATACTCGATGGCTCAGGGCCCTTGAGCTTCATGCGTAAACCCCTACTTTTGCATGTTGGACGACCTCTCTATCGGGACGATAGCAAGGGCTGATTTGGCGAGGCCCCTCCGATATCAGGTGGAAAAGGCGCCAATTCCGCGAGTTCCCGCACTCGCCTTTCGCCTGCCAACCTGCGGCACCGGCAGGGGATGGCGGCCCGGCCCAGGGTCGGGGACGCAGCCATGAAGCTTTCGGAAGCCCGTCCAGCATATTGCCGCTGCCATGCATCGAATCGAAGATGTCAGCTACCCGGATCCTCTGTGTGGACGATGATCTGGCTGTTCTGAGGTCGCTCGAGACCGTTCTTCTCTACAGCGGGTTTGAGGTTTCTGCAGTAGGCAGCGTTGTAGAGGCGCTGGACCTGATCAGCAAGCAGCGGTTTGACGTTCTCCTGGCGGACTTGAATATCGGCCAACCCGGAGACGGATTCACCGTGGTGAGCGCGATGCGTCGTGTTCACCCGGATGCGTGCACGTTCATCCTCACCGGCTATCCCGACATTGAATCAGCTATCAGGGCGATTCGGAGCCAGGTGGACGACTATTTCGCCAAGCCCCTGAATGTCACGGAATTATTGGCGGCCATCTCCTCGGTTCGAAGCGGCAGACGGCCTGCTGCGAAGATCGGCAGCTCGGTGAAGATTTCGGAGCTGGTGCGCAATCGCCGAAAAGCGATCTGCGATCAGTGGCTGAGGGAGGTTCTGGCCGATCCCGAATTGGCGGCAATCCCATTGACTCCGGAGGAGCGGATCGATCATCTGCCGGAACTGCTGGACGAGGTGATTGGGCGCATGGAGGAGGGACGCGAATCCTTGAGCTCGAAGGCAGCCGACGCCGCAAGAAAACACGGGAAGGCCCGTTACCAGCAGGGTTACACGATTCCACAGATCCTGTTTGAAACGCGGGTGCTGCAGCAGGTGTTGAGCGAAACCATCCAGAGGGAACTATTGAGCCTGGATCTCAGCTCACTTGCTCCAGACATATTCAAGACGGGAGAGAGTCTTGGATCCGCTCTGGAGATTTCGATCCGCTCGTACCAGACACAAATCCCGCAATCGCTGCAGACCTCGTTCTCGCATCTGTACAAATCGCCTTACCTGGGAGTGGCCATCGCGAACGAGAACCGCATTGTGGACGCCAACGATGCGTTGTTGAGAATGATTGGACACACCCGCGAGCAGCTTATGGCGGGAAAGCTCAACTGGCTGGAGATGACGCCGGAGAGATTCCGGCCGCTGGACGCGAATGCGTTGGAGCAGCTGCGGGAGTATGGAGCGTGTGTGCCATTCGAGAAGGAGTTTGTGCTGCCGGATGGGTCCACATTTCCATTTTTGATTGGCGCTGTTCGCCTGAGTCTCGATCCGTTTGAATGGTCGGTGTACATGATCGACCTTACCAAGCAGCGCAGGCTGCAGACCGCCGAGCAGCTACTGCGCGAGTGGGAATCGAGGCATCTGCTGATCAACCGCCTTGCCCATGAGATTAACAATCCTCTGGCTGCGTTGATGTTCACCATCCATCTTCTGGGGACGCATGTGGACGTGTCGGTGGACGCGCATGCGCTGGTGCAAGATGCGGTGCAGATGCTGGATCGCATTGCGGAGAGCGTGCGGATGGTGCTTATGGAAAGCCGGCCGGTTGAGTAGCGAGGCCGATTGATTGCGCCGAGCTATCGATGAGGTGCGAATCGCGAAACGACCTGGAACTCGCGCTGCTTACGGTGTGGATGGATGGTTGTTGAGTTCGGCGAGCATCTGCTCAACCTGGGTTTTCTGGGGATAGGCGGGGGCGGTGGCGAGCAGTTTCTCCCAGGCGGTTCTTGCGCCGGCCGCGTCGTTTTTTCCCTTCCACCGGACCAGGCCGAGATTGAACAGCGTGTTGGGATTGTCGGGGACGTAGGTGAGCGCGCGGTTGAATTCGGCGATGGCGCGGTCAGAGCTGCCCATGTACCAGAAGGCGGTTCCCATGTCGGTGCGTACCGAGACATCGGCGGGACGCAGGCGAAGGGCGCGCGCGTAGTAGTCGACGGCGACGGGATATTGCTGCGCGTCGTAATAGAGATTGCCGAGCGCTATGAGCGTACCGTGGTTCGCCGGGTCGGATGCGAGTTTCTGAAGGAGCGGGGCGGCCTGCGCTTCGGCCATCGGCTTGAGTTGGGCCGGGGCGAGCGGGGCCGGCTGCGCGGGGCTGGCGACGGTCTGGGTGGGAGCCGGTGTTGCGCTGGGAATGGCGGGGATGGAGACCGGAGTTCGCAATTCCGCGAGCGCCCACCCGCCGGCGGTTCCCGCAAACAGGCAGACAAGAGCGAGCAGAGCGGCGCGTTCCCGGGTCCAATGCATGGCGAAGGTGGGTTTTGTTTCGCTCATTTGGCTGTGACTCCCTTCGAAGCTTTCTGGTCGGCGAGGGAAGTGAGCACGCCGGCCATGAGCTTCTGCACTTCGACCTTGCGGTCGGGACTGAGTTGCGGATTGGATTTCAGCAATAGCTGCCAGGCTTTGACGGCTCCTTTGCCGTCGCCCTTGGCCTGCAGCCGAATGATGCCGAGGTTGAAGAGCGCGTTGGCGTCGTTCGGGTGGTCACGGAGGGCCTGGTCGAGTTGCGCGATGGCTCCGTCGACGTCGCCGGCGCGGTAGAGGCTGGAGGCGAGCTGGGTACGGAGGGCCACGTTCTTTGTGTCGTTATCGACGGCCTTGCGGTAGAAGCCGGCGGCTTGCTGGAACTGGTGGTTGCGATGGTAGATGGCGGCGACCTGCATGAGCAGCGCGCTATCGTTCGGGGTGTTTTGGAGCCTGGCCATCAGGGGGGCGATCTGCTGGTCGGCTTCGTGCTTCATGACCTGAAGGGTGTTCAAGGATGAGGCGGAACGTGGGGGAGGCGCGACGGCGGCCGCGGGAGCGGAATGGCGCAACCCGGGCGCGAGATATCCCATGCCGAGGCCGAGGGCGAGGCAGATGAGGGCGGCGAGATAGACGTGGCTGGGCCGCAGGAATTCGCCGGGCACTGCCTGTGGATTTGACGCGATGGCCATTGTGGAGTTCTCCCATGGGCGAATTGATGGTGTTGCTGTCATTCAATTCGCGTTGCATTCCCACTTATGCACGTTCGATACCGAACGGAGTTCCGGGAAGGAATAGGAGAGCACTGCGGATCACGCGATTGTGTGACGACTATCACTTGGCGTTTGTGGGACTTCGGGGGTGGTGGGGTCGGCGGTGCACACCGGGTGATTTCTCTGGCGGGGAGAACGTGATGCACGTCACGTTCGTTTGGGGGTTTTGACCAACGCCGGTGAGCCAGAACTCCCATAGCGGATTGGGCCAAGCCTGGCGACGGTTCAGAGCCGTGGCGGCAGACCAAGCACAGTCCTTTTAATGACAGCGGCTTACGCGTGTTGTGCGGAAACCCCGCAGGGACGGAGATAACGGCACGGTTCGTGCAATTCCCGGGGGCAAGACTGAACTGCAAACACAAACCGGCACGGTCGACGTACGGTTCAGGCGAGCAGCAGAGTGTGCACCAGGAGGCTCTACTTAATGAAGCGGAATTTACTCATCGCCATGATGTTTCTGGCGGCTGCGGGCTACGCGGCAGCTCAGATCGGCGCGGCGCCGGCCACAGATGTTCTCGGCGCTCACCTCAACTACGGCCGTGGTTGTGCGGCGTGTCACGCACCGCACAGCGGCGTTTACGGCAATGGCAACGCGAAAACCAACGATCCCGCGGCGGGAACGATTGCTCTCTGGGGCGAGGATGTAGGCGGCCTTTACGGGAAGCCCATCACCACCGGGCAGAGCGAGCACGGCAGCTATTCGCAGAATCTTCCGACGTCGCTTAGCGCGGGAACGCCTGATGTATCGGGGCTGCTGATGTGCCTGAGCTGCCACGACGGTAACTATGCGACGGGCGCAATGATGAAGAACCAGGTATACGAGACTCTTCCGGCGACGTATGGCACCTACAACACGGTCCCGACGCTGCTGGGCAACGACAAGAGCACCGCGGGCAATTACCTGAACGACCATCCAGTGGGCATTACCGCGATCATGGGATGCGGCGGCCAATACAACTGGGACTGCAGCATCAGCGCAAGCGGCAAGGTCCTGATGAACGGCACACACTCCTCGCAGTTCATCCAGAACTACGGGTTCTTTGTTTCACCGAGCGTGGTGAGCAATCAGCCGGTGGTGATGTGCACGACCTGCCACAACCAGCACCTGATGAATGTGGTGAAAGTGACCAACGGCGTCACATTCACGGGCAGCGGCACGACGGGGACAGTCAGCGGCAACTCCGGCTTGCCCAGCGGGAACTAC
Organism: uncultured Acidobacteriota bacterium; assembly: GCA_963846375.1. Taxonomy (GTDB): domain Bacteria; phylum Acidobacteriota; class Terriglobia; order Terriglobales; family Acidobacteriaceae; genus Telmatobacter. The sequence goes on from CAWJVV010000010.1 coordinate 171,042, forward strand.
GCGACGATGTTCTTCCTGAGGGCTCCGTATAACCCGGCCGATCCGAATCCTCTTACCAACCAGACGGCGCAGTTCTGCCGGCAGTGCCATGGTGGCGAGGCGAACGAGATGAACGGCGGCACCGCAACCACAGTGTTCTAGGGCTCTATGCAAGGGGGAGGGGGTTCGGATTTCCCTCCCCGCCTTTTTCCCGTAAAGCAGGAGGTCAACCGTGAAAGTCAGAGTATTCAGCTGGGCGCCCATTGTCTTCTTCGTGGCCTTATCACACGCCCAGGTGACATCGCACACACCCACAACATTTCTGCCAGCGCCCTCCTCCCAGGCCGCGGCAGTTTCGGCGCAGACACCGTCGGGGAAGCCGGTGGTGCGGGTGAACGGTTCGCTGCTCACGGACGCCGACCTGTTGCGCGAGGAATACGCGATTTTTCCGTATGCGCGCCAGCACAACGGGGTCCCCAAAGAGCTGGCCTCGCAGATTCGCGATGGCGCGATGAAGATGATGGTCTTCGAGGAGCTGGTGTACCAGGAAGCTCTGCGGCGCAAGATGACCGTTCCGGCGCCGAAGCTGGAGCGCGCGCTGGGCGACTTCCGCAAGCAGTTTGCCACGCCGGAGGAATTCAATGCATTTCTCCAGGGGGAGTTCCACGGTTCGCAGCCGTTGATGGTGGAGAAGATCCGGCGGTCGCTGCTGATCGACGCGTTTCTGCAGAGTGAGGTGGAGAGCAAATGCGGGGTGTCCGCGGCCGAGCTGAAGGCGTTTTACGAACAGAACCCGGCGCGGTTCGAGCGCCCCGAAACATTCACGTTTCAGAGTATCTCCGTTCTGCCTCCACCGAAGGCCACGGCCTTGCAGTTGAAGGAGGGCCAGGAGCGCGCGCAAAAGGCGTTGAGCCAGGCGCGGGCAACGAAGTCAGCGGAGGAGTTTGGCCTGCTGGCGGAGAAGATTTCCGATGACGATTACCGGGTGATGATGGGCCAGCACAAGCCAGTCGCGGCTGAGGAGCTGCCGCCGCCGGTGGTGAAGGCGCTGGGGGCGATGAAGCCGGGCGAGGTGAGCGGGCTGATCCAGGTGGATCAGGCGCTGACGATTTTGCGCCTGCAGGAGCACAAGCCGGCGGGCAAGACAAAGTTCGAGGAAGTGAAAGCGAAGCTCGAAAAGGATTTGCAGGACAGCAAGCGGAACCAGCTTCGTTCCGCGCTGGATGCAAGGCTGCGCGCGGGCGCACGCATTGAAGGGATGTAGTTCGGACCAGGTATTGCGAACGGAGCGGGAGTTAAAGGAAGGCACACCGTGGTGAGTATGAGGCGATTGGCGAAAGGTGTGCAGGCGGGAGCGCTGCTGCTGGCGATGCCCGTTGCCGCACAGGTGAAGATTGGCGAGACTAGCGTGAAGGCCAACGGCACGGTTTCGACCGGCTACACGGCTACGTATGCGAATGACGCGGCGTCGGCGCATGGCTGGACGGTTGGGGGCGTGGGCACGTTCGCGGGCTCTTACTACAGCCCCAATTTTCTGTCGTTCAATGTTTCGCCGTATCTGAATCAGTCGCGGGCCAACTCCGATTTCCAGTCGATTACCGATGCGAGCGGCGTGAACGCCAGCGTGACGCTGTTCGGGGGGAGCGGATTTCCGGGGTCGATCAACTATTCGGATTCGTACAACAGCGAGGGCAATTACGCGATTCCCGGTCTGGCGAATTATGTCACGCACGGCAACAGCCAGGACTTCGGCGTGAATTGGTCAGAGAATCTTGCGAATGCGCCGAGCTTTTCAGCGGGCTTTCAACTCGGGAGCAGCAATTACTCGGTGTATGGAACGAACGACACGGGGAAGAATTCGTTTCATTCGCTGAACCTGCATAGCGGGTATCGCTGGGAGGGTTTCAACCTGGGAGCGTTCTACACGAATGGCGGAGGTCGGGCGGAGATTCCGCAGATCGTGGCCGGGCAACTGACCAGCACTGATAACGCCAATGACGGATTCGGGATCAACGTGAATCACTTTTTGCCATTGCAGGGCTCCGCATCGTTGAGTTTCAACCGGTCGCATTGGAATACGGATTACCTTGGGTTCAACTCGAATGGGACGATTGACACGATCAACTCGATGGCTTCGATCCGCCCGGCGAAGAACACGTCGCTGACCGCGACGCTGAACTATTCCGACAACCTGGCGGGGCAGCTTATCCAGTCCATCCTCGGTGTGGGTGGGGTGGCAAGCGGATTGAATGCGAATGAGGCGTCGAACTCGCTCGATGTAATGGGGATCGGAACCTACACGCCTTTTGCGAGTTTGCAGACGTCGGTGTTTGCCGAGCGGCGGGCGCAGTCGTTCCTGGGAAACAGCTATGGAGTGAACTCCTACGGCGGCGGCGCCAGTTATGCGCACAGGCTGCTGGGCGGGAGCATCAGCGGCTCGCTGACGATGAGCGCCAATGCTTCCGATACGACGGGATCGGACACCATCGGAATTTCCACCAACGAGAGTTACTCCACCCAGTTTCAAGGCTGGCACGTGTCGGAGTCGTTTGGGTACGCGCAGAACGTGCAGACGCTTCTGGTGACGTACATGAGCTCGTTTTACAACTACTCGGGCAACGTGCGGCGGAACTGGGGATTGTTCAACTTCACGGTGGGGGCCGGCGGAGCGCGGACGGCGCTGGCGCAGCAGGCGGGCACTGCCAACAGCAGCCAGAGCTATAACGCTGGTCTGGGTTTTGGTCCCTGGATGACGGCTACGGGCACGTATTCGAAATCGGACGGCCAGGCGCTGCTGACGAGTTCCGGGCTGGTTCCGGTGCCCGTTCCTTCGCCTACACTTCCTCCGGGAGTGGTGAGCCTATTTGGCGGCGACAGCTATTCGTTGGGACTGGCGAGCACGCCGATCAAGAGGCTCATCCTGTCGGCATCATATGGGCGATCGAACAGCAACACCGCCAACCAGTCGATCAGTTCGACAAACCAGAACAGCCAATTCAATTCGCTGATGAACTATCAATTTCGCAAGCTGTACTTCACCAGCGGGTACTCGCGTCTGTCGCAGGGATTCAGCGCGGCGGGTACAAAGCCGGAAATCATTTCCTCCTATTACATGGGGCTATCGCGGTGGTTCAACTTTTTCTAAGCGGGAACGTACGGCGTATCGGCGCAGCTACTGTGCTGGCCGGTGTTGCGCTCTTCGTGTCTTCCGCCTTGGCGAAGCCCAAGCCGGCAACGACGGCTCATGAGCAGTGGCAAATGTCGCTCGACGGCGGCCGCACTTTGACCTGGCAGCGCAGCTTCAACTCAGAGCACGAGGTCAAACTCAATCGCGGCTTCTGGAACAAGGTAGTAGACGTGATTGCCGGCGAGCCGGAGTACAAGTTCCTGGTTCGGCCCTACAGCATCGCGGTCGATTCCCACGGCCGCATCATTGTCACTGATCCCGGGGCCGCGGGCGTCCATATCTTCGATTTCGCCGAGAAGAAGTACAAGTTCCTGGAGCACCACGGAAAGAATGCGCTGCGCGCGCCGCAATGCGTGGCCGTGGACGCACAGGACAACATCTATGTCACCGACTCGGATTCCGGCGACATCTTTGTCTTCGAACCAGGCGGCCGGCTTCTGCATACGCTGGATGCGTTGAAGGGCGGCGAAGGGTACTTCAAGCGGCCCACGGGCATTGCCGTAGACTCAGCCAGCCAGCGGATCTACGTGACCGACACTCTGCGCGACCAGGTGTTCATCCTCGACATGCAGGGAAACGTGCTGCAGGCGGTGGGCAAGACCGGCAGCGGCGACGGCGAGTTCAATTACCCCACCGAACTGCGGCTTGACGGCCCAAACCTGCTGGTGGTGGACGCAATGAATTTCCGTGTGCAGGTCCTGGACCGCTCGGGCAAATTCCAGTATGCCGTGGGCAAGTTGGGCGACGGTGCCGGCGCCATGTTCCGGCCCAAAGCAGTGGGTGTGGACTCGGAGGGCGACCTTTACATCGCCGATGCACTGTGGGGTGTGGTGCAGGTGTTCAACCGCCAGGGGCAACTGCTCTATTACTTCGGGTCAAAGGGTACGCACGCAGGCGAGTTCCAATTACCCGCCGGACTATTTATCGACCGGGATGACCGCGTGTATGTAGTGGATTCCTACAACAAGCGTATCCAGGTATTTCAATACGTTGGCTTGAAGAACGCGGCCAACCATCCCGGCGATCAAAAGCAATCGGCGGTCACCCCGGTTATCAACTACCCCGGCGACCAAAAGCAGTCGGCGGGGATCCCCGTTAAGGAGGCACTGCAGTGAGGCTGAGAGTATTGCTGGCCGGCCTGACCCTGCTGGTATCCCCGGCACTGATGCGGTCGCAAGCCAGTACCGATGTTCTGGGCGCGCACAACATGGGGCCGGGCGGCGGCTCCCACATTACGGGCGCGCGCACCGATGCCTGCGCCTATTGCCACGCGCCCCACTCGGGTCTGAACATGGGTCTCTGGAATCAGAAGCTCACCACACAGACCTACACGATGTATACCAGCAACACGGAGAAGAACACGGGCGTGCAGCCTGCTCTTGCTTCGTCAAGCAATATGTGCCTGAGCTGCCACGACGGCACGGTTGCGGTGGGGTCTACCGTCGCCTATGGGCAGGTTACGATGTCCGGCTCAATGAACCCGATTGACGTGTTCGCGAGCAAGATGCAGTCGTCCCATCCGTTCAACCTGGTGCCGCAGTTAAAGGACAACGTGGACCTGGTGGCTTCGCTGGCGGCCAACGGCAAGACTGCCGACCCGACGGGTGCGGTCCATCTTGTGGGGCGCAGCGTGGAATGCACTTCGTGCCACACTCCGCACGTTCAGGCCAAGGACATGTTGTCGCAGAATTTCCTGGTGAGGGACAGTTCCAGCGGCCAGATGTGCCTGGCCTGCCACGATCCTTCCAGGACCATGAGCGGGCAGGTGAATCCACTGGCGGACTGGGCGATCAGCTCGCATGCAAACGCGGGGAACAAGATTTACCCCGCCGCTCAACTGGGCAGCTACACAACAGTAGCGATGGCGGCCTGCATCTCCTGCCACACGCCCCATAATGCGGGATCGACTGCGCGTGTGCTGCGCGGACAAGATGAAGCGGACTGCATTGCGTGCCACGGCGGGTCGAGCAATGTGGACATGCCGCAGCAGTACACCAACATTGTGAGCGAGTTGGGGACGGGCAAGACAGGGCATCCCTACCCCACGTTGACATCGAGCAATCCACACGATGAGGCCGAGGGCACGCTGCTGAACAATAATCGTCATGCCAGCTGCGTGGACTGCCACAACGGGCACGCTGCGCAGGCGGTGCAGGGGTCTCCTGCGGCTCCGCAGATTCGGGTGTCGCAGAAGGACGTGGCCGGAATCAGCGCCAGCGACGGGATCAGCGTGGTTTCTCCGGCGGTGAACCAGTATGAGGTTTGTTTGCGCTGCCATGGGACGAGCTCGGGCAAGCAGGCGCTGGCGAAGTATGGATACCTTCCGGTACGCGCGAGTTTCGGCAGGCGATCCGTTGAACCTGCTGCCGCAGTTCGCGGTGGCGGCGACGTCGAGTCATCCGGTGACACATACCCGCAGCAGCGCTCTTGCGCAGCCGAGCTTGCTGTCGAACATGCTGTACCTCGATGGGTCGACACAGGGCCGCGCGATGGGAACGCAGATCTTCTGCACCGATTGTCACAACAGCGACGACAATCGCGAGTTTGGCGGAAACGGACCGAGCGGGCCGCATGGATCGAAATGGACGCACGTGCTGGAGCGCCGCTACGAGTTCAGCCAGGCTTCGGCGCGGGGAGAGGCGATCACCAATCTGTTCCCGAATCCAGACCTGGGCGCAACCGGGCCGTATGCGATGTGCGCCAAGTGCCACGATCTGCCCAACCAGATCATCAAGAATACGAGCTGGTCGCAGCACGCCGAGCACATCAATGCGGGCTTCAGCTGCTCGGTATGCCACACAGCGCACGGCATGGGTGCAAGCAGCGGCAGCATTACGGGACAGCGAATGATCAATTTCGACGTGAACGTGGTGGCGCCCAATGGCAGCAGTCCCATCTCGTACACCTACGCGGCGGGGCAGGGTACGTGCGCGCTGGTCTGCCACGGAGTCACGCACAACAGCGACGGAAGCGTTTCGCAGGTGCGGCGGATCCCCGGACCACTCGGAGTGAGGACGGCAGGAAACCGATAAGACGGGTAAGTGGGGAGACGATTTGGCCGCGCTCAAGCGCGGCCAAATCGTTTTGAAGCCCTGCGTGGTTTGGAGCGGGGACAAGTTAGAACACCGTCCTGGCGCTGCTTCCATTCACCTCGTTGGATTTGTCGGCATGGCACTGGCGGCAAAACTGCGCGGTCTGATTGGAGAGAGGGTTGGTGTCATTGGGATTGTACGGTGCGCGCAGAAAGAACATGGTGGTGTAGGTGCCTGCCGGCAGACCCGAGTTTGAGGACGATGTCACATTGACCACATTCATGGAATGCGGATCGTGGCAGGTAGTGCAAACGATGACCGCGGAGTTGTTGTAGCTGCCTGGCTTTACAAAGAAGCCGTAATTGGAAACGAACTGGCTGGATTTGGCGCCGGTCATGCGAACCACGCCGTTGCTGACGGCGCAGTCCCAGTTGGAGCCGCCGCAGTTGATGCGCGCGCTCAGTCCCATGGGGTGGTCGTTGAGGTAGCTGCTGGTTCCGCTGCTTTCGCCCAACAGGGTGGGTACAACGTTAGCGGTTCCGTAGGTGGAGGGCAGCGGTTCGTAGACGCGGTTTTTCATCATGGCTCGCGACGCGTAATTACCGTCATGGCAACTGAGGCAGGCGAGCATGCCGGAGACGTCGGGCGTGGTGGCGGACATGCTGGCCGGCAGCACCTCAACGAACTTGCCTCCGCCGGTGGAGATGGCCTTGCCGAGGAGGCCGCTGGCATCGGCGCCCCACAGGGGCGTGGTGCTTGCAACCGGGCTGAATCTCCTCAATCCGTTGCCCGAGGCGCCGCTGTGCGGACTATGACATGCCGAGCAGCCGCGGCCGGAGTTGAGGTGCGCGCCGAGAACGTCATTGGTGGGTTTGGCGATCTGTGCCGCCAATGAAGTGGTCCCAAGCAGGATCAAGACAGGAAGGGTGAGTTTCATCGGAGAGGGCCTCGTTGTGCCACGCTCTCCTCATCGACGAAAACTTACTTCGACTTGAAATGCCCTGATTCTGGACGGAGGGAAAGGTGATGCTAATCTTCGTCGGCGCGCGCCAGCCCGAACTTCTTGAGTTTGTAGCGGAGGGCGTCGCGGCTGATGTCGAGAAGCTTGGCGGCGTTGGTCTGATTGCCGCCGGACTGAGCCATGGCCAGTTCGACCATGGAATGTTCCACTTCCTCGAGGGAGGTTCCGCATTCGGGGATATACAAACGCGGAAGCATGCGGCCGTTGGGCAGCATCTGTCCGCCATCGGCCGGCGAGGTTCTCTCGAAGAGCGTGCGGCCCCCGGACTCGCCCACCGAAAAGGGGAGATAGAGCGGGCGCAGAAACGATTCTTCTTCGAGGATCATGCCGCGTTCGATGGTGTTGCGGAGCTCGCGCACATTGCCGGGCCAGTTATGGTTGAGCAACAGGTGGCGCGTCTCTTCGGCGATGCCGCGAACGTTCTTTTTGAAGCGGCGATTGTAGCGCTCGATGAAGAAATCGACCAACGGCAAGATGTCTTCTTTGCGGTCGCGGAGCGGAGGGATGAAGATGGCAATGATGGCGAGGCGATAGTAGAGGTCCTGGCGGAAGTGGCCTTCGCGAACCGCTTTTTCGAGATCGCGATTCGATGCTGCGATCACGCGCACGTCCACTTGCATGTCGCGGAGCCCGCCCACGCGGCGAATCATCTGGTCCTCAAGCACGCGCAGTAGTTTGGCCTGCAGGAGGGGAGAAAGCTCGCCGATTTCGTCGAGGAAGAGCGTGCCGCCATCGGCAGCCTCGAACAAGCCCTTCTTCATCTGTTTGGCATCGGTGAAGGCGCCTTTTTCGTGGCCGAAGAGCTCGGCTTCCATGAGGGGCTCGGGAATGGCCGAGCAGTTGATGGCAACAAACGCTTTCTCATTGCGTGAGCTTTCGTAGTGGATGGTTTTCGCAATCAGGTCCTTGCCGGTGCCGCTCTCGCCCTGGATCAGAATGGTGGATGCTTCGCAGGAGGCGACCTTTTTGACGAAGTTCATCAGCTCGGTCATCTTGGGTGAGACGCTGACCACGTTTTCGTAGCCGGCGCCGCGGGTCTTGGTGCGGGGAGCATCCTTTTCGTTGTGCGCTCCGCGGGCTTCGAGCGCATCGCGCATGGAGAGCTGCAGTTCGTCGAAGTCGATAGGCTTGCCGACGAAGTCATAGGCGCCCAGCTTCAGCGACGCCTTGACATCGTCGAGCTGAGGGTCGGCGGTGATCATAATGATGGAAGGCGAGCTGTCATTCTTCTTGAGCCGTTCGAGCACTTCGACGCCGGTCAGGTCAGTTAGGCGCACATCCATGAGGATCAGGTCGGGCATCTCCCGCTCGACCGCACGAAGAGCCGCTTCCCCGGAGTCGGCATCGATAACGACGTAACCCCACTCCTCGCACTTCTGGCGCAGCGACCAGCGGACAAGGCGCTCGTCGTCCACGAGGAGGACTTTGCGGGCGGTCATTGGCTTTACCTCGGCAACGCGGCCGGGTTTACGAGCTGAGCGGCCGTCCCAGGGATCGGCAATTCCGGCTCGGTCGTCCGTTGAGCGGCGGGTGGCGTACTGATGTGATCCCGGATACATGGCTGGTCATATTAAAGGGGCAGTCTAGGGTCCCTGCCTGTGATCCAAGTCACGTTAGCGGCGGGATGGATGAGGAAGACGGCGACGTTTCCTTGAGGGGGTCTGCTTCCGGGGCCTCCGGAGGAGGTTTGGGCGGTCTCGCGGGCAGGATGTTCTTCAGGCCACGTCCGTTTCAAGAGCGGGAGCGGCAAAAGGAAGGAGAACCTCGAATGTGCTTCCCTTCCCCATTTCGCTGGTCACATTGATCTGTCCGTGATGCTCGTCCACAATGCGGCGGACCAGCGATAGTCCCAGGCCGGTACCATTGCGGCGCGTGGTGTAGAAGGGGCGGAAGATCTGGGCTAACTGCTGTTCGGGGATGCCCCGTCCGGTGTCGGTGACGGTGATGCGCACGCTTTCGCCCATGGACTGGACGGTCACTTTGACGGTACCGGGACCGTCGATGGCCTGGACCGCATTGAGCAGGAGATTGAGGACGACCTGGTGGATCTGGTCGCTGTCGTGTTCGACGTCGGCCAGATTCGGGGCCTGCTCGAGTTCGATCCGGATGGGCTGGCTGAGCACCTGCTGGCGGGCCAGCATTACGGCATGTTCCACGGTGGTGTTGAGATTGCTGCGCATCATCTGGGGAGGGTGGGGCCGCGCGGTTTCCAAAAGATCCGTGAGGATGCGGTTGATTTGATTGATTTCGGTGCGGACCTCCTTGACCATCTCGCGGGCCGGGCTGGTGGGAGGCAGGTCGCGGCCGATGATTTCGATGACGCCGGCGATGCCTGCCAGGGGATTGCGGATCTCGTGCGCCAGCCCCGTTGCCAATTCCCCGAGCGTGGCCAGGTGTTCAGCGCGGGACATTTGAGTGCGGTGCATGGTTTCAATCTCCTTACGGCTCTGCCGCAGTTGCTGCATCATGTAATTGAAATTGCGTCCGAGGTCGCCGATTTCGTCGTTTCGTTTGGCAAAATCGACGGCAACCTCAAGGTTGCCCTGGCTGATAATGGCCATGTTTTTCTGCAATTCGACCATGGGCCGATGGATTAAATAAGCGAGAACAGCGACCGATACTCCGCAGATGACGACAGCGCCGGCGCCGGCCACAATCAGGACGCGATGCCGTTCCGGATCTGCGAGAGACAAAGTGACCCCCATGAACAGCACCAGGCCTGCGAGCAGGACCAAAACCACCGGCAAGATGGCCTTCAGCTGCCAGTTGACGCGAACTGCTTCCACGTTTCTCTCCGCCGTACGATTTGATTAATAGACTGCAAGTTCCGCGCCATTGGGCCGGATACGCGTAACTAAAGCAACCAGTGAGTTTGCGCGGTTGGTTTGCGTGTGTGGCGTTGGCTCTTTGGGCTAAAACACGCAATCAGAGCCGCAGATTTACACACATGGGACCGGCGGCGAAAGAATAAATATGGGCACCGGTTGTTGTGGAGAACCGCAGTCTCTCTCACTCTCAAGTTCCTTGATCTGGTCTTGTGCGGCATTTCACCAACGCGCTGGGGAAGAAGCCCCATTTTGTGAGCCAGATCACAGGAGTATTCGTTCCGCGGCGAAAAAGCCGGCGATTCCAACTTGTTTTTACTGAGGGGCTTAGCGAGGGGCTTCAATTGCCGCCATTCTGGTTTGACTACGGCCAGGCACATGCAAGGTACCCGCGTCGGAGTCTCAATGAACCTGCTTCCTCAGAGCAATCGATTTGGCAAGGCGACAGTTCGATTCGGCCGCCTCGGGAGTGGTCTCTCTGTCTGGATGTGCGCGGGGATGCTGTTGCTGGCGGGAATGCGCGCTACCGCGGCGGTGCACCCAGTGCCACTGGATCCCAACACGGATTCAAAGAAGTGCCTGGAGTGTCACGAGGATACGGCCAAGGGCAAATCTGTCCATTCGGCGATGGCCAAGGGCTGCCTGAGCTGCCACGAACTTCGGGTGAGCAAGGATGTGACCCGGGTAAAACTGATCACTGCCAGCCCTTCCGCATTGTGTCTCACTTGCCATGCGGATAAGAAGGCCGTTGACATCAAGGGAACGGTCCATTCTCCCGCTGTGCGCGACTGCCTGGCCTGCCATTCTCCACACGCCAGCGACAACAAAAACCAATTGCTCAAGCCGACGTCGGGGGATGGGAAGGAGAACCTGTGCAGCAATTGTCATGAGACGGGTCTTCACGTCGCGGAGAAGGGCAGCCGGCATGCGGCTCTCGATGCGGGATGCGATGCCTGTCACCTCACCCATAAGACCGGCGCGGATCCGACTCTTGAGAACAAATTTCATTTGACCAAGACGACCCCGGCGCTGTGCCTGGATTGCCACGATGCGAACGACGATCAACTGAAGAAGGCGCACAATAATCAGCCGTTCGCCACCGCGAACTGCGTCGAGTGCCACGACCCGCACCAGTCCGATTCACCCAAGCTGATGGCCAAGTATCAGCATGTGCCTTTTGTAGGCGGCGGCTGCGATACCTGTCATGCGCCGGCCAAGGACGGCAAGGTGGTGCTGACGCAGGCGAATTCGCGGGCCCTGTGCCTGACCTGTCACGAAGAGCAGGGTAAACAGATTGAGAGCGCGAAGGTGCAGCATCCGGGCGCGGCGGGCGATTGCGTGGATTGTCACACTCCGCATGCCAGCGCGCAGGCCGGCCTGCCGAAGACCGACAACGTGAAGATTTGCCTGGAATGCCACAGCGACATTGCCGATATGCAGAAGAAAGCGGTGCATCACCAGCCTGCCTTCGGACAGGGATGTGGGACGTGCCACACGAGCCATGGCGGCGACAACGATCACCTGCTGCGGGCCCAAGGCAACGCTCTGTGCCTGGAGTGTCATGGATCGGATTCGCTGCCGCAGAAAGACGAAGCCGACAAGATGCTCACCATCTTCAACGGCACCGTGAAGCTGCCGGACGACTATTACAAGCGGAACAAAGTGGCGATTCTGCCCTTGCGTTACGGGCTGGGTCATCCAGTGGAATACCACCCTGTTTCCGATGTGATGGACCCTGCGAACCTGAGCAAGGTAAAGACCCCGCTGAGCTGCCTTTCATGCCACCAGGCGCACGCTTCAGCGCAGCCTGACATGCTGGTGAAAGATCAGCAGAACAACATGGCATTTTGCGACAACTGCCACAAGAACCGCCTGAACATGAAAGAGACTACGACGCCCGGTAATTAAGTGGAGATTGAGATGGATCGCTTCCTCGTCCTTCGTAAGCCCGTTCTGAGTCCGCTATCAGTTTTATTGCTGCTGGTTTTGGCGCTGGCCAGTCCTCTGTGTAGCGCGGCGAAAAAGAAGAATGCGCCCGCGGCCGCGCCGGCCACGGAGACAGGTCCGCGCAAGTTTCCGTTCGATCCGAAGACATTGGTCTGGCCAAGTCCGCCAAACATCGCGCGTATTCGCTGGCTCGACTACTTTGCGGGCGCCAAGATCGACTACACGCCGCAAACCGCAACCAAGGCCAAAGCCAGCTGGATGGATCGGCTGGCTGGAGGTCAGCCGGAGAGCGACAAGATCGACAGCAAGACATTTCCGTTCCAGATGATCGGGCCGTACGGCATTGCCGTGGATTCAAAAGGGTATGTGTACGTTGCCGACCAGCGGGTGGGAGCGGTGTTCATCTTCAATCCGCAAACGCGCGACGTGCAACTCCTGCGTAACGGCTTCGAAGCCCACTTCGGCTGGATCAACGGGCTGGCTATCGATGACGATGATCGCTTGTTTGTCTCGGACGGGAAGATGCATCGCGTTCTGATCTTCAATCCCAAGCATGAAGTGGAGGGTCAGATCAGCGAAGGGCTGGTGGATCCCGTTGGCCTGGCGATCGACACGACCAATCGGTTTCTGTACGTGGTGGACACCCAGCAGGACCAGGTGATTGTGTACGACGCGGACACGTTGAAACTGCTCCGCCGGATCGGAACCGGCGGCAAGAATCATTACCTCACCACGCCGGGCGACTTCGGCGCGCCGCAGTGCGCCGCGGTGGATAAGGACGGGAATCTCTACGTGACCGACACGCTCAACAACCGCGTGGAGATCTTTGATGCCGACGGGAAGTTCACCGGCCAATTCGGAAAGGCCGGCGATGGTCCGGGATATTTTTCACGTCCGAAGGGCATCGCCGTCGACGGGGACGGGCATGTCTGGGTGGCCGACGCGATGCAGGACCGTCTGCAGGTTTTCAACCGGGAAGGCCAGCTGCTTACGTACATTGGGCAGGGGCATGGGGAGTTGCCCGGCCAGTTCAAGGCGCTCGTGGGCGTAGCCGTGGACAAGAATAATCGCGTATTCACGACCGAGCAGGAGCCGGGACGAATGCAGATGTTCCAGTATGTCAGCGACGCCGAAGCGCAGACAGAGAAGGCGAAGCACGACGAGGAGCTGAAGAATGCGGCCGACCAGCGGCGCAAGACGGCTACCGAGGAAAAGCCCGCAACGCCGACAAAAACTCCTGACAGTGCAGCACCCAGGGACACGGCCGCACCGGAGGCCCCGCGGCAGTAAGGATCGCGCCGTCGTGGTGATGGTCGCCGAATTGAAGGGCTAAAAGCACCGCCTGCACAAAAACTTCACTGTGAAGGAAGGCAGACGGCGTAGAGATACCAGGCTGAGTGTGGAAGCCAGCCTTCGGTCCATCGCCAGTCTTCGTCTTTGCCGGTAACGGCGAATCCCTGGTTGAAGGCGATTCCGTCTTCACTTTCCGCCGAGGCTGTAATGCCGTTGACGATGACCCCAGGAGCGTTGGTGTATTTGTACGACCGGAAGAACATGTAAGCCGCGTCGCCGTGGCCGCTTCCGATCAGAAGACTGACATCGAAGGGATTCCGACCGAGTATCCAGTGGAGCTGATCCCACGCATAGTTGCTGAGTTTCGATTGAAACTCGGGGTCATCCGCGAATAGCGGCACTGCCATTCTCGCCGCCGCGGCCAGGGAGGCGAGACGAGCATCTTCGCCTTGCCACCATGGAGCGGCTTCCGTGTCGTGCGGGAAGAAGAAAGCGGTGCGCACAGAACCGTCGCCCATGCGTACCAGTTGACGGGCGTAACCGAACGGATTGTTCACTTCGCCCGTGACCGCCAGTTCAAACTGGAGAGATCGCTGCACCGCGCTGCGAATAGTCTTCTGCTCCTCTGAGGGAGCAACCGTGTAGTAATTCAGCAGGCTGACCACAGGCAGGCCCGCGTCGGAAGGATGGAAGAACGGCCGCGTTCCCGCATCGGCCCGCCAGTAGTCATGCCACTTGCCCGAGGTAGTGAGCCGCGCGATGAGACTGCGGGCGCGGGTACTGGCTTGCGCCCGATACTGATCCTCGTGCGAGGCTCGGTAGAGCTCCGTCGCCGCCATCAGGACACAGTAATCGTCCACGATATTTTCCGTGCCATCGTTCAGCAACTCGCGATTGTGCTGGTTGAGAAAGCTGAAGGCGTCCTTGGCCGCCTGGAGATATTGCTCCCGCGTGAAATCGCCTGCTTCAGGCATGGTGGATGCGAGCGCCAGCGCGGCAATCGCCATGCCGCCGCCGGCGCGGAAGCTGGCCTCGTATGTGTATGGCGCGGCTGTCTCCACCTGATGTTCGGTGGAGTCCGCGGTGCTGGTTTTAATCTGCGTGCGCCAGTTCGGATTACCAATGATCCGGTCTTTCGCCAGCTTTTGTTTCCCCGGAGCCGAGACGGACTCAAAGAAAGACTCTTCGCGACGCTTGATCCGCACCAGGTAGTCGGCGCCGTAGAGTCCTTCGTCGAGCATGCGGCGCCGATACTCGCTGAAGTTGTCATCGCCGCGCGCTTCCAGAACGCGATAGCCGGCCAGCAAACTCCACGCGACAAGCGGGACTTGCTGCGGGTTGAAATACGACGTGAGATTCTGGTGCGAAAGGTGGATGCCATAGTCGCCGGTGGCGTCGTACCACCCGCCATGTGCATCCACAAACTCATTTGTCCGGTCAGGAATCGGGAGGCGCCGGTCGGCCTGATCGAAGGCGCCGGTCGCTCGCTGCCCCTTGAAGTAATAGAGAACATTCGACAAGGTCTGGCTCTCCAGAACGTCCGTGCCGATCGTGAAGGAACAAGATGTGGCTTGCCCTGCCGATGAGGAAACGCGCACCGCGTAACGACCCGGCTCATTCCAGGTGCTGAAGTCGGCGCTCCAAAACACCATGCCGCGCCAGTCGTAAACGGCGCCCGCAGGACGCAGCGGACGGTCGAGGACGGTCTTGCCGGAATCGACATTGACGAGCGAGAAACTGGATGGAGCCGGCTCGCCTCCGGGGGCAACCACCAAAGCGAGCTTGGGGGCCCTGGTTTCGTATCCAACCTGGTCTACGAGAACGCGGACGGAAGCGGTAGCTTGTACCGAGAAGAGGCTGCAGGCGAAGACTGGAACCAGCATCCAACGCCGAGGGATATACGAGGAGACCTTCCGAAGAGCAATCATTCCGACCCATTGTAGGCGAGCGTTCTCATCTCCCTCAAAGACCCGATGGTGGCTGATTCAGTTGGTCCGGACCAGGAACTGAACGGCAGCGGGGTGAGGGCATAAGATGGATTCGAAGCAAGCCCTGTCAATCATTGGATCCGCAAGAGTCTCGGTTCGAAGAAGCAGGATCAGGTGACCACAACTATTCAGGCTCCGACCAGCGCGATCGCACAACGTACGGGAGTGCGTCTGGCCTCCATCGATGTCCTGCGCGGGCTCACGATGGCGGTGATGATCTTTGTCAATGAACTTGCGGGAGTTCGTGGACTGCCCTGGTGGAATTACCACATGAAGGCCAACGTCGATGCCATGACCTATGTCGACATGGTCTTCCCGTTCTTCCTGTTCATTGTCGGGCTATCGATGCCGCTGGCAATTGCAGGCCGATTGCGGCGAAACCCGTCGCTTCCCGCGCTGTGGATGCATGTTGCCCTTCGGACGGCAGCCCTCATGACGCTCGGCCTGGTGCTGGCGAATGCCGGCGAGGGCGATGCGTCACGCATGATCCTGAGCCCCGCCCTGTGGGCAATCGTCGCACTCGTGGGCGCGGCTCTTTTTCTGAACGAATACGGCGACTCCAAGCGTCATGCTGGTCTGTACCGATGGTTGCGCATCGTTGGCCTCGCACTGGTCGTGGCCATGTTTGCCATTTTCCGCCATGCGCCCGATCATCGACACGCGCACACAGGCAGCCTCTGGATTGATTTTTCTTACCCGGAGATCCTCGGGCTCATCGGCTATACGTACTTTGCCGTCGGCACTCTTGTACATCCCGACACGACGCTGGCTCTGGGCGCCGCTCGCTTGTTTCATCGGGTTGATTACGTTCAATGTTCTGACGGTCGCAAAGTGGGTCACATTTCCTCAGAGGATCCCGTACTACATCTGGCCGTTCACGAATGGCGCCATGGCCGGCATCACCTTCGCCGGTATCGTCACCTCGGTAATCTTTCTTGGTGCGCATCGCTGGCAACGGCTGAGGCAAAAATTACTCCTGGGTCTCTCCTTCGGTGTTTTGTCACTGGTTGCGGGATGGGCTCTTACCCCGCTCGGCATTTCCAAAATCAGGGCCACGCCGACCTGGAGCCTCTATAGCGTGGGGGCCGCGGTTCTGGTGTTCACCGCGCTCTATTGGATATGCGATATCAAGAAACACACCGGATGGGCCTTCTTTGTGCGCCCAGCCGGTTTCAATACATTGACGACCTATCTTCTTCCGGATCTCTGGTACTACCTTCTCGCCGCCGCGGGCATTCGTTACTTCGACACGCACTTTCACTACGGCTGGCAGGGAGCGGTGGAATCTGCGCTCTTCACGATGTTCATTCTGGCAGTCAGCGCTCTCTTTACGCGCTTGGGAATCCGCTTGCGTCTCTAGGAAAGCTTGTTCGACCGGCATCCATTAGGGTATTTCCTGGACATGGATAGTCAATACTGTCGACATCAGGCAGTGAATATCGACGCGTGCGACGACGCAAGCCATGCGCTGCCGGGAACTGTTCCGTTTACGGGCTCGTCATACGAATCGCTTCCGGTTTATCTTCTCAGTGCCTATGCAAAGCGAAGATGGCCTCCCGCCATTACTTCGTTGTGCTGCACCGCACCGCCCGATAGTGGCTTGCCGTTCAGCGAGGTCTGAATCGGGCTGCCGCCTTTCCAAGCATTTTCGACGACCAGGGTTTTGCCTTTTGGCAGATGAACAGTGGCTCGGGGAAACAGCGAAGCTCCGAGTATATATTCCGGTTTACTTGGGCAAACCGGGTAGAAGCCGAGCGAACTGAGGATGAACCAGGCGGCCATCGATCCGGTGTCTTCATCGCCGGCAAACAGGTCGGGAGTGTACAAATCTTCCATCACGCGCCTGGTCCAGTGAGCAGTGAGATCCTGGCGGCCAGCGACCGTAAAGACATACAGCATGTGATGGGAAGGCTGATTGTTGTGCCCGTACTGGCCGAAGTTGACGGCAGCCATCTCAGACATCTCATGAATCTCGCTGCCGTAAGCTCCAGTATCGAAGTCCGGAGACATCTTGATCATCCTCTCGAGCTCGGCGACAACCTTCTCCTTGCCCCCCATAGCCTCGATCAGCTCACGCATGGCGTGCGGTGCATCGAAGCGATGCTGATAGGCCGAGCCTTCGACATAAGGATCGCCCCAGCGAACGGGATTGAAAGGCTGCAGGTAGCTGCCGTCGGACTTCTTGCCGCGAAAAAAACCCACGCTGGGATCAAAAATGTTGCGCCAGTTCTCCGAGCGCTTCATGAACAGGGCATAGTCGTCGGTCTTGCCAAGTGCTTTGGCAACCTGCGCGATGCAGTAATCACCGTACGCGGCGTCCACGGTCTCCGCCGCTGCCTGGTCCACCTTGTCGGCCGGGTCGTAGCCGAGCTTTAGATATTCCTCAATGCCTCGGCGTCCATAGCCTGCGTCCGGGTTACCGGGCTGCATAGCGTGCTTCCTGAGCCCCTCATAGGCGGTAGCCATGTCGAAGTCCTCGATGCCTTTTGCCGCTGCTTCTCCGAAGAGCGAATCGATGAGGCTGCCTGTCATGCAGGCGCGATATCCAGGGGATGGGAACTGGGGCAGCCACCCGCCTTCCTTGTAGGCGTTCGTCCACGCCTGCAGAATCTCTCCGAGGCGATCGGGAAACAGGATCGTCATCATCGGATACCAGGCGCGATAAAGGTCCCAGTAACCATGGTCGGCATACATAACACCAGGCACGACCTTGCCGTTGTACGGGCTGCGATGCTGCATGGCTCCCATAGCGTCCGGCTCGTGCCATACACGCGGAAACAAGAGGGTGCGATACAGGCAGGAGTAGAAGGTACGCTGTTGCCTCTCCGTTGCGCCCTCGATCTCGATGCGTTTCAGGTTTTCGTTCCAATCCGCTTCTGCTTCGGTGCGCAATTCAGCAATGGATTTAACACCAAGTTCGAGTTGCAGGTTACGCTCTGCCTGCTCGAATGAGATGAACGAGGTCGCAACGCGCACATATAAAGAGCGCACGCTATCGGCAAAGGTTAGGTGGGTTGACCGATGGCTCTTCTGATCCTTGTGTTCAAGAGTTGTCCACGCCTCGGAGAACTGCACGACGTAGAAGCAGGCGAAGCCCTCTGGCACTCCGCCGGAATTCGCCGTCGAGCGGAAGCGAATGGTGCGTTGCGAAGCATCGGGCTCCGGCATTGGTGGCTTGTCGCCCGGCACGTCAAAGACAAAGCCGGGCGTCTCCGGTTTGGTGTATTTGGCCTTGATCAGTGCGCCACGTTCGGTCGGAATCAGTTCAGCGTCGATGCCGTAACGCAACAGCTTTATCGCCATCGTGTGGGGCGACAGAATGGAATCCTCAGGGCGATACGACGTGGAGCGCGCACCGTAGTCCAGGTCTGGAGCTCCACATATCGGCAGAAATGTTGCGTGGCCGTAGTCGCTGAGCCATGGACTCAACTGATGTGTCGAGCGAAACGCCTGGATGCGCCGCTGACCGGGCTGAAACATCCACGGTGTGTTCGGCGTCGACTGAAGGGTCCAGTGCGCCATGCCGAACGGACGCGCCGCGATAGGCAGCGTGTTCCCGCGAGAAAAGGCGGGAGTCGAGTCCGTCCCCTGCAAAATGTTCACCAGCGTGACAGGGCTAGCGACCCGCGCATCCTTCCTCGATGCATGCTGCGCGATTGTGGGCGCGTCCGCTTCCAGGTTTTTCGCGCCAGGCGTGATCACCGCACCTGCGGCGAGTCCCGTAAATTTGAGAAAGGAACGGCGACTGGTATTCAAAGTGTCCTTTGACTCGCTGATCACACTGCTTCTCCTATGATTTGACGCAGACATTTTCCGAGGACCGTGCCCCTATCGAATGGCTTCATGGCTGCGTCAACTGAGTGCTTCAATCAACGCGCGCACGTCCGCTTCGTGGTTGTAAACCGACGGCGAGACCCGCATACGCCCCGAATTCAGCGAAACGTCGACATTCGCCCGCTTCAGCTTTGCCGCCGTGCCGGCATCATCCTTCACCGCAAAGCTGATGATCGCTCCTTGTGCATCCACAGGCGTGATGCACTCGAAGCCGCGTTGCGTTATCTCCTTGCGCAGCATTGCATTCAGCGCATGCGCGTGCTGCTGGATGTTGACAATGCCGAGTTGTTGGATCCAGGGCAGCGAGTGGCTGAGTGCAGCGAGGACGGCGTTGGCGTAGGTTCCGGTTTCAAAGTAGCCCGCCGCAGTGTGCAGCTGATCAAACGAGGCCGGAAAGGGTCCAGGCTTGTCGTGCGGAAAGGCGTGATACTCCATGTCGGAGAACTGGCGGTAGCTCCACTGCGTGCGGTGAAGAGTAGGCAGGATGTCGGAGCGGGCGTAGAGGAAGCCGAGGCCGAAGTCGCCCATGAGCCACTTGTAACTGGCGCTGGCGAGGAAGTCGACGCCGGTGGCACGCACGTCGATGGGCAGGCAGCCGGCCGCTTGCACCGCATCCACATAGAGACGCGCGCGATGAGCATGCGCAAGGGATGCAAGCCAGCCGATGTCATGCGTGAAGCCGTTGATCATGGAGACCCACGAAACCGCAACGAGCCGGGTGTTCTGGTCGACGGCCCTTTCGATGTCGGCCTTTTCGATGGACCAGCCCTGATCTGTAATAAGCGGCTTCACGATCCGAATTTCGATGCCTCGTTTTTTCAACTCGGAGTAGAGATAAAGCGAGCCGTCGAAGTGCAGTGCGTCCGTGACAATATTGAAGTTTCCCGGTTGTGTCAGGCGCAGGGCACTGATAACCAGGTTCTCACCGGCGGTGGTGCTTTGAACGAAGGCTACCTCGTCCGGCGTGGCATTGATTAACTTGGCGAACGAATCTCGAACGAGGATGGAGGTTGGACTGGTGACGCCATTCTGGTTCCAAATCCCACGCGACTTGTATTCGAGATAATCTTCCGTTGCTTTGCGGGCGGCGATTGAAAGCGGATGCCAGCGGGCATTATTCAGGCAGACCTCGAACTGCGGCGTGATAAATGCGTCGCGCACAGGCAGTCCGGTTCCGGAAGTGGCACCGGCGGCGAATGGCTGCGACATACCGCTCTGAGCGGTGACGAGGGCTGCGGGAATGAGCTTGACCATTGATCGTCGCGTAAACATGAGCGGCTGATTCTCAAAGCACGTCAGCGTTCAAGAGGATGATCTCAGAGCCAGGCGGCTTGCCTCTTGCTAGCCACCTGAACGGCATGAACTGCAACCAGACAGTGTATGGATCATCGCTGACCATGTCCAAAGCTTTCAATCGTTGAAAATGTGATTGTCAGCACGGAATCGCTCTAGCGCAAGCCCATCAGTCCTCGTACTGATGCAATCAGCTTCTCGGGGTCATAGCCTACTCCGTCTTTAAAAACAATATCGATCTTCTCCACGTCGGCAATGTTCTTGGCCGGATTGCCGGTCACCACCACAAGGTCGGCATCCTTGCCTGCGGCGATGGTGCCGAGGTGCCCATCTTCGCCGAGCCAATGAGCGCCGTTTTCCGTCGCAATGTGGATCGCCTCCTCCGGGGTGAACCCCGCCTCGACTAGCAGCTCGAGGTTCCGCTGGTCTCCAAATCCCGGCAGCACGCCGCCATAGCCGGTGGGATCGCATCCGGCCATCAGCGTGCCGCCCTGCTTCACGAAATCATGCTCAAACTGCATCTCCATCTTGAGCAGCCGCGCGGCCGTGCCGGGGGACGGGCTCTCTGCCGCCGATTGCGCGATGATTGCCCGCGTGGTGACAAAGCTCGCCCAGGCATCGGGCATGAGCGACGAGCGCAGCCGCATTTCCTGACTCAGCGGCGGACGATTGGGAGCGAAGCTCTCGAAGATTGCAAGGGTGGACGTGACCGCAACGTGGCGCGCAACCAGGTCCCGAATTGTCTCTTGAATTTGCGGCCCGTCGACATCCATCTTCGCCAACTCCTCCTGCGGCGGACGCTGCCCCGGGCATATGCCTTCCTTTTTCCCGGAGTAAAATTCTGTGTCCACCATGAGTCCATGCTCAAGGTTGTCGATTCCCAAACGCGCTGCCTCCTGAAACCCGACTGCACAAAGATGGCCAGTGACCTTAAGCACCGCGCGCGTGCGCCGCGGTGACTGCCGACTTCAATTCCTCCGGCGTAATGTGCATGTACGCCTTGAACGAAGTCATTCCTTCGTCGGCCCAATAGTTGACAAGGCGGGTTGCGTCATCAGACCCTTCATTCATTATGAGTATTCCTCGGTAGACCCCACAATCTTTCCTCCAATGCGTGACTCACATAACACAATGAAAATGAGCGATATAGAGCAAACCCTGGGTAAGGCTGGACAGTGCAGATGTCTAGCTGTTAACCGAAGGGTTGTACGTGCGAGTCCGGCACAGGGTGCGAACTGAGTTCGGGAGCATTTGGAAGATTCCCCACGATAAAGTAATTTCCCGTTGCAGAATATTCGTGCGGGAACTTGGCGCTGGCCCCGCTCAGGCGCCCGGCCTCAGCGTCGATCCTCGATCTCACGCGACCGCCCGCCAATCCACCACGATGCGAACGAGCACCATAGAAAACATGACAGGAGTTCGTGCAGGACAGCCAGCACCGCACCAAGAACGGTTGCGACAACGACACCGGAAGGATGCCAGTGCTCACCGAGGACGATGCCAGCCAGTAACATCACGATGCTCCTGAGAAGCGTGCCCAGCGGGTTGCTGAGACTTGCCTTTATTCCTTTGCTCCCGATCCTTTCTCCTATTCGTTCAGTGTTGTGCGCGGCCGAATCCGACCAGATGACGGCCTGGGCGGAATCGGCCGCGCTGTTCACAGTGCGCTTCGTTGTCTTAGAGGACGATGCGGTCATGCCGGATCAGCATATCGGAGCTCGACCGGCGGGGGCCATCACTCTAGAATCAAGCACTTGCCTTGAGAACAAGCCCGCACGGAAGCACTCTGGTCTGGTCGCCTAAAGTTCTGATTTGACACATTTGGGCACGCACGGCATGGCACACTCTACGGCACAGCTTCACGCATGCTAGTCAACATCAAGCGGAGAGGCGGACGGTCGAACTATGATGATCGGCGATCGCTCGATAATGTTGCACGGGCCGAAGACCTACCCATGGAGGCTCTTCGAGACGATATGTACTACATCGGACTTGACGTTCACAAAGAAGAGCAAAGGTTAATACTTCCGATCTAGGCTATTACCCTCCGAGAGCAATATGCGTCGTACTCACCAAAGCCGATGTCGCACCGCATCCTATGGCCAATTGTTTTCGCGGGATGCTCGACCTAATACTAGAAACAAGTGTCAACGCGGCATGCTTCCCAAAGCGTGCTCATGAGGAGAATGGATATGACAACAGCAACGATGGTTCACCGCGACCAGGAAATTCAGCAGGATGTTCTCGCTGAACTTCGCTGGGATCTCGGTGTTGCCGCTAGCGAAATCGGCGTCGCCGTCAAGGATGGTGTCGTCACGCTGACTGGAAATGTGGATACATTCATGAAAAAATGGCGGGCCGAAGAGGCCACCCTTCGCGTCAACGGAGTTGCGGCGGTTGCCAACGATATTGAAGTGCGCCTGGTCGGGGCAGAACGGACCGACGCCGATATCGCTGCGGCTGTCGTCAACGTACTCAACTGGAATTCTTCGATTCCCGTCAACAAGGTTCACGTGACGGTGGAGAAAGGCTGGGTGACCCTCAAAGGCGAAGTCGAGTGGCAATACCAGCGTCGGGAGGCGGAGAAAGCCGTACGCGGTCTTTGGGGCGTTAAAGGCATCACCAACTTGATCACCGTCAAGCCGGCCGCCTCTCCAACGGATTTGAAGAAGAACATAGAGGATGCATTGGTCCGCAGCGCTCAACTTGACGCCAATGCCATTGCGGTCCAGGTGCAGGGTAGCAAGGCCGTCCTCAGGGGCAAAGTGCGTTCGTGGGCAGAAAAGAGAGAAGCCGAGCGGGCGGCGTGGCTGGCTCCGGGAATCACCTCGGTCGACAACCAGATCAGTGTCAGCCTCTTGAGAGGCGTGGCGAGCGTGCTGGTCGATCATTTGAACAGCCTAAAGTGAGATCGAGAGAAATCGGGGCCTCCATGCACCTGTGTGCAGTGGCGGACATTGTGGACGAAGCCCGTTGTCCTGTGTCGCGATCGGATTGAACCAAACGGGCATCGCGGTATGGAATCCAAGGAGACCATGCGCCCAAATACTCCGGGCTAGTAGGCGGTCAACGATGAACGAGAATCTTTCCCATGATCCGGCCATGCCGGCGTTCCTTTTCGACCTGGACGGCACGCTCATCGATAGTGTTTACCAGCATGTACTGGCGTGGAATGAAGCTCTTGAGGAATCGGGTCTTTCGCTCGCCGTGTGGCGCATCCATCGCCGCATCGGAATGAGCGGAGGCTTGTTTGTGCAGGCCCTTGGGCGCGAGATTGGCCATCCTGTGACTGCCGAATTGGCAGAAGAACTTCAGCAAAAGCACGCCGCAGCCTACCAGCGCTATCGTGAGGGCCTGCGGGCCCTTCCGGGCGCTCCAGAGCTAATCGATCAATTGAGCCGCGCTGGGGTTCGATACGCGATCGCGACCAGCGGACACCGCGAGGTTGCAGAGCCATCTCTCAAAATGCTCGGTGTAAGGCCAGAAATCCCCGTCATCACCCGAGACGAGGTCAAGCGCGCGAAGCCGGACCCGGATTTGTTCCTGGCGGCCGCCGAGAGGCTGCATGTTCCCATAACGAATGCGATGGTTGTGGGAGATAGCGTGTGGGATCTTCTGGCAGCCAGGCGAGCGGGATGTCTTGGGGTTCGCGTCCTTTCCGGCGGTTACGGAAAAGAAGAACTCGAACGGGTCGGCGCATACCGTGTTTACCAGGACGCGGCCGACATGCTCGCGCACCTAGACGAAGTCGGCGTCCGCATCAGGGATTGAAGCTCGACCGTGCGTTTGCAGAAATAGCAAACGAAAACCGGGATCCAGTTCTCCGCGCCTACTCGGGTCTGATCGCACACCCGACCTGCGATGCAGCGCGCACCATTTTAGCCGACCATTGAAATGGGAACCGATGGGCCAGAGCCACATTGACGTAAAGGTCACCTTCTCGCTCAGTTGGTGAGTAGGCGACTCACCCAGGTTCGATACCAAGTCTGTCGTACGAGGACGCGTAGCGACCACCGGCGGACAATTCGTCGGTGGTCGTTACCCATTCTTCCATGCTGTGGTGCTCTCAGACCCGCCATCATTCAAGGGCGAGAAACGTCTAGAACAGAGTAATCTGGTTGTCGACTGAGGTGATTCCCGGAGCCAGCCACGCTTGCCTTTCCGCCTCCTGCCTTTCCGCCCAGGAACGCACCCGGCCTTTGAGGATGGCTTTGCTTCCCTGTACCTCAACGGTAATGTTGCTCGCATCCACCTGCGCAGTGCGGATCAGCGCGTCCTCGATCTTCTTCTTCAAGTCGCTTGGGGAAGCGGCCGGTTTTACGACGATCAGATTGCTCACGCCCTTCGCGCCCCAAAGGCCACGCACGGCGCGCTCCGCTTCCAGCTTCTGGTATTGCCACTCAACTTCGCCCTTGAGTGTCACCCAGCCCTTGTCGACCGTTACCTGAATCTTGTCGGCCGGTACGCTTGAATTCCACTTCAGCGCGTGGACCGCGGCGGACGCAATGTCGGCGTCGGTGCGCTCTCCGATGGTGCGTACATTGATGTCGTTGGCTACAGCGACCACTCCGTGTACCCGATGGGCGGCCTCTTCGGCCTTCCACTTTTTCAGGAAGGTATCCACCGTCCCGGTGAGGGTGACAACGCCGTCTTTGACTGCCACGCCAATTTCATTGGCCTGGATGCTGTAGTCCCAGCGTAGCTCCGCGAGCACATCAGTCTGAATCTCTCGATCTGTACGAGTCATGGTTGCGGTTGGCATCTGAACTCTCTCCTTCTTGTGCCGCCATGCTCCAAGCAGCACGCGGTTGTTTTTAAACAACGTGGTGTAATGCCCGTATCGACACGGAGCATCAGGGTAAGACAGAATCCGGCTCGGTCGACTGGTCAGGGCAACAGGCCAAGCGTCGTTGCTCACTGCGACATATCGATCCCGGTCGATAGCCTGGCTGGACGAGCCGGGATGGATCTCCCGGCTGAATTCCCAATCACCTTTCCTTTACGCCGCCTGTTTCGCATCATTCGCTGCCGGCTTCGTTTCTGTCGAAGACGATTTGCTGTCAGACTCGATCTGAATCTGACGGTGATTCGACTGCGGCTTCGGGGCGGGCATCGAGATCTCCAGTACTCCCTCGCGAAAACGGGCCTTGGCTTGTTCCGGATCGGCGCCCTCCGGCAAGGGGATGCGGCGGTAAAAGAATCCGAATTGCCGTTCACTCCGGCGCACTCCTCCCTCGGTGGACTCGCGTTCCATCTTGCGCTCCCCCTGGATTACGAGCGCATCATCTTCCACCTCGACGCGAACTTCGTTCGGTGACAATCCAGGAAGTTCGGCAAGGATGTTGAACTTGCCATCACGCTCGGAAATCTCGACGGTCGGGGTCCAGGCAATGGCTTGGTTTATCTCTCCTTCCGACGCGAGCGGCTGAAGCGCGCGATCAAACTCGTCTGCCATTCGGCGGAAAAGAGAAAATGGAGTCATACGAAACATCTCGAATGGAGAGAGCGGAAGCCCCAGCACACTCGGCCGGAGATTTCTCCCGATCGCCCCCGGGCGAGTTTGTTGCGTCAACCCGGTGCGTTGTGAAGACTTATCATCCTCGTTGATCCTTTTTGATGTTGCGGTTGTCGGTTCGGTTTCGGTCGGCATGATGATCTCCTTTCTTTTGTAGTTCGCTTCAATGGTTGGAGAATCGCCTATCGACAAGTGCAAAGAGCGACGAAAAAGGCCGTGTCGGCCGCGTCGTCGCTGGAGGTTCCACCCAATGTGTGACGATTCCAGGGAAGTGCGTTTTCAAAGGAACTCTTTCATCGCGGATAAAAGCGTCTCGTAGTCGTACGGCCCAGGGTGACGGCGATCGTTAATAAAAAACGTTGGAGTGTCGCTGACCCCATTTTGATGTCCGCTGAGGATGTCTTCCCTGACCCGAAAGTCAAACGTGTGCAACGCCATGTCCCGATTGAACTGCTCCATGTCGAGGCCGCACTGGGTGGCGTAGACCCTTAGGTGCTTGTCCGACAGAGCGTGCTGTTGATTCAAAAGAAGGTCGTGCATCTCCCAGAATTTGTTCTGCGCACCGGACGTCTCCGCCGCCTCCGCGGCATGCTTCGAATTGACTTCCAAGCTGGACAAGGGGTAATTGCGAAAGACGAAGCGCATCTGGTCGCCCAGCACCGCTTCGAGGCGCCTGACCACGAAACGCGCTTCGTTGCATCGAGGGCATTTGTAGTCGCCATATTCAAGCAGGGTCACCACAGCGGACGCCGGACCGCGAACGTGATCCCGGCTGGTTATCGGAGGGGTGAACTGGGCGGGAACACTCGTCGTCATCAAACGTGATCCTCACTTTCCTTTGCGAGATGCTAGCGATCGTGCCGCGCAAATGCAATTGCACGGGAGGATAGAAATGCTATCGGGAGGGCGGCCTAGAGACGAGTATGACCCGCTGTGTAGAACCTCCTACTACCTTCGACTTAGGTCGATCAACCCCGATATATTCTTCGATCACCCCTAATACGAAGGGCTTACCTTTCCGTGCGCTTCTGGATACACATGTAAATAGGTATCCATATTCAATCGAGGTTCATCCTAGCGACCAATTGTTTGCCTGAGTCCATGCGGATAACATCGCAGACCAGTTGCTCAGCCATCAGGCCACTGGTGACTGCGTTGCGAGACGGACGTTAGTGCCGCACTAAGTCAATCGAGAGGAAAGCGAGGAAGTTATGAAACAAGCGTTCTACCTTTACGCACGGGCGATAGCGATGTTCATGGTGGCCTCGTTGATGTTGGTTGTAGGCTGCAAGTCCGGAGAGAATACGGCCAACGTCTCGCAGGCGAAGCAGGTGGGTGAGACGCAGCCCCAGTCACAAGCAACTTTCGACCAGCAGCGGCAGAATGCGGAAAAGCAGACTCGCCCTGAAGTCGAAAAGGAACGGCAGAGTGCCCAGGAACAAGCGAATCAAGCACTCGATCAGGACGCCATCGCGGCCATCAATCAAACTCAGAATGCGATCAAGGCAATTTCACACAACAAGAAGAACGATGCGCTTGCCGCGATCGAAGCGGCTACCGGAAAGATCAATATTCTTCTTGCTCGTAATGCCAAGGCGGCGCTGATCCCGGTGGCGTCGGAGGTCGAAGTGATTGATGCCGCGCCGCTCGACGAGAAAGCTATCCAGGCGTTGGATCACAGCGTTTCCGAAGTGGTCAAAAACAAGGATTACCCGACCGCCCGTGTCCTGCTGTATTCGCTGGAGAGCGAAATCCGCACCCGCACTTACAATCTGCCGTTGGCCACTTATCCTCTGGCCCTCCAGGAGGCGGCACGATTACTCGATCAAGGGAAGAACGATGATGCAATCAAAGTGTTGGGAACGGCGCTCAACACTCTGGTAGCTGTTGACAAAGTTACGCCAATCCCTCTTGTGCTTGCGCGCGCCGCCATCGCAGCAGCGGAAGAACAGCGGCAGAAAGACAAGAATGCAGCGCAGACGCTGCTGGCGACGGCAAAGGGTCAGCTTCATCGCTGCCAGGAACTAGGCTATGCCGCCAATGCGTCGGAATACTCGGCGCTGAATACGAGCATTGCGCAGCTTGACAAGGAACTGAAAGGCAGTGGCGATACGACCTCGCTGTTCGCCAAGCTGAAAGACGAACTTTCGCCGCTGTTCAACCGGCAGTCGGCGCAGGAGCGGCGCTAAGAACCAACTAAACCAAACGCGCAGATTGGAAAAATGGAGAAAGGAGATTGACATGTCAATTACACCAGGAGTAGTGCATCGTCTACTGGTAGTCGCCCTCTTCGGTTCAACGACGCTGCTGCCGCCCGCCCTCTGGTCGGTGGCGCGGCACCCGCCCAACGCCGAGGTCGCAGCCCAATTGGATGCCGCAAACGCTGAGGCGGCGGAGTTGGCCCGCAATGCGGACGAAATGACTTCGCTGCTCCACAATGATGTGAGCTGGCAGTCGCATGCCGAGATGCTGAGCCAGATCAAGGAACATGTGAACAACATGGGAAGAATCGCGGCCAAGCTGCTGGAAGAACGCGATGCGGCGTCTCCATGGCAGCAGCAGGCCATCGATCGCATGGTACCCATGCTCAAGGAAATCGCGACAAATACCACCGCGGCCATCGAGCATCTGAATCAGAATCATGAGCGCCCCACGACGCCTGACTACGTTGAATATCTTCAGCAAAATGCGGATACGTCGCATGAACTTGCAGATATGATATCGGCGGTTGACCAGTATGGCCGCGAGAGGACCAAGCTGGAGCGGCTCCAGGACAAGATTGAAGCACCCGGCAGTTTAGCCGGCAGTACGAAGTGACTGGTCGTGTCGTATGACCATCGCTCACGAGATATCGGCGGACCGCTAGGGCAAAACTGTCCTATCGTCCGCTTGCCTTCCGACAGCACCGAAATGGAACCAGAATCGACACCAGCGCGACAAAGGAGCGTTCAGAATGAAACTGTATCGACGGAACTTATGGACGGTGGCTCTCGCCATCGTCCTCTTCTCGATTCCAGCAATGGCGGATAAGGTGGTGACGGACTTTGACCACTCCACTAACTTCAGCCAATACCACACCTACTCGTGGGGACATCTCCATGTCGCGGATCCTCTGTTCGAACCACGGGTTCGCGAGGCCGTGGACCAGGCGCTTCAAGCGAAAGGACTGCGAGAGGTAGAAGATGGGGGCGACCTTACCGTAACCGCAGTGGCGGTTAAAAAGAACAGGACTGAATACGACACCTTTTACGATGGGCTCGGGCCACGCTGGGGATGGCACGGCTGGGGTATGGGTATGGCAACAACGACCATTGACAAAATCCCGGTTGGCACCTTGATTGTGGATCTCTACGACTCCAATTCAGCGCACCTGGTGTGGCGCGGTGAAGCCCATGATCAACTCTCTGACCAGCCGGAAAAGGACACCAGGAAGGTCAACAAGGCGGTGGAAAAGATGTTTGAGAAGTTCCCGCCACACGCCGCCTGATCGTCATTGAATGAGCCGGGCTAGCCTACACCAGCCGGCCGCGGGCCCGAAACACATGCGTATCGCCATCGACGCGATACAAGGAGGAAGTCTTGAATACGGTCGAAACGTATGCTCGCTCCGAAAGAGGGTGGTCTATCGCTCTCGGCATCCTGCTGATTATTGCGGGACTCCTGGCTGTCGCGGTGCCGTTCTTTGCCGGCGTGGCCGCCAGCGTCTACTTCGGATGCCTGGTTCTCTTCGCTGGGGTTGCGCACCTGGTGTACGCATGGTCGCAGCGCAAGGCCGGCGCGATTCTATGGCAGATTCTTATCGGGATTGTGTACCTGGCCGCAGCCTTTTACATGCTGGCGCTGCCGGTTGCCGGAGTGGTTGCGCTGACGCTCGTGTTGGCCTTCTACATTGCTGTTGAGGGGGTGTTCGAGTTGGTGGTTTTCTCCCTCCTGCGGCGGCTTCCTGGATCAGCATGGTTCCTGGTGGATGGGGTGGTGTCGTTGTTGGTTGCCAGCCTCATTCTCTTTCGCTGGCCATCGAGCTCCCTATGGGCGGTGGGCACGCTGGTGGGCGTGAGCATGCTCTTTAGTGGCATTGCCAGGATTACCATGCCCGTCCGCCTCCAGGCGATCTGACGTCAAAACCGACCAAGAAGGAAGATGGAGCATGAGAGCTGCGCGTACACAAATTCGGAACCTGGTCATATGGGCGTCCATGGCCCTGTTCACGTTCCACTCGCCTCTGTTTGCCGGCGTCGCCAGAAACGACAGCCAGGAGCTAACCACGCTTCTCGAACAAGCAAGCGATGAAGCACGTGAATTGGCAGTCGACGCCGAAGATATGCAGGCCCTCGTCGTAAGTGACCAGAATTGGCTCGCCCACGCATTGAAGCTCGCCAAGATCAAGGGACACGCGGATAACATGGCAATGATCGCGGATAAGTTGGCCAAGGCAGAAAAGTCAGGCTCCGCGTTGCAGGAGCAAGCGGTGGAACGAATTCTGCCCATGGTGAAAGAGTTAGATGCTAATACGACCGCCGCAATGAACTATCTGAATCAGAACCGAGACCGGCCGGTTTCGGACACGTACAAGCAATATCTAGAGAAGAATGCGGAGACCGCACAGCAACTCTCCGATATCATCTCGGCTTTCGACGAATACGAGAAGAGCATGACAGAGATCAATAGAATGCGAAGCAAGCTGACTGCTCCGGAAACCGGCAAGTGAGATGTCGCAGCACGAGTTCTAAACACCCGGGCGCGTTCTGATCCGCGCCGTGCATTCATCGTCGCATCGGCATGGGCTTGAACGTTGATGAGGGCGGTCGATGACAAACAACATTCTGACTCTCGCTGCGGAATTCAAGGAGCTGCGTTCCAAATGGCAAACGCTTTCGTTTTACGAGAGATTCGAGCAAACAGTCGTTGCAGCGCTCGTCCTGGTGATCGCTCTCATTGTGGCGCTCAGCACCTGGCAGCTGTCCTTGCACACCCTGCGGCTTGTGAGCAGCCATGTACTCAATCCCGGCGATCCCCAGGTTTTCCAGGGGCTTTTCGGGATGGTGCTCACGGTGCTCATTGCACTTGAATTCAAACACACGCTGCTGGTCGTCAAGCATCATCGACGTGCCATCGTCCAGGTGCGCGCCGTGGTGCTGATTGCCTTGCTTGCATTGGTTCGCAGATTCATCATCCTCGATCTCTACCAGACCTCCCCGAGCACCATCGCAGCGCTGGCCGGAGCATCTCTCGCCCTCGGGGTCGTGTTTAGGATTGTCGGCAGCAAGGAAGAACCACAAGAAGAAGAGACCGAGCTATGAGATTGGCTGATCACCGCCGGGCTTATTCAGAGGGGCTTATCACCGCTGGCCGCGCAAATGCATGATGGACTCGGGAATGCGGGCGAATCCTTTAAGGAGGCACAGTGAAACTCGCTGGTTTTCGTCATCTGCTATTCATCGCCATTGTGCCGCTAATGGCTTTGTGCATTCCAAGGAGCGCACTTGCCCAGCCGGCGACCCTGGCTCCGCCCCAATTGGACCAGTTGGTAGCGCGGATCGCGCTTTATCAAGACCCGCTATTGGCGCAGATTCTTACTGCGTCGACTTACTGGACCGAGATTCCCGAAGCCGCGGCATGGGCGGATCAACACAGCTATCTGAAGGGGGATGCGCTGGCAGAGGCCATTCAGGCCGATCACCTGCAGTGGGATCCAAGCGTGCTGGCTTTGCTTCCATTCCCTTCGGTTCTGGACATGATGGCCCACGACATGGCATGGACCGAACAACTCGGCAATGTCGTCCTGACTCAAAGAGCCGATGTCATGGAAGCCATACAAAGGATGCGCCGGCGAGCGATGAGTTATGGCTACCTGGCGCCAAATGGCTACTTGAACGTTGTTTCGGACGGAGGATATATCCAGATCCTGCCCGTGAATCCAAGCCTGATTTATCTGCCCTACTACGATCCCCTGGTGGTCTTCGCCCCGCCGCGGCCGGGGATTGCCATTGGAGGCGCTGTCCGCTTTGGCCCTGCCGTGACCATAGGAGCCGTATTCGGCGGCTGGGGATGGTGGCTAGGTTCGGGGTTCGAGTGGCCCTCCCACGCCATCCTTATCGATCGCCGGCCATGGGGTAGAGTTTGGATCAACCGATTCGGATATGTTCACCCGTATGGCCATCCATGGGTACGTCCGGTTGGACCGCGTGTGGAAGTCCATCGATCGAGAAGGTAGCTGCGTGTCGCCAACGGCACAGGAGTTTATGCCGATCAGTACATGGGCACGGCTAATAACCAAACCTGAGATGGTTCGGGGACGTACAGTGTCGAGCGATTCCAGTGCGCCGCGTGAGGACCGTATCGACTCCCCGCTGGAACTTCTGGTTCCCGCGGTCAAGTATGGCCTGATGCAACGCATGACTGCGCTCGTCGAGGACTCCAATGATGCCATCATCAGCGTGGCGGGTCAGGCTACAGTCGCCAGTTGGAACCGAGCTGCGGAATGCATCTTCGGATACACCCAACAGGAAATGATCGGGCAACCGATCTTCCGGCTCGCCTGCGCTGGCGAAGAAGGCGCCATGGGCGCGGTGCTCGACCAGGTGCGCAACGGAAGACGCCTGGACCACTATGAGAGCAGGCGAAGGTGCAAAGACGGCTCAGAGATTCCTGTATCCCTAACCGCCTCTCCAATACGGAACGCTGCCGGGGAGATCGCCGGAGTCTCGGAGATTGCGCGAAATATCGCTCGCCAGAAGCGCGCTGAAGAGGCGGTGCGAATTTCGGAGAAGCTGGCGGCCGTGGGGCACCTCGCTTCCAGCGTTGCGCATCACGTCAACAATCCGCTGGCGGCTGTCACGAATCTTCTTTTTCTTCTGCAGAACGAAGACCTTTCCCCGGAGGGAAAGCAGTACTTGGCAACTGCACATCGCGAAATATCGCGCGTAGCACACATTTCGACGCAGGCCCTGGGCTTCCGCGGCAACGGCGGAGAACAAGTCTGGGCTTCCATTTCTGCCATTCTTGATGAAGCGCTGGCCTTGCACGATAACCGCGTCGAAGTTGCGGGCATCGAAGTAGTGCGCGATTATGACGCGACCTTGAGACTCCGCTGTCATCCGGGAGAGTTGCGGCAAGTGATGGTGAACCTGATCGGGAATGCGCTGGATGCCATGCCCTTTGGCGGCAGGCTGCAGCTGAGAGCCCGCGGAGCCACCGATTGGATCACTGGACGGCCAGGCACGCGGATTACGGTCGCGGATAATGGCTGCGGGATGAGCCCTGCGACTCGCCGCCGTGCCTTCGAACCCTTTTACACGACCAAGGAGAGAATCGGAACCGGGCTGGGGCTATGGATCTGCGCCGATGTCGTGAGCCGGTACCGGGGAGGTCGCATTGCAACACGGAGCAACGATTCACCCGGACACAGCGGTTCGGTTTTTCGCGTGTTCCTGCCTCGTTGAATACTTCCCGACAAACGCTATGTCTCACGGTGTGCGTGATTTAACTCAAAGCACCGGGCATAAGTCGCGAATTCATCTTCGGACATAAGAGCTGTTCATCGGACGCAGAATCAAAAAAATTTACATTGCCGTGATCGTTTTACAACAATCGTAAACGCCTACAATAACCATGACAAAACGATTTGGGCTGGTTCGAGCCGTCGTCCTTGTGCGTCAGCTCCCATTCGCAAGACCAAGATAAGCCCTTTCAGGGTTTCCAGACCCCATTACACGAGTAAAAACTCTCTCTTAGCACTCAACGTTGGCTCTTTCCTTTCTCACGGGATGAGTGAAAGCGGCGAGGTGCACCATGCAATTCCTGGATGCTATGTTCTCGTCGGGCCCGTTCATGCCTCATGGCTATTGCTACATGTGGGTGCCGGGCCTTGTGTGGCTGCATGTGATCTCCGATTCGCTGATCGCGCTGGCCTACCTGTCGATTCCATTCACGCTCGCTTATTTTGTCCGCAGGCGCACCGATCTGCCATTTAACTGGATGTTTCTGGCGTTTGGCATTTTCATTCTTGCCTGCGGCACCACCCACGCATTGGAAGTGTGGAACCTCTGGCATGCCGACTACTGGGTGTCAGGGGTGATCAAGGCCATCACGGCGATTGCTTCCCTAGTTACGGCTGTGTTGCTGGTGAGACTGGTGCCTCACGCCGTGGAGCTACCGAGTCCCACGGCGCTGCGGATCGAAATCGCGGAACGCATCTGTGTGGAAGAGGAGCTGAAGCTGGCCAAATCGGAGTTGGAATTGCGGGTCGAGGAGCGCACCGCCGAGTTGAAGAAGGTCAATGAAGATCTGGTCCTCGAGATCGATCGGCGCCAATCCATAGAACAAAACCTCAGGGACAGCGAAGAGCAACTGCGGCTGGCGCAGGAGGCTTCGGGAGTTGGAGTGTGGGACTGGGACACCCGATCCGACCGGGTGGAGTGGTCCGACCAGACCTTTCGTATCTTCGGCCTGCAGCCGAGCGAGCAGAAGCTCGACGAGTCGAGCGTCCTGACGCTGATTCATCCCGAGGATCGAGCGGCGGTAAAACTCGCCATTCGCGAAGCGCTCCGCCCTGGCGGAGAATATGATGCCGAGTACCGGATTCAGCGGCCGGATGGCTCGATGCGCTGGGTGCTGGCCCAGGGGCGGACGCATTGCGACAGCGAAAGTTCGCCATTCCGGATGATCGGCCTGTGCATGGATGTTACCGAGCGCAGGCAGGCGGCCGAAGAACTGCGGCGAAGCGAAGAGCGATTTCGCCTGTTGGTCGAAGGTATCGCCGACTATGCCGTTTATATGCTGGACGCTGACGGGTTCGTTAGCAGTTGGAACAGCGGAGCGGAGCGCATTAAGGGATATTCTGCCGAGGAGATTATCGGTCAGCATTACTCCTGTTTTTATGGCGACGATGATCTGCGCAAGGGCAAGCCGGCCATGGCCCTTCGTGAAGCGGCCGCGACAGGCAGGTTCGAAGAAGACGGCTGGCGAGTGCGGAAGGATGGATCGCGGTTCCAGGCGAACGCGATCCTCACCGCGTTGCACGACCCGAAGGGAAAGCTGGTTGGTTTTGCCAAGATTACGCGGGATTTGACGGAAAGCCGGAGGGCGGAGGACGCGGTTCAGGCCGCCCAGGCAGAACTGGCGCGGGTGATCAGAGTGTCCACCCTGGGGGAGTTGACGGCTTCCATCGCCCACGAAGTCAACCAGCCGCTGTCGGCAATCGTCACCAACGCCAATGCGAGCCGCCGGATTCTGGCCAGCCCGGCTCCGGATATTGAAGACGTGCAACAGGCTTTGACGGAGATTGCGGAGGCGGGAACCCGGGCGGGAGAAATTATTTCCCACGTCCGCGCTTTGGTGAAAAAGGGCGCTCCGCAGAAGAGCCCGGTGGATATCAACCTGGTGATTCTGGAGGTGCTGGATATCATTCCCGGAGTTCTGGAAAAGCAAAACGTCTCGCTGGAAATGGAACTGGGGCCTTCCCTTCCGGCGGTGCTGGGCGACCGGATCCAGTTGCAGCAGGTGGTGTTGAATCTGATCATGAATGGAATTGAGGCAATGAGTGCCGTTCCGGACCGCCCACGGGCCCTCGTCATCCGCTCCGACGCGCGCGAATCGGGTCTGGAGGTGACCGTTCAGGATTCCGGGATAGGGCTCGATCCCCGGAATATCGATCATATCTTCGATACATTTTTCACCACCAAACCCAATGGAATGGGCATGGGCTTGTCCATCTGCCGGTCGATAATCGAGGCGCATCGAGGCCGCTTGTGGGCCAGCCGGGATTCCGCTGTCCAAGGCGCAACCTTTCGTTTCTCTTTACCGGCAGCGGCATAGTGGCGTGATGACAGAATCATCTCCAATCGTGTATGTGGTGGACGATGAGCCATTGGTCTGTCTCGCGCTCAAGCGACTGCTGCGCTCAGTGGGCCTCGAGGCTCGCACATTCGGATCGGCGCTGGAGTTTCTCCGCAGCAAACGCCCTGACGCACCAGGTTGCCTGGTCCTTGACGTTCGGCTTCCGGGGCTCAGCGGACTCGATCTTCAGGCCGAGCTTGCGGCCCAGACGATTACTCTTCCCATTATCTTCGTCACCGGCCATGGCGATATCCCGATGTCGGTTCGCGCCATGAAGGCTGGGGCGGTCGAGTTCCTCACCAAGCCTTACCGGGATCAGGAACTGCTGGAGGCAATCCAGCGCGCGATCGGCCAGGACGGCATCACCAGAAAACACAGCGCGGAATTGCGCGCGTTGCAGGATCGCTATGCGTTGTTGACTCCACGCGAACGAGAGGTCTTTCCTCGCGTGACCAGCGGTTTGTTGAACAAGCAAATCGCTGCGGAGCTGGGCGCCAGCGAAAAGACCATCAAGGTTCATCGCGGGCAGGTGATGCACAAGATGGAGGCGGAATCATTGGCAGACTTGATTCACATGGCGGAGAAACTCGGCCTTCCTTCCAATTGATCCCGGCCTTTTGGGACCAAGGTCCCATGGACACGCCGCCGAACCGGGGGTACCTTCAATCGTGTAAGGCAAGTCAGGCAAATGAGCCAACTCCTTTCCGGCGCTCAACAGCCCCCGCGAGGCCGGCACCGGAACAAAGCCTCAATTGACAGTGATTCGCGGGCAGGAGGTAGAGTCGTGACTGAGACCGAGACTGGGCTGATCGCAATCGTCGATGATGATCGATTGATACGCAGGTCTCTTGAAAGGCTCCTCAAGTCCGCCGGACTCACGGCGAAGTCATTTGACTCGGCTGAGGAATACCTTGACGTGGGCGACCATAATGGCATCTGCTGCATCATTCTCGATATTGGTCTGCCGGGCATGAGCGGATTCGATTTGCATCGCCGGCTGGCGGCAGAACCCAACAGTCTGCCGGTGGTATTCATTTCGGCGCGTGACGAACCAGAGGTAGAAGACAAAGCCACACAAGCAGGAGCCATCGCTTTTCTGCGCAAGCCCTTCGAAGATGACGCCCTTCTGAACGCCGTTCAAATCGGTATTGAGTTATTGAAAAATAGAATGCCGTAACGTCTTCGTTCTTTGCATCTGCGTTGGTGCACTTGCAGTGAATCCGACCTTCCACTCCGTTCACTTTGCGGCGAGCGCCCAACGCGCCGCCGGCAAGGGAACCCTTGCCACTTGTGGGGAGGAGTATTGTGTCGACTTCAATTGGAATTACGGATCATGGCAGCGGAATCGGAGAATCTACCTACCAGCCTTACAGGATACTGGTCGCTGATGAGCATCCGATCGTACGTGAGGGACTGGCCGCGCTGATCAACCGCCGGTCCGACATGGTAGTCATCGCCGAGGCGTCCAGCGGGCAGGACGCGGTGGATCAATTCATCGCGCAATCTCCTGACCTGGCTATCCTCGAGCTGAAATTGCCCTTGATGGACGGAATTGAGACCGTTAAATCGATTTGTGCTAAGAACCCCTCGGCGCGTCTGGTGGTATTCACAACCTGCGTGGGCGAGGAAGACATTTACCGGGCGCTAAGGGCGGGCGCGTTCGGATATCTGTTGAAAAGTACATCTCTTCCTGAACTCATCGAATGCATCCTGGCTGTGGCGCAAGGGAAGAGGTGGATTCCGCCCTCGGTTGCGGCCCAGCTTGGAAAGCGAGTTCAGAACCGCGGACTGACCCCCCGGGAGACACAGGTTATGCGCGCGCTGACCACCGGCATGTGCAACAAGGAAATCGGCTCGGCCCTCGATATCAGCGAATCGACCGTCAAGGTGCACGTGACGCACATTCTCGAAAAGCTCAATGCTACCGGACGCACAGAGGCGATCAACGTCGCTCTGAAGCGGGGACTGGTGCACATGGATCAGCCGGAGGCCGCCGCCTGAACGGTCGAGGTTTAATCCGATTTGTTGGGACAGTTCTTCCAACCCTTGATTGAGGAAGTCACTTGGCAGGCAAAATCAAGGCCCGCAGAGCGATGGAAAGCTCTAACGAGGCCGTGAAGGAGGCCTGGGCTGAGCCGGGTTTGCTGCCTGCAGTCGGGTCTGCAGCCTCTGCGACTCCATGTCGTGTCTTTGCTGAAGTTGCATGGTTTGTTGCTGGTGCCTCTGTTCCAATTCTTGCATGCTCTCTGCATTGACGGCCAAGTGCCCCAGGTGCTGATGGTCCAGATCCTGCCTTCGCTGCAGTGCCTGCCTTTCCTGTTCCTGCCTCGCGAATAGCTTTTGCTGTTCTTGCAAATATTCCTGATCCAGTTTCGGGTCTCCTGTATTGGGAGGAGACGGGCGTTCCCGGGCTGGAAGATCGTTGGGATGAATGATGGCTCCCGGCAGGGCCACACCACTCGCCGTGTGCGGTGCAGTTGCGGCACCCTTGCCGGCAGGATGATAGGGCGCTCCCGCGGCCGTGGCGGCCACTGCAGCGCGGTCCCTCAATGCACCCGCTTTCGGAGTCGCTGCTATTGGAGGCTTGCCCAGGTTCGCAGAAGCGCGCAACTGCGGATTGGTGCGAGCAGCCTGCACATGCTGAGTTTGAGCCGGCACAGGTGGAAGGTGTCTCTCGTGCGCGACGGCCATTTCTTCGGGCGTGGGGCGCGCGTTGACTCCGCCTTCGCCGCCATTGTAGCTAACGCGGTTCACCGTAATATTCGTGGCTGACGGGGCTTTGTAAACGTTGTGAATGCTGGTGACATCCACGTTGTTAACTACCACGTTGTAATAGAAATGCCCGTGCTCCCAATGACCTCCTTCGTACCCTCTGCCGAAGTAGCCGAAGCCGTAAACGATGCCTCCATAGAAACCCACTTCAGGGGCCCAAAATCCATCGTAGAAAACAAAACCGGTGTCGACCCAGGCCCAATAGGGCGGGGTCCACAGCAGGCCGACCTCCGGGGGCAGCACCCATGTGCCCGGCACCCAGTAGTAGTCCTCGTCATCGAGATCCCATGCCCAGTAGCCAGGTATCCAGATGTAATCCTCGCCTGGGCAGAGCGGCTGCTCGTACACCGGCAGCGGTGGTGGCGCAATGGTGACTGAAATGGCGACTTGTCCCAACGATGCCCCCGCTGACGCCATCACGACAAGCACAAACAGAACGGAACGAACGGAGGAGAAAGGAAAAATACGCATGGCATTTCCTTCTGGCTGATCACCACACGCTTCCCCGGGCCTTTGGCATAGGGGCCGCGTGGGTGATCAGGCCCGTACTCGAACCTCACAAGACTAGCCTGGAACCACCCGAAGGTTGTTAGTCACTGAAAAGATTCCGGGGACCGTGTTGGCGCGGATACCGGCGAGGTTTTTGTCTGCCTCGCTGTCGACAACTCCCTCCAGAGTTACATGGCCGCTCTTGACAATGATGCGGATTGGCTTCTGAACGCCCAGGGCATATTTCTCCAGGGCTGGAAATCCGTAGATGGCGCGAAACAGGGCCAAGCGCAGTTGGTCGTCCATCGGAGACGGCGGCAAGACCTCGATCTTGTTGACCACTTGCTGGACGCCTTCGATGCGTTTCACGACATTTTCCGCGTCTGATTTGAGCGTAGGCCGGGTCACGTCTCCGAGTAGCGTGACGGTCTCGCCGTCCACGCGGTACTCAATGTTGTCGAACACTCCGAAGTACGGGAGCATCAACAGCTCGTGGCGTACCTCTTTCTGAATGCGTGCCTGAGCGGGGCTTCCGGGTTCCATCTGGCTGAAGGTCAAGGTCGGAAGTGCAACTAGCAGAACAACAAGAAACATCGGGTTGCGTTTCATGGTCACTCCTTGCACAAGAAATCTCTGTCGATTCGATCGAAGCGCTTCCGCCGCTGCGAGTTCATCGAGCGAGAGCCGGATGGCACTCGAAGCCGGCGTCAGGTCGTCGGCATTACTAGATGGGGATTCTAGCTAGAAGAGCGAGGCTGTGCCAATCCTTCATAGAGCGCGCCTCGGAGCACTTCTCAGGTTGAGCATTCGCTTAGTACTTTGGTGTTAGAGTCGGCCAGCTTCAGCTTCGAGGGTCATGATTTCAGTATGAGTCGATACAGCACGCCGGATGAGAACGACCGAACCATGGACGACTCCGACCTGACCGAAGAATTGACCGAATGACCGCCTGGGAGCGATTGGAATTTGCTGAGCCGATCTGAATGCTTCATTGATCTGGGGCCTGATAGCCTGGATCAATATTGCGGGGATGGCGCTCGATCGTTGTACCGCCGTCGGCACTCACGATACTAAAGAATTGCAGATCGTTCATGGTTAGCAGTAAAGGTCTGATCCAGAATTGCTCGTTGGATCAAGAGGTTTCATGTGGTCAGTGATATCGATGCCAATGCCGATCATGCGCTGGGAAGCATCGCCCATCATCACACCGCGCGCATCAACCCAGCAGATTGAACCATCCGGTCTCAGAACCCGATATTGGGCCGCGTATTCGTCCGTTTCGCGAGTCATGACTTTTCGAATTGCCGATTCCACAATTGGGCGGTCCGCGGGGTGGATCCTTGGAACGGCATCCGCGACGTTCTTGGAAAACGCGTCGCGCGTGAATCCCCATTGGCGGTAGGACTCGTCGGACCAGATAACCGTATTCGCTCGAATGTCCCAGTCCCACAGCCCGATGCGTAAACCCGCACACTCCGCCAGTTCGATGCGCTTTCGCCAACCCGTTTCTACGGATTCGATGCGCTTCATGTCTGTAATATCCCGAAGCACACAGGCAACCGCTTCCACCTCGCCGGAGACCTCAATCGGCGAATAGGAAACACTTAGGTCCCGTACACCAATTCCCGGCAAGTCATACTCCATGCTGAAAAGGGCAGGATTTCCGCAGAAGCACTGGTCGAGGTTCGGTTTGACAATCCTTTCGAACACATCCTGGTCTATCGATTCCCGGATCGACTGGCCTTCAATTCTCACGTCAGCTCCGCCGAAGACGTCAAGAAATGCGCGGTTTGTGAGTAGATACCGGTAATTCCGGTCCACAACGGCGACCATTTCATCCAGACCTTCGACGAGTCGTTCGTATTGCCGAAGCTTATCCTCGGCAGCCTTTCTCGCCGTAAAATCCTTCACCGCGCAAGATACGCCTACGACCTCTCCGGCCTCATCAAGTGCTGGCTGGTACGACACAAGGAAGGTTCTGCGGCGCTGCCCGTGAGATGCGGGCTCGCGAATCTCGAGATCGCTCGTCCCTTTTCCATTCAGGGCCTCTTGTACATAGGCCTCGAGAAGCGGATATAACTCCGGGATGACCTCGGCGAGTGTCTTCCCATAGTGGTCCTCGATGGAGAGACCATGCAGTTCGGCGAGCCGGCGGTTGATGTTGATGTATTTGAGGTTTCGATCGAGAAAACTCAACCCTACGGGCGCGCCGTCGTAAACTGCCTGGAGTTGAGCCAGACGTTGTGACGGAAGCCCCTCCCTGCAATTGACTGAGTACACCAAGCCTTCATCACCGCTGCGCGAAACCGCGCCCGGCGGACGCAACTGAATGACTGACGAAAGCTGCTCAGCCGGCGTTGGCTGTCCGTAAAGCCAACCCTGTCCCATCTCGCAGCCAAGCCGCACGAGCAAGTCTGCCTGTTCCTGGGTCTCGATGCCCTCGGCTATCGTGTTCAGTCCGAGACTTTGTCCAAGGCCCACGACGGCGGCTACAATCTTTCGGCTCTCGCGTTCGATCGTCATTGAGCCGACGAACGTCCGGTCAACCTTCAATTCGTCGAAGGGGAGAGACTTCAAATGATAGAGACTGGAGTATCCCGTTCCGAAGTCGTCGAGCGCGATGCGGCATCCCATCGCCTTGAAGTCCGCAGATATGCTGCGGGCCGCGGTCATGTCTTCTGCCATTGCACTCTCAGTGATTTCAACAGTAGCGCATTCAAGGGAGAACCCGGCATCTTCAGCGATCTGCCGGACATGCCTCGGCAAAGTGAGATCTTTCAGTTGCAGCGGCGAGATATTGAACGCCAGTTGAAGACCCTTTCCATAGGGCGCGATTTCCCTAAATGCCTTCTGCAGGACCTGGCGGCTCACCTCACCTATCAAGCCGTTGCTCTCTGCCATCGGGATGAAAACATCTGGAGAGATCATGCCGACATTCGGGTGCTCCCAACGTGCGAGCACCTCAAAACCGTGAAGTTTGCCCGTTGTGAGAACCACAAGTGGTTGGAAACACGGGAAGAATTCCCCGTTTTCTAATGCACGGCGAAGGTTCCCTTGATCGGATTTCTGCGCGCGGCCCATAATACTCCATCACAATAGTAGGCTGAGTTTCATTGCCGATAATGTGATTTAAATCACATCCCCACTGTCTCAAGCAGGTTTAGCAACTATCCGAAACGGAAGTGTGCCTGAACCAAGGTGAATTCGCCAGTAGTACGCCGGTGGTCCGACGATCATGGCGGAACAGGGAGCGTAATCCGGCGAGCGTCATTGTTGCCCGCGAGCGAGCCCTTTAAGAACTACGAACCAGTACTGCCGAGCAGGGATCGGTGCGCTCGGCGCGGAGATAGTACCAGTGGGTTGCTCGACCACCCGAATCCCTCTAGAACTGGTTGCATAAACGTCTCAAGGAGATGATCGGGCAAGACGAACATAATGAAGATACCGCGGAAGGCGCTGCAGGCGTTAGCTCTGCAGTTGCCCTTGCGTCCATCGGAGCTGCTGCCACCTACGTTTTTGGGGGATTCCGAGCTAGCCCGTTCTTTCCATACCTCGTCGTTCATAACTGCTCTGCCGCCTTCAGCGCGGCGGCAAACGAGGCGAGCGACATTACAAGCGTCAAAGGCTTGCCGCTCAAAGGCACAGCGCCGTAACTGGTGTACCATCGGGCTGCGCGATCGTTCTTCGCATCGATAATGAGCACAATGCCGCCGACCTCCGTCGAAACGCGCAGGCAGCGCCGCGCGGCGGCGGCGAGGAGTTGGCCGCCGATACCTCGGCCCTGGCAACGCAGGTCTGTAGCAATGCGCGCGAGCCGGAACCCGGGCACATCGTGCCGGGCGAGGCCGCGGCGAACCGTCTCCGGCGTGTCAGCGTAGGCTAGAGCGCCAGGGGCCAGGCTGTAGAAACCAAGGATGCTCTTGTTGTCTGCGTTATCAATTGCGAGAAAGGTCTTCGCGGCACCAGATTCATGGCTTTGGCGGGCGTAACGCTCGAGGAAGTCATTCATGGCCGGATCGCCACAATCGAAAGACTTCCGATCATGTTTTTTCGAGATTGGCTCTTCGTGCCAGTCGAGAACGCTCAACGCCGTTTTCGCCCGGGCTTTGGCATTCGAGCGATGGCTGCCCGCAGCTTAGCATTCGGCGCTGGCGGATTTTCGAGCAGGTTCAGCACCAAAAGGCTGTCACGCTCGGACAAAACGATACGTTCCGACTCCTCGATCACCGCCTTGGCCTCCCGCAAGGCGGGTTGGAGAACAAACTCCGTCAAATCCGTGTGCCTCAACGCCGCAGCGCGCACGAGCGTAGCCTTTTGTTCCGGTCGCAGCCGGAGGTTCATTCGTGGGTTGTGGTCCACGGCTATCCTAGGCATAGATTCCTCCGTGTGTACTTATTAAAAGCGTACATGGTTCGGAGGAGCCTGTCCAGACCCGCCTCCGCCGCGGAGGAGGCTGCGCATACTACAACGCTTGCTCGCGGCAGGCTTTGGTGAGAACCTGTGGCAGCATAAGGTATATACAGCGTCGTAAGTAGATTTTGCTCCGCCGTTTTTTCGTATCTTCTTGCCGTCCCATCCGCATTCTCCAGGTTGGCGAGGTCATTCAGAAATTCGACTAGCCTGCGTACGTTTGTGGAGGGATTCTCTCGCTCAGGAAATCTGCATCCCCGTTCGTTCCAGTATCGTTCGAGTCTTTTTGCATTCCTAATTGCGGTCTGCTGGTTCTCTCTGTGAATGGCTTCCTGGATGATCAGCGGCCGTCGGATCTACTCGCGTCTGACCCGGAATGGGTGATCGAGGCCGCCCAAGACGAGGTGAACGACACGAAATATCCACACGGTTGAGCCTAGGTTCACTTTGCGTCCCACTGGACACCAGCCCCTCATAACGGCAAAAACATCCGGTCTGAATTTCGAACATGTCTGATGAGCACATCGTCATAAAGTCAAAAAATTGGCTTGTATGTTCCTCGTGCCCGCTCGCAAGCGGCTCGACACCTCAGAGCCCGGAAATTCACCGGCTCAGCCGGATCGTCTCAGATAAAAGGGCCTATCGCTGAGAATCCATCTGTTCATGAGCAACTCGCATTGCTTGAGCCTTCGGCGGAGGTGCTTCGGATTGTGCGATCATAACGTGTCGAAAGATCCCTTTCTAGCTATGGTAGGCTGCCCTTCAGAAGGTCGCACTTCCACCCATCGATGGGTCCAGTCTGGAATGGAATGCAGCAGTGCCCAATTGCGTGGCTTACGTGCGCTGACTTTCGATGCTGACTGTTTGGTAGGTGCACAGAGGAGCTGCGGGGTCAACAAGCGGCGACCATGGGGTCAAAAAACGGCGACCATGCTGCAAATGTGGCGCAAATCGCGATTTGCTTCCATCTCGCTAAATTGTTTATTCCGCAGCATTTAATACCAAGTCCGGGCCTGTAGCTCAACGGTTAGAGCAGGGGACTCATAATCCCTTGGTTGGGGGTTCGAATCCCTCCGGGCCCACCACATGCGATCCGCTGGAGTGCTTCCCTTTCCCGATGGAGACACGACTCGACACAATTCTGGCGTCGACGCGGGCTACGGTGGCCGCCGCGCGGGAGTGCGTGCCGTTGGCGGAGCAGGAGCGGCGGGCGGAGCTGCATTCGCCCCGGGGATGGACGGCCGCGCTGCGGCGACGCGCTTCGGAGGGGCCCGCGGTAATTGCAGAGATCAAGAAGGCTTCCCCGTCGAAAGGTTTGATCCGCGCGGATTTTGATGTGGAGTGGATTGCCCGGCAATACGAGGCGGGAGGGGCGGCGGCGCTGTCGGTGCTGACCGACGAGCCGTACTTCCAGGGTGGGCTGCGGA
The DNA here is from genome assembly GCA_963846375.1 of uncultured Acidobacteriota bacterium. Taxonomy (GTDB): domain Bacteria; phylum Acidobacteriota; class Terriglobia; order Terriglobales; family Acidobacteriaceae; genus Telmatobacter. The sequence goes on from CAWJVV010000010.1 coordinate 215,891, forward strand.
ACCTTGAGCTGGCATCGGCGACGGTGAAGCTGCCGTGCCTTCGCAAGGACTTCACAGTGGACGAGTATCAGATTGTTGAGGCGCGCGCACATGGGGCAGATGCGATCCTGCTGATTGCGGCCGCGCTTACAGACGCGGAGATGAAGCGGTTTGCGGCTGCGGCGCATGCGGTGGAGCTTGGTGTGCTGGTGGAAGTACATACAGGCGGTGAGCTTGATCGCGTGCTGAATGCGCTCGGCGAGCGAGGCGCGGATGCGATCGGGGTTAACAATCGCGATTTGAAGACGTTCGATGTACGGATGGAGACCTCGCTCGAATTGGTGGAGCGGATTCCGGCGGGCGTGGTGCGAGTGGCTGAGAGCGGCATTGCAACGGGCAATGATGTGGCGCGGCTGCGCGCGGCGGGGTTCGACGCATTTTTGATCGGCGAGAGCCTAATGCGGCAGGCAGATCCGGGTTCAGCACTGCGCGGGTTGCTGGATGAGGCGACGGCGGCGCGATGAGCCTGTGGGTGAAGATCTGCGGCAATACTTCAGTGGAAGACGCGCTGGTGGCGGCCGAAGCAGGGGCCGATGCGGTGGGCTTTGTGTTTGCGCCGAGCCCGCGGCGCGTCACCGTAGAGCAGGTGGCGGCGTTTGTGCCAAGGCTGCCGGATGCGATTGAGAAGATCGGCGTTTTTGTTGAGACCGGTGTAGCCGAGATTGCGGCAGCGGTGCGGGAGTGCGGCCTGACCGGAGTGCAGCTGCATTCCGATGCCGGTGCGGATGCGCCGAGGCGGCTACGAGCGGAGTTTGGCGCAGGCCTGCGGGTTTTGTGCGTGGTGCATTTTGGGGCGGATGCGGTGCGGCTGGCCGCTGGGTATGGGGCGGACGCCAACGTGGACGCGGTGCTGGTGGATTCGCGGACGGCGACGGCGGTGGGCGGAACGGGCGTGGCGTTTGACTGGAATGAGGCGCGGCAGACGGTGTTTCGCGAGGACGCGCGGCTGGTGTTGGCGGGCGGGCTGACGCCGGAGAATGTCGTGGAGGCGATCGCGACACTGGGGCCATGGGGCGTGGACGTGGTGAGCGGCGTGGAGGCTGCGCCGGGACGCAAGGACGCGGAGAAGGTAAAGGCGTTCGTGCGCAATGCGCGTGAAGCCCGCTAGCCAGTTAGCGGGTCAGTTAATTGGCTATCCACGTTAAGAGCGCGGGCCTCCTGATGTTTCGTATGCGGACATGAGCTCGAAATCCTGAAATCTTGGAGTAAAAAAAAGATGCGAAGGTTCATTCTGACCGGCGCGCCGGGCGCGGGGAAGACGGCGATTCTGCGCGCCCTGGAGGTGTTGGGCTTTGGCGTGGTGGAGGAGGCAGCAACGGATGTGATCGCGCTGGAGCAGGCGCGCGGGGTGGCCGAGCCCTGGCGGGATGCTGCGTTTCTGGACGCGATTGTAGAGTTGCAGAAGCAGCGGCTGATGCGGGCTGCGGGCATCGATGAGGCGATCCAGTTTCATGATCGCTCGGCGGTGTGCACGCTGGCGCTGGCGCGATATCTGGGGTTGGCGGTGACAGCGCAACTCGCCGCAGAGCTGCGCCGGATCGAGACAGAGCGCCCTTTCGCGCGGCGGGTGTTCTTTGTCGAGAACCTGGGATTCGTGGCCCCGACGGAGGCGCGCCGGATCACGTTTGAGGAGACGCTGCGGTTTGAGCGGATTCATGAGGAGACGTATCGCGAGCTGGGCTATGAGCTGGTGCGGGTGAAGGCGGGATCGATTGAAGAGCGGTTGAAGGAGTTTTGGCGGGTGGTGGGAAGGCCGCTAGTACACTGAAACGTTATCCCCTTTTTCGGCGGGCGGATACGCAGGAGGCCCTCATCATGGCATCGATCATTCTTCCCTCGGCACCGTCGGAGTCGCGGCCGGGCCGGTTCGGCATCTATGGTGGGCGCTATGTGCCGGAGACGCTGATGGCGGCCCTGACCGAGCTGGAGCGCGAGTACGAGCTGTCGAAGGCCGATGCGGCTTTTCAGGCGGAGCTGAATGGACTGCTGAAGGATTATGCGGGGCGGCCCACCCCGCTCTATTTTGCCAAGCGCCTGACGGAAGAGCTGGGCGGCGCGAAGATCTATTTGAAGCGCGAAGACCTGCTGCATACCGGCGCGCACAAGATCAACAACGCGCTGGGGCAGGGGCTGCTGGCCAAGCGCATGGGCAAGAAGCGCATTATTGCAGAGACCGGCGCGGGACAGCACGGCGTGGCCACAGCGACTACGTGCGCGCTGCTGGGCCTGGATTGCGTGATCTACATGGGCGAGGTGGACATGGCGCGGCAGGAGCTGAACGTGCTGCGCATGCGTCTGCTGGGCGCTGAGGTACGCGGGGTCGCGTCGGGATCGAAGACGCTGAAGGACGCGATCAGCGAGGCGATGCGGGACTGGGTCACCAACGTGCGCACGACTTACTACATCCTGGGCAGCGCGCTGGGGGCGCATCCCTATCCCACCATGGTCCGCGACTTTCAGCGCTGCATCAGCCGCGAGATGAAGGAGCAGATTCTGGAGAAGGAAGGCCGGCTGCCAAACGCGGTGATTGCGTGTGTAGGCGGCGGTTCGAATGCGATTGGCGCGTTCTACGAGTTCATTCCGGACCGTGACGTGAGACTCATCGGCGTAGAGGCCGGCGGGCGCGGAACGGCGCTGGGCGAGCACGCGGCGCGGTTTGCAGGAGGTGTGCCGGGCGTGTTGCAGGGGACGTTCTCCTATGTGCTTCAAGATGAGAACGGGCAGATTGCGCTGACGCATTCGGTGTCGGCGGGATTGGATTATGCCTCCATCGGCCCCGAGCATGCGGCGCTGCATGACGCAGGGCGCGCGGAGTACACGGTGCAAGGCGATGCCGCCGCCCTTGAAGCGGTGGTGAAGCTCGCGCGGACCGAGGGAATTTTGCCGGCACTCGAAAGCGCGCACGCGGTGGCAGAGGCTTTGAAGGTGGCGCCGACGATGAGCCCGCGTGAAATACTGGTGGTGAATCTTTCCGGACGCGGCGATAAAGATATGGGCATCCTGGCCCGGGAGCTGAAGCTCGGGACTGAGGGCTGAGTGACTAAGGGACTGCATGATCTTTTCGCTGACTCTGACTAGGCGCGCCAATGACCATACGCTTTGATCACAAGCCGGGGCTGGTGGTGTACGTGACGGCCGGCGATCCCTCGCTCGACGCGACGCGCGAGATCGCGGTGTCAGCGATCGATGCCGGCGCGGACGTGATTGAGCTGGGCGTGCCATTCAGTGATCCGCTCGGCGATGGGCCGGTGATCCAGCGCGCCAGCGAGCGGGCTTTGGCGCGTGGGACGAATCTGGGCCACGTGCTCAACGTTGCGCGTGAGATTCGTTCGTCGCGGCCGGCCGCGGGCCTCATCCTCTTCACCTATCTGAATCCCATCCTTCGCTACGGTCTTGCGCGATTTGCCGAGGATGCCAAGGCTGCAGGCGCCGACGGCGTGCTTGTGATCGACCTGATTGTGGAAGAGGCCGGCGAGTTCCTAAAAGAGATGGAGCGCGCGGGCCTGGCCCCTGTCTTTCTGGCCGCGCCCACCAGTTCCGACGATCGCCTCCAATCGATTGCTTCGCACTCCAGGGGGTTTATTTATGCAATCTCGCGCACCGGCATCACGGGCAAGCAAAGTTCCATGACCGACGACGCCGCGGCCCTGGTCGCGCGCATCCGGCGATGGACCACGCTGCCGGTGGCCGTGGGATTCGGCATCTCCAACGCGCGGCACGTGGCGCAAGTGGCGGAGTTTGCGGATGCGGCGGTAATTGGCAGCGCAATCGTGGAGTTGATTGAACGTGCGACTCCTGAGACGGCAGCCGGCGACGTCGCCCGATTTATCAAGGGCCTTCAGCTTTTAGCTCTTAGCTTTTAGCTTCTTGCTACTTCACCGCTGAAGAAGAGGCATTCGCGATCGGAACTGTCAGGCTTAGGAGCCAATGGCTAACAGCTAATGGCTAAGAGCTAATAGCTGTTTTTACGAGGTTCGAATGACGCTGGAAGAATTGCGGCAACGCATCGATGTTCTGGACCGCCAGCTTGTGGAGTTGCTGAATGAGCGGGCGCGGGCCGCGCAGATGATTGGGCACCTGAAGGCGGCCACGTCGCTGCCGGTGTACGAGCCGGGTCGCGAGAAGGTGATTTACGCCAACGTGCGCGAAGCCAACCAGGGCCCGCTGCCCGATATCGAGCTGACCCACATCTACGAACGGATTATCGATGTGATGCGCGCGCTGCAGCGCAACGAGCTGGCATCGGAGCGGCATGCGCAGGAGATGGCACGGCTGCGGGGACACGAGGCGACTACGCCCGAGACAGGGAAGAACGAATGATCGTAGCAATGCTGGAGAAGGCAACCGAAGAGCAGATCGATGCGGTGATCGACGCGATGGTGGAGGCCGGCGTCGGCGTGCATCGCACCACGGGTCAGATGCAGACCATTCTGGCGGGCGTGGGTCCCACGGCGAGCATCGACCTGGCCAAGTTTGAAGTAATGCCGGGCGTGATGCACGTGCACCGCATCAGTTCGCCCTACAAGCTGGCCGGGCGCGGGTGGCGGCCCGAGGGCACCATCGTCACATTTCGCAACGGCGTGACCGTAGGCGACAGACAGATCGTGATGATGGGCGGCCCGTGCTCGATTGAAGACCGCGAGCAGATATTCGAGACGGCGCGGAGAGTGAAGGGCGCGGGTGGTGCGTTTCTGCGCGGTGGCGCGTTCAAGCCGCGGTCTTCACCCTACGCGTTCCAGGGTATGGGGATTCCGGGGCTTGCTCTGATGCGCGAGGCCGCCGAGGCACACGGACTGCTGGTGGTCAGCGAGGTCATGGAGATTGCGCAGATCGAGGCCATGCTGCCGTTTGTGGATCTGTTTCAGGTGGGTGCGCGCAATATGCAGAACTTCAATTTGCTGCGCGAACTGGGTCTGGTGCGCAAGCCGGTGCTGTTGAAGCGCGGCATTGCGGCGACCATTGAAGAGCTGCTGCTGGCCAGCGAGTACATTCTGGCGGGCGGCAACTACGACGTGATTTTGTGCGAGCGCGGCATTCGCACGTATGAGACGGCGACGCGGAACACGATGGATATCTCGGCGATTCCAGTGGTGAAGAAGCTGTCGCATCTGCCCATCGTGGGGGATCCGTCGCATGGAACCGGACGGCGCGATATGGTGGCTCCGATGGCGCGGGCGGCGGTGGCTGCGGGAGCGGATGGCGTGATTGTCGAAGTGCATCCCAATGCGGATAAAGCAGCGAGCGATGCGGCGCAGACGCTGTATCCGGATCAGCTGGATCAGTTGATGGGAGAACTGAGGCTCATTGCGGGGGCCGTGGGAAGGACGTTTTGAGATAGCGAGTTAGCGAGTCAGCGGGTTAGCAAGTTAGCGGGGAGCTCGGCTCGTGAGTCAGGCAGTCAGCAAATCAAAATCCAATACTGTGGTTGAAAGATGTGGATTCGTGAAAGTGCAAGTTGAGGCTGGGGCTACCAAGAGAACGCGCCATTATCGGGATTTGCTGGTCTGGCAGAAAACCATGAATCTTGCAAGGGTTGTTTACCGGGAAACAGAGGAACTTCCTGCGAAGGAAAAGTACAGCCTGCAGTCGCAGATGCGGAGGGCGGCCATTGCAATTCCCAGTAATATCGCGGAGGGACACGGCAGGCTGAATGATGGGCACTTCCGGCAGTTTTTAGCGATATCCCGCGGTTCACTCTTTGAATTGCAGACACAGCTGGAACTCGCGGGCGATCTTCACCAGTTGGAAACCGGAAATGTTGCGGCAACTTTGGAACTGTGTGACGAAGTCGCTCGCATGATCAATGGATTGCTGGGGGCAATGCGCTGACCCGCTAACTCGCTGACTTGCTAACTCGCTAACTCGCTAACTTGCTGAAAGGTATTCCATGATCAACCGCATCGCCATCCTGGGCACGGGCCTTCTGGGCACATCAGTGGGTCTGGCGCTGCGCGGGGCGGGCTATCGCGGATCGATCACCGGCTGGAATCGCGGTGCGGAAGGGGCGCAGGCTGCACTCAAGATGGGCGCCATCGATACGATTGCCGGCGATCCGATCGAGGCGGCGCGGCAGAGCGACATCACCCTGTTGTCGGTTCCTATCTACCCCACGCTCGACCTGATGGAGCAACTGGCCGGCGTACTGGGATGCAGCCACATGGTGACGGATGTCGGCAGCACCAAGGGACATATTACCGAGGCGGCGGCGCGGCTGTTCAACACGCCGGAGCGCGCGGCCTTCCTGCCCGGGCATCCCATGGCGGGCAAGGAGCGCGGCGGCGCGGAGCTGGGCGATGCGAACCTGTTTCGCGGCGCCGTGTGGCTGTTCACCGACGTTCCCACGTGGGAACGTTCCTCTACGGCATCGGCACTCGTAAAGAGCTGGCGGGATTTCGTGACGGCAATGGGTTCGCGTGTCATCGACATTGATGCCGCGCGTCATGACGAGATGGTGGCGTGGGTCAGCCATCTGCCGCAGTTCACCGCCACGGCGCTTAGCGCACTGCTGGAAGATGAAGTCGGTGATGCGCCCGAGCTGCGCGACGTGGGCGGACGCGCGCTGCGCGAAATGACGCGCCTCGGAGCCAGCCCCTACTCCATGTGGCGCGATATCGCCTACACCAACACAGCCGCCATCGAGCGGGCGCTGTTCGCTCTCGAGCAGCGTCTCGTACACCTGCGCGAAAATCTCCGTACGCCGGAACTGCGGGAGCAGTTTGAGCGCGCCAACGAGTTTCGCAAAGAGTAACGCGGGCGCGGGAGTAACCGCCGCTCAACAATCTCGCGCGACTTCGCCGGCAAATTGCTGTCCTATGCAGCAGAGCAGCTGAAGCTCCCCCGGAACGGTGGTTGCCCGCGATGAGTAAGTCGATGGCGGCGTTAAGCAGGATTAGAACATGGATGTTGCTGGTGATCGTACCGGCAGTCTTCCTGGCCGGCTGTGAAAACCTGAAGATCAAAATGGGAAAGCGGCTGAATGTCGCTACAATACCCGTCGCTTCGATGGATCTGCGCCTGGCGGACCCACAAGGCGTTGCGCCCGGCAAGAAGGACCGCCTCATCGTTACCTTCACCGCGCCCGGCGGCCAGGTGTGGAAAACCGAAGGCGCCGGCGGGGGCGCGATCATGTGGCAGGATCTCACCGTGACTTCGACGGTGGTCTCCGCGGACGGCAGCGGAAACCTGAGCCTGCCCAGCGATCCGCGGCTCAGCGATGGCAGAACGGGACACGTGGTGGTAACGGTCCCCAGCCACAGCGAACTGAAAGCCGAGGTCGATGTTCCTCTGCGTTACGACCAGAAGTACTACGCCGATTTCTCCGGCTACAAGGGTATGGACGGAACGAGCGGCACCAACGGCACCGATGGCATGCGCGGATCGGATGGCAACACTGATCCGCTGCATGCCGTGGCGGGAGGCAACGGCACCGACGGCGGCGATGGAGGCAGCGGCAACAACGGCTCAAGCGGCGGCGATGGAGCGGACGTGCACGTCTGGCTGGCGCCGCATCCGGGCAGTCCCAACTTCGGCCCTGCCACCCTCATTGAAGCCGAAGTCTCCTCCGGCAAGAAAGATATCTTTTATCTCATCGATCCGAACGGCGGCTCGTTGACGGTGAAGAGCGATGGAGGCAAGGGTGGCGAAGGCGGCAAGGGCGGTCGCGGTGGACGCGGCGGAGATGCCGGCTCTGGTTGGCCTCCAGGATCGCGCGGCCGCGATGGCCTCAACGGCCAGGACGGAATGAGCGGGTTCGATGGCAGAGGAGGGCAGATTACCGTGACCTACGACCCGGCCGTTGCGCCGTACCTCAAGAGCCTGCTCCTGTCGAATGCGAACGGTCCGCGCACGGTCTTTGAGTCAAGACGACTGAACCCGCTGTGGTAGCGGGTTCGAGAACCAGGCGAAGAATTTCAGTTGGGAATCTAGACGGGCTCAGCCTGTTTGGCCGGCTCCGCTTCAACAACGGGCTGGATGGTGGGGTTCACGATCTGCAGGTTCTCGGCCTTGGCGGCGTCCAGAAGGTGCTGCGATGCGGAGACAAAGATGATCTCCGTGCCCTGGAACATGTCGCGGGCCACCAGCGCGGCGCCGAGTTGCACCGCATCGGGCCAGCGCAAGGCCCGCCGGTCGAGCAGCTGGCGGGCGCACTCGAGCACGGCGGGATTGAGCGGTTCCTGTACGGTGCGCGCCGACTCGAGACGAAGAATCTCGAGCGCAGCCGCTGCATCCTGCACGCTGATGCCGCCGTTGCGTTCGCGGCGGCGGATCGCTGCATAAACTTCAAGCGGTGTGGAGGCTGCAATGAGCTTGCGATTATCCTCGACGGTTTCCATCAGCTTGATCAAGGCATCGGTGCCCGGCTCGCGGACGAACAATTTCGCGAAAGCTGTAGCCTCGAGGAAATAGCAACTCACAGAACCCCCCGTTCCTCTTCAAGAACTGCAGTCAGTGTTTCGCCATTCACCGCGACGGGATGGAAGCGCTGGGCTTCCTCGGGAATACCAGCCTCGGCTCGATTCAGGCGGATGGTCGTCGTGGGATAGGCAGGTGTTTTGGGATTGGCGATCTTGCTGGTGAGCACGACGCCGCGTTGGATGGCTTCAGCAAGAATAGCCTGGCGCGACTCGGGATTCTGATTCCAGCGGAACGATTTGCGCGGCAAAAACGAATCGCGGAACCACTTGAGAGCGATGAAAGCATGACCGCCGCGTTCGGCCTCCGCCAATGCGCCGCACAGTTCCTTGACCCGAGTATCGAGATCGGCCGGGGTGGACTCGTGCACGTCGTCTTCTTCGTAGCGATGCTCGTGACGGTCGGAGTTGCGAGCAGAGCTGCGCGTACTGCGCTGCACCGGCTCGTCGCCTTCGATGCGCTCGAAGTAGATGCGAACTTCGTCTTCTTCGGGAGACCAGCTCTCGGCGGATGCGTTACGGCGCTTGCTGCGCCCGTTTTCACTGCAGAGTTCTACGATGACCTGGTATCCGGGAGGCGCCAGAAACCTCAGCGCGCGCGCTAGTCCGGGATCCTGAGAATATGACAGCTCGCCCAGGGCCTCTTCGATAATCTCTTCCGCATCGGGGATACTCATATTACTTACATCAATGCTGGCATGCGCAGCTTTTGTGGACTTCATACTTTCTTCTCCGTCTACCGCAACTTCTTTCCGAATAGCGGTGCGACCGACCATGGCCTGGCGACCAAGCTTCGGCGCACGGCGTACTAAAATCTACGAGGCGGCCTTCCCACGAGCCGGACCCGCAGGTACTTTCCCCACCCAGGGGTATGTAAATCAAGGCACCGGTGAATTGCATCACCGAAATTAAAGTTCCGATTGCTTTTTGAACATTACCAGAAAAAGAATGGCTCTACTTATTGTTATGAAACTTCGAACCAACTCAGTGTAATCGAAGACGCGAAAAACGGCTCAGAAACTTTGCAGAATGAATCGATTTTCCGAAAAAAGCACATTTTGCGTCCAAGCATACAGCCGGAATCGCGTTTGCTTCGATTGTCTGTGACCGTACAATAGTGATATGCGCCGTTGTCTGTCGCTGTTGTTGTTTTCTGTGGCTCTGTGTGTCTCCGGATTGGTGCATGCCGACAGCCCGGCTTTTGACCTTGCCGGTCCCAAGGTAGACGTACACGTCAAGCGGGGCGACGTTACCCTGCCCATCAGCCAGGCCGCCAACCTTCTGCCCGGCGACCGCCTGTGGATCCATCCGGACCTGCCGGAGAGCCAGTCGGCCCATTTCGTCCTCGTAGTCGCCTTCCTCCGCGGAGCCACCAATCCCCCGCCGTTTGATTGGTTTACGCGCGTTGAGACGTGGACCCGCGCCGCCCGCGAAGAGGGCGTCTTTGTTACCGTTCCCCAGGAGGCGCAGCAGGCCATCATCTTCCTCGCCCCCGAAACCGGCGGCGATTTCAGCACCCTGCGCAAGGCCGTTCACGACCGCCCCGGCGCTTTTGTCCGCGCCACCCAGGACCTGCAGGCCGCCAGTTGGGACCGCATGCGCCTGGATGCCTACCTGGCCGATGTGAAGATTACCAGCCAGACCGACCAGAAGCAGCTGAAGGAACGGGCAGAGCTTTCGGCGCGCTCCCTGGGCATCAAAGTCGACCAGCAATGCTTCGACAAGCCCACAGACCAGCAGGCCCCCTGCCTCACCCAGCACACCGACGGCATGGTTCTGGACGATGCCAATGCGCAATCGCTGGTGTCGCAGATCACCAACGGCGCCACCGGCGACCTGATGAACCAGCTGAGTTACTCCTCGATGGGCGGCGCCGGGCAGTTCAGCCCCTATGTCGGCGCAATCGTCGACACCGCCAAGATTCTGTCGTCGCTGCACACCGCGCACTTCCAGTACATTCCCGCGTTGGCTCTGCCGACCAAAGACACGCTGAACCTTCGTTTGAATGTCCCTCCGTCGTTCCGCGATCCCAAATCGGTCGTCGTTGTCGCGCTGCCTCCCGTCGGGCCCTCGAAAGCCCCCGCATTGCGCCCGGCAAGTACCACGGAAATTCAATGCGCGCAGAAACCGGGGCTCGGCTTTGAAGCCGAAGGCGCGCCGCTGGTCTTTGGAACCGATCTGGCGCACGACCTGATGTTGCACATTGATTCCTCGAAGGGCGCATTCGACGTGCCGGTAACGGCGGACTCAGCCAAGGGCGCGCTGCTGCCCGCCGGGCCAATCCCGGCGCTGCCCAACGGCGAACTGACTGCGGTGCTGCACGGCAAGTGGGGCTTTGACGATTGGGAAGGCCCGCGCTTTCACCTGGTCTCCGCAGGCGAGCAAAAGTGGACTCTCCCCACCGACGACGAATCGGCCTTGATCGTCGGCCGCGACGATACCCTCCACATTCAAGGCGACACCACGGTTTGCGTGTCGAACGTGGACATGGCGGCCGCCAAGCCGCTGAAGCTCAAATGGAAATCGTCCAAGCAGGATGAACTGGAGGTGGCCATGCCCATGAAACACGCCACTCCCGGACCGATCACCATCGAGATTCATCAATATGGATTGGAAAAGCCCGATACCCTCAGCCTGAACGCCTACGCCGAGGCCGCATCCCTGGAGCGGCTCTGGCTCAGCGCGGGCGACAAAACCGCGACCCTCAAGGGCACGCGTCTGGACGAGGTGGCCAAGGCCACTCTGAGCGATATCACGTGGACGCCGGACAAGCTGACACGCGTGCAGGACTCCGACCAGCTGGTCATGGATACAAGTGCTCCCACCGCCGACCTGGAGACAGACTCGCATTATTCGGCGACGGTGCACCTTCGGGATGGGCGCGAGCTGAAGGTTCCCGTGCATGTGGAACCTCCGCGTCCGCAGGTGACCCTCCTCAGTAAAGGAGAGCAGGACGATGGCGCAGCCGCGGTCTTGCCGGTAAAGTTCGGCAGCGCGGACGACCTGCCCATTACCGGCAAGCTGGTCTTCTTCCTCAAGTCGCTGGTCCCGCAAAAATTTCCGCGCAATCAGGATGTGGAAGTAGCCGCGGCCGACGGAAGCTTCAAGACCACCCTTTCGCTGGCGGATGGAACCCTGATGCTGGAGGATGCGCGGACGGCGTTGGGTACCGTCGAGCCGCTGGCGCGCTTCGGGCCCTCGGCGTTCGGTCCCGTGCGGGCACGCGCGGTTTCAGCCGATGGCGTCACCGGCGACTGGATGCCGCTGGGCACGCTGGTTCGTCTGCCCGTCTTCAAGGAGCTGCACTGCCCGCATACCACCGCAAAAGCCTGCATTCTGAACGGCAGCAATCTGTTCCTGGTCGAGGCGGTTTCGGCCACTCCAGATTTCACCGATCCCATTGAGATTCCGGCCGACTACACCGCCGCGCAGTTGGCCGTGCCCCATCCGGTAAACGGGTTGCTGTATCTCAAGCTGCGCGATGATCCGGAGACTGTGCAGACACTCAACCTGCCCGCACAGCTGCTCCCCGGACCCAGCGCCCCTGCCTCGCTCCCGGCAACACCCCCCGCAACCCCACCGGCTCAGCCAGCGACAACCGCGCCAGCTGCATCTGTTCCGCCCGACCAGCCTGCAGCCAAGCCGGAACGTAAGGACTAAGCCAGCAGAGGGTCGGCGCCCGAAGAGCACAACTGAATGACGTTCCCCTCCGGGTCCACCGCATCGCAGGCTTCTCCCGGCTGTTGCCAGGACCGTCGAACTGTTCGGATCCCGAGCGACTCCAGCCGTTCCCGGGCCCCTTCCACGTCTTTCACCGCAAAGATCAACTTCACCGCTCCGCTTTCACGCGGCTCCGGCGGAGATGCAATTTCGATGTTCTTCGCAATATCGGCAGGAATGGCATGCAGCGCGAATCGAATACCACTGGTGTCAAAGGCGGCCCACTCATTCGTGGACTTCTGATTTGCCGGTTCGACGCCGAGAAGTTGGCCGTAGAATCGCTTCATCCCTTCCAGATCCTTCACGAAAAGCATTGCGCCGTACAGTTGCATATTCGCGATCTTAGCGCAGGAATCGTGCCGTGGATTCCCGATCTGTGAACGGCTAGCTATAGTTGCAGGCATGAGCGCCACTCCATTGCCAATCAACCAATCCCGAACTCCTAAGAATCTCTGGCCGCTGCTCATCCTTCTGGTCGTCCTGCCGGCAATCCGCCTCTCGGCACAGCAAGCGCAGGCGCCCGCGCTGCTGCCGTCCGACGACCGCTACAAGGCCGATCTGCTGCTCATCGTCGCCCATCCCGATGATGATGTGGTAATCGGAGGCTATCTCGCGCGCATCGCTCTCGACGAACACAAACGCATTGCCGTGGTCTATTGCACCAACGGCGACGGCGGCGGAAACGCCGTGGGCAACGAGTCTGGCCCTGCGCTCGGCCAGGTCCGCGAGATCGAGGCCCGTCGCGCCCTCGCCAACTACGGTATCCACAATGTGTGGTTCCTCCCGGGCCACGACACGCCCGGACAGAATGTGCTGCGCTCGCTCGACAACTGGAACCACGGGCGCGCGCTCGATGACGTCGTCCGCCTGGTCCGCATCACGCGCCCCGATGTCATCCTCACGTGGCTGCCCGATCCGGTTGTTGGCGAGAATCACGATGATCACCAGGCATCGTCCGTGCTCGCGGTCGAAGCCTTCGATGCCGCGGGCGATCCCACCGTCTTTCCGGAGCAGGTATCTTTCCCGCGCGACCGCACCGGCATGGCCAACCTCACCGAGGGCCTGCTCCCCTGGCAGCCCAAGAAGCTCTACTTCGCGACCGATGCCTTCGACGATTGGGGCCCCTACTGGCACGACCCTGAGACCAAATCGCCCTACCGCAAGAGCGTCGTCGAGGGCACCGGCCCGGTCTACGACACCACCACCATCTCGCCCTCGCGCCACAAATCCTATGCCGAACTGACCGCCGAGCACCAGGCCTTCTATCTCACCCAGGAGGGCGACCTCGGCGTCTCGGCGCTCAAGTCGGGCAAGCTCGAAGACTTCGCCTACCCCGCCCATCTCATCTACGGAAAATCGCTGGTTGGCGGCACTGTCACTGGAGACGTCTTCGATGGAATTTCACCGCAGCCCGTTCCTTTTGCCCGCGTGCACGGCTACGAAGCCCCGCCGCGGCAAGGCCTGTCCTTTGAGATCGGCGATCCGTGGCGATTCTATGCGCTGTTCTGGAAGGCCCACGATCTGGACCATCTCGCCGAGTTGATTCCCGTTCCCGAAGCCACGCCCGAAGCAGGCGGCAAGCTGATACTCGATTTCCTCGCCTGCAACCACACCGCGCAACCAGCAGAGATAAAGATTGTGCCGACTTTGCCCGCAGGTTGGACCATGCAACCGCAGTACACGAATTATCCCGTCAACGACGGAGCGTGTTATCCCATCCAGCTGCAAGTCACCGCGCCGCACGCAACGCAGTCGCACTGGGAACAACTCACCTGGACCGCAACGGCGGGTTCGCACCCGGTGAGCAGCGTTACCGTGCGCGTGTTCGTAGGCAAAAACGGCGGACTACCGCAATAATGGCGTGTGGTCCGTTGCATCCGTTTCAAAGGAGTTCACGATGGCCCGCCAGATTGTCTCCACATCGAAGGCTGCAAAGCCAGCGCCCACGTATAGCCAGGCGGTGAAAGCGGGAGGTCTGGTCTTTGTTTCAGGAACCGCACCGGCAGATCCCGAGACAGGGCAAATCAAGGGAACAACGATTCAAGAGCAGACGCGGCAATGCCTGACGAATATCGCCGCGATTTTAGAAGCGGCTGGAACATCGATGGACAAGATCGCGAGTGCGACGGTCATTTTGGCAGACGAGGATGATTTTGCGGGCATGTACGAGGAGTGGATGCGCTGGTTCCCTACGGCTCCCCCTGCCCGCCAGGGCGCTAAGCTTCCGGCGCGCATCCCAGGACTCAAGGTCTCCATCGCTGCGATCGCTGAGGCTTAGCACCCTTCCCCGGCTGGCCCTCACTGAAAATAGACGCGGTTCACTTCGGCGAACGAAGCCTTGTCTTCAGGCAGATCGCTCTCCGCGAAGATCGCGCCGTTGGCGCACAAACTGGCGCAGTTGCCGCAGTCGATGCACTCGTCGGGGTTGATGTAGACCTGGGAAACCGTGCCGGCGGCCGGATCGCCCACGGCGGGAGCAATGGCGCTGGTGGCGCACTCGGCAACACACACAAAATCCTTCACACAGGCATCGGTAATCACATAAGCCATGAGGTCGTTCTCTCCTCGGCCGGCTATCTTCCATCCCGTCCGGCCAATTCGAGCCTACCGGCCCAGCCCATCCCGGCTCCGTGATTCGAGTCACTTCTGCGAAGCTCGGGCTGCCATCGTTGATTTACCGCGATCGGAGTACGTTCCTGCTTCCATTCCCTCCATCCGGTATCCGCCGCAACCTCGCTGAAAGCAGACAGATTCGCCCCACTTCACGCCCTCCGTCGGCCTGTGGAAAACTTGTCAAGAGGTAACACTGTGGAAATCTACCGATCCTACACAAAACAAATCCAAAAACATTCTTTTTAAAACTGGTATTTAAGTCTGCGAACCTGCTATACTGGTATCAGAGTAGGAAAAGGCCCGCCGGAATTCGGTGGGCCTTTTCATTTCTACGAAACGAGGACTGAGCTGGCTCTGACGTTTTCGCGATCTATTGCAGATTGCAATAGATCGCGGGTGATCCAAATCACACTCGCGCATTAGCCACCCCTCAACCTCATGAGTCCACAGCTCTTATCCGTTTTTTTTGTGCGCGCAAAACTCTCAACGGATCGAGGTGGGAAAAGCCATCTCCAGGATGGAGTGCTTGCCGTTACCGGCGCTCGCTTCCGCTGAGGCAGACTGCGATGCCTGGGGGCCCGGGCCTTGCGCGGCGACCGGGGGCTTCTTGAACTGCTTGGCAAGCGCCAGGCCCTGCTGCTGGTAGTTCGAACCAATGGAGCCGCCGTAGACCTTGGCCGGCTTGGCCGACATGGCGAAGTAGTTGAGGCGGCCAACGAACTGGTCGTCCTCGAGAAGGATGGGCATCTCGTTGGCGCGGACTTCAAGCACGGCGCGGGTGCCGGGAATCTCGCCATCGCGGCCGAAGCCGAAGCCGGGGTCGAAGAACCCCGCGTAGTGAACCCGGAACTCCTGTGTGGAGAGGTCGTAAGGGAGCATCTCCGCCGCCAGATTCGCCGGCACGCGCACGCGCTGCTTGGAGGCGAGGATGTAAAACGCTCCCGGCTCCAGGATGTACTGCCGCTTCTCGTTCCTGTAGATGGGCAGCCAGAAATCGGCCACCTCGTAATGGTTGATCTGGCTGAGATCGACCGGCGGCGAAAAGCGTTTGGCCTGGTAGGCGACGATCCCCGACTCGTTTCCGGACCCGTTGCCGGTCAGGTCGACGGTGATGCGCAGGCCGCGGTCGATGTCGAAGCGGCCGCTCGACTCGTCGGCGTCGATGAGCAGCGAATCCTGATCGAGCTGCTTGAGCTGGGCGTCCTGGGCCATCTCGGCGCTGCCACGGCCGAACCGGAGCTGGTTCAGCGTGAGACCCGCCTGGACGAGGATGGGGAACGAATGCGAGATGACCTCGATGTAGAGGTCGCCATGGTAGCCCTTGCGCACGCGCTCAAACTCGTCGCCGTGCTCGGTGATGAGGCGGGTGAAGATGTCGAGGCGGCCGGTGGTGCTTTTGGGGTTGGCGAAGCCGTAGACATCGGAGGGCAGCGCGAGGCTCTCCATCAGCGGAATGATGTAGATGACATTGGGCTCCAGCAGCGTGGGGCCGGTGATGTCCAACTCTGCGGTCAGCAGGCCCTTGTCAGTGGCCTTGTTGAGCAGGGTGGTTGAGCGGCCGGGGAGGAAGCTGGCGCGCACGCGGTAGGCCTTGCGGCCGAGGCGCAGGTCGATGGAGGCGGGCTGGACCTGGTCTTCCTGGATCTCCTGGCCGGCGCTGAGGATCCCCGTTCTCACGAAGTCAAGGATTTCCTGGGAGGGCAGGATGCCGTCGCCGGTGGGGAGACGTTCGGGAAACAGGGGCTGGGAAGTCAATTCATCCTCCGCTGACACGGATATAGATACACGTTCGGAAATTCAAGGATAGACGGGTGAGGGGTGTGGGCGCACTCTGGGAAAGTGGGTACGAATTGTGCGAAACAGGGGAAATAGGGTGATCTGAGGGCGGTCGATTGGGGTTCGTGGTATTCGACGACAAAAAACAGAGACGTCGATTGGATGGGGCACCAATTATCGGACTGATCGAAGACACATAGCTTATTGATTCCACCATAGCGCAGAAGCCAGAGATAGCGCACAACCGGGAGGCTCTGCTCAATTTGCCGCAAAAATGAACGAGGTGGATGGGAGGCGTTCACCACGGCCCCGGATGCACAAGCACCCAGTTGAAAAAAAAGGCGCAAAGGAAAAGGCTGACCAACAGAACCGCAAGCAACGACGCAACGCTACTTCTGTTTGCAATTCGCTGGCCTCCTGAATACAACCACGGAGCGGCTGATAAACGCTCAGTAGAGGCACAGAGAAGCAGTCGATACACTGCCGCCGATAAGGCGGACCCAAGGAAGGCAATCACCGGACCTGAGAAGATCAGGGCGAAGCCAGCCTGCCCGTCGCGGACCCGATCTGGATACCTGATGCAATCCCATTTATCAGCCGAAAAGAACGACACAAAAGCGAAGATCACTCCAACGAAACTGCCGAGCCAGGCAATCATCATCAAGCGTGTTGCGGACAATCCCCTTGCAGGCGAAGTTCCATGCGCTGGCACCGTCCATCTGATCGCGCCGAAGAGATGAAGCAGCACCAAAATGCCGCCGGGAAGAAGGCAAAGCGCAAGACTCATGAAGGCGAAAATCACTAGTTCCAGAAGCAATGCGCCAATGAATAGGAGAGATATCCAAATGAGGTGGAGCAAGAGGAGCCTCGATCCAAACATTTGGATTGCATTATATGGGGTCTTCAAGCAGGCGCGAACAAGCTTTTCAGTCCATGCGGCTGACGATTAGCTCCCCTGAGGGGGTGGTCGCGGGCGTACGATCGCTAACTCGGAAGTCGCCTTGCTTCAGGCACATAATTGCCACAGAAACTTGTGCACGGTTTCTAGAGCGCTCAACTTATTCAACTTGCCGCGCCATCGAGAATGTGGGGCACCCGGCTATTCGTACTCGTTCATTCTCCAGGTGACCACGCTCGCGCTCTGCAACGACTCCAGATACTGAATTGCGGGGACAATATTGATTTCCGGTGGGAAATCGAGGGCGAACATCGCCTTATCCATCCCTTCCCAGGTACAGCCGAGTTCATTGCAGCGCTGGAGAATGTCGTCTTTTTGCCTGTCACTGAAGATATAGACGTGGATCGTTCGATGCCCGCTTCGCTTATGCACCCGAATGAATTCAGGCAACTGTTGTTCCGCTTCGGGGATAGCCTCCACGACATCGAGCCAATTGACGGTGCGAACGTGCCAAGGTGAATTTCGCAGTTCATAGAGGTTTGGTCCGACCGGAAAGGCCCACAGTGATTCGCCAACAATGCCCATCTCAGGCTCTGGCAATTCAAAATGGATCTTGACCAAATTCTCTTCGTCAGGCAAGCAGTCACCCAGTTTTTTGTCGACGGTTAGATTCTCGGAGATCAGGGTTCGTGGTATCCCAGGTCTCCAAAACCGGGAGACCTGGGGCACCCACTTTTCGTGGAAAAGCGAGGAAATCAGAGGCGGCGGAGGCGGGCGCAGGCGTCGTCGAGGTCGGCGTCTTTCTTGGCGAAGCAGAAGCGCAGTAGATTTTCGCCGTGGCCGGGGCGGAAGAAGGCGCTGCCGGCTACAGCAGCTACGCCGGTGGCGGCAAGCAGGTTGCGGGCCTTGAGGGGGGCGGTGGCGCCGGGGAGGCGGTCGACGCGGGCCAGGATGTAGTAGGCGCCGGCGGGGACGCTGGGCTCCATGCCCGCGTCGCGCAGGGCGGCGACGAGGCGTTCGCGCTTGGACTGGTGGTCGGCGGCGATCTGGGCGTAGAAGCTGGGCGGGAGCTGCTCCAGGCCGGTGGCGGCGGCGTGCTGGAAGGCTGAAGGGGCGCAGACGTAGGTGAGGTCGTGGAAGTAGGCCATGGCGGCCATCCAGCGGGCGTCGGCGGTGACGTAGCCAAGACGCCAGCCGGTGATGGAGAAGGTCTTGGAGAAGCCGGAGATGACGATGGTGCGCTCACGCATGCCGGGCAGCGTGGCGGGTGAAATGTGACGCAGACCGTCGTAGACGAAGTACTCGTAGATCTCGTCGGTGAAGAGGAACAGGTCGTGCTCGTGGCAGAGGTCGGCGACGGCTTCGGTTTCGGCCATGGTGAAAACTTTGCCGCTGGGGTTGGCGGGCGTGTTGAGGATGATGGCGCGGGTGCGGGGGGTGACGGCGGCGCGCATGGCGGAGGCGTCCAAAGCAAAGTCGCCTTCGCGCAATGGGACCAGCACCGGCTTCATGCGCATGGATTTGAGGGTGGCGGTGTGGTAGCCGTAGAAGGGCTCGAAGACGAGCACTTCGTCGCCGGGGTTCAGCAGGGCCATGCAGGCGGCGTGGAGTCCGGCGGTGGCGCCGGAGGCGACCAGGACTTCGGTCTCGGGGTCGTAAGTGAGGCCGTAGTCGCGCTGCTGCTTGGCGGCGATGGCATTGCGCAGGCGGGCGATGCCATCCATGCGCGTGTAAATGTTGTGGCCGGCGCGGATGGCGGCGATGGCCTCCTCTTCGACGACGGGCGGGACCGGCGTGTCGCAGACGCCTTGCGCCAGGTTGACGCCGCCCATGCGCTCGCACTCGGTGGACATGGCACGAATCTCGGATTGCACTGTTCCCGGTGCAAGATCGCTGAGCTGAAGGCGGGAGGCGCGTGCGGCGACCTGGGCAGACGTTTCGGCGGCGGGGGCGGGTTCGTCGATCTCGAGGGCGAGGCGCGTGGCGGAGGGTAGCTCGGGCACGGGGAAGATCCTTTGGCCTGCGGGTGTTGTGCGGGGACACAGGTTAGACACCATCTTACAAGCAAGTCGGATACAGGCGCGGGCTGGGGGGTTCGCGGGGGCGGCCGTTTCGGGAAGGTTCGTCGGTATCCCAGGTCTTCAACGTCGGGAGACCCTGGGGCACCCGTGAATGTGAGGTGGATCACCTGACGCCGGGATGCGGGCGGCGTAGAATCGGCCTTCTGAGCGGAACCCGGGGGTTGAAGGCGATGCACGAGCTGTCGATTGTATCGAGCGTGGTGGATTCGGTGATCGAGTCGCTGGAGAAGTATCCCGGGGCGCGGGTGGTAGAGGTGCGGCTGCGGGTTGGTGCGCTGGCCGCGGTGGTGGAGGACTCGCTGCAGTTCTGCTATGAGCTGGCCACGCGGGAGACGCCGCTGGAGGGTTCGCGCCTAGTGGTAAAGATTGTGCCGGTGACGGTGCACTGCGCGGCTTGCGGCAAGGATGGGGAGTTGGAGAGCCTGCAGAGCTTCCGGTGTCCGCACTGCGACGAGCCGGCCGGGGACGTGAGGGCTGGGCGGGAGATGGAGATTGAGGCCATCGAGATTGAGGAAGCCGAGGTAAAACCATGACCACGCGGATTGTGGAGCTGCGGCAGGGGATTTTGAAGAAGAACGACGAGCTGGCGCGGGAGCTGCGCGGGCGGTTCGCGACGGCGGGCGTGCTGGTGCTGAACCTGGTGTCGAGCCCGGGCACGGGGAAGACGGCGTTTCTGGAGCGGACCCTGCGCGAGTTGCTTGCGCACGGCTCTCGAGTGGCAGCTCTGGTGGGCGATCTGGAGACGGACAACGATGCGCGGCGGCTGGCGGCCAGCGGTGCGCCGGTGCGGCAGATCAATACGCATGGGATTTGCCATCTGGAGGCGGAGATGATTTCGCGTCATCTGGAAGGATGGCGTGAGGGACAAAGGGGGACGGAGGGACAGAGGGACCCTTCGGCTTCGCTCAGGGCGGGCTCCGGGACAGAGGGACACGAACACGGAGTACGGATTGAAGAGCTCGACTATTTGTTCATCGAGAATGTGGGGAACCTGGTTTGCCCGTCGAGCTACGACCTGGGCGAGCGGATTCGCGTGGCGCTGCTGAGCGTGACCGAGGGCGAGGACAAGCCGCTGAAGTATCCCACGCTGTTCAACTCGGCCGACGCGGCTGTGATTACGAAGATGGATATCGCGGAGGCGGTGGGATTCGATCGCGATGCGGCGCTCACGAATATCCGGGCGATTCGGCCGGGGATTCGGATCTTCGAGACGTCGGCGAAGACGGGCGCGGGGATGGCGGAGTGGCTGGGGTATCTTGAGGAACAGCGAGCCAGCAAGTCAGCGGGTTAGCGAGTTAGCAAGTCAGCGCATTGGGGGGCTGGGTCGGCAATGGCTTTGTGTTGAGCGCGTTCCGGCCGGATCAAATCTCAAGGCGGCTCTTGGTAGGATGGAAGCGCATTTTTCCCGCGCGATACCGGAGGGCCGAGATGAAAAAGGCTGCAGGGGCTGTGAAGTTGCCAGCTTTGATGGGTCCGAGCAGGGCTCCTGACGTAGAGACGTACTTTGCCTGGCTGCCCGAACCGTACTACACCACACTCGATGCGGTGCGAAAGGCCATTCGCGCGGCTGCTCCCAAGGCGGCAACCG
>CAWJVV010000011.1:0-150168 GCA_963846375.1 uncultured Acidobacteriota bacterium
TATGTTATGTCGTTCCTTCGGGTTCAAGTCAATTATTGCTCGACTGGTTCCTCGTCGAATCGGCTGAGGCCATGCAGCTTGGTGCTGCGCCAGCTTGGCTCGACCGCGCTTTTCGCCGGCCGCTTTCGCGAGGCCGCCGGCCGCGCGCTGCTGCTGCCGCGCCGCCGTGCCGACCAGCGTTCGCCGCTTTGGCAGTTGCGCAAGCGCTCCTACGATCTGCTCAGCGTCGCCTCGCGCTATCCGTCGTTTCCGCTGCTGCTCGAGGCCTATCGCGAGTGCCTGCGCGACGTCTTCGACATGCCGGCGCTGCTCGAGACCCTGCGCGCCATCGAACAGCGCCAGCTGCGCGTGCACGTCGTCGAAACCCGTAAGCCCTCGCCCTTCGCCGCATCGCTGCTGTTCAGCTATGTCGCCAACTTTGTTTACGACGGCGATGCGCCGCTGGCCGAGCGCCGCGCGCAGGCCCTCACCATCGATCAGGATCAGCTGCGCGAGCTGCTCGGCGAAGCCGACCTGCGCGAACTGCTCGACGCCGACGCCATCGCCGAAGTGGAAGAGACCGCGCAGTGCCTCGCCGAGAACTACCGCGCCCGCTCCGCCGATGGCATCCACGATCTCTGCCTGCGGCTCGGCGATCTCTCGCGCGAGGAACTGGCGCGCCGCGTCGCGTCGCCCGATCTGCTTACGCAGTCGATCGTCTGGTCCGCGCCCGCCGGCTGCTTGAACTGCGCATCGCCGGCGAACGCCGCCTCATCGCCGCCGAAGATGCCGCCCGCTATCGCGACGCCCTCGGCATTCCGCTGCCGCCCGGGCTTGCCGCCTCGCTGCTGGAGCCGGTCGCGCATCCGGTGCTTGAACTGGTCCGCCGCTACGCCCGCACCCACGGCCCGTTCACTGCTGCGCGAAGCCGCCGACCGTTTTGCGCTCGATCGCCGCGACGTCGAAAACGCTCTGCGCCAGCTCGCCGCACGAGGGCCGCGTGCTCGAAGGCGGCTTCCGTCCCGGCGGTCTTCATCGCGAGTGGTGCGACGCGGAGATCCTGCGCCAGATTCGCCGCAAATCGCTGGCCAGGCTGCGCCGCGAGGTCGAGCCCGTGGAGCAGCACACGCTGGCCCGCTTCCTCACCCACTGGCAGGGCCTGCTCGCGCCGCGCCGCAGCGGTCCAGCGCATCTCGATGCGCTGCTCGATGCCATCGAGAGCCTGCAGGGCGCGCCCATTCCCGCGTCGCTGCTCGAGTCGTCCATCCTGCCCGCGCGCGTCGCCGGCTACGAACCAGCCGGCCTCGATACGCTCATCGCCGCGGGCGAAGTGGCCTGGGCCGGCGTCGAGCCGCATCGGCGAACGCGATGGCCGCATCGCGCTCTTCCTCGCCGACAAGCTGCCGCTGCTCGCGCAGCAGCGCCCCATCATCGAGCCCCTCACCGAGCGCGAAGAAAAGCTGCTCGCCGTGCTCGAATCCACCGGCGCCAGCTTCTTCGATCCGCTCCACCAGGCCGTCGGCGGCGGCTATCCCGGCGAGACCATCGACGCGCTGTGGAGCCTGGTCTGGCGCGGCCTCGTCACCAACGATTCGCTCCACGCCCTGCGCGCCTACATCGCGCGCCCCGACAGCGCCCGCACTCCGCGCCGCCTGCAAACCGGCGCAGTCTTCCGCTCGCGCCGCACCACGCCGCCCAACGCGCAAGGCCGCTGGTCGCTGCTGCCGATGCGCGCGCAGAAGCGGAAGCGAAGGCGCGCCCACGGCCACCGAAGCCAGCCACGCGCTCGCCCTGCAGCTGCTCAACCGCTATGGCGTGCTGACGCGCGAAGTCCGTCGCGGCCGAGAATGTTCCCGGCGGATTCAGCGCCGTCTACGACGTGCTCAAAGCTCTCGAAGAGAGCGGCCGCATCCGCCGCGGCTACTTCGTCGCCGGCCTCGGCGCGACGCAATTCGCTCTGCCCGCCGCCGTCGATCTGCTGCGCCAGTTGCGCACCGAGCCGCCCGCGGAGAAGCCGGAGTTCGTGCAACTGGCCGCTGCCGATCCTGCCAACCCCTACGGTTCCGTTCTGCCCTGGCCCGACCTGCCCGTTGCCGAAGAAGACTTCTGAGAGTCGCGCCGCGCATCCTCACCCGCGCCGCCTACGCCGAAGTCATTCTGCGCAACGGCCAGCTCGTCGCCTGGCTGCGCCGCAACAATCCCAACCTTCTCGTCTTTCTTCCCGCCGAAGAGCCCGAGCGCTCGCAGGTCGCCGCGGGCCTCGCGCATTTCCTCTGCGCGCGCGGCCAGGAGCGCATGCACGACCGACCGCCATCAGGGCGTGCTCATCACCACCATCAACGGCCAGCCCGTCGCCGCGCATCCCATGGCCCGCTTTCTCATGGACGCCGGCTTCCACTCCGGCCCGCTCGGCATGCATCTGCGCCGCATTCCGCTGCCGGTCGCGCACCACGACGCCGTCCGAAGCCGAGCGAGCTGCAATAGAATGCCTGAAGGCGATACCATCTTTCGCACCGCGCGCTCCTCGACCGCGCGCTCGTCGGCAAGCCGATCACCGGCTTCCGCTCCACCTACCCGCTGCTCACGCGCTTCCACGACGACACGCCGCTCACCGGCCAGCACGGTCGAGCGCGTCGAGTCGCGCGGCAAGTGGCTGCTGATTCATTTCTCCGGCGGCGGCATCCTCGCCACGCACATGCTCATGAGCGGCAGCTGGCACATCTACCGGCCCGGCGAGCGCTGGCAGCAGCCGCGCGTCAACATGCGCATCGTCATTGAAAACAGCCGACTACCACGCCGTCGGCTTTCGACGTGCCCGTGGCGCGAGATGCACACGGCGCAGTCTCTGGCGCGCGACCGCCGAATCCCGCAGCCCGCCGACGACGTGCTCAGCGCCGAGTTCGACGCCGACAGCCGCCATCGACGCGTCCTGCGCGCAGCGCGCACGAAGAAATCGGCGACGTGCTGCTGCATCAGGAAGTGCTCGCCGGCGTAGGCAATGTCTTCAAGTCGGAGATCTGCTTTGTCGACCGGCATCAATCCGTTCTGCAAAGTCGCAGCGCTCACGCGCGAACAAATCGACGCGCTGGTCGCCATCGCCGCGCAAGCTGCTCGCCGCCAACGTCCTCGAAGACTCGCGCGACACGATCGTCACCTATCGCGGCCAGCATCGCCGCACCACTCACCAATCCGATCCCGGCGCGAAAGTCTCTGGGTCTACGGCCGCAACGGCGAGCCATGCCGCCGCTGCGGCGAGCCCATTCGCCGCCGCATCCAGGGCCCCGATGCGCGCGTCACTTTCTGGTGCCCGCGCTGCCAGCCCATGCCCGATGGCCGTGACATCGACAGCTCGAACGGCTAGACCATGTCCGCCCTGAAGCTTAGCTAAGCTGCTGATTCAGTTTCCCGGCTTTGCCCACCCCGAAGATCTTCTGAAAGATGTTGCGATGATCCGGCGGATGATCGCACGTATCGGTCGGCGCGGTGCCATCAAGAAACGCCGCGTGTAGTCATCGGGACAGGCCGCATCGGCCAGCAGGTTCGTCGCCTTGTCCAGGTTCACAACTCCACGCCGTCGGGGCACGAGAACTCATGCGTGTCGGAGTACTGCGGCAGCTGCACCGCCTTCTTCATGAACTCCGCCCAGATCGGGCGCGGCGGCATCGCGCGCCCTGCAAGCTTGATGTCGGTGTAGTCGTCGTTGCCCACCCACACAACGCAGAGCAGGTTGCTTGTGAAGCCCGCAAACCAGGCGTCGTGGCTGGTGCCCGTCTTGCCCGCTGCCGGCGCCGTGAATCCCATGTTGCGCACGCCAGCGCCGGTTCCGTTCGCCGCGTTCAGCACGTCCTCCATCATGTTCGTCGTCAGGTAACGCCACGCGCGGATCGAGCACCTGTTTTGAAGTCGGCGTGAAGTCATTGATCACGTCGCCGGACGGAGTGCGCACGCTGGCCAGCATCCACGGGTCGAGGTGCACGCCGCCATTGGCGAACACCGTGTAGGCGCCCGCCATATCGAGCGGCGTAGCGTCATAGGAGCCGATCGCCATCGAAGGCGTGCCGCGCGCGCTCTTCACGCCCGCATCGCGCGCCAGCGCCGCAACGCGATCGAAGCCGATCATCGAAGCCAGGCTGATGGTGGCGTTGTTCAGCGAGCGCATGCAGCGCATACCGCGCCGTCACCTCGTCGTGATACTGCCCTGTGCATGTTGCGTGGCGTGTATTCCTGGTCTGCCCTCCTCGTAGGTCGTCTGCTGGTCGTTCAGCATGGTGACCGGAGAGAACAGCTTGTCCTGTCCCGGCAGCATGCGTGCCCTCGACCGCCGTCTGGAACGCCGACGCATAGACGAACGGCTTGAAGATCGAACCCGTGGGCCGATGCGCCACCGCGTGATTCAACTGCGATGTGCCGTAGCTGCGCCCGCCCACCAGCGCCAGCACCTGCCCGGTGTGCGGATTCAGCGCAATCAGCGCCACCTGCGGATAGATGATTGTCGTACGGCTGCCCCAGCTTCTTGCGCGCGCGCATGCAGCCTGTCCACCTGCTCGTCCATCATGTGGCACGTGGAATTCGACCGCCGCGGTGGCCACTGCTGCAGATCAGGATCAAGCGACGTGTAGATGCGCAATCCTTCGCGGTTGAAATCGCGATCGCCCAGTCTTCTGCATCAGCTGGTCGCGCACCAGGTCGACAAAATACGGCGCTTCGCTGGCGTCCACGCTGCCCGGCGTCAGGTGCAGCGGCTCTTCCTTGGCGCGCTCCGCCTGGTCCTTGGTGATCGCGCCCGTCTCCACCATCGAGTCCAGCACCAGGTTGCGCCGCTCGAGCGCGCGCTCCGCATGCCGGAACGGAGTCAAGTGGTTCGGGCTCTGAATGATGCCCGCCAGCAACGCGCACTCCGCCAGATCCAGCTGCGCGCACATCCTTGCCAAAGTACGCCTGCGCCGCCTCGCCGAATCCGTTGATCGAAAAGCTGCCGCGCTGCCCCAGGTTGATCTGGTTGGCATACATCTCGAAGATCTGCTTCTTGGTGAAGCGGTGTTCGAGCTGGAACGTGATGACGATCTCGATCATCTTGCGCTTGATGCGCTTCTCCGGCGTCAGAAAGAATCCGCGCGCCAGCTGCATCGTCAGCGTCGATCCGCCCTCACGTTGCTGCTGCCCGGCGTCAGATCGTTGCGCAACGCGCCCATCAGGCGGAAGTAGTCCACGCCGCCGTGCTCAAAGAAGCGCCGGTCTTCAATGGCCACCACCGCCTGCACCAGGTTCTGCGGAATCTCGTCATAGGTCATCAGCCGCCGCTTGGTGCGATTCGCGTCCTCGCTCAAGCCGGTGATCAGCAGCGGCTCCAGCTCGTAGCTGGCCAGCGCCTGCCCGTGATCGTCGTTGATCGAGTCCACCACGCCGCCGCTCACGTGAATCGTCGCGCCAGTCCTGCGCGTGGTACGACTGCGGCCCGGGCTGCACCGCGATCGCTTGGCCCTGTCTCGCTGATACGTCCCCAGCGGCGATTCCTTCGCGGCTCCGTCGTCGTGTAGCCGGCCTGGCGCAGCTCATTCGCGATCAGCTGAACGTCAGCTTCTGCCCCGGCCGCACTTCGCGCGGCGCCGCATAGATCTTCGCCGTGTTCTTGCAAACAGCGGCTGCTTCAGCCGCGCATCCACAATGCCCTGGTACTTGAAGTAGTAGATACCCGCAAACGCTCAGCACCGTCGACGCACGGCAGACAGCGACATCGCAATCAGCGCCACGCGCAGCGCCAGCATCGCCCAGGGCATGCGTCCCCGTGGGCATTCGCCAGCTTGATCTTCAACGCCATTGTCGCTCCTGCTCCAGTCTAGCTATCAGTTAACTGACTCGCGCCGTATTCGCACGCAGACTAGTCTCCTCACAGTTAGAGGCTGAGCCAGAATTCGTCTTCCTGTACAGCGCTTCACCGCGCCACCACTTCGCTCAGCGCCACGTCCGCACTGTGTCGAGGTCGCCCGCGTCACCAGCTCCACCTGGCCGCTCGCAGCCTTCTTGCCCACATTGATCCGATACGGAATCCCCACCAGATCGGCATCTTTGAATTTGACGCCGGCGCGCTCGTCGCGGTCATCCAGCAGCACATCGAGCGCCCGCCGCTTCCAGCTCCGCCGCCAGCTTTTCGCCCGTCTCGCGCAGCGCCGCATCCGCCACGTTGGTCACCGTCACCACCACGGTGAACGGCGCAATCGACGCCGGCAGCCAGAACCCGTTCTCATCGTTCGACTGCTCGATCGCCGCCGTCAGAATGCGCTCAATCCCGATGCCGTAGCAGCCCATGATCGGCATCACTTCCTTGCCATTCGCATCCAGCACCCGTGCGCCCATCGACTCGGTGTACTTGTAGCCCAGCTTGAAGATGTGCCCGACTTCGACGGCTTTGCCCACCACCAGCTTGCCCGCCGCATCCGTCCGCCGGGCAGGCCTCGCCCTCGTTCACGCTGCGAATATCCGCGCTCAGCGTCCAGGTGAAATCGCGCCCCGGCACCACGTTGCGCAAGTGATAGTCCAGCTTGTTGGCGCCCGCACACCAGGTTCTTGCGGCCTTCGAGCGACTTGTCCACCACCACCGTCAGCCCCTCGCCCAGCGGCTTGTCGCCGTGCTTCAATCCCACCGGCCCCAGATATCCCGCCGGCCCGTTGAAGTACTGCTCCAACTCCTCGGCCTGCATGGTGCGCAGCTCCGCGCCGCCAACCGCGCCCAGCAGCTTGGTCTCGTTCACCTGGTGGTCGCCGCGCAAAAAGGCCGCCACGCCATGCCACGTATCCTTGGCTTCTTTTCGCGCTCCGCGCTTCAGCGCCATGTAGGCCACGCACTTGATGTCGCTGGCCGGCGAAATCTTGAAGAACTCCGCCACATCGGCAATCGCCGCGCAGCCCGGCGTATGACACCAGCTCCGGCATGCCATCGCCCGTCGGCTCCATCTCCGTCACCGGCTCCAGCCGCGACGTCGCCTTCTCCAGATTCGCCGCATAGCCGCACACCGGGCAGCTCGCAATCAGATCCTCGCCGGCATCGGTGTAGACCATGAACTCCTGCGACTGCGATCCGCCCATGGCCCCCGAATCCGCCTCCACCGCAACAAACTTCAACCCGCAGCGCGTAAAGATCGTGCGATACACCGCATCGTGCAGGTCATAGCTCTTGTCCAGCCCGGCCTTGTCCAGATCAAAGGAGTAGCTGTCCTTCATCGTGAACTGCCGCACGCGCAGCAATCCCGCCTTCGGCCGCGGCTCATCGCGAAACTTGGTCTGAATCTGGTACCAGATCTGCGGCAACTGCTTGTAGCTGCGCAATTCGCTCCGCGCAATCGAGGTCATGATCTCTTCGTGCGTCATGCCCAGGCACAGCTCCGCGCCCTTGCGGTCCTTCAGGCGAAACATGTTGTCGCCCATCGCCGTCCAGCGGCCGCTCTCCTCCCACGGCTCCTTGGGCAGAATCGCCGGCAGATAGAACTCCTGCCCGATCTTGTCCATCTCCTCGCGCACAATCGCGATGATCTTGTTCAGCGACCGCTGCCCCAGAAACAGATAGTTGTAAATCCCCGCGCCCAGCTGGCGAATATATCCGGCCCGCAGCAGGAATTTGTGGCTGGCCACTTCGGCATCTGCCGGGGCCTCGCGCAGGGTAGGAATAAAGAGCTTCGACCAACGATGCAAAGCGCGCAAACTTTCCCGTTCACCCAACCGCCCGGCAACACAACCGCCCGCTTCCGGGCCCGGTTCTTGGGGAACGCAAGGCAATGAAATGGCAGATTCCATTCTAAATGTTCGTGCATTTGCCGGCTGTTGGTCCGCGACTCTCGTCCGCCCCAGCATCTCCCACACCTGATACGAACTCGCCATCGCATCGCTCCGTCTCGGGGTGTTGTTGCAGGGCGCCCGAGGGCCACCGGACCGCCCGCGGACAGGCCGTCGTCCGCAGGTCCTGATTCCCGGCATCCAAGGCAACTTGTTTCCTATGCCTCGAACGCCCCGCGCCAGAGAGAAGTGCAGGCAGGAAGCCAATATGTGCATGATTGAAACCAAAGGAATTAACGGCCCGTGCGCCCATCCAGCCGTGTCATCGCAGACACACCCCGTCTACCCCATGACACAACGAAAAGAACGACCGTAGAAAAATGCCGATGGACCAAGAATGATGGGTGCCCCGGGTCTCCTGGGATTGGAGACCTGGGAAACCACGAACCTCACCCAGCCAGTCTGTTCTGATCCCTGATCCCCGACCTCTGATTCCCAGTCCCAGCCCCGAGTCCCTAGTCCCTGTTCTTTCACTCCATTCCCGTATTCTTCGAAATCAGCCACTCAAATATCGCCCGCGGCAGCAGCGCCTTCATCATCAATCCCATCCGCGCGTCCGTTCCGATCACATACCGCAGCCGTGGCCGCGGAGTCTCAAGCACCCGCGCAATCAAATCCGCCACCACCTGTGGGTCGGCCTTCTGCCGTTGTCCTTGAACTCGCGCGCGCCACTTCTCAACACGGCCAGCATTCGGTGACGTCGGATCCCTCATCCCGTCCGCGATCTTCGCATTCCGCGTCCAGATGTCTGTCTCAAACGCTCCAGGCTCCACAATCGCCACCTGGATCCCTACCGGCTTCATCTCGTAGCGCAGGCTCTCCGTCCATCCCTCCAGCGCGAACTTCGCCGCCGCATAGCTGCCCACGCCCGGAAACCCCAGCCGCCCCGAGATTGACGACACCATCACCACGTGTCCGAACCCCTGCCGCCGCATCACCGGCAGCAGAGCCCGCGTCATGGCCGCCGCGCCAAAGAAATTCGTTTCGAACTGCTCGCGCAGCTCCGCGTCCGTCACGTCCTCGGTAAATCCCGGTAGTGCAAACCCGGCATTATTCACCAGCCCATGCAGCGGATCCTGCCGGCTCGCCACCTGTCCCGCCACGGCCGCAATCTCGTCGCCCTTCGTCACATCCAGCCGCAGCAACTCCAGTCGCTCCAGCACGCCAGCCGCCCGTGCAGCCTCTTCCAGCTTTCCGCTGCGATCGGGGTTGCGCATCGTCGCCAGCACGCGCCAACCCCGCCGCGCCAGCGCAATCGTGGTCAGGAGCCCAAAGCCGCTCGATGCCCCCGTAATCAGCGCCGTCTTTCCGGTTCCCTGCATGGTGGCCTCCGCCATCCCGCCTCCTCCATTTCGATAACGCGAAACAGGAATAGCGGGATTGTGTCACAATCTCGCGGCCGGTTGACGTGCAGCCATGTAGCGCCGGTCTCCTGACCGGCTGTCGTGCGGCCTCCCGGCCCGCGCCCTTTTGCCGCTCCCAGGAATTCGTTTCCCCGCTTTTGATCGCTGACACGGATTTCTCCCCAACCCGATGCCATAATCCCAGCCATGGATCCAAACCACATCAACTGGGGCATCTTCGTCTTTTGGATCATCAAGCTCCTCAAGATCTTCGGCATCATCCCCGGAGCTATCGCCGCTCGCTGGATGCAGAAGCTGTATCAAAAGCGCCGCCAGACCAAAGCCATGGAAGGCTGGCCCGCCACGCAGGCTACCATCCAGTCCGGCAAGGTTCACACCGAGGGCGGCCGCCACTGGGCCGAACTAACCTATACCTACTTCGTCGACGAATGCCGAGTCGGCACCTACGTCAAAAACTTCAAGCGCGAAGAGGAAGCCGACGACTTCGTCCGACGGCTCAAGGACAAGCGCCTCCAGGTCCACTACGAGCTCACCAGCCCCGACACCTCGGTCATCCTCGACCGCGACCTCGAGATGATCGTCCTCATGGTTCCGCAGTACCGTTGACCATCACCCTTTCAGGCAGCCAGATCGCGCCTAATGTGCCGGTTCCGCCTCCGCCACAAAGCACGCATTGATCATCCCCTTGGTATCCGCACCCACGGCAAGGGCCTGCAAGGCTGCGGCCCACACCCCCACCACCGTGTCCACCAGCGCAATCGTCGTCAGGATGTCCAGGATCACCTTCGTCACCGCGATCGCGCACTCATTCAGTTCAATCCCCAACGTCTTCGCAATTCCCGCAAAGTACTCGACAAAAGCTGAAATCGCCCCGCCCGCTGAGATCGTCCCCCTGGTCGCGAACTTCTCGGCCATACCCGCGGCACTCATGGTTCTGGCGTTGGACTCAAGCCGAGCCGCCGCCGCCCAGCCTTTGGCACCCTTGTTCAGGTCGTACACCTGCTTGGCCCCTTGCAGCGCCTCCTGCAAGCTCGGCCGATCCTTGATGTACTGATAAAGCTGCTGGGCAAAATAGGCATACTTGTTCGCCGTAGCCTCGTTCATTCCCGCAACTGTCAACGCATTGCTCACTCCCTCATACACCTTCAGCGCCGTCTCAATCTTTTCGGAACTCGAACTCATTTGTTCCTCACATCATTCTTGCTTTCTCTGAACCGGGGTGGGAGCCAAGAATACCATCTCGCCGAGAGGTGCTAGCAATGGGTGTGGAGTATCGTAGCCGATGCTTTCCGCCAGTAGCGACTCTGGTCCCTGTCTCTCTCATTGCGCCTGCCTCGGCAGATCGACATTCGCATCCGCGATATCCGCATCCAGCACTGTCACGGTGATGCTCCGAGTGGCACGCGCCCGAGGGTCTACGCTTCTACCTGTGTGTCGGGCAACAATCTGATACGTGCCCGCCGGCACCAGATCTAGGCAATAACTTCCGTCTTCAAGCGTCACGGCATACCAGTGCCAGTCGCGTGGGTTTACCTTCTCGCTCTGCGGATGAATCTCCACGGTAGCTCCCCCCAGCGGAGCGCCCCCTTGCGTGACAACGCCGCCCACGGAGTGCAGGTGGCTTATCGGAATCGTGATGTCCACGCCCGTGAACTCGTCGCCGTAGTCCACATCCACCAGCTTGGTATCTCTTTGTGATAGAGAATCCGGAGAATAGACCTTCAATTCAGCCGCTGACCGCCGCAACGAGTTCGACGCGTTGGGATCGAACGGCACATACACTCGCACTTCAATCCGATACTTTCCCTCAGGCAGCGCCGAAAACCGATACACACCGCGATCATCGGCATGCTCAATTCGTTCCAGGATCGATCCGTGGAAGACCTGCGTGGCGGCGGGAGACACCCGATCGAGAAACTTGCTTGATACCAGCGTCGCCTTCACCTCGGCGTGGTTCAGCGCACCTCCTGTGTCGAAGCTCACCTGCCCGCTGATCGCGCCACCGCGCCGGATGGTCAGGTCCAGGTGCGAGAGTCCTCCGGTCTTTACCTGGACCTGTGTCAGCATTCCGACCGCGGCCTTGCGCTCCTCCAAACCCATTTGGTCGACAAACGTCAGGATCAACTCCGAGTCGTCGCTGTATCCGGCAAGCAAAGCGCGCGCAATGTACTCCCCCGCCCGTATCGCGGCAAAGCTGTACCTGCCCTCGAGGTCGGTCTTTGCCTCAACATAGCTTCCATCCGGGTTGCCCAGATCCTTCAGCGGCATCAGCCGCACCGTCGCAAACCGCGCAGGCGTGTTGCCCTCGGCGCAAACCACCTGTCCCTCAAGCGATCCCATCCCTGCCTTGTCAGCCTGCGCGTGAGCTCCACCCGAAACAAGCGCGGCACATGCGGACAGAACGGTCACCGTGGAGAACATCTTGGGACCAGTCATCTTGACTCATCCAGTAGGATTGCCATCTTCCGGATCATCCGTTGCGCCGCTCTCGTCCCTAGACCCCAGTCCCCAGCCCCTGCCTTCAGATCAGCTCGACGCCCCACAGGTCATGCAGGTGCACGACGCCTTCGACACGCCCCTCGTCGTCCACGACTACCAGTGAAGTAATCTTGCGCGCCTCCAGGACCGCCAGAGCTTTGGCCGCGAGTTCGCTCGAGGTTATTGTCTTCGGCGTTGCGTTCATCGCTTCGCCCGCCGACTTGCTCAGCGCCGCGCCGCCTTCGCGCTCCAGCAGCCTCCGCAGGTCGCCATCGCTGATCACACCGAGCAGCCGCCCCGCCTCCTGCACGGTCGTCATCCCCAGCTTCTTCGACGACATCTCGTAGATCACATCGGACATCGCCGTTTCCGGAGCCACCACCGGAACCTCATTGCCCGCGTGCATCAGGTCGCGCACCTTGGCCAGCCGCTTGCCCAGCTTGCCGCCGGGGTGCAGCTCCGCAAAGTCTTCCGCCCGGAAGCCCTTCTTCAAACTCACCGCCACTGCCAGCGCGTCGCCCAGCGCCAGCATCGCCGTGGTCGAAGAGGTGGGCGCCAGGTTCATCCCGCAGGCCTCGCGCGCCACGCTGCAATCCAGCGCCACATCGCTCGCCGTTGCCAGCGTCGAATCCAGCTTGCAGCAGAAGCTGATCAGCGCATCGCCCTTCCGCTTGAGCGTTGCCAGCAGGCGCAGAATCTCCTCCGTCTCGCCGCTCGCCGACAGCGCAATCACCACGTCGCCCGGCATCAGCACGCCCACATCGCCGTGCACCGCTTCGGCCGGGTGCAGGAACAGCGCCGGCGACCCCGTCGAGCTCAGCGTGGCCGCGATCTTCTGGGCGATGATGCCGCTCTTGCCCATCCCCGTCACCACCACGCGCCCGTTGCTCTCGCCGCAGCGCAGGATCAGCTCGACAGCGCGGTCGAATGAGGCGGACATCGAACCTTCGAGCCGCGCGGCAAGCTCCTCCAGTGCCGCAGCTTCCAGGCGCACCAGCGCCGCCGGCGTCAGCGGCTCACCACAGTCCTCATCTCTGGGTCTCATCGGTACCCCATCCTACCAGCTTGGCAGGAGCGGGAACTGTAACCAGGGCCCGCCGACCCGCGTCTTACAATGGATACTGCGAGGTCCGATTCGCTTGAAGCGCAACACCTTTGTTCTGTTTGTCACCCTCTTTGTCCTGGCTGTCTTTGCCTGGGCGGGATGGGCCAACTACGAGTACCGCAAGCAGGCTGCCGAAAAGATGCTGGCCGCCGCCAGCCACGGGCAGCTGGTCGCTGCCGGATCGTCCTCAGCCGGCGTCCCGGACGACGGCATGCCGCCCTCGCCCCTGGTCGGCAAGCCCGCGCCCGCGTTCGCTTTGGAAGACTTGAAGGGCAACAAGGTTTCGCTGGCCGATTACAAAGGCAAGGCTGTCCTGGTGAACTTCTGGGCCACGTGGTGCGGCCCCTGCAAGCTGGAGACTCCGTGGATCGTTCAGCTTCGCGACCAGTATGCCAGCCAGGGTTTTGAGGTCCTCGGCATCGATTCGGAAGGCGACGACCTGCCCGCCAGCGACACGGCCGGTTTGGCCAAGCAAAAGACCGCCGTGGCTGAGTTCGTGCAGCAGGAGCACATGCCCTACCCAGTGCTGCTCGGCGGCGACAGCCTGGAGAAGCCCTACGGCGGCCTGGACGCCATGCCCACCTCGTTCTACGTCGACCGCAGCGGCACCGTTGTCGCCGCACAGATGGGGATCAGTTCCAAGGACGATATGGAAGCCAAGATCCGGCGCATCATCGGAGCCGGCAAGTGAGGCTGTCCTTCGTCCCACTGGCGGTGCTGGCGCTGGCCTGTGCAGGCGCGCATGGCCAGTTCTCGTCCGACGTGCCCGACCAGTCGATCGGCAAGCTGGGAGCCGTGGAGTATCTCTATCCCGAGCAGGTCACACTCCCAGCCGGCAAGTCCAGCGCCGTGGCGATGCACTTCCGCATCGAGCCGGGGTTTCACATCAACTCGCACGCGCCCAAGGACGAGTTTCTGATTCCCACGGTGCTCTCGGTTCCGGCGGATGCCGGGGTGAAGCTGGAAGACGCCACCTACCCGCCGGGGGCGGAGTTTGTTCTGCCGGCCGATCCGGACACCAAGCTGAGCGTCTACACCGGCGAGTTCACGATTCAGGCCAGGCTGATGGCCGACCCGGGCGATCATCTTGTGAAGGCCAAGCTTCGCTACCAGGCCTGCGACAAGACGGCTTGCATGCCGCCGAAGACGATCACGGTGCCGATTGATGTGGTCGGCAAGTGAGGCATCGGGGAGGGCCCGATGCGGAATTAAAAAAATTGAATAACTATTATTGTTTCATGCGGATGCACGCAGGTTTGAGCGCGAGTGTGATTCAGATCACCTGCAAAAATTGCAATCTGCAATAGGAAAGATCGGTGGCAGGGACACAATTCCTGCTGGTTCCTCAGAACCTGTGTCGAGTATGCGCAGGTTGCGGGTTGGGGGTTGGTGACAGCGGTCACGGTTGGGTGTGAGAGCGCCTGGACGACGTGTGAGCCGCTCCGGACTGCCGGGCTGAGACTACTGGAGCGCGTGAAGGTTGCCGTCGGTGCCCGCGATGTAGATTACGCGCGGGATCAAGGCGTCCGGACGGGAACTTGGGCGAGGGGACGAACGTGAATGAGAAGTTGCTTTAGAAATTCGTTCGGCTGCTGAAAGGCCGCGAAGTGTCCTGCGTCGGGGATCAAGCTGAAGCTCCTGATGGGAGCAGTCACATCCTGGAAGAGGGCTCTCGCTTCGTTTGGGGTGGTCAACACGTCCCGCTCACCCTGAAGGATGAAGAACGGGATCTGAAAGTGCAAGTCCTGTTTCCAGGCATCGTATCGGGTGATGTCGGGCAGCAGTTGTTGCAGGCTGAAGCGCATGCCGGCCACGAACGCTCGGATATCCCGAAAGGACCATCCTGGCGCGTTCCAGACCGCATCCTTGAGTAGCTTCATGGTCGGCTTGAATCCCGCGGTGTCGGACCTCATGGTCCAGCGCGCGATGGCTTCGTAGTCGCTGGGGCTCCAGTATGCGGGATTGGCGCCGATTCGCTCCACCGTCCTGGCGCCCTTGATGAGGCCGAGCGATCGCAGGCGTGCCAGCAACTGCTGATGGTTTTCGCTTCGCGCCCGGATCAAGCCGACGTTCTGATCGGTCCCGATGTAGGCGTCGAACAGATCGGGACGGCGTTGCGCAACTTGTATTCCGAATACCGACCCGAGCGAACTGGCCATGAGGAACAGCCGTTGTTTGCCCAGGCGGCGGCGCGCATACTCGGCAACCTCCACGGCATCGAGCGCCAGCCGATCAAAGTTCATTGGAGCGCTGGCGCGCCGGCCGGAGCGCGCGAACGTTTTTCCAGCGCCTCTCTGGTCCCATTGAATGAGAGTGAAGTGTTTCTCCCATCCGCGCAGATGCGGAGTGAAGATGGAGTAGGAACAACCGGGGCCGCCATGCAGGATCAACAGCGCGGGATTTTCGCGGTCTTCGCCGCGAATACTGATCCACTGATCAATCCCTCCAACGGAGACGAAGGTTTGCTCGGCAATTCCGCCGGGAGCCAGGATCTGCAGTTCGGCTGCGGTTCGCGCCTGGCGCACCTTGCGTTGCATGAGCAGAACCGCGGGAGGCAGAGTCAATGCCGCCAACACTGCCGCGAAAGAGAGCCAGATCATGCGCTACCTCCAACTGTGTATACTATACACAATTCTTCCGCGAAGACAATTTAACGCGGCATTGAACGGATCGTCCTTTCTAACTGGAGGCTTTGGAGCCAAGCAATGGTGATAACGAAGAAAGGCAGTCGAAACCTGGTTTGGGAAAAGGAACGCGTACCCAGCCGCGGCCCCAAGCCGGCGCTCAGCACAGGCGCGATCGCGCGGACAGCAATCCGGATTGCCGATGCGGAGGGCCTGGAAGCAGTTACGATGCAGAGGGTGGCGCGGGAGTCGGATGTGACGACGATGGCGCTTTATCGATACTTTCCGGGCAAATCGGACCTGGTTGCGGTGATGATCGATGCGGCGGGAGGTTCGGCGCCAATCCTAACTGCGGATTCGCACTCGTGGAAGGAACAGCTGCTCGAATGGACATGCGGCTGCGCCGAGATCTACCGAAGGCACCGGTGGTTTCTGGAAGCCACAACCACGCGCCGCGCGATGATGGGGCCTAACGAGCTGGCATGGGTGGAAGCGGCGCTGAAGTTGCTGGCGGAGGCCGGCCTTGCGCCCAGCGAGTGCTGGTATGCATTTCTCGCAATTATCGGCCATATTCGCGGGTACGCGACATTTGAAGGGCTGAAGAGTGCGGGCGGTTCGTCCAAGCGCTGGATTCGGGAGTTGAGCGTGTTGTTGGGGTCTGATGGCAGCCGATATGCCCAGCTCCAGGCGGCCGTCGCTTCCGGGGCGTTCTCGGAGGATCCCAGCGGGGCGTTTGAGTTTGGGCTCAACTGCATTCTCGACGGCATTCAAGTCCGGCAGAGCGACTTGCGGGCGAGGTCTGCGCGAACCGGAGCGAAGAAATCTCATCGGACGCGATCACGCTGATCTTTGCGGGGTGTGAGCCGGGCAATCCGGCCGCAAAGCAGAGTTTGGCTGGCTCTGAGCGGCAACGAGGCGGATGATTGCCGGGCGAGGCGGACGGAACGGGCGACCAGCGGACCTCAATATCTTCCGCAAATTTCGTTGCGTAATTTTGTGTGCGGTCGCGACCGGGCGCGGCAATAAACCTGTGGTGGAAGTGCCCGCATCGCTGACGGCGATTGGGCAGGCGACGCCGATCCATAGTTTCGTATCGAAGGCCAGACAGCCAAGGGGTATTCTTCTCGACAGAAGAATACCCCTTCTAGAACGTCAGAAAGCGATGCGGTTACTGTGGTCTTGCCCTAGTCTTCGGCGCTCTTGCCGTGCCGCACTTCGGACCAGAAGACACCCGAGTTGACGGAGAAGACGCTGGGGCTGTCTTGCCGATATGGCTCATACAGGTAAAACTCTCCACGGTTGGTTTTCAGTCCGATGGGGGTGAGGATTGAGCAATGGCTAGTAACGGGGTCAAAGGCAACGCAGGAAGATGCCTCGCCGCCGAGCGCGGTGGGATGAGTGAGGTCCGCGGATAACGTGGAAGTGGCGGGGCTGTACTGATTCGCATCATTTGGATGCAGGGTTATATCGGAAACGGCGGCAACGGTCGAAAACGTAACGAGGAGGGAAGCCGGATAGTCGAGGAAGTTGCCAATGCCCGGGGATTTTGCGGTGATGGCAAGCGGGTAGCCGTTGCCGCCGGTGTTAGATCCGAAACCGATGCCGGCATTTGTCGAATCGGAGTAGACATAGATCTGGTCGGGTTCGAAGTCCGCGGAAACGATATGCCGGCCGGTGACGATGGTTACGTGGGCGTCACCGACAGTATTTTTAAATCCCACTGAAGACCCGGTCAAAGGCTGAACAGTTGAAACGTCCGCGTCGAAAGACAAGTAGACTTCAGCTCCGGAATAATGTTCGGTCCCCAACGTGACATCGGAGATGACATAGCCGTAGTAGGTGATGGCATTGGTCTTGGCGGCGCTGGTTGGGTCCAGCATTGGGATGAGATTCTTCTCTTCAATTTCGCCCACTCTTGCCGTGAAGAAGGCGGTGCCCAGACTGGGATGGGACTCTCCGGTGGCATCAGCGGGCAATCCATCGCCGTAGGTTTCCCAATATGGCAGACGCAGGTATAAATCCCCTTTATCGGTGTGGAGCGGATTGGGGGCAGTGCAGTCGTTGGGAAAGCCTACGCAAGGCCATGCATTCCCACTGAAGTTGGTGGTGTGTTTCAGATCTGTGGAAAGCGCCACCAATTCACTGCTAGGCGTTCCGTTGCCGATGATCTGTCCGCCGAAACCGGAGATGAGGCCCCAATGAAGAGTACCTTCGTTAATGCCGAGCGGATAGGTGGGCTCGATTCCGGTGGGGGTGACGGAGCCGAAGCCAACGCCTCTGCCGCCCAGATGGGGGAGGTCGTTGCTGTGTCCCAGGTCAACACTGACAAAGATCTGATTTGGAGCGAAGGTGGCTGTCACGAGCTTTCCCTCGCTGATGATTGTGACCGATGCCTTGCCGGTCTGATTGATGTAGATGTCAATGGTTCCCCCGTCGCCAGGGGCCTGCATGAATTGAACGTTCCTGGTGTCGCTTTGGAAGGTGAGGTATACGCGCGCGTTGTGGAATTTCCATGCACCGAGGCTGCCGTCGGTAATGGTGAAACCGGTGTAGGTGATGGGCTCCGCCGAGACTGCAATCGTGGAGAGGAAAAAGAGAATACCGAGAAAGGGCCAAATCGCCATTCTGCGCAGGCAAAACGTAGAACCAGGGAACTGCGTCATCACAGTGACTCCTCAGGGTTGTGTTTCAAGTCGTGGGAAGGCGAGTCCGGGGTGGCCCGAAGAAAATGCATAGGAAGTCTGATCGCAAACGGATTGCGAGTCAATGAGAATCTGGGCCGTCAGAGATGAAAAAACGGGGTCGGAATGCTTGCGCGACAGCTAGCGTTCGCAAGAAGGGTTCTCTCATCACGCGCGATAGCACCACCCCGATCGACATACACGACAGCCTGCAGGAAACCGGGTAGTGTTCCTTGGAGAAGGCGTCTCAAGTTGAGCACTGATGCGGCAAGCATGCCGGCGGCTAGAATTTAGTAGCATGTCTTCCTCTATTCGCTTTTCCGTCTTGTTGGCTGATCTTTGTAGTTTGACTGTGTGTGTGGCATTAGCCGGGTGCGGCAGTAAACCTGCGGTGGATGTTCCGGCGGAGTTGACGGCGATTGGGCAGGCGACGCCGGTGACCGTGACGGTGCACGATGCGCACGGTGTGAAGAAGGCGACCGCGACGTTGGAGCAGAACGGTGCGCAGTATGTGGTGTGGCAGGCGGGCGAGACGAAGGGGCCGGATGCTGTGTTCCACTTCACCATCGGCGCGAAGACTAGGCCGCAGTTGAAGGATGGCAAGGCGAAGCTGGTTGTCGAGGTGACGAGCGGTGGATTTATGGGCGGGGACGCGCGGGTGGAGCGCGACGTGAACGTGGCGACGCAGCCGCCGGTGGTGAGCGCCGACTCAGACCAGCACTATCTCTACAAGGGCATGGCGGACGTGGCGACGCTGAATGTGACCGGTTCTTATACGGCGGCGGGTGTGCGGGTGGGCGATGAGACGTTTCGCGCGTGGCCGATGCCGGGAGGGAAGCCGGGACTGTTCTCGCTGTTTGCGTTTGCGTGGAATATGCCGGCGGGAACAATGCCGGTGGTGTTTGCGGGGAACGGCGCTGGGAACGATGTGACGACGCCGCTGACGGTGATTTTCCCCAAAAAAGAACAGCCGGTTTATACGCAGCACACGATCCAGGTGACGGACCAGTTTATGCAGAAGGTGCTGGGGGAACTCGATCCGAATGGGACGGGTGACCCGGTGGCGCGCTTTGTGAAGATCAACAGCGAGATGCGGAAGGCGAATAACAAGACGCTGGCGGATCTGCGGCTGAAGACCGCCGATCACTTTTTGTGGTCGCAGCCGTTTACGCGGCAGAGCCATTCGGCGGCGGAGGCCACGTTTGCCGATGTGCGGAGCTACGTGTATCACGGCCAGACGATCGACCACCAGGTGCATTTGGGGCTCGACCTGGCGGTGACGCAGCATGTGGGCGTGGAGGCGTCGAACGACGGGCGCGTGGTGTGGGCGGCGCCGCTGGGGATTTATGGCAACTGCATTGTGGTGGATCACGGGTACGGGCTGCAGACGATTTATGGGCACCTGAGCCGGATTGATGTGCACGAGGGCGACATGGTGAAGCGCGGCGGCGTGATGGGGCTGAGCGGGATGACGGGGATGGCCGGCGGCGATCATGTGCATTTTGCGATGCAGCTGGATGGGGTGCAGATCGATCCCAAGGAGTGGTGGGATCCGCACTGGATCAAGGATCATGTGGCGCGGCGGGTGGAGCTGGCGGGGTTTGCGGAACAGGCTGGGGCGGCGGTGAAGGATTCTGCAAAGAAGCGTGGCGCGAGAAAGGGTAAGGGGCGGAGATAGAAGAAGCGCGCTTGCCGCTTTTTAGAGAGGGCCCGCGGCTAAAGCCGGTGGTCATTTGATATCGGATTCAGGGGCCTGAAGGCCCCTGCTCCCTCCACCTGAAAGGCCCCTCCCCCTGGAGGCGGCAGTAACGATCTCAGGCGCCGGCTTTCTTTTCGATTTTGGCCCAGGTGTCTTTTAGCGGGAGGGTGCGATTGAAGATTTTTTTCTGGCCGGTTGAGTCCGTGTCGAGGGTGAAATAGCCTACGCGCTCGAACTGGAAGGGCTGGCCGGGTTGCGCCGTGGCCAGTGACGGCTCTAGTTTGGCGTCTGCGATGATTTCGAGGGAGTTGGGGTTAAGGTTGTCGAGGAAGCTGCCGCCTTCGGGGTGGTCATTGGGATCGGGCTTGGTGAAGAGCTTGTCGTAGAGGCGGACTTCGGAGGTGAGGGCATGCGGGGCCGAGACCCAGTGCATGGTGGACTTGA
The DNA here is from genome assembly GCA_963846375.1 of uncultured Acidobacteriota bacterium. Lineage (GTDB taxonomy): Bacteria > Acidobacteriota > Terriglobia > Terriglobales > Acidobacteriaceae > Telmatobacter. The sequence continues at coordinate 20,202 of CAWJVV010000011.1, forward strand.
CCTTGCGGCCGTCGGGGGAGTTGCCGCCGCGGCTGGCGGGATCGTAGGTGCAGTGAACTTCTACTACATTGCCGGCGGCGTCTTTGACGACGCTCTGCGCGGTGATGAAGTAGGCGTTGCGCAGGCGGACTTCCTTGCCGGGCGAGAGGCGGTAGTACTTGGGCGGCGGGACTTCGCGGAAGTCGTCGTGCTCGATGTAGATCTCGCGGCTGAAGGGGACCTGGCGGGTTCCGGCGTTGGGGTCCTCGGGGTTGTTGGCGACTTCGACGTATTCTTCCTGGCCTTCAGGGTAGTTGGTGATGACGATCTTGAGGGGGCGCAGGACGGCCATGGCGCGGGAGGCGCGGTGGTTGAGGTCGTCGCGCTGAAAGTGTTCGAGGAGTTCGATGTCCTGTACGACGTTGGTGCGGGAGGCGCCGAGGGAGGTGACGACGGCGCGGATGGCTTCGGGGGTGAAGCCGCGGCGGCGCAGGCCGGAGAGCGTGGGCATGCGGGGGTCGTCCCAGCCGTTGACGCGGTTCTCCTGCACGAGCTGCAGGAGCTTGCGCTTGGACAGCAGCGTGTAGGTGAAGTTGAGGCGGTCGAACTCGATTTGCTGCGAGGGGAAGATGCCGAGGTTGTCGATGAACCAGCGGTAGAGGGGCTGGTGGTCGGCGAACTCGAGCGAGCACATGGAGTGGGTGACGTTCTCGATGGAGTCGGACTGGCCGTGGGCGTAGTCGTACATGGGGTAGATGCACCACTCGTCGCCGGTGCGGTGGTGGGTGGCGTGGAGGATGCGGTACATGACGGGGTCGCGCATGTTGAGGTTGGGCGAGGCCATGTCGATTTTCGCTCGTAAAACTCGCGAGCCGTCGGGGAACTCGCCGGCCTTCATGCGCTGAAAGAGGTCGAGATTTTCTTCGACGCTGCGGTCGCGGTAGGGGGAGTTTTTGCCGGGCTCTGTCAGAGTGCCGCGGTGCTGGCGGATCTCGTCGGCGGTGAGGTCGTCGACGTAGGCTTTGCCGTCGCGGATGAGCTTGAGGGCCCACTCGTAGAGCTGGGGGAAGTAGTCGGAGGCATAGCAGAGGCGCTCCCAGTCGAAGCCGAGCCAGCGGACGTCGCGCTGGATGGAGTCGACGTACTCCTGCTCTTCTTTTTCGGGGTTGGTGTCGTCGAAGCGCAGGTTGGTTTTGCCGCCGAAGTCGTCGGCGAGGCCGAAGTCGATGCAGATGGCTTTGGCATGGCCGATGTGGAGGTAGCCGTTGGGCTCGGGAGGAAAGCGGGTCTGGATGGGGGCGTCGCCGAATTTGCGGGTGGCGACGTCGTGGGCGATCTGGTCGCGCAGGAAGTTGGTACGGACTTCGGGGCTTTCTGTATTTGGGTCGGTCATGACTGCCATGTCTATATTGTTCCACGGAAGGCGGCGTCGGCATAACCCGGAAGAAGTGACGCGGGTCACGTGCATTGCCATTCCGTTGAACGAGAATTTGACGTCGATATGTCGAAACCGTCTCGTCCTTCGAACCCGTCCTGCGCGTCGTATATCTCTCGGACGTTCTTTGTGACGACGGGAACGGCCGGTGGCAGATCCCTCTTCCAGACGGACCGGATGGCGGTGCTGATGATCGAAGTTTTGAGAAACTACATGCGTTCAGGGCATTTCGAAGTACATGACTTCGTTATCATGCCCAACCATGTCCACGTGTTGATGACATTGCCGGGAGCGACGAGTCTTGAGAAGGCAATGCAGTTGATCAAAGGCGGATTTTCGTTTCGTGCAAAGAAGGAATTGGGATTTCAAGGGGAGATATGGCAGCGGGGGTATTCGGATGTGCGGGTCCTAAATGAGCAAAGTTTCAAACAGCATCGCCTGTATATCGACAACAATCCAGTGAAGGCGGGATTGGCAAACAGGGCAGATGAATATCCGTTTGGGAGTGCGTGCCTAAAGAAACGAAAGGCGCAGGGGCTAAAGCCCGGGAGTGGGGATGGCTGTGGCGGCACGACTGAAGTCGTGCCCTGACGCTTCGTGCTGACCTCGAAAATTCCGGCGGGACACAAATTTGAGAGATGCATTGACGGTTCGTGCCCCTTGGACGAGCCTGGGGCATCGCGAGCAAAGGTGCGAGGGAATTGCGGGCAGGGCTGCGGTAACGAAGGGCGCAGGGGCTAAAGCCCGGGAGTGGGGATGGCTGTGGCGGCACGACTGAAGTCGTGCCCTGACGCTTCGTGCTGACCTCGAAAATTCCGGCGGGACACAAATTTGAGAGATGCATTGACGGTTCGTGCCCCTTCGACGAGCCTGGGGCATCGCGAGCAAAGGTGCGAGGGAATTGCGGGCAGGGCTGCGGTAACGAAGGGCGCAGGGGCTAGAGCCCGGGAGTGGGGATGGCTGTGGCGGCACGGCTGAAGCCGTGCCCTGACGCTTCGTGTCTCCCGAAGAGCCTGGGGACATCGCGAGTAAAGGTGCGAGAGAATTGCGGCAGGGGCGCGGAAACGAAGGGCGCAGCGGCTGAAGCCCACGTGATTGTATCCGGCGGTTGCGGCACGACTGAAGTCGTGCCCTGACGCTTCGTGTCTCCCGAAGAGCCTGGGGACATCGCGAGTAAAGGTGCGAGAGAATTGCGGCAGGGGCGCGGTAACGAAGGGCGCAGGGGCTGAAGCCCACGTGATTGTATCCGGCGGTTGCGGCACGACTGAAGTCGTGCCCTGACGCTTCGTGTCTCTCCCGAAGAGCCTGGGGACATCGCGAACAAAGGTGCGAGAGATTTGCGGGCAGGGGCGCGGAAACGAAGGGCGCAGGGGCTGAAGCCCACGTGATTGTATCCGGCGGTTGCGGCACGACTGAAGTCGTGCCCTGACGCTTCGTGCCTCCCGAAGAGGCTGGGGACATCGCGAACAAAGATGCGAGAGATTTGCGGGCAGGGGCGCGGAAACGAAGGGCGCAGCGGCTAAAGCCCGGGAGTAGAGACGGGTGCGGCGGCACGACTGAAGTCGTGCCCTGACGCTCATTGCGACTCGCAGAGACTATCAGGAGAACAGGCGAAAGGATCTCTGCGCGTTGTTCGATTCAACCGAGCGATTCGAGGAGGGATTCGGCGTGGGCGATGCGGTGGAGGCATGTTTCGCGGCCGAGGACGATCATGGTTTCGAAGAGGGGCGGGGCGTTTTTGCGGCCGCAGACGGCGACTCTTATGGGCTGGAACATGGGGCCGGGTTTGAGGCCTAGCTCGCCGGCGGCGGCGCGGAGGGCGGCGTCGAGGGAGTCGTGGTCGAAGGGCGTGTTGGCGAGGACCTGCTGCGCGTGCTGGAGGACGCGGAGGGCGAGAGCGGCGTTGCCGGATTCTTTTTTGCTGATTTGGGGGATCAGCTCGGCGGGGTCGTAGGGCGGGAGCTCGTCGAGGAAGAAAAAGTCGGCGGCGGAGACGGCGTCTTTGAGCAGCTTGATGCGCTCGCGGATGAGCGGGGTGACGGCGGCGAGCTTTTCAGGCGCGGCGTGGAGGCCGGCTTCGGCGAAGAAGGGCGCGATGGCCGTGGCGAGTTCGTCGACGGGGAGAGCGCGGATGTGCTCGGAGTTGAGATGGACGGCCTTGGGGTCGAAGGGGGTTTCGTCAGAGAAATTGATGACGGCGTTGGAGCGGTTGACACCTTCGAGGGTGAAGAGTGCGGTGATCTCGGGGATGGAGAGGAATTCGAGGTCGTTTTTGGGCGACCAGCCGAGGAGGCAGAGGAAGTTGATGAAGGCTTGGGGGAGGAAGCCGGCGTCGCGGTAGGTGGTGACGCTGACGACGGGGCCGTGCTTGCGCTTGGAGAGCTTGGCGCCGTCGGGGGCGACGAGCAGGGGCAGGTGGGCGAACTGGGGCGGAGGGGCGCCGAGGCCTTCGAAGATCAGCAAGTGCTTGAAGGTGTTGGTGAGGTGGTCCTGGCCGCGGATGATGTGGGAGATGCGGAGGTCGGCATCGTCGACGCAGGAGGCGAGGTGGTAGGTGGGGTTGCCATCCGAACGGAGGAGGGCGAAGTCTTCGACTTCGTCGGCGGGCTTGGATTGGGCGCCGTAGACGGCGTCGGTGAAGCTGAGGATGCGGTCCTGATTGCGGGGGACGCGGTAGCGGAGGGCGAAGGGCTCGCCGGAGGCGGCGCGGCGGTCGGATTCTTCGCGGGAGAGGTCGCGCATGCCAGGGTTGAACAACCATGCGCCCTGAACTGAGGAGGCTTCGCCTTCGGCGGCGTGGGCGGGGGTGAAGTCGCGGTAGGCGAGGCCTTTTTCGAAGATGGCGTGGGCGGCGGAGCGGTGAAGGGCAAGGCGTTCGGACTGCTTGTACTCCTCGTCCCAGTTGAGGCCGAGCCAGCGGAGACCTTCGAAGATGGATTGAACGCTGGCATCGGTGTTGCGTTCGACGTCGGTGTCGTCGAGGCGCAAGACCATGGTCCCGTTGTTCCGGCGGGCGTAGAGCCAGTTGAAGATGAAGGTGCGGGCGGAACCGACGTGCAGAAAACCGGTTGGAGAAGGCGCAAAACGGACGCGGGGGCCTGTCGCGGAAGAGCTGGCGTGATCGGACATTTCTCTTCCTGATGCTAACAGGAGACGCAGTGGTCAGCGATCAGTGGTCAGCGATCAGAAAGCCCGGGCGATCAGGCCTGGGGCGGGTAGGGCGGCTGCGGGGGATAGGGGGGCGGGTAGGCTGGGGCGGCTATGGGGACGACTTTCCAGTCGGCGAAGGCGAGGACGTACAGCAGGATGATGCCGCCAAAGGGGACGATGACGAGGAGGGAGAGCCAGGGGGAGAAGCCCGCCTTTTTGCAGACGAACCAGGTGGGAATGATCACCACGGCGAGGCAGATGATCATGAAGATTGGCAAGATGGCCATGAAGGCGAGGGCAATCTTCTGGGCTTGGGCTGGATCGATCTGATTTTGCTGCAGGAAGAGCGCGAGGTTCATGAGCTGGCTCCAGAGTGGAATGGGAACTCTGAGCCAAGGTACGGCGAATGAGCTCGGAAGGCAAGAGGCGGGGATAGGGGCTAGGGACTGGGGACTAGGGACTAGGAGGGGTAAGGGACTCGAGGGCGGCTAGTTTTGGGGTGATGGGGATGCGCTTGGGGCGGGTGAACCCGCGGCGGACGGTGGCGGGGCGGGACGCCTGGCGGCGCGGAGATAGGTGACAAGCTGGGCGATTTCGTCGTCGGTGAGGGACTCGCGGAAGGGCGGCATTTTTTTGCCGCCATTGAGAATCTGCGCGGTCATTTTATCGGCGGGCCAGTCCTTGTCCTTGCGGATGTCGGCCAGGGCGGGGCCTTTGGGGGTGCCGGCGAGGGCTGGTCCGTGGCAGTAGGGGCAGCCCTTGTCGCGATAGAGCACGGCACCGGCCTGGGCATCGGCGTCTTCTTTGGAGGATGCGGCGTGGGCGGGGAATGAAAGGGCGGCGAGTGAGGCCAGAAGCAGGACAGAACTTAGCGGGCGGGATGAAAGCATCACGGGATTCATTATTACAAAGACTAAGGGACTAAGGGACTAAGGGACTAAGGGACTAAAGGGACTAAGGGACTAAGGACGAGCGCGCGAGCGGCGAGCGGGCGAAGGGACAGAGGGGTGGACAAGAGACGGACGGTCGGCAGGAATCGAGTCAGGAGTGGGCGATGGCGGGGGCGGCGTGCGCGGGGGTGACGGAGGGCTTGCCGAGTTTGGGAATGATGATGGAGAAGACGGTGCCGCTGCGGGCGGCGGCTCTGCAGCTGTGCACGCGAATCTTCCAGCCGTTCTTGCGAATGATCTCAGAGGTGACCCACAGGCCGAGGCCGGTACCGGTTTCGCCTTTTGTGGTGACGAAGGGCTCGAAGATGGAAGGAAGGATTTCGGGAGGAATGCCGATGCCGGTGTCGGCAATGCTGATGCGAATGGAACTGCTGAGGGGCGAGGCGTGCTGCTCGGAGAGGCGGATGCGCAGGCGGCCGCCGCCGCGCATTGCGTCGATGGCGTTGCCGATGAGGTTGGCGAGGACCTGGCGGAGTTCGCCGGGCGTGGACAAGACCATCGCATTGCTGGTGCGCCATTCGCGCTTCACGCTGACGGCCGCAACCGACATGCGGTTGGTATAGAGCTTGAGGACGGAATCGAGGACGGAGGCGACGTCGGTTTCGACGGGCTGGGAGGGCTCGCGATAGAAGCGCAGGGTTTGCTTGGTGATTTCGGTGACGCGGGCCAATTCCTGTTCGGCGTCGGCGAGGAAGGTTTTCAGCTGCTCGGGCGAGGGATCGCAGCGCATGAGATACAGGAGATTAGTAATGGCTTCAAGAGGATTATTGATTTCGTGGGCGATGCTGGCGGCGAGGCGTCCCGTGACGGCGAGCTTCTCGGAGCGCAGAAGTGCCTCCTGGGCCAGCGAGTACTGGTGAATTTGATCGCGGATCTGGTACTGGCGCTGCCGGCCGCGGAGGGCGATCTCAAGCGTGCTCAAGAGAGTTTCGGGGCGGATGGGCCGTTCCAGGAGGAAGATGTTGCCAAGAGGCTCGCGGAGTTTGCGCAGATGCTCGCTCTCAACCGTAACGCGGCCGCTGACAGTAAGCAGAATCAAGGGGAAGTCGGACCACGGCGGCTGGTGCTGCAGGATATCGAGCAGCGGAGAAATGGATTCGCCCCGGAATGCTTCTTCAGAGATGATGGCTGCGCCGGCGCCGTCGCCGATGTGCCGGCATAGTTCCGCAAAGCTACCCGCAACGTGACAGGGCATGTCGGACCGTTCGAGCAGACCCGCGATGAGGCGTCCATCCTTGCCGATGGGAGTGAAGATAACGGTGCGCAATTCGTGCAGCGAAGCTGTGATGTCAGGTAGCAGCGGATTCCTCCACCTTGGAAGAGTTGCCGACGAAGCTGGGAACTCCCGTGAGGACGCCTCTGAAGTCGGTCAATGGTTCGCCGACCGAAATCTTGTTCGGACCGAACCGTAATTCACGAATGGCTCGTTCGTGGCGGCCGCTCCTTTTCTTGAGGACGGACAGGGCCTGGCGGATTTCGCCTTTGTATTCGAAGTAGCGAAAGAGGAGCACGGTATCGGCAAGGTAGCTCACGTCGACGGGCGATTGCATAGTGCCGATAAAGCCGTGTTGAGCGAGGGTGAGGATGGTGGCCACGCCCTGCTGTCCCAGATAGGCAAGGAGCTCGTGCAATTGCATGGCCAGGAATTGCTCGTGAGGCATGGCGTTGAGAAAGCCGTTCATGCTGTCCACGACGAGGACACGCAGATTCTCTTCTTCGACAAGACGGCGTACGCGGGCCACGAACTCGCCGGGGGAGAGCTCGGCAGGGTCAATCTGCTGGATTTCGAGCGTACCAGCGGCGAGACAGGACGCCGTATCCATTCCCAGGCCTTGGGCGCGATCGACAAGGGTGGCAAAGGCCTCATCAAAGGTGAAGATGATGGCCTTTTCGCCGCGACGGGCAGCGGACACAGCGTACTTGAGGGCGACGGTGGATTTTCCGCACCCCGCGGGCCCGATGAACAAGGTGCTGGTGCCGGTGTCGATGCCGCCGCCGAAGAGGGTGTCAAGTTCGTTCAGGCCGCTGGGCACGCTCTGGCGCTGGAAACCCGGCTTGTGCTCGGACGCGATGAGCCTGGGGAAGATCGCGATGCCGCCGGTTGCGATGGTGTAGTCGTGAAACCCCTCGCGGAACGAGGAGCCGCGCAGTTTGCGGACTTCAAGGCGGCGCCGCTTGATGCCGAAGTCGCGTTCCAGGCTCTGCATCATGAGGACGCCATGGGCGATGCTCTGGAGCTGCAGATCGTGGCTTCCTTCGGCGGTGCGATCGTCGAGCAGAAGAACGGTGCAGCTTCTGCCGGCAAAATGCCGTTTGAGTGCGAGAATCTGCCTTCGATAGCGCAACGGATCACGGGCCAGCATGCGGAGTTCGGAGAGGGAGTCAAAGACCACGCGCTGTGGTTTGAGGCGGTCGACTTGCTCCAGGATGGCGGTGATGGTGTCGGCCAGTTCAACCTCGGAGGGATGAAAGACGGTGTACTGCGCCTCGGGACTCAGGTCGTCCTGCGGCGGCACCATCTCATAGATTTCGAGTGAGTCGGTGGACCAGCCGTGGGAATGGGCGACCTGCTCCAGTTCCATCTTCGATTCCGACAACGTCACGTAGATTACCTTTTCGCCGCTGCGGATGCCTTCGAGCAGGAACTGCAGTGCAATGGTGGTTTTGCCGGTTCCCGGATCGCCTTCAATGAGGTAGAGGTGCCCTCTGGGCAGCCCGCCACCCAGGATGTCATCCAGGCCGGGGATTCCTGTCTGAATGCGGTCAAGACGAGAGGATGTCTTGGAAGGGCGCGCTGAATGGGAGGGATTCGCTTCGCCAGCGGGGTGTCCCTTCGCAGAATTGAGGTGATCGTTCATTCTTTGCCTCGGGATTCCCTCGAGCGTTAGAGATTTAGATTCGCAACGATTTTGGCGAGTTGCACACTCGAGGTGAGGCGGAAAACAGGACGGGGCCTGGCATGAGATGCCTCGGCCCCGGGTGGTGATTGGGATGTTTGAGAGCGCCGTTTACCAGACGCGGCAGGACTGTTCCGGATACATGGGCTGGCCTTTTTTGCAGCCGAAGGCTTTGCCGAACTCGTCGAAGTTCTGCACCGAGCCGTTGACGCGCCATTTGCCGGGCGAGTGCGGATCGGTGAGCGCGTTCTGTCGAGCAGACTGCTCGGTCTGATTCTGGCACCAGACCTGGGCGAACCCGAGGAAGTAGCGCTGCTGCTCGGTGTATCCATCGATTTTGTCGTCGATGGACTTGCCTTCCTTGGCGAGCGTGGCGAGCAGGGCCATGTAAGCGATGCGGAGGCCGCCGTTGTCGGCGGTGTTTTCTCCCAAGGTGAGCTTGCCATTGAGATTTTGCGCCTGCGCGTCGTCGTGCGCGGGAGCCGCCTCGAAGCCGCCGTACTCCTTGACTTCGCAGTCGGTGCGCTCGACGAACTGTTTGCGATCGTCCGCAGTCTGCCATTCGCGCAGGTTGCCTTTGCCGTCGTACTTGGAGCCCTGATCGTCGAAGCCGTGGGTCATCTCGTGGCCGATGACGACGCCAATGCCGCCGAAGTTGACAGCCGGATCGATGTCGGGATCGAAGAAGGGCGGCTGCAGGATACCGGCGGGGAAGTTGATGTCATTCATGGAGGGCTGGTAGTAGGCGTTGACGGTGGGCGGCGTCATGGTCCATTCCTTTTCGTCCACCGGCTTGCCTAATTTGTTGAGCATGTAGTTGCGCTGAAAGACGGTGTCACGGCGGGCGTTGCCAAGAGCGTCGTCGCGGCTGACGGTGAGGGCGGAGTAGTCGCGCCATTTTTCGGGGTAGCCGATCTTGTTGCGGATCTCGGCGAGCTTTTCTTCGGCGGCCTTCTTGGTTTCGTCGCTCATCCAGGGCAGCGTCTTGATGTCGTCGCCGAGGGCTTTCTCGAGCGCGGCGACGAGTTGATCCATGCTGGCCTTGGCCTTGGGCGGGAAGTGCAGCTGCACCCAGTCCTGGCCAACGGCTTCACCCAACGAACGGTCTGTTGTGGCGGTGCACTGCTTCCAGCGCGGGGTTGGCTCCTTCTGGCCGGTCAGGGTCTTTTCGAAGAAGTCGAAGTTTTCATCGCGAAAAGCCTTAGGCAAATCAGATGCGCTGGCGTGCAGGGTATGCCAGCGGAGATAGGACTTCCACGAGTCGACCGGCTCGGAGGCGAGAAGCTGGTTGAGCGCCTTGAAGAAGTCGGGGGTGGAGACGTTGAGCGTGTCGAAGGGGCGGACCTTGACGTCCTTGAAGTAGACGCCGTAGTCGAAGTCGGGCGTGAGCTTCTGGAAATCGGCGGTGGTGTAGATGTGATAACGCTTCTCGGGATCGCGGAGATCGACGCGGGGCGTGGAAGCCTGGGCCAGGGCGGTCTCGATTTTGAGCACGGCATCGGCTTCTTTGGCGGCCTGCTCGGGAGTATCGCCGGCGAGCGTGAACATCTTTGTCAGGTGCTCGCGGTATTGCTGGCGGATGTTCTGGAAGCGCTTATTGTCGACGATGTAGTAATCGCGATCGGGCAGCGAGAGGCCGGCCTGGCCGATGCTGGCGATCTGCTTGGAGGAGTCTTTCTCGTCCTGCTGGATGCCGAAGCGGAAGAGCGGCGCGGGGTCGCCCCGCTGGGCCAGTTCGCCGATGAGAGATGCGAGCTGATGGGCATCCTTGAGGGAGGCTATCTCGTCAAGCGCGGGCTTCAGAGGGTCGAGACCCTTCTTTTCGATGAGGGCGGTGTTCATGCATGCCGCGTAGAAGTCGCCATACTTTTTCTGCAAGGGCGACTTGGGGTTATTGGCGGCGGCATCGAGCTCCTGCCAGAGGTAGTAGCGATTGCGCTCGCCGAGCAAGGAGAAGGAACGCGCCCAGCGCACCTGGTCGGAGGGGATGGGGTTGCTCTTGACCCATTTGCCGCAGGCGTACTGGTAGAAGTCGGTGCAGGGGTCGGCAGACGTGTCGATGGCGGAGAGATCGAAGCTGCGGGATTCGGCGGGCGGTGTGGGTTTCTGATCGTCAGAATTCTGGGCCGGGGCCTGGATCAGCGCAGTACCTGCCACAAGCAGCAGGCCGGATGCAATACCAAGGAGTCTCATGCTGGGTCCTCACAAAATGGGTTGAAACGCAGAAGGTCAGATTTTGAAGTCAAATGACCTTCTACAGACGGATCAACGAGCGCCAAAGTCGGCTGGGTTGGAAGAAAGGGTAACAGGGTCGCGGAGCACTGCCGGGCGCGTGCGGCGAATTCGGGATGATCTTGCAAGTGCTGCTCGACACACAGCGAACCATTGTAAGGGAGGCTGTTGACGCGGGGCGCGGATCCGCGCACCGGGTCTTTTTTCCACCGGATGGCGAGCGGAGCGGTTTGGTACACTCCGGTCACAGCATTCCCCGGAGTCTCTTGATGAAACGCATGATGCAGGCCTTCGCGTTGTTGGCTGTCGCACCCATCGCGGCGGTGGTATTGCCCGCCCACTCTCAGGAGGCGCACGCCGCAAAGCGGACGCTGGTGCGGGCCGGACACGTGCTTGATGTGCAAACGGGCAAGGTGTCGGATGCGCAGACGATCGTGGTGGTGGGGGAGACCATCCAGGGAATTTCTCCCAGTGCGAGCGTGAGCACGCAGCCGGGCGACGAGGTGATCGACCTGGGCGGGATGACGGTGTTGCCGGGGCTGATCGATGTACATACGCATCTGACCATGAACCCGGACTTCGATCCGTATCGCGAGCTGACCAGCACCGACGCCAAGGAGGCCATCAACGGCGTCGTCAACGCGAAGTCGACTCTCATGGCGGGGTTCACGAGTGTGCGCAACGTGGGAGCCAACGGATTCGTGGATGTGGATCTGCGCGACGCGATCAATTCAGGGCAGGTGCCGGGGCCACACATGCAGGTGAGTGGGCCGCTGCTGGGGATCACAGGCGGGCATTGCGACGAGAATCTTTTGCCCATTCACTATCACCTGGTGGGCGATGGAGTCGCGGACGGGATCGCGGAAGTGCAGCACAAGGTGCGCGAGAACATCAAGTATGGCGCCGACTTGATCAAGATTTGCGCCACGGGGGGCGTGCTCTCCAAGGGCGATGATCCGCAGGCTTCGCAGTACACGCTGGAGGAGATGCAGGCGATAGTGGCCGACGCGCACCGGCTGGGCCGCAAAGTGGCCGCGCACGCGCATGGATCGCAGGGGATTCTATGGGCTTCGAAGGCGGGAGTGGACTCGATCGAGCACGGCAGCTACATCAACGACGAGGCCATCGCGGAGATGAAAAAGAACGGCACGTACCTGGTGCCGACGCTATACCTGGAAGACTGGCAGATCGAAAAGGGGAGCTTGCCGCCGTTTTATCACCAGAAGATGGTGGACGTGAGCGCAGTGGCGAAGGGCAATATCAAGCACGCCATCCAGGCCGGGGTAAAGATCGCGCTGGGCACCGATGCGGCTGTCTATCCGCACGGGCTGAACGCTCACGAACTGGATGTCTACGTGAATCAGATGGGAATGACGCCCCTGGCGGCTTTGCAGACCGCGACCGTGAACGCGGCGGACCTGATGGGCTGGAGCAAGAAGACGGGGACGCTGGAGCCGGGCAAATGGGCTGACATTATTGCGGTGGAACGGAGCCCGTTGGAGGATGTTCGGGTGCTGCAGGATGTCAAGTTCGTGATGAAAGCCGGCGTGGTATATAAGAGCGCCATAAGGTGATGTCGGGCTTGAGTGTCTGCTTCGGGTATTTCTGTGGAAAAGCAGGAAATAGGGTACCTCGGCGCCGACGGTTTTCCTGTACTGTGATAAGTAGCACATCGGAATAGTCAAAGATCGATCCGTCGCCATTCTAATTCACTCAAAACAGGGAATTTCCCTCCCCAAAACGTGTGTTCCAGATCACTGACAACTCTGTCCGTCCCCCATACCCTTCAATGCAGATCTACTAAATTGTTCCATTTGTGTCTTGGCGAGGAAGATTATGGCAATTGAGCGGCTCAGTGGGGCACAGAGGATCTCCGCATCGGGATTATCAGCCTCTGGAAAATCTTCTTCTCCCACCCTATCTCTGGTTACCCCAAATATGGCCGAGCATCTTGTGCTGATGGCCGGCTCAGCGCTGTTTGCGGGACTGGAAGAAAAGGAATGTGGAGAGATTGTGTCTTGTGCACGGGCCCGAACGTTTGCGCGGGACGAACTGCTGTTCACCCAGGGCCAGCCTGTTCGCAGCCTGATTGTGCTCCAGTCGGGGAGCGTCAAGCACACGCAACTGAGCTCAGGTGGAAGCGAAGTTTTGCTTTGGATGAGCGGGACTGGAGACGCGGTGAACCTGGAGCCGGAATCGGCAGGCGGGCACACCTGTTCGGCCCGGGCGATCGAGCGGTGCCGGGCGCTGGTGTGGGAGTATAGCCGGCTTCAGTCTCTGTTGACGCAATATCCGCAGATTCGCAGGAACATCAGCCTGATACTGGCCGGCCGGCTTCACGAATTGGAGGAGCGGTTCCGGGAGATGGCTACCGAGAAGGTGGCCAAGCGCCTGGCGCTCACCCTGCTGCGTCTGTTGAAGCGGGTGGGAAAGCCCGGACGCGGCGGGATGGAAATTTCGCTGACGCGGGAGGAACTGGCGCAGATGACCGGAACCACGCTGTTCACGATCAGCCGCATCCTGTCGGGGTGGGCGGAGAAGGGCCTGGTACAGCCGCGGCGGCAGGGAGTGGTGATCAACGAGCCCGCCAAATTGGAAAATATTCTGACCTATGACGAGGACTAGGAGGGTTGTGCCGCCCCGGTCCCCGTCTGGCTTGCGGGCCGCGATTGCGACTGATTAGGGAGTGGATCGGATTCGATCGTCGGCACAGAGAACCTGCATAGATTGCGGCCGTCGCGCTTGGCCTGGTAGAGAGCCTGGTCGGCTTCCTTGAGGAGAGTCTCCCAGGCAAGGTGCGCTCGGGCCGCGCTGAGTGCCACACCAAAACTTCCCGTGATGTGCAGCTTTCTGCCGTCGATGAGGTAGTCGTGTGCCTCGATGGTCAGGCGCAGGTTTTCGCTGAGTTTTGCGGCTCCGTCGGCGAGAGTGCCGGGCAACAGGATGACGAACTCCTCGCCGCCGAGGCGGCCCACCGTGTCGGTTTTGCGCACGAGGCTGCGCAGGACCCAGGCCGTCTCGGCGAGCACCTGGTCGCCGGCGGAATGTCCGTAGGAATCGTTCAGGCGCTTAAAGTGGTCGATGTCCATGAGGATCACGGCGAAGTCGCGCCGCTCGCGCAGGTAGCGGGCCGTTTCCAATTCGCCGGCCTGGGTGAGGCCGCGACGGTTGAGCAGGCGGGTCAGGACGTCGGTGGTCATCTGGCGGTTCATGTAGGCATGCAGCCGCGCATTCTGCATCCAGATGAAATTGAGTGGCAGCACGGAGCACGAGACCACGTAGACAATGCCGCTGGCGCCTTCGACCCAGGGAGCGGCGCGATCGGGGAGTGTGCCGGTGATGAGGTACACGGCCACGCGCGCGAACTCAACGGCGGAATAGACGCTGAGAAACGTGCCCATGACGCGGCGCGGCCAGATTGTCTCCTCTTCCCAAGCGGTGAGCAGGACAATGCTGGTGAGCGCCGTCTGGATAGCCAGTTCGAGGTCCTGCAGGGTGCTCATGCGATCCATGACCGCGCCGAACGAGTGCGCCAGCGACGGCGACCAGAAGAGAAAGGCGAGGAAGGTGGCGGCCACGAGGGCGAACGAGACCCATCGCGTGGGCCATGCACGCTTGAGAAAGTGCACAACGCCGGAGTGGATGGAGGCGTAGCCCACCGGGGCAGCAATCATGGAGAGGGGAATGGAGACCCAGGCCGGCAGCAGGCGCCCGGCAAACTCAAAGGCTCCGCCGATAAGCCCGGCGCAGTAGGCGCATGCGAGCCACCGAAAGCTGCGATTCTCGCGATCGTGCAAAGCCATCAGAATGAAAACGATGGCGAAGCAGGCGAGTTGGACATTCTGGACGAATCCAATGGCAGCGGTCAGCATGTGCGGAGTACACGGAAATTCAAATTAGTTTAAAGAGCAATCAGGCCGGGAAGCTACTCAGGATTTTACTTCGGATTCAAAGAGGTCGTGAAGCAGAAAAACGCGGCACGGGGATCAGGGATGGTTCCAGGGTACGATTCCCGGTTTACAGCCGTCGGCGGCGCCTGACACACTGGAGCGTGGACACCCAGACAATCGTCATCCTCGATTTCGGCTCGCAGTATACGCAGCTGATTGCGCGGCGCATCCGCGAACAGAATGTTTTCTCGGTGGTGCTGCCGTGCACGGCGCCTCTCGCTGAGATTCGAGCGCTACAAGCCCATCGGGTTGATTCTTTCGGGCGGCCCGTCGTCGGTGTACGACGCGGACGCGCCGCGCTGCCGATCCGGCGATTCTGGAACTGGGCGTGCCGGTGCTCGGCGTCTGTTACGGGCTGCATTTCATCGTGCATCACCTGGGCGGCAAGGTGCGCTCGGCGCCGAAGCGCGAGTATGGCCATGCCGAGGTGACGATCGAAGACAGGCTCGACGCCGCTGTTTGCGGGGCTGCCGCCGACGATGCAGGTGTGGATGAGCCACGGCGACGAAGCGCGCGGAACTGCCTGCAGGGATTTCGCCGCATCGCCGTCACGTCGAACGCGCTGGCGGGGATTGCCAACGAGGAGCGCGCATCTGGGCGGTGCAGTTTCATCCCGAAGTGCACCACACGCCGCTGGGGCCGCAACTGCTCGGAAATTTCGTCTTGCGATATCTGCGGCGCGCGCGGCGACTGGACGCCGGCGCACTTTATCGAGACGCACTGTGGCGTCGATCCGCGAGAAGGTGGGCGACGGACACGTGATCTGCGGGCTTTCGGGCGGCGTGGATTCGTCGGTGGCGGCGGTGCTGGTGCACAAGGCCATCGGCGACCAGCTGACCTGCATCTTTGTGAACAACGGCGTGCTGCGCAAGAACGAGTTCGCGAGTGTGCAGACGAATCTGCGCGACAAGCTGGGGCTGAATATCGTGGCGGTGAACGCGAGCGCGCGCTTTCTGGAGCGGCTGGCTGGAGTGACCGATCCCGAGATGAAGCGCAAGCGCATCGGCGCGGAGTTTATTGCGGTGTTTGACGACGAGGCCAACGCGCATTGCGAAGGAGACGGGCGGCGTGGACTGGCTGGTGCAGGGAACGCTTTATCCCGACGTGATCGAGTCGATCGAGCGTGAAGGGGCCGAGCCAGACGATCAAGAGCCACCACAACGTGGGCGGGTTGCCGGAGCGGATGAAGCTCAAGCTGATTGAGCCGCTGCGCGATCTGTTCAAAGATGAAGTGCGGCGCATCGGGCGCGACCTGGGCATGCCGGAGGAGATTACTGAGCCGGCAGCCGTTTCCGGGGCCGGGGCTGGCGGTGCGCATCCTGGGCGAGGTGACGCCGGAGCGCGTGGCGCTGCTGCAGGAGGCCGACGAGATCGTGGTGGCCGAGATCAAGGCGGCCGGGCTCTACACGAAGATCTGGCAGAGCTTTGCGGTGCTGCTGCCGGTGATGAGCGTGGGCGTGATGGGCGATCAGCGGACCTATGCGTTACACTGCGGCGATTCGCGCCGTGCACTCGGAAGACGGCATGACGGCGGACTGGACGCCGCTGCCGTACGAGCTGCTGAAGCGGATCTCGAACCGGATCGTGAACGAAGTGCGCGGCATCAACCGCGTGGTCTACGACATTACGTCGAAGCCGCCGGGCACGATCGAGTGGGAATAGCGCGCGAAGTGATACTCTCAAGTTCCACGCACGTGCTGAGGAATCTCTGATGGACATTGGCGATGCAGGCGACGCTACGCTCGAGATGTTGTTTGAGGCAGCGCGCCGTGCCGCGCGTCGAGCGTACGCGCCGTACTCGAACTTCCGGGTCGGTTCGGCGCTGCGATTGAAGGACGGAGCCATCGTGACCGGGGTGAACGTGGAGAATGCCAGCTATGGCATGACCATCTGCGCGGAGCGCTCGGCGCTGGTGCGTGCAATTACGGAGCATGGGCCGGGCATTCGCATTGTGGGAGTCGCCGTGGCCAACCTGAACGATGTAGCCTGCCCGCCGTGCGGCGCATGCCGGCAGATGCTGTCGGAGTTTACGGAGCCGGACGCGCCGGTGGTGTTCTGCGCGGGCGATGGTGTGCGGGTGATGCCGTTTTCCGAAGTGTTTCCGCTGGTCTTCGAATTCAAGACGGATGAAAAGGTCTGAGCCGTTGAAGCACGGCTCAAAACTTGAGGGCCGGCTTTGCTTGCGATAATGGCAGAGTCTTTCCTTGAGGCTTGCGCGCATGACCAGCAGTTCTGCTCCCATGCATCCTGTTGACCTGATCCGTAAAAAGCGGGACGGCGGCGCGCTGGATGCCCGGAAGAGATTGGGTTTCTGGTTGCCGGAGCGGCCGGCTCCTCCATCGCTCTGGAGCAGCTCGCGGCCTGGCTGATGGCGGCGTGGATTCGCGGGCTCAGTTGGATGAAATCCGCGCGCTGACCCTGGCCATGCGCGACTCCGGCGAGAAATTCTCCCGACGCGGCTGGGCAAGGTTGCGGTCGACAAGCACTCGACCGGCGGCGTGGGCGACAAGACCAGCTTCCTGGTTGCGCCCATCGCCGCGGCCTGCGGCGTTGGCGGTGCCCATGATCAGCGGGCGCGCGCTGGGCCACACCGGCGGAACGCTGGACAAATTGGAGTCGATTCCCGGCTATCGCACCGCGCTCTCCCTTTCCGAATTCGAGACCGTCTTGGCCGCGTGCGGAGCGTCCATCGTCAGCCAGACGCCGGCCCTGGTTCCTGCCGACCGGGTGCTCTATGCGCTGCGCGATCGCACCGGCACGGTCGAAAGTCCGGGGCTGATCTGCGCGTCGATCCTGAGCAAGAAGCTCGCCGCCGGGCTCGATGCCCTGGTGCTCGACGTGAAGACCGGCTCCGGAGCATTCCTGCGCAAGCGCGAAGATGCCGAATATCTGGCCGCGCTGATGGTCGCCACCGCGGAAGCCGCCGGCACCCGTACGGTGGCGCTTCTGACCGACATGGACCAGCCGCTGGGCTCGCCGCGCCGGCAACTGGATCGAGCTTGCCGAATGCGTCGAGCTTCTCCGCGGCCAGCGGCCCGCTTCGAGCGAGGACCTGCGCGAGCTCTCCCTGACACTCGCGGGCTGGATGATTCACCTGGGCGGGAAGGCGGCATCCCCCCAAGCTGGATATCGATTGGCCGATGCCGCGCTCTCGGATGGTTCCGCGCTGGCAGTCTTCTTCAAGATGATTGATGCGCAAGGCGGCGACGTATGAGTATTCGATGATCCAGGCGCATTTCATAAGCCGGGCGCGACCCAGGTGGTTAACGCTGGGAGCTCCGGCTACATAGTTGATATGGATACGACCGCGATAGGATGGGCGGTGCAGCGCACGGGCGCGGGCGCGGCGCGCGAAGACCGGAGAGCCGGAGAGGCTGTGGATCCGCATGCCGGCATCGTGTTTCATGCGCCCCCTGGCGCTCGTGTAGAACGAGGCCAGCCGATCGCCACGCTCTACGCCACCACGCACGGTCAACTGGCCGAACCCTTTCGCGATTCTGAACCAGGCTATTCGATTCTCCGAAGACCCTCCGCGCGCGGTCCCGCTCTTGATCCACGAATTCTTCAACCGAGAAAAAGCAGAAGCGTATCTGGCGGATGCTGCTAAGGTGAAAAAAGACAGCTCTTAGCCCTTAGCTTTTAACTTCCAGTCTCCGTCCCGCTGGACTGCCGGCTTGATTCCTGCAAACGGAACCCGCCCCGGCTCCACTTACCAAGCTGATAGCTAATAGCTAACAGCTATTCAGCTGCTTCTCTAGGAGAGCCATTGACCCGATTTACTGGCGTACTCGGAATTCTGGCTGTGCTTGCCGCTGCCTGGCTCGGATCCACCGACCGTCGCCATATTCGCTGGCGCACGATTGCCTGGGGTCTTGGGCTGCAAGTCACATTCGCGTTCCTGGTTCTTCGCTTCGACTTCGGGCAACGCGCCATGCGCTGGGCCGGCGACGTTGTCACTAACATGCTTTCCGCCACGTTCTCCGGAACCCGAATCCTTTTCGGCGAACTGGGTCTGCCCAACGCCGGGGCATTCGGCAAAGTCATTGCGCCGGCATCCGGGTCTATATTCGCCTTCCAGGTCCTGCCCACCATCATCTTCATCTCCGCCTTTTTTGCGGTCCTGTATCACATCGGTCTCATGCAGATCATCATTCGCGGCATGGCCTGGATCATGCTCAAGACCATGCGCATCTCGGGCGCGGAGAGCATGAACGTGGCCGCATCAATCTTCATGGGCCAGACCGAAGCTCCGCTCACCATCCGGCCATTTCTCCCCGCGCCACGCGCAGTGAATTGATGACCATCATGACCAGCGGCATGGCCCACGTTTCGGGCGGCATCATGGCCATGTACATCTCCCAGGGCGTGGAGGCGCGGCACCTGCTTTCCGCGGTGATCATGACTTCGCCGGGCACCATTCTCATGGCCAAGATGCTGGTGCCGGAGACCGCCGTTCCCGACACAGAAGGCCGCGTCGTGATGCCCAAGAGACGAGGAGCACAAGGAAGAGAACCTGATCGGAGCCATCGCCCGCGGCACCATCGACGGCGGCAAGTTGGCCATGAATGTGGCCATCATGCTGATTACGTTCCTGGCTCTTGTGGCGCTGCTCGACATGCTGCTGGCATGGGTCCACGGCGGACTGCCCTGGTTCCCATCCAGTCTCGGCCAGATTCTCGGCTTCGTATTCGCACCGGTCGCCTGGCTGATTGGCGTGCCGTGGCACGATGCGGGCGCGATCGGTAACCTGCTCGGTACGCGCATGGCGCTGAATGAAGTGATCGCCTACATAGGGCTCGGGCCGCAGAAGGCCTCGCTCAGCCCGCGCTCATTCACCATCGCCACGTTTGCGTTGTGCGGCTTTGCCAATCTGGGATCGATCGGCATGCAGATCGGCGGCATCGGCGCGCTGGTCCCCGAACGCCGCAACGAACTGGCGAAGTTGGGCGTGCGCGCCATGCTGGCCGGCACGATGGCGAATTTGATCAGCGCTTCGATCGCCGGGAATGTTTCTGGGTTAAGAAGAAGTTCGGGGGATAACCTCCATTCGTTTCTGTTCCGGACAGTCGCGAACCGCGCAGCCCCGCTCCTTCGCTTTGGCGGCCTCTTCTTCGCGATTGCGATGCGGCGCCGTGGTTTCCAGCGAAGCGAGCAATCGTCCCGACGCCGCGGCAATCTCGTCAATGGCCAGTGTGGAACGCGGCTTCGTTCGCTTTCGAAGGCTTTGGAATCCGCTGATCTTGCGCACGAACTGCAGCGAGGCGGCGCGAATCTCCTCGTCGGTCACGGGTGGATCAAAGTTGAACAATAGCTTGATATTGCGGCACATGAACGGGTCTCCACACTACAACTGGTCACGTCGTCGCCGGGCGCGTCACGGGGGAAGCGATGCATATGAATCCAGGGCCGCCAAGAGGCGAGCCTTGTCCGCGTCAGCTCTTCTTTGAGGTGACC
Organism: uncultured Acidobacteriota bacterium; assembly: GCA_963846375.1. GTDB lineage: Bacteria > Acidobacteriota > Terriglobia > Terriglobales > Acidobacteriaceae > Telmatobacter. Next base: position 40,249 of record CAWJVV010000011.1, read on the forward strand.
GCGGCAAATGCCTCGACTCTCTGGTTGACGTGCGTGCCTCCACAGTTCGGGCAGGTGACGCCGCCTTTTTCAAATTCAGACATCAGCAGGTGTCGCGTGAACTCGCGGTTGCAATCGACGCAGAAGAAAAGGTAATTCGACATCGGATTTTCTCCTGGGGTCATGATAGCTCCGCCGGGCCTCGCCTGAGCAGAGTGCCTGGCCAAAATGCCACGGCGGCGGTGGATTTTCCTGAAGCAACATTCTTCGCGGTGGCGGCCTTCCAAAGAACAGCAATTGCGCTCTCACCGGCGTGGAAAGAGGCGGTATGGCGATCACCGGGCTCCCCAAACCGAAGGCTCCCTGGGTCCGCCGCACCGTCATTTTCCGCCGTCCATGGCTGCGCGGGCATCGGGTTCGTAGTGCTTGCCGGCGTCATGGTGGGAATCTACTTTGCGGGCGAGCATTGGCCTTATCGCTATCGCGAAGTGAAGCCGTTGCTCGAAGATGTGTTCGGCAGCCAGGTCGCCATTACGCGGTATCACCGCACCTATTTTCCGCATCCCGGGCTTTGTGGCAACGGGCATTACGCTGCGGCGCAAATCAGCGCCGCATCAGCCGCCGATCGGGACTGTTCAAACACTGTTAGTCCAGGGAAGCTGGATGGACCTGCTGCGTCTGCACCGATACGTGCAATTGGTGGATATGACCGGCGTCCACCTGGTGCTGCCGCCTCCGGGCAGCCGCGCCGCGAAAGAAGACTTTCCCTCGAAGGCAGTACGGCGGATTTTACCGGCCCTGACACGCCAGTGGGCCTGCTCGAAGTGCACAACTCCGTTATGGATATGCTTCGAAAAGGCGGCGGCCAATTACTCGTGGCGAATCGAAGAGCTTCGTCTTGACGACTTCAAAAGGGGCATACCATGTCCTGGGCTGTCGAGATGGAGAATGCCATTCCGACGGGACACATTCATGCGAGCGGTCACTTTGGCCCGCTAGTCAACACAATCCTGGAGAGACACTGGTCAGTGGCTCGTTTACGTTTAATCGCGTGAACCTGCATGACGTGGGAAACATTCGCGGGACGCTGTCTTCCTCGGGGAAATTTTCGGTCAGTTAGGAGCGATTGAGGCCGATGCCACAGCAACACGCCCGATTTTGCGGTCGATGATGGACGTCCCACGCCGGTGTCAGGGTCAATTCGCTGCACTGTAAGCGGGCTCAACGGCGATACCACTTTCCGATCGATCGATCTGCGCGTCGGACGCACCAACGTCTCGGTGCTAGGAACAACATTGGGGAGCCCGGGGAAGTCGACCAACCTGGATATCACGGTGAAGTCGGGGCGCGCGGAGGATGTACTCCGCCCGTTTGTGCAGTACGACGTGCCCATCATCGGGCCGGTGTCGTTGCGGGCGCACGCGTATCTGGCGCCGTCCAGCGTGGGCGGCATTTTTTCACCGGCTCAAAGTCGATGGCAGATTCGATGTGCCCGCGGAACGTGCTACGGACGCAAAGACGGAGAAGAGCCTGACCGACTTCAGCCATCGGGCGCAGGGCAAGAACCCGGGGCCGCAGCCCAATCCAGCCTGTGGACGGGGACGGCGATGCTCTCTGTCGATCATGGGGCCCGCTCAGATTCGCGATGAGATCGTCACGACCAACGGGCTGCAGTTCAAAGTGTCCGGCGCCGAGGCGAATCTGCACGGCACCTTCGCCATCCACACACTGGCGGTTCACTTGACCGGCGACCTGAAGATGGACACCGATGTGTCGCATACCGCGACCGGTTTCAAGGCGTTTTTGCTGAAGCCTGTTGCGCCGTTCTTCAAAAAGAAGAATGCCGGCGCGGTGGTTCCCATCGCGGTTACGGGAACACCGGGCAAGTACAACGTTGAGGCAAATCTCAACCACAAAAAGTAAGGGCTCAGTGCGTGCTCAGGCGGCGCTGACGATAGTACAGCGTGAGCATGGTGACCGTACCGCAGCTCAGCAGACTGGCGGCCATGCCCAGAATCAGCGACAGGTCGCGCTGATAGACGCCGTGCACGATGCCGATGGCCTGCAGCACGCTGAAGCCTCCAAACGTAATCAACGAGATGCCTTCATCGGTCTTTTTCCGCCACACGGCGATGGCCTGCGGCACAAACAGCAGCGCGTTGCAAAGCAGTCCAAGCCCGAAAACGACGGCGACAATCTGCCTCATTCTGTGTGCGTTTCCCCTCGTGTCAAGCATCGACCCATCCTCTCATGTGCTCGGCTAAGCCTCTTGTTTTCAGCAATCGTTGTTTTAAGAATCTTTCCAAACACAACTTTCTCGAAACTGCATGGCATCTGAGAGATACGTGCGTAAGAAAGTTGCCATTTCGAGCTTGCTTCTATTGAGCCTGGTCCTGATCTTGGGAGCCGTGCAAGAACCCGCTGAGAAACCGGCGCCCCAGCAGCAAACCGCTGCGGAACCGCTCTCACAACCGGGCGCTAAGGGTGTGTCGAAGGAAGCGACGCAGCCCGCGGTTCCGGTGCCTCCCGGGCCCGTACCGGCCTCGGAGATCAAGCCCGGACCGCCCACTCCGATCGCGATGAAGAAGGACGAGCTGGGCGACGACGACACCTGGGATCCGCAGTGGGATGTGTTTGTGGAAGAGAATCTGCCGCCGGAACTGCTGTCGTCGAGCGTGTCGCAGGCAGTGCATCCATTCTGCCCGCGATTCGATTCGCTGAGCGAGATGGACAAGCGGTCGTTCTGGGCGTATTTCTTTCAGGCACTGGCCGGCGCCGAGGCGGGACTGAAAGCGACCAGCGATGTGCGCCATACCGAACCCGAGGTTGCGGTGATCGACAAGATAACGCACCGGATCATGCGCCAGGAAGGGCTGCTGCAGCTCAAGTATGAGGATTCCGACCGCTATGGCTGCGACTTCGATTGGGACAATGACAAGGGTCTGCCGGTGCACGACGCCGACAAGACGATCCTGCAGCCGAAGAACAATCTTCTGTGCGGCATCAGGATTCTCAAGAACCAGGTCATCGATCTGCATGAACCGCTGCTGACGCCGAAGAGCTACTGGGCCACGCTGCGCCCCGGCACGATGAGCTACCGAGTGTTCGCAAAGCAGATGACGAATGTTCCGGCGCGCTTGCGGGTGGTGCGAGACCACACGATGAAAAAGCCGCAATCGCCCGCGCGCGAGGCTGACGTCATGTCCCCGGCCAGCCAGTCGTCACGCTAGCTGAGGGCGGCGATCAGAAAATCGAGTCCTGCCGCTGATTAGCAGATTTCATCCAGGCCTTCCCGGCTCCTGAGCCTTGTACAGTATTCACGATGGGATCAACTTACTTTGAGCAGGTCGGTGAAGCTGCCGGATATCTGCGCGAGAAGCTTTCCGGACTGAACCCGCGAATCGGTATTGTGCTGGGCTCGGGACTGGGCGCGGCGGCCGATGCGGTCGCCGATCCGGTCGTCGTTCCCTACAGCGAGATTCCGCATTTTCCGCAATCGACAGTCGAAGGACACTCCGGCCGCATGGTGGCGGGGCTGCTCGGCGGCGCGCCCGTCATTGTGCTGCAGGGGCGCGTGCATTTTTACGAGGGCTACTCGCCGCGCGAGGTCACGTTTCCCATGCGCGTGCTGGGCGCGCTGGGAGTGCGCGCGGTGGTGCTGACCAATGCGGCGGGCGGCATTCAGGCGGGCTTCACGATGGGGCAACTGGTGGCGCTGGCCGATCACATCAATCTGATGGGCTGGAATCCGCTCAACGGGCCGAATGAGCCGCGGTTCGCGATGCACCCGGGCGCGGGGCTGCGCTTCTTCGACATGACCGAGGCCTATCGCAAGGCGCTGCGCGCGATGGCCAGCGAGGCTGCGCGCGAAGAGGGATTCGCGCTGGAAGAGGGCGTGTATCTGGCCACGCCGGGACCGAGCTTCGAAACGCCGGCGGAGATTCGCGCGTTTCGCACGCTGGGCGCGACGCTGGTGGGCATGTCGACTGTGCCGGAGACGATTGTGGCGCGGCACATGGGAATCGAAGTGCTGGGCATTTCGTGCGTGACCAATCTGGCGGCGGGGCTGGGCGCGACGCAGCTGAGCCACGAAGAAGTGAATGAGGCGGGCCGCAAGGTGGAGAGCCGGCTGGCCGGATTGCTCAAGCGGCTGGCGCCGCGGATCGCCGCGCAGGTGGACCGCGAGGGCCGTGATGCCGCCATGAGCGCTCGAGCCGCACGCGATGCCGCGAAGATCCCGCGGCTGCCGTTTCCGCCGACGGTGCTGGGGATTGCCGGCTGCTCCGGCTCGGGCAAAACCACGCTGGCCGCGAACTGGCGCGCACGCTGGGCGGCATTGCGCTTTCATCTCGATCGACTACTATCTCGATCTTGGCACATTGCCGCTGGCAGAGCGCGTGCAGCAGAACTTCGACGATCCGGCGCTGATCGAGAGTTCCGCTGCTTGCCGAGCATGTGCCGCACTGGCGCGCGGCGAAGCGATTGAGCGGCCTGTTTATGACTTCGCGACTTACACGCGCGTTCCGGGCCGCACGGAGCGCGTGATGCCGGCACCGTTCCTGATTGTCGAAGGGATTTTCGCGCTGTGACTATCCCGAACTGCTGCCGCTCTACCAGTTGCGCGTCTATGTCGATACGCCGGACGACGTGTGTTTCGAGCGGCGGCTGAAGCGCGACGTGGAAGAGCGCGGGCGCACGCCGGAATCGGTGCGCTGGCAATACGAGCCACGGTGCGGCCATCGAGCGAGACGTACGTGCGGCCTTCGGCGGCGAATGCCGATCTGGTCGTGGACGGCACCGGCGCGCTGGACTGGAAGGTGGAGCGGGTGCTCGCCGAATTACGCCAACGCGGATTCGGACCGGGTTTCCTCAGTAGCGCGCCTTTTTTGGTGACTGTCTGGATTCCTTGACGAAAGTTCGACAAGGGATTGATGCGGACCCCATGCCGCTCACGCTAGCGTCAAAGTTGTCATGCGCATTTCTTCCTTAAAACATGCTGCCGGGAAGCTGCGCCCCTTTCTTGCGCAGGGAATCTCACCGCGCCGGCTGGCCTTTACGCTGTCGGTGGGTTTTGTGCTGGGCTGCATTCCCGTGGTGGGCATTCCCACGGGTCTATGCGTGCTGGTGGCTCTGGTGCTGCGCTTGAACCAGCCGGCCATCCAGGCCGCAAACTACGCCGCGATGCCGTTCCAAGTGGCATTGATTGTGCCCTTCGCGCGCCTGGGCGGCAAGCTGACGCCGCACACAATGCAGCCATCGCTCAACCTGTCGGGACTGGCGTCGGCGCTGGCGCACTCACCCCTCCAGTTAGTGATGCACTCATCCGGCGCATTTCTCGGCCAACTGGGCATCCTGGCTGCGCAGGCGTTGCTTGCCTGGATCGTGGTCGCGGTTCCCGTGGCCGTTCTCATGACGCTGATGCTGACTGGAGTCCTGCGCCGCGTTCCGGCCCTCGCGCCTTCGACGGCAGGGGATTGATCTCCCGCGGTTGACTACTCTTCGCGCAGCAAGGTGAGTGGATTGATAGAGAGCGCGCGCTGCGCGGGAATCCACGTCGCTAAAAGCCCGAGCAACGCCATGGCCAGCATCACCCCAGCGAGCACGATGGGATCGCGCGGCGTGGCCTGAAACACGATGAAGGCGAGGACGCGGCTGGCGAGCAGTCCCAGCAGCAGACCGGCAGCGGAGCCGAAGGCAAGCAGTTTCACGGCGCGTCCCAGCGCGGATCGCAGCACCTCGCGGCGCTGGGCGCCGAGCGCCATGCGAATGCCAAGCTCCTTCATTCGCTTGGACACGGAGTACGCCGCCATGCCGAAGATGCCGGTGATGGAGAGAATGGCCCCCATCACGCCCAGCACGCCCAGCGAGAGCGTTGCCATGCGCGGCGCAAACAGCATGGTGTCGAGATCCTTGTAGCGCGTTGCAATGTAGACCGGCAACTCGCCATCCATTCGCCGCAGCAGATTGCGGATGGCCTCGGACAACTCTTCCGGGTCGCGAGTGGAATGCACCACGATGCTCGTGGAACTGGACGGCGATTGCAGCAGGGGAACAAAGATGGCCGAAGTCGGGTCTTCGGTCAGGCCGGCGTACTTTCCGTCTTCCGCCACCCCGACGATCTCAACGCGGGCGCCACCCGGCAGCTTGAAATGATGGCCAAGTGCACCCGGCACCGAGCCAAACAGCTTGATTGCAAAGTGCCGGTTTACGACCGCCACCTGGGGTGTGTTCTTGTCGTCATGCGCGGTAATGCCTCTTCCCGCAATCAGAGTTGTATGGGCGGCGTGCAGGTACTCGGGAGAGATTTGGAATTGTTCCGGGTGATCCGCGGCATTGGGAGCCCGCAGATCGGTGGTGTTGTCGGCGTATATCAGCGTGTCGTCACTGCCTTGTCCAAGCGGCACGTGATCGATGATCCCCGCGGATTCGACACCGGGAATCGCGGCGATGCTATCCCTCATCCACGTCTCCATCTGCGCAGCGCGCTCCGGCGTATAGCCCACCATCGACAGGTCGGTTTCCACGATCATGGAGTTCTGCACGTCAAAGCCAAAGTCGCTGTGCAGCGACCGCGCCAGCCCGCGCACGGCAACCAGCGACGATGTCACGAGCACGCCGCAGATTGCGATCTGGACCACCAGCAGCATCTCGCGTAGCCCGATCCGGCGGCCCGACCTGGTTGTCGAGCCCGACTTCACCACTTCATAAGGATTGGTTCGCAGCACCTGCTTCACCGGAACTGCACCGAAGAGTAGTCCGCTGACCAGAGCCAGCAGCACAGCCACCACGTAAACCTTCGCATCGGGCGTGATGGGCACGTGAAGGGGCCAGCGGGTAAATGGACGCCACACGCTCAGGCCGCGCAGCAATGCAATGCTCGCGGCAAGCCCGAGGCCGCCGCCGGCAAACGAGATCAGGATCGCCTCGGTGAAGAGACCGCGGAGAATGCGTGTGCGGCTCGAGCCCAGTGCCAGGCGCAGCGCCAATTCGCGCGAGCGGTCGGCGGCGCGTGCCGCAAACAGGCTGCCCAGATTGGCGCACGCCGCCAGAAGTATAAGGCTGCTCAGCATCATTAGCGCCCCCATGAAAGCCATGATCGGGCGACCCAGATAATCGCCGTACAAGTTGGGGCGCGCAAGGGTGAAGGTGAGCTTGCCGTCGTCGCGCGGATACGTGCGCTGAATCTCAGCACCCACCGCGTTGAGATCGGCAACGGCCTGTGCGCGGGTGACGCCCATTTTCAGATGGCCCATGAGCATGAACATCCAGCGGGCGTTCCGGTTGGTCAGGTCGTCGGCGCTGCCGAATTGCGGATGATTCACAATGGGCACAAACATGGCGACGTTGAAGAACATCAGCGTTCCGCTGAACCCGGGTTGCGCCACTCCGATCACGGTATACGGGTGCTTGTTCAGCCGGACAACGCGGCCTACAACGCTGCGATCACTCTGAAAGTGGTCCTGCCAGTAGTCGTACGTCAGCACAATGTAGGGTGCGCTGTTGGGGCCGTGTTCGTCGGAGGCATGAAAGAAACGCCCAAGAAACGGCTTGAGCTTCAACGCGTCGAAGTAGTTTCCGGTGGTTGACTCCATCCAGACGCGCATGGGATCTCCGCCCGTATCGAGGCTGGCCTCGTCGGCGCTCCAGGCGACCAGGTCTTCGATGCTGTGGTTGCGATCGCGCAGATCGAGATAGTCAGGATAGGACTGTTGGGAGCCCACTCCGTATCCATGCTGCAGCATAAAGAGAGTGTCCCCCTGGGGAACATCGAGCGGACGCAGGATCAGCGTGTTCAGTACGCCGAAGACCACGGAGTTGGCGCCGATGGCCAGCGCCAGTGTCAGTGTGGCCGTAACCACAAACCCAGGCGACTTGCGCAGAACGCGCAGGGCAAAGCGCACGTCGCTCCAAAAGATTGCCATGCCGTTGCCGCCGAGCTCGGTGTGAATCGCCTCTTTGTATTTTTCGCGCCCGCCGAACTCGACACGCGCGCGCCGCTCTGCGGTGGCCCGATCGACGCCCGATCGCTCGAGATCGTCGGCGCGGTGCTCGATGTGGCTGCGCAGTTCCTCTTCCATCTCCGCGTTCATGTGCGAGCGCTGGAAGAGAGCGGCGATGCGAAGACGAAGAGACTCGACGAGATTCATAGTGCCTCCCGGGGAAGGGCGAAACAACGACGCAACAGCTAGCGGTCTTACTCCTCGCGCAACAGGATTACAGGATTGACGGCGAGCGCGCGCTGCGCGGGAATCCACGTGGCCAGAAGGCCCAGCAGCGACATGGCTACGACCACGCCGCCCAGCACCAGCGGATCGCGTGACGTGGCCTGGTACACAATGAAGGCGAGCACCCGGCTGGCCATGATTCCGAGAATCAGTCCGGCCGCAGAGCCGACAGCCAGCAGTCGTACGGCCCGGCCCAGCGCGGCCTTGAGCACTTCAGTTCTCTTTGCGCCGAGCGCCATGCGGATCCCGATCTCGCGCATTCGTTTGCTCACGGAGTACGCGGCCATCCCAAAGATGCCTGTGATCGACAGGATCGCGCCCATGATCCCCAGCACTCCCAGGGAGGCCGTGGCCATCTGCGACGGGAACATGACGACCTGCAGCATGGAGTTCCACGTCTGGATATCGCCGGGCAGTCCGGGGTCGACTTCGCGCAGCTTGTTACGCATCGCTGCTGCCAGTTCCTGCGGATTGCGCTGTGATCGCACCACGATGTACGCCGAAGCCATCGGTGACTGCAGCGAGGGCAAAAACAGCGCTGGCTGCGAGTCTTCATTGAGAGCAAGGTACTTGCCATCGGCAACCACGCCCACAATCTGCACGCGATGCCCATCTTTCATGCGCACGAATCGGCTGACGGCGTTGGTGACCGAGCCAAAGATGCTCTGAGCAAACGCGCGATTGACCATGGCCACCGGCGGCGCGCTCTTCGTCTCGCTCCACGCAAAGTCGCGGCCTGCCAGCAAGCCCGTGCCCGCGGCTTCAAAATAGCCCGGAGACACGTCGTAGCGGAACGGCATGAGGGCGACGCTCGATTGGGTGTAGTCGCGAGTCTCGTCTTTGTACACGTTCTCGCGGCTGGCCGAGGCGTATACCAGCGGCGGATAGTTGTTCACCAGGCCCACACGCTCCACGCCCGGAATCGCCTGCATGGCATCCATCAGTCGCTTTTGCGTGGGCAGAATCTCGTCGGCGCGATAGCCGGCGATGTTGAGGTCCGCGCTCAGCAGCATCGTGTTGCGCGGGTCGAATCCGTAGCTGCTGTGCAGCGAGCGCTCCAGGCCTCGTATCGCCACCATCGACGACGTCACGAGCACCGCACAGATTGCAATCTGTACAACAAGCAGAATGTCGCGAACGGTAACTCGGCGGCCGAGCCGTGCACCCGGACCCGTCTTCACGATCTCGTAGGGATTGGCGCGCATCACCTGCCGCACCGGCACGATGCCAAAGAGAAGTCCACTCATGATCGCGAGGATTAACGCGATCCCGTAAATCGTGGCATCGGTATTCACCGGAATGTGGATCGGAGTTTCCGGAATCGGCTGCCATGTGTCGAGCCTCCGCAACAGAGCCATAGAGCCCATCACGCCCAGCCCGCCGCCGCACAGGGCAATCAACATTGCTTGTGTCAGCAATTGCCGCAGAATGCGCTTGCGGCTCGAGCCCAATGCCAGCCGCAACGCGACCTCGCGAGAGCGATCGGCCGCATGTGCCGCGAAAAGGCCGCCCAGGTTGGCGCAGGCCGCCAGAAGAATGAGCCCGGACAGGGCCATGAGCGCGGTGACAAACGCGTTGGCTGCGGTGCCGAAAGCGCTCAGCCCGCAGCGCGCCAGACGATTGTTCCGGCGGGTCGCTTCCTTGGGATAGGTCGCGGCCAGGTAGGAGCTTACTGCGTTCACATCGTCCGTTGCCTGGGCCACGGTAATTCCCGGCTTCAAGTGCCCAAAGCTCTCAAAGATCGCATGGGTGGTTCCTCGGTCGGTAAGCGAGCCCATCGCACCTAACTCATCCTGGTCCACCATCGGAACAAAAAAGTCGGGCGACAGAAACTTCAAGGTTCCGCGGAACTCTACCGGCGCCACGCCGATGATGGTGAACGGGTGCTTGTCGATTGCAACCACGCGTCCCACCACGCCGGGATTGTCGTGAAAGCGTGTGTGCCAATATGCATTCGTCAGCACCACAAACGGCGCGCTGTTGGGACCATGCTCGTCGCTGCCATGAAAGAAGCGTCCCAGATGCGGCTGAATGCGGAGCACGTCAAAGTAGTTGCCGGTGACGGCAAAACCGGTCGCCATCGCCGGATCCTTGCCTGGATCAAGACCCGCAAAGACGAAGTTGAATGCGGCCAGGTCCTCAAAGCTGTGATTGCGGTCGCGCAGGTCCACATAATTGGGATACGACTGGAAGCCCGCGTCCTCGCCGTACACCGTTCCCCACAGGCTGCCCGAATCGGGAACATTGAGCGGCCGTAGTACCAGCCCATCCATCACCCCGAAGACCACCGCGTTTGCGCCGATGCCAAGAGCCAGCGTGAATACCGCGGCGACCAGAAAGCCCGGAGACTTCCTCAGCACGCGCAACGCCAACCGCACGTCGCGCACCAGCGTATCGAAGAAGTTGCCACCGAGCGCATCCAGGCTTTCTTCGGCGTATTTTTCCCGACCGCCGAATTCGATCCGGGCGCGGCGTTCGGCCATCGCGCGATCCATGCCCGAGCGCTCCAGGTCGTCGGCGCGATGCTCGATATGGGAACGAAGCTCATCGGCCAGATCGCCGGCAACCTCGGACCGGCGGAAGAACCGCGAAAACAGCGAAGCGAGAGAGGCCGGCAGTTTCATACTTCCTCCGCCTGCGCGGCGAGCGCCGCCGTCATGGCCGTCGAAAGCCGATTCCAGCTTTCGGTTTCTTCGGTGAACCGCTTGCGGCCTGCCGTGGTGAGCTCGTAGAACTTGGCACGGCGATTGTTCTCCGACGTGCCCCATTCGGCCTTCAGCAGACCCTGGCGCACCAGCCGGAAGAGCGCCGGATAGAGCGCGCCCTGTTCAATCAGCAGCGCCTGCCCGGTGATTTGCGCGATGCGCAGCAGCACCCCATAGCCATGCAAAGGACCTAGAGAGACCGCCTTGAGAATCAGCAGATCGAGGGTGCCGGGAAGCAGTTGGGCCTGGTCAGACATGCTCACTCCTAAGTTGATAAGGAGAGTAGCGCCGCTTTCCTAAGCTGTCAAGGAGAAAGTTCGATTAAATGCCGGACCCGTGTTCCGGAACCGGCTGGGCACTTTGCACCCACGCCGTGTAAATCATGTCGCGCAGCATACTTGCGCCCGCTGCTAGACGCTCCGCCGTGAAATCGCGCGACTCCGGCGATCCGGCGCCGGTGAATCCGCCCACCTTCTCCAGTTGGTAGACCTTTTCCACGAACGTAGCCGTGTGCCGCAAGTAAGTGACGTATGCGTCAAACATGTCCCCATCGATGGTCTGCGGCGGGGTCATCTTGGGCTGAATGTCCGGAAGGTGAAGGTTAGCGCTCACGAACGGCCCTTCAAATTGCCAGTGAATCTTGTGTTCCGTGGTGTAACCATTGGGGTTGGGACCGGTCCAGCCGTTGTACTGAACTGTGGTATGCAGCGGCTGCGAGGCGTCGCCGACGTAATGCCCCAGCCATCCGGCATAGAAGATCGCGGCCTGTTCCACGGCGGCGGTATCCTGGTGAGCCGCCGCGAGTTGACGATACTCGCGCAGGGCTGCCTTCAGCCGTTCCCAAACTTCGGTGGCTTCCCAGGGTTGCAGGCCGATCCTCTCCGGACGCTGTCCGGCCGCGTATGCCTTGGCCTCAAAATCGAATCGCCGGCGGGGAAGTGGACCCAATGGATCCGCTAATTCCAGGTCGATGAAATGCTCAGGGGCCTGGGCCGCATTGAGCTCCGGCTCGGCAGGTGAGCGCCACCGGTCAGGCTCGGGTCCGAGATATTCGATCTCCCGCATGGCCGATTCAGATCGCAGGAAGACAGGTGCATCGGCCGGCAAGTTGCTGACGGCAAGGTGGTTGATCATGCGGTGGCCCTCATTGCCCCAGCCCAGCACCGGCGTGGGAAGCATTGAAAACAAGACCGTTAGGGCGGTATAGGCGGAAAAGAAAGAGGACCGTCGTTGCATGCAAGACAGTATAAGGACCGGCCGACGGGGAAACGTTAAAGCGTTTCAGCAGTTTCAGACGACGGACGGGACTTTGACAGCCGGTATTGGACGCGTGGGGCCTGTGGCCGTTACGCGAGCAATGTGTAAAAAAAACCTTCAAGTTCACGTGGTGAAGTTTTTTTTCACCTTACAAAAGTCAATTGCTCCCGTAAAGCCACCATCCCGATATCCGGTGATGACGGTTCTTGCCAGTCGTATTTTCAGCGGTCTAGTATTCCCAACAGTTCGACCGGGGGTATCACGGACTAAAACCCGGCTGTACGCCAGCATGCAGTTGTCCCGCATTTGCAGAGTTCCACACACAGCGGCGCTTACCGGCGTCGAGGGAGCGTTTTAACATGGCATGGTATGCCTACTGCATTGGTGAGAAGCAAGCTTTTCCTGAGTTGGCCCGTCATCGCAAACCAGTTCCTTTGGAGACCGTCGTTGGAGTCAGTGGAAACCAGGTTTTCCTGTATCCCGCCAGCGACCTTGCCGTGATCGTCAGCGAACACAATCCATCAGAGAACCTCAACCACAAGTCCGGAATCGATCACGCCCGCGTCATCGCCGATTGTTTTCAGCACTCCACCGTTCTCCCATTCCGTTTTGGAACGGTATTCAACGATGACGAAGCCCTCCGCAAATCCATCCGCTCCAATCAGCGCCAGTTCCTCTCCAACATTGAAAAACTCCGTGGCAAAACCGAGATGCACTTGAAGATCTTCGTGGACGATTGCTGCGCCAAAGAGATCATCAAGAGCCTTCCAGCCGAGGGAGTAGGCCGCGAATACCTCACCAGCCTTCGGGAGAATGCCGTGCGGCAGCGTGAGCGCCAGACACGGGCGCGGGCGGTGAGTTTCCAGATGCACCGGCTGTTCGCTCCTCTCGATGAGGAAGTCAGCTGCCGGCTCACGGAGAGCGGCAAGATGGTGCTCGATATCGCTCACCTGATCGATCGCAAGTGTGTGGAGCGGTACCATAACAAGTTCGCCAGCACCAGCGCTGCTATGCGCGACTGCCAGATGCAGGTTTCAGGCCCCTGGCCGCCGTATCACTTTGTTCACCGCCTTACCCGCGGCACAACCGCTCCTTCGGCGCCAGCGTCCACCCCGGTCAGTCCGACGCCCCAGGTGGTCCGAATCCCGGAGCCGGCAGCCCACGCGATGGCCTGACCCGAAGACCTTGTCTCCGTTCGCGATAAGGAGATAGCCCCGGTTTCCGCCGGGGCTTTTCTCTTGCACCATCCACCCCCACATTGCTGCTTTTATCATTCCCAGGAGTGGCTCCCGCTTCCATGGCGCTGCCATGGATCGGGAATCAGCTGAGAGGAGTTCATGGGCTTTCATTGGAGCCGTCGCCGCTTTCTCGAGCTGGGAAGTCTGTCGGCAGCCTCACTGGCCGTTGGTGCAAATGTGCCCCGCGCCCGGTCCGCCGTCAACACATTGAAGGGCCGGTATCTCACGCATGTTTCAGTTCTGCGTGTGAACCAGATCGAAGTGACGCCTACCCGGTCGATCGGCGAGGATGAGGCTGCCGATAACCGGCCGGAGCGCGTCCGGTCCCGGCGCGATGCCTTTGCGCGCGGATGCCCCGATGGCCGCATGACCTGGGCCATCAGCTGGATGGCGCTCAACGATTCGCGCAAGGACTACAAGGAGGCGCGCCGGCTGCTCGCCTCGTACCACGACCGCTATGGAGACGAGATCACATTTATTCCCGGCGGTTACTTCGCGCCCATGTACGACACGCGCGAGAACATCCGCAAGACCATCCACGACTCGCTGGCCATGATCACCAAGATGGTCGGGGGCGGCTATCGTCCCCAGTCGATCGTGGCCGGCTTCATGGATGCCGAGAATCAACGGCTGCTTGCCGCCGACGAGGGAATCCACGTGTGCCAGGGCCAGATCTGGAGCCAGCACGGCATCGATAACGGCGATGGCGACGGCGGAATCTGTTATCCGTATTACCCCAGCCGCGAGCACTACCTGAAGCCCGCGCAGGGCACGTCCGACTTCATCGACTGCGTCTGCCTCGACGGGTGGACGTGCGATTTTCTGGCCGCGCGCCGCAATGGCTTCGAAGGCGGGTTCAACAGCCGGCTGGGCGTCGGCCCCATCGAGACGGTAGGCAACCTCGGCGCTTCAGTAGGCCGCAAGGAGATGCTCGATACCACCGCCGTGCACTTCGATCGCGGCGTCGATCTGAATGGCTTTGGCTTTGTCACTGCAATCTGGGAGCTCTCCATCGGCCACGATGACGATCTGACCTGGTGGCTCCAGGCCGTGCACGATCGCTGGCCCGATACGAAGGTGATCACCGAGGGCGAGTTCGGACTGAAGTGGCGCGCAGCGAACCGCGATAACAGCAAAGTGAATTACCGCTTTGAAGAGCGCGGCACCGGCGCACCCGGGTCGGAAAAGAATCTCGAAATCAAGTGGTTCATGAACCAGGAGTTCCGGCTGGCGCTCCTGCGCGACTGGACCGAAGACGCACCTCCCGTGGTTCTCGACTTTACGCGTTATGACTTAAAGGCTGCCGAGCCACAGGGATTGCAGCGCGAGTGGAGCCTGATGAATGTCCTGAATCAGAAGGGCACGCGGCCGCAGGACAAGCCGTTGCCGCTTCATCAACTCAGTGTGCAGGATCGCGTGCGCATCTTCCGCTGTTATCCAGAACTGCGGGCTGAAGCTGTGTGAATGAGAACGGGGATGTCTAGTTCGCGCCCTGCGTGCCCGCGCCTTTGCGACGGCTCAGCACGAACGAACTCCGCCTGTCCTTTGAGGCACGATCGATCTGTTTCCAGAAACCCACGAAGTAGTCGATCGCCGAAATCGTCGAGACCACCACGGTAAAGTAGATGGCCCCTATGGCCGTCCACTTCACGGGGATCACCACCAGGCCGATAGTCCACTGATACCAGTGGTGTGCAAGGATCGCCGAGACCACCGAGATGATTTGCACCACGGTCTTGAGCTTGCCCAGGTCGCTGGCCTGGATGGTGAATCCTTCCGATGCAGCGATGGACCGCAGCCCGGAGATCAGGAATTCGCGCCCGATAATGACCACCGCGATCCAGACTTTAACGACTTGCGGATTGTAGGCCACCAGCTGGATCAGCGCCGCCGTCACCATAATCTTGTCGGCCAGCGGATCCAGAAGCATGCCCATGGTGGTGATTTGCCCGCGCTTCCGCGCCAGGTATCCGTCCACGCCGTCGGTGATGGAGGCGAGGATGAACAGGATCGAGGCCAGAACCTCCTGCTCCGCGCCGCTCCTGTAGGGAAAATGAACGGAGAGGATCCATAACAGGAGCGGGATCATGACGATCCGGCTCATCGTGATGGAGTTGGGCAGATTCATCTGACCTTGGCCGACGGGGCTAAAAACTAACTACTCCGCGCGCCTTTCCGGAATTCGACCATCCGGCGGGCAGCACGTCTCCTATAACTATATCCGCATGCGGGCAGACCTGCCCGGGACCCGGGGGGTCCTGCGCGGCAATCTTCGACTTTGACCAGAGACCGGCGTCTTGTGAATCGCCTCGCTTCAGTAATTCGATTTCGCATTTCCCGAGCGCCCAAAGCGGTCCGTGAAATCCAATGTTCTTCATTGAATCCTTATGCAGATCTTCCTAACGTTAAGAATGGACAGTCACATCCACACTCCCTGGCCTTGTTGATCTGAATGCAAGCATTTATCTGCGTTTGTTTTTAGCGACGCGGACGTGCGCCTGATCTTGCGCATATCAGGGCAGAACTCTCGGACAATTTGAACCGATTTCTCTGGAGGATTAGCGCCATGCTACACCGGATTACTCGAAGTGTATTCGCAGCGATGCTGCTCTCCCTCGTCACTTCCGCATTTGTCTGGTCGCAGCACACGTTCCGCGGAGGCATCAACGGAACCGTTACTGATCAGTCAGGCTCATTGATTCCCGGTGCGACGGTTGAAATCACAAATGTCGCCACAAACATTTCGCTCAAGACCACCACGACCTCGGCCGGCGAGTACGCCTTCCCGGAGTTGAACCTGGGCAAGTACAACATTGCCGTCTCCGCCACTGGATTCAAGACCGAGAAGGTGATTGGCGTTACGGTATCTGCCGGCGAAATCTTTACTCAGCCCGTCAAACTCGGAATCAGCACCTCAGCTGAAACCGTCGAAGTCAACGCCGACGCATTCACGCTCGATACCACAACCACCACGCAGACCACGATCATCGACGCCGAAGCCGTCGACAACGCGCCCCTGAACGGGCGCGACTTCACGCAACTCGCTACCTTGACTCCCGGCTTCTCCAACTCGGGCGCCGGCGGCTATGGCTCCCTCAACGGCACGCGTGCCAACCAGATCAACTGGCAGATCGATGGGGTTGATAACAACGACATCTGGCACAACATTCCCGCCGTCAACCAGGGCGGCGTTTCGGGTATCGCCGGCATCATCCTGCCCATTGACGCGGTCGAGCAGTTTTCGGTCCAGACCAATGCATCCGCAGATACCGGCCGGAACCCCGGCGGCACAGCCACGCTGGGCTTGAAGGGTGGCACCAATCAGTTGCATGGATCGGCATACTACTTCAATCGCAACGAGCTTTTCGGAAAGAAGAGTCCTTTCACGCCGAATAAACAGAAGGTGCGGGATTACAACGCCGGCGGATCGGTGGGTGGCCCGATCATCAAAGACAAGCTTTTCTACTTCGCCAACTACGAGCAGCAGCGGTTCGTGATCGGAGTTCCCCAGCAAGCAACCGAGCCCACCACCGAATGGCAGAAATATGCGTCTGACGTCGTAACCTCGAATGGAAAGAGCGTCAACCCGATCTCCACAGGTTTGCTGACTCTGCTCTGGCCGTCGTATGCTCTCACCTCGCCCGCATCCGAGGCGAGTGGACCGGCTGTCGACAACTACGTGAGTCCCGATCCCGAGTTTGGCTACAGTTACAACGGCGTAGCCAAAATCGACTACACCATCAACAGCACCAACTCCATCTCAGCGCACTTCTTTGGCGGCCAGGGCAACCAGGTGGCGCCGGTCGGCTCGGCGCTCCTGCCCTACTATGAAGTCGCTCCCATTCACGTGCAGAACTGGCAGCTGACCTACAACCACACCTTTGCGCCCACCCTCACCAACCAGATCGTAGCTGGAGTCAACTACTTCAACCAGGTATTCAACGACGATAAAATCGGCTACAACGTCGCCGGCGTTGGTCTGGTTGATGGCTCCAAGTACACAGATGCTCCAGAGTTGCAGATCACGGGCTTCGATTCCACTGGCCGCACTCCGCCGGAAGGCCGCAACGACATCACGGGTCAGATCTCCGACAACCTGTCCTGGGTCAAAGGAAAGCATCAAATGCGCCTGGGCGGGGAGTTCCGCCGCGTGTCGCTCAATGAGTTTTACCACCGCAAGGCGCAGGGAGACTTCAAGTTCAACGGAGCGCAGGGCAATTGGGATTTAAGTAAGTCCTCGCTCGCAAGCGGGATTACTGATCCCAATGTCACGGCGCGTATCACAGCATTGGCCGACTATCTGGCCGGCGATGTGTACAGCTCCGCCATCACGCTCGGAAATCCCGAGCGCACCGTCTTTGTCCACACCTTCGCATTCTTCGCCCAGGACTCCTACCAGGTCACGACTAAACTCAATGTCAACTTTGGAGTTCGTTGGGATTACGAAGGACCGCTGAATGACGACAAGAAGGACCTGTCGGTATTCCGTCCTTCCCTCGGCGGAGTTGTCTTCCAGGGCGACAAGATCTCCTCAGTCTACGATCCGACCTACACCGACTTTAGCCCACGCATCGGCGTTTCCTACCAGGCGACGCCCCACATGGTGGTGCGTGCCGGCGCGGGCATCTACTACGACACGCCAAATATCAACCCCTTCCTCGACAACCGCCCCGGCAATAACGCGCCCAATGGCCTCGAGGGAAATCCTGCCGGCGCCAGCCCCGTGTTCTCTATCTCGGCCAGCGGCTATACCTGGCAGACGGGTGTCGATCCCTTTGGATCTGCGACCGCCCCCTCTTGCACCGCAGCCAATCCGTGCGGCGTGTTCTCTGTTCAGAAGAACTTCCAGCCGTCCAACAACAT
The DNA here is from genome assembly GCA_963846375.1 of uncultured Acidobacteriota bacterium. Taxonomy (GTDB): domain Bacteria; phylum Acidobacteriota; class Terriglobia; order Terriglobales; family Acidobacteriaceae; genus Telmatobacter. The sequence continues at coordinate 58,516 of CAWJVV010000011.1, forward strand.
CAATTACAACCTGCAGCTCGAACAGTCCTTCGGATCGAATGTCATCACCCAGCTCGGATACGTGGGTAGCTCAGGACACCACCTGCTCTCCATCGTCGATCTGAATCAGAGTTTGCCCAATCCCAACGGCGTCGACCAAACCAGCCGTCCCTACTACGGCACGTTCCCGCAGTATGGCAATATCAACGAGATCCAGAGCATCGGAAACTCCAACTACAACTCGCTGCAGGCGACGCTGCGGGCTTCAAATTACCATCATCTCTCGACGCAGTTTGCCTACACCTGGTCGCACGCCTTTGATGACGTGACTGCCTACCGCGGCGCTCTGCCGCAGGACAGCACCAACTTCAAAGGCGACTATGGTCAGGGCGATTTCGACTCGCGCAACAACGTTGTCGGCGAAATCAGTTATGACATACCAGGTCTGGAGGGTCACAAAGCTCTCACTGGCGGCTGGCAGCTCAACAGCGTGATGGCCTTCCACTCCGGCCTTCCATTCACCGTGCTCACCGACGACCAGACCGACAACACCGGAGAGAACAACCAGCGCGCCAACCAGGTCATCGCCAATCCCTACGCCGGATTCAAACAGCAGAAACCCGGCGCCAACTGGCTCAATCCCGCGGCCTTTGTTGATCCCGCGGCCGGAACCTGGGGAACGACCCACCGCAATGCGTTTGTCGCTCCCGGTTACGGCGACGTCGATTTCTCCATCTTCAAAAACACCAAGATCGGCGAACGCATCAACACACAGTTCCGCGTCGAGTTCTACAACCTGTTCAACCGCACCAACTTCGCTCCCCCGCTGGGCGGCGCCAGCGGCTCTTACAACCCCAACCAGGCAACCATCAGCACTCTGCAGCTATATGACACCATCGGCGACTTCAACGGGGCTCCCGGCATCGGCTCCGGCGAACCCTTCAACACGCAGCTCGCCCTGAAGATCACGTTCTAGAGTGTTCCGTCACCCGCCGGTCGCTTCCTAGCGAAGCGGCCGGCTCTTTTGCTGCGTGGCCCAGAGCGTTTGCTGCTTGGTGTTGTACGATGCAGAAGCGATGATCCTCACCGATACTCAGTACACTGCCGGCCAGGTGCTGCGCATCTTTCATCGCGATGAGCCTTTCCTTTTTCTGGGTGCGGCCTTCACCACCGTAGGCCTGGTATGTGCAGCGCTCTCAGTTTTGCGCCGCCGCTTCGATGCTCTCCTGGTCTGGATGGCTCTCTTCGCATTTCTCTACGGCCAGCGCCTGTGGTTCGACACTGAAATTCTCGGAATCACCCTCGCCGGACAGGAACTCTTCGCTCGCCTTCGCTGGGCGGTCAATTTCGTCACACCCATCCCCGCGTTTCTCTTTTTTCAAGCGTCCGGACTTCTTCCGCGGCGTGGCCGATACTTTACCGGCTCGCTTGTGGCGATCTTTTTTGGCCTGGCCGTCGTCACTCTAGTCTTTGGCCGGATACCCGTCCTTCACACCATCAATAATGTTCTCGTCATTGCGGCATTGCCGCTGGTGCTCGTGCGTTCGTGGATGGTCAATACCGATCGCGACTCCGCTGTCATGCGTTGGGGCCTTCTCTGCTTCGTTGTTTTGGCTTTATGGGACAACACGCTCGGTCCATATCTGTTACACGGCATTATCGAGCCGTATGGCTTCGCAGTGTTCCTGGCGTGTCTGGGCTATGTGGCTGCGCGCCGTACGGTCCGCCGCGATCAGGAGTTGCTGGAGATCCAGAACGAGCTCGACCTGGCTCGCCGCATCCAGCTCTCGCTCCTGCCCGGTGACTTTCCCGACTCGCCCGCATTCCATGTCGCCGCACGCTACGTTCCCATGAACTCGGTCGCCGGCGACTTCTACGATTTCCTCGTCGCCGACGCCTCCCACGCCGGCATCCTCATCGCCGACGTCTCCGGTCATGGCGTTCCCGCTGCCCTGATCGCCTCCATGGTCAAAATGGCGGCTGTCGCACAGCGAGCGGATGCCGCGCATCCCGGCCGTCTGTTGACCGGCATGAATCGCGCACTTTGCGGCAACACGCAGGGGCAATATGTGACAGCGGCCTGCGTACACCTCGATGCTGTGGGCAGGGAAATGCGCTACGCCGCAGCGGGTCATCCGGCGATGCTGATGCTGCGGCGTGGCATGGTCACAGAAGTTGCCGAGAATGGATTGCTTCTCGCCGCCGTCGATGGAGTCGAATACCTTGACTGCTCCGTCCCCCTCGAGCCCGGCGATCGCCTCCTGCTCTACACCGATGGCCTGACCGAGGCGCGCAATGCCGCAGGTGAACTTTTTGGCGAGGAATCGCTCATGAAGCTGATGAAGTCTACGGCCATCATGCCGCCCGCAAAGGCGGCCTCTGAGATCATCGCCCATGTCAAGCGCTGGTCATCCTCGCAGGACGATGATCTCACCTTGCTTGTCTGCGATTACGCTGTGGGCGCATGATCGCCACAGACCGCCATCAACGCACCGCCGGGAATCCGGGAACCGTGGGCAGCGTCGGCTGATTGTTTTTCAGGTTGTTCATGTTGTGTTCTGCCACAACCGCAACCGCCACCATGCCCGCAGCGCCCGCGCCAATCATGATCGCCAGGCCTTTTCCGCTCAGACCAACGTTTCGCACGCGCTGAACATCGGCGTAGGCAAGGGTCGTCGCCTCCGGGTAGTTGTCCAGCTGAATGTCGAAGGACTCCTCGTAGATTGCGGCAATGCGTCCCACCACCGCCGTGCCGTTCTTCATGTCGATGCACGCCCATCTGCCCGTGCCGCGCTCCACAATCTTGCGGTGAATGGTTTCAGGATTGACGGTTTTCGGTGATGCGCTTGCCGCGAATGGAAACAACGCGGCAATCAAGGCAACGGCAACGGCGCGGTCAATGGCTTTCATGGCGGATCTCCTTGTCTTGCTGCACAACCACCACTACTCCTCAGACGGCGCGTCCCCACGCCAGTTACGCAAGAAAAAAGCGGAGGAGCCGCCAGGCCCCTCCGCTTTCCTTAATTTTTCTTGAGACGAGTGTCAGCGACTGACCTGGCCCCCAAGAACAGGTCTTCGTTCTTGGGGTGTCTTGACCTACGCGTACAGCCCGCGCTGCTTGATGGTAAACGCTACGCGATCGATTGCCAGCATGTATGCCGCGATCCGGTTGTTCACGTTGTGTGCTTCTGCGTACCGCACCACGTCGTCGAAGCTGTCGCGCAGAATCTGCTCCAGCTGCTCGTTGACGATGGCTTCTTTCCAGAAGTAGCCCTGCCGGTCCTGCACCCATTCAAAGTAGCTGGCCGTTACGCCGCCGGCGTTGGCAAGAATATCGGGCACGATGAACACGCGCTTGTCGGCGAGAATATCGTCGGCAACCGCCGTGGTCGGGCCGTTCGCGCCTTCCACTATGATTTTCGCCTTGATTTTCTCCGCGTTGCGGCTCGTGATCACGTTCTCCATCGCAGCCGGAATCAGGATGTCGCAGTCGGAAACAATCAGCTCTTCGCTCGGCATCGACTCCGCGCCGCGGAATCCCAGCAGCGTGTTGTTGCGATACTTGAACTCAAGCAGCTGATGGATGTCGATGCCGTTCGGATTGAACAGCCCGCCGTCCTTCTCCGCAATGCCGATGATCTTGTAGCCGTGCTCCATCATCAGCCGCGCCGCATTCGATCCCACGTTGCCGAAGCCCTGAATGATCACGCGGCAGCCGTCGATGGGCAACTTCAGGTAACGCAGGCTCTCGTCGCACGCCACCAGCACGCCGCGCCCGGTGGCTTCAGTCCGTCCGCGCGACCCGCCCAGGTTCAGGGGCTTGCCGGTCACTACACTCGTCACCGTCTGCCGCATGTGCATCGAGTAGGTATCCATGATCCACGCCATGGTCTGCTCGTTCGTGTTCACATCGGGCGCCGGTACGTCCTTCTCCGGTCCAATGAACTCGATGATCTCCGACGTGTAGCGGCGCGTCATCCGCTCCAGCTCGCCCATGCTCATCTTCTTTGGATCGCAGATCACGCCGCCCTTGGCGCCGCCGAATGGAATGTTCACCACCGCGCACTTCCACGTCATCCAGCTGGCCAGTGCGCGCACTTCATCCAGCGTCACCTCCGGCGCGTAGCGAATGCCGCCTTTCGCCGGACCGCGCGCCTGCGAGTGCTGCACGCGAAATCCGGTAAACATCTCGATGCGCCCGTCATCCATGGTCACCGGGAAATGCACAATCACTTCACGAGACGGGGAGCTGAGAACCTTCCAAAGACCTTCGTCCAGATTCAACTTGCGTGCCGCATATTCGAACCGGGCGCTTTGCGCCTCCCAGGGATTGATCTCCTGATCTAGCGTTACTGTTGGGGTTAACACCGCCATACTTTCTCCAGTTCCAGGCTCCCGTCGATCACGGAAGCCGGGTTTTCATCCTGGCCGCATCCCTTAGACGCAGCAGGGCTTGGTCCGCCGCAGCGGAGTTGGTCGTTCGGTTGTCATCCTGTTTTTGCAATGAGCCGTTCCTTGGGCTCCCAATCTTCCCCCACTGAGCCCAAACCCCATCGAGTCTAGGCCTGCTTTCACTAACCCGTCAAGCAACCGGGAACCCAATCTGGCACCTCCGTACCTCCGGTTTTCGGGTTGTCTTCGACCAGGTTGGGCCGACAAACCGGTAAGGCTCGGCGCCCACGGTTGCACGGAAGATAGCGCCCCTTCTTCACGTCAAACCTGTCGTATGATGGACCACGTTCGATTGGTCCAATATTCCCCTGTGCTGAGTGGCTCTCCGCCACGCCACAGACAATCAGCGGTCTCAACCCAGCGATCCTAACCAAAGTGTCCCAGGAGGCCTTCCATGTCTTCACCGACCATCGCCGTTCCCTCCACTTCCTCAACTCTTGCTTCCAAATACAAGGAAAGCCGAAAATTCACCCCCGGTTGCGGCGATCCAACTGGCAAAGACGTCGATATCATCCTTCCCGACGGGGCAGAAAAGCTGCTGCCGGCGCAAAAAGAAACCATCCTCACTGTTCTGGCCGAGAAGGTAACCGATCTCGAGAAGGGCGCCACCTATTCCATCGAGGTTTGGAAAAGCCCTCAGGGAGATGTTTACATTCAGGACGGACAGCACCGATTCATCGGAGCATGTGTCGCCGGCAAGGAGATCACACTCCTGTTCAAGAAGCTGGGCGCAAAGACCTTCGATGGAAAGTGGAAGGATACCGCGCATTCAAAAGCTACTCCCGCAAAAGAGATCCTCAAGAACAATATGTCCAAGAAGGTGTAAGGGAGCTTGAGGCTGCTTTATCTCGTTGATTGCAGCCATCAGGCATTCATCTTCGCGAGGTGCATGCGCCGTCAATCTAGGAAGCCTTTACACTTGACCTTGTGAAGCCCGCCCAAGCCCAAGTCCAGCCCAGCCGCAAGGAATTCCTCAAGCTCGCCAAAGACCACACCCTGGTCCCGGTCTGCCGCACCCTCACGGCCGACCTCGAAACCCCGGTTTCGGCCTTTCTGCGCGCGGCCTGGCAGGAGCGCGAATGCTTCCTCCTCGAATCGGTGGAAGGCGGCGAGCAGGTGGGCCGCTATACCTTCATCGGCCTCAACCCTTACAAGCGGATCGTTGCCCGCGGCCGCGACATCGCCATCACCGAGGGCAAGCGCACTACCCACCTCCAGGGCGACGTCTTTGCAACCCTTCGCGACGCCCTCGGCGGCCATAAGCCCGCACCCCTGCCCGGCCTGCCGCCCTTTACCGCCGGCGGCGTAGGCTTCTTTGCTTATGATGCTGTCCGCCAGATCGAGCGCCTGCCCGCCACGGCCGCCGACGAACTCGGCGTCCCCGACGCTTGTCTGCTCTTCTTCGACGAGGTCATGGCCTTCGACCACGTCCGCAAACAGATTTGGCTGGTCGTCACCGCCGATGTCACGCTCACTGGACCCGACGAAGCCTATGCATTGGCGGTCAAGCGCCTGGTGAAGATGGAAAAGCGCCTTGCCCAGCCGCTTCCCAGGCTCAAGCCCGCCAAATCCGCCAAAAAACTCAAGGTCAACCCCCGCACATCCAAAAGGAACTACATAACGGGCGTCGAGCGCACCAAAGAGTACATCGCCGCCGGCGACGCCTTCCAGGTCGTCCTCTCCCAGCGCTTCGACGTCAACCCCGGCGTCGACACCTTCCAGGTCTATCGCGCCCTGCGCAATGTCAACCCGTCGCCCTACATGTTCTTCCTGCGCTTCGCCCTCGATGGCCCCCTGGGTCAAAAGGAAAAGAGATCCAAGCCCGGCAAAAAAGCCTCTTCCCGCCTGGAACTTGCCGGCTCCTCGCCCGAGTTGCTGGTCCGCGTCCACGACGGCAAAGTCGAATACCGCCCCATCGCCGGCACCCGCCCTCGCGGCGCCAACGAAGAAGAAGATCAAAAGCTGGGTGAAGAAATGCTGCATGACGAAAAGGAGCGCGCCGAGCACGTCATGCTCGTCGACCTGGGCCGCAACGATGTGGGCCGCGTCTCCACCTATGGCTCCGTCAAGGTCGACCGCCTCATGTTTATCGAGCGCTACAGCCACGTCATGCACATCGTCAGTACCATCGAGGGCAAGCTGCGCAAGGACCTCACCGCCGTCGACGCGCTCCGCGCCTGCTTCCCCGCCGGCACTCTCTCCGGCGCACCCAAAGTCCGCGCCATGGAGATCATCGAGGAACTTGAACCGGCCCGCCGCGGCACCTACGGAGGCACCGTTCTCTATGCCGACTTCTCCGGCAATCTCGACTCCTGCATCGCCATCCGCTCGCTCATGGTCAAAGACGGGAAGGGAAGTGTGCAGGCCGGCGCGGGCATCGTTGCCGACAGCGTCCCCGCACTCGAGTACCAGGAGTCCATCAACAAGGCACAGGCCGTCATCCGCGCCATCGAACGCGCCCGCGAAATGTAGCAGCCGCCGACTCAGCCACGATCATCAGTGCCCCATCCAAGCGACGTCTTTGTTCCTGTCGCTTGGGTGGGATAGCAAGGACCTGGCCGCACTTTGTGAATACACCCTAACTCCAGGCCTCTCGTTTCCAAAACCCCGCTCCGGAAATCCGCGCCGCTGCAACCAGCAGAAGAATCCCGAGCACCAATACACCCGCAGCCACCGTCCAGCGCGCTTCCGCGCAGTCCACTACGAAATCCGCCAGCTGGATGAATCCGACGATCGCTACCAGGCTCCCCAGCGTGCGCCGCGCACCAATCATCAGCAACGCCGTCAGCATCACCGCAAGCGTCAGGTTTCGCGCCGTCAGGTAGCCTGCGTAGATGCGAACCGCCTCGCTGATCTCCGCGTGGGGTCCCACCAGCATCTCCGGCTTTACCATCGCAATCACCCCGCCCATTGCCGTGAGAAGAGCGCATAGGATGACTAACCCATTCGCCCAGACAGGGACCTTCCGCAAGCGCGCCAGTTCGACCGCCGCATTCCTCATGGATTTTTTTGCTCCGAACCACCGGCGGAGAAGAAATGCCGGTGCTGGGAGTACGAAGGCGAGCCAAACTCGGTTCCCGATCCTCGGTTTGACCTCCCCAGAACACTAAACCGGCTCGCCGCCTCCGGCCCGCATCTATCGAAGCACAGGTTCCTTCAAAACCTGGCCGTCATTCCCCACGAGGAACGCTTTCATGCGATCTCCCTTTCGGCGCAAATCCGCTGAAGCCGGCAGCACCCAGGAGGGCCAGCAGCACCAGAAGAACCTCGCCCGCCCCTCCGCGGAAGACATCTACAAGCAGGTAGCCGCCAACGCCCGTCAGGAGCTCAAGCGCACCAACACCGCGCTCGCCATCTCCGGCTTCGGCGGCGGGGCCTTCATGGGACTCTCCGCGTTGGGCACCGCCATCGCCGTCGCCCTCCTTGGCACCGGCAACACCGCCCAGATCGTCTCCCGCATGTTCTATCCGCTGGGATTCATCGTGGTCATCATTGGCCGCTCCCAGCTCTTCACCGAAAACACCCTCTACCCCGTGGCGCTGGTGCTCGCCGAAAAGCGCGAGTTCTGGAACACGCTCCGCCTTTGGTCCATCGTGCTGCCCGCCAACGTGGCCGGCGCGCTGGGATTCTCGCTTCTGGCCGCCTGGACGCCCGCGCTCAACCCCATCTATGTTCACGCCCTCGCGCAGCTCGGACTCGACGGTCTCGCCCACCCCGCCGGCGCCATCTTCTGGTCCGGCGTCTTCGGCGGCTGGATCATCGCTCTCACCGCCTGGCTCGTCTCCGGCTCGCACTCCATCACCGGCTCGGTCGCCATTATCTGGATGCTCACCTTCATGGTCGGCCTGGGCAACTTCGCCCACTGCATCGCCTCTTCGTGCGAGATCATGGTTGCGGTGCTGGGCCACCAGGCCACGTGGGCCGCTTATCTGCACTGGCTCGCGTTTGCGGTGGCCGGCAACATCTGCGGCGGCGTCGGGCTCGTCACGATCCTGGAATACGGCCAGGCCGTCTACGGCAAAGACACCGAAGAAGCTTCACTCGAGGCTGATGAGCAGGCGAAAGGTTCGGTAACCGCCAAGGCCAGCTAGAAGCGGCTCCACTGATCCCTGATCCCTGATCCCGGACTACTGTTCTCTCACTCCGCTCCGAACAGCCGCCTGAAAAACCGGCCGACCCGGCGGAAGAACCCGGGTTGATTCGGCTTTTGTGTAGACGCGGGAACGGGGGAAGGCTGGGCAATCGGAGTCTTTGAATCAGGAGCGGACTGCCCGGCCGTCGGCTGCGATTCAGCCGCGGCCGACGGTGAAGGCACAGGCGGGTAAACCAGCGGCGCGTTCGGAGTTACCGCGGGCGCGGTGCTGGCGCCCGGTGCGGTTGCAGGGTTGCTGGGCGCAGTTTCAGCTGGCGTTGCAGGCGCGGGCGCAGCAGGCTCTACCGGCTGCGGCGCAGGCGAAGGCGCCGGTGTCTGCGCCGCCGGTTGTAGTGGCGCCAAGCCCGCACTCTGAGCGGCTGGAAACTCGTTGCTTCCCTGCTGCGGCGCGGGCGGACATCCGCAAGGTTCCTTCTCCTGATCCACCACTTCTTGCAGGCTGCCGTGCTGGAACATCACCCGCTGACCCGGCTGAACGCGATACGCGCCCCCATCGAAGACGCTGCTCACCAGCACATACGGCGCATTCTGCCCCGGGTTGTCCACGCATGTGTCGCCGCGCTGACCCAGCCGCACCTTCACCTCCGCCGCACCCGGGCCGGAGATCAGGATGCGGAAATCCGGCGTAAGCACAACATCGGAGTTCTGGGCGGCGGCGAAATCCGCCTCCACAGCGCCGTGGTCCAGCGCCATCATCAGCCCCGGCGTCTCGCCCGCCGGCACGCTCTTGTCCGACGCCAGCTTCACCGTCGTCGACGCGCACACGCGCAGCATACCGCGGTGCGGCAGCGTCACTTCGGTTGTCTTGTCGCCCGACGTCACCGATCCGCTCGCTACTATCAGCGTCTTGCCCGCAGTCACCTGCAGCGCACCGGTCACGGTAGCGCCCGAGTCCACCGGAACAATCGCGATGGGCCCGCCAGCCGGCGCGGGGACGTTCCCAGACGGCGGCGAATCCTGCGCGCCCGCAGCAGCCTGCGCGCCCGCAGCAGCGCACGCCATCAGCGCCGCTACCGCGCTTGCCGTGCGCAGTAACGCACCCTTCGACCGTCGTGCTCGCTCCGGTCTCCGTATCATCACGCCATTACATTTCCAGAAAATTGCGAATCATCTGCCGGCCGCCTTCGGTCAGCACGCTCTCGGGATGAAACTGCACTCCCTCAATGGGCAGCGTCTTGTGCCGCAGTCCCATGATCACCGACGCGTTGTTGCCCTTTTCATTCTTGCCCGAATTCGAATCCTCGGCCGACCTTGCCGTCACCACCAGCTCCTTGGGCAGTGTCTCCTCTGCCACAATCAGCGAGTGATAGCGCGTGCACGTCAGCGGGGTCGGCAATCCGCGAAACACGCCCTTGCCGTCATGTTCTACCGCGCTGGTCTTGCCGTGCATCAGCTGTTTGGCGCGCACCACGTCGCCCCCAAACGCCTCGCCGATAGCCTGATGTCCCAGGCACACACCCAGAATCGGCGCTTTGCCCGCCATGTGCCGGATCAGCGGAACCAGAATTCCTGCCTCGCCCGGCGTGCACGGCCCGGGTGACAGCAAAATTCGCTCCGGTTTCAGAGACTCGACCTCCTCCACCGTCAGCTCATCGTTGCGCCGCACTTCCACCTTCGCACCCAGCTCGCCCAGGTACTGCACCAGGTTGAAGGTGAACGAGTCGTAGTTGTCGAGAACGAAAACCATCGTGATCCCTAGTTTAGCGCGAGCGATGCACAGGATCGCGAAGTTCGGATTAGCGCCGCCGCACCGGCAGCGGCTTCACGTATTCATACAGCGGCATGCCGTGGAAGTCCGTTACACGCCCCGACCGCAGGAATCCGTTGCGCTCATAAAACCGGATCGCCCGCTCCAGCGGCAGCGTCGTACCCAGCGTCAGGCGCTCGCATCCAGCCTCGACCAGATCCTCCTCCACCGAACGAAACAGATGGTCGGCGATGAAGTGTCCCTGCCACGCCGGGAGCACCGCCATCCCACGCAAGTGCGCCTCCTTGCCGTTGATGGTCGAGCCAACCGTCGCCACCACGTCGCAATCCGGGACGCTCGCCACGTACACGGCCATGCTCTGGATTCGCCCCAGAACTTCCTGCGGACCCGGGACCGTGGCCTCAAACGCCAGGCAAGTGTACTGCGGCCGATACGGCATAAACGCCGACTCCAGGCAAGCGCTCACCTTCCCCGCGTCTTCCTCCCGCGCGCGCCGCACCGTGATTGCAATGGCCATGGGCATATCGTTCAAATCCTACCCTCCAACGCAAAGTTTCGGCTTGACATGCGACAATCGTCCAGTCATTATATGTCGTGTACGATATATCGTATAAGACGTATCGTGCACGACAAGTCCACGCTGCCAAAAGGAGATTGCCATGACCCTCAACGTCCAAGCCGCCATCGCCTACACCTGGGAGTCCCTCGGTCTGGTCTGGCTCGTCGGGCTCGCCTTCACCAGGCGCACCGTGCGCTCGCAGCCCAACGGCGCGCGCATCTTCCACCTCGCCGTTGCCCTGCTCGGATTCTTCCTGATCGGCAGCGACTTCTTCAACGCCGGATGGCTCGGTCTCAGGTTTATCCCCGCCGACCAGCGCCTGCAACTCACCGGCCTCGCTGTCACCATCGCCGGCTGTCTCTTCGCCATCTGGGCCCGCATAACCCTCGGCTCCAACTGGAGCGGTCGCGCCACCGTCAAAGCCGGCCATGAACTGATCGTCACCGGCCCTTACGCACTCGCCCGACACCCCATCTATACCGGCCTTCTCGTCGCCGCACTGGGCACCGGTCTGGCTACCGGCAAAATGCGCTGCATCGTCGGCTTTATGCTGATCATTCTGGCTCTGTTCATCAAGATGAGCCAGGAGGAGCGGCTGATGATGCAGACCTTTCCCGAGGCCTACCTGTCCTATCGCCGCAGGGTGAAAGCCCTGATCCCGGGGGTGTTCTGAGTGGCGCGAGCCAGGACCGACCATTCCACCCACGCCCTGGCCGAGCGCATGGAGCGCGATCTCAGCGCCATCCATCACTCCATGCGCAAGGCGCTCAAAGCCGAAGTGGCGAAGGGCGATCTCACCGGCCCGCAGACCGCCGTCATGCGCATTGTGATCAGCAAACCGGGGGTCAGCCTCCGCGAGCTCAGCCGCGAAGTCACCCTCGCCCACTCCACCGTCAGCGGCATCGTCGACAGGCTGGTCAAGCGCGGCATGCTCGACCGCGAAATCGACCAGCAGGACAAGCGCATTGTCCGCCTGCATCCCACTTCGGCCGTGAACACATGGATCGACCAGCAGCTTCCGCAGCTCAAAGTCGGCCCGCTTCAGGCCGCCTTGCAGCGAGCCGATCCGGGTGAGCGCGAAGCACTGGCCCTATCCATCGCCCGCCTGCGCGCTCTGCTGGCCCCGGCAAATTCTGATTGACTCGCTCCCGCGCTCTTCTCGTAAACTCGCCCGCTCGCATCTCGTTCACTCGCCCGTTCGCCCCAGGTACCCTCGCACTCTTGCACATCCAGCACCCCGGGTATACCTTGAATTCACCCCCGTGTTTTCTGAGGTATTTTGTGCTGCACATGGCCTCTTGCCGTCGCTATTTCTATCTTTCTGCGCTGTTTTCCGCTTGCCTCTACCAACCCCTTGCGGCCCCCGCCCAGTCCGTTGAAGCTTGGAAGGTCCCGCACTTCTCGGTGCCGGCCAAGGACTTGTTCGACGCCACTACCGCCGTCGCCGCCCCCGAAGGCACAAACATCTCCATCCTCGAAGACGACGACAGCTTCACCTTCGATGAAGCGGGCCGCCTCACCCACACCGGCTACGTGGTCTACAAGGTGCTCACGCAAAAGGGCGCCGAGGGTTGGGATTCCATCGCCGTCGGCTGGGAGCCGTGGCACCAGCAGCGTCCCGAGATCCGCGTCCGCGTCATCACCCCTGACTACGCCGAGCACGCCCTCGATCCTAAAAACATCAATGAGACTCCCGCCCACGACGGCGACTACAAGATCTACTCCGATGGCAAGCGCCTCCACGCGCCGTTCCCCGCCATTACCCAGGGCGTAGTCGTTGAAGAAGAGTACATCGAGCGCGAGACCGAACCGCTTTTTGCCGCCGGCCACACCGGCTGGACCACCGTCGGCCGCGAGCGCATCCCCGTTCAGCACAGCCACGTCGCCTTCGACGCACCCTCCAGCCTGTCACTGCGCACCAGCACGTTGCTCCTCGACACCAAGCCGCAGCGCACTGAAGCCAACGGCCGCGTCAGCCTCGTCTGGGACCTGCCCCGCATCGACGGCATCGAGTCTCACGACTCTTTCCTTCCCCCCGACGCCACGCACTTCGCCCAGATCAACTACTCCACCGGCACCTCGTGGCAGAACCTCGCAACGGAGTACTCAAAGATCGTTGATCAACGCGCCGACACGTCCACCGTGAAGTCGGTCGTCGACGAGCTCCTCGCGGGCAAGACCACCGACACCGAGAAAGAAGCCGCACTCCTCGATTACCTCGATCGCGAGGTGCGCTACACCGGCATCGAATTCGGCGGCGCCGCCATCATCCCCCACGATCCGGCCGAGACGCTGCAAAAGAAATACGGCGACTGCAAAGACAAAGCCACACTGCTGGTCACCATGCTCCGCACCGCCGGCATCCCCGCTTACGTCGCGCTACTCAACGCCGGTTCGCGCATGGATGTCCCCGTCGACCTGCCCGGCATGGGCCTTTTCGATCACGCCATTGTCTTCGTGCCCGGTACCCCCGCAGTAAAAAAACAGCCCGCCATCCCCGATCTCTGGATCGACGCCACCGACCAGTACGCCCGCCTCGGCCAGCTTCCCATCGCCGACCAGGGCCGCATGGCGCTCATCGCCCGTCCTGAGAGCAAAGCCCTCTCGCGCACGCCCGAATTCAGCTCCAAAGACAACGCGCTGCTTGAATTCCGCACCATCACGCTCAGCGAGAACGGCCCCGCCAACGTGGTTGAGAAGACCCAGCCCACCGGCGTCTACGAATCGCGCTATCGATCCTTCTACGCCGACCGCCCCGACAAGGACACGCGCGACAACCTCACCAACTACGTCAAGGCCCAATACATCGCTGAGAAGCTGACCACCCTCGAGCGCACCGATCCCGGCGATCTCACCAGGCAGTTCGAACTCACCATCGCCTGTGAAAAAGCCAAGCGGGGCTACACCGGCCTCACCGACGCCGAAGCGGCCATCCGCTACGAGGCCCTCTTCTTCCGCCTTCCCGACGAACTCACCCGCAAGGAAGACGCGGAGAAGAAAAAGAAGAAAGATGAAGATCATCCAGATCCGCCGCGCACCTTCGACTGGGAGCTCATCGAGCCGTATGTAGTCGATCTCAACTACACCATCGTTCCGCCCGATGGCTTCGTCCCCAAGGAGCTGCCCAGGGCCAGCACCACCGCTCTCGGCCCCGCCACACTCAAGCAGGAATTCTCCTCCGGCGACGACGGGGTGGTGCACGCGCGCCTCACTTTCGACACCGTCAAGCGGCGCTACACCGTAGCGGAAGCCACCGAGCTGCGCAACAAGATCGCCGACCTCGTCACCGGCCCCGCCATCCTCATCGCGTTCGAGCCCAAGGGCCAGGTGCTGCTCCGCGAAGGCAAGGTCCGCGAGGCCCTCGCCAGCTACCGAAGCCTCATCACCCAGCATCCCACCGTGGCCATTCACCATCTGCAGCTCGCAGACGTGCTGCTCGACGCCGGCATGGGCGAGGCCGCCCGTTCTGAAGCCCGCGAGGCTGTCAAGCTCGATCCCAAATCGCCGATCGCGCAAAAGGTCCTTGCCCAGATCCTCAAGCACGACCTCGTCGGACGTGATCTCCGCCCCGGCAGCGATCTTGCCGGAGCCGCCGCCGCCTATCGCGCCGCCGCCGACCTCGATCCCGACGATAACTCCACCCGCGCCGACCTCGCCATCCTGCTTGAATACGATCCCGTCGGCCGTCGCTACAGCCGCCAGGCCCCGCTCAAAGACGCCGTCGCCGAATACGAAAAGCTCGGCCAGGACAAGCTCTCCGAACTCGAGCTCTCCAACAATCTCGCCTTCGCGCGCTTCTACGCGGGTGACTACGCCGGTGCCTGCAAGGCCGGCCAGGCTCTCAATCCCGAGCCCAAGGCGCTGCTCGCCGCCTGCATTGCCGCGCAGCAGGGAAGCAAGGCCGGCATGGCCGAAGTCAACCGCCGCGCCGGCGACGAGAACGCCTTCAAAGAAACCGCCCACACCGCCGGCGAAATGCTCATGAACGTGCGCCAGTATCCGCTGGCCGCTGACTTCCTGCAGGCTGGCGCCTCCGGCGACAATGCCGCCCAGGCCGTCGGCCTGGCCTCGCTGCTGCGCGACGCCCACCATCACGAAGACCTGCAGTTCGCCAACACTCCGCAGGACGTCGTCAAGCATTCGTTCCTGCTCGCCATGGATCCCGACCTAACGGAAGCCAAGCTCGACGCGCTCTCCAGCAAAAATGCGCGCATCGTCCTCGCCGCCCAGGATGACGAAGAGCGCAAGCGTACCCTGCAATCAGGGCGGCAGCTCAACAGCCAGCTTGCCCGCGAAGACAGCTTCCTCGACGTCACGCTCGACATCCTCGCACAGGCCTTCGATCCCAAAATCGACGGAGCCGATGACACCGGCTATCGCATCAAGGTGCAGGTGCCCGGGGGCGCCAATCTTACCTTCTTCGTCGTCAAGGAGGACGGCAGCTACAAGCTCCTCGACACCACCCAGGAGCCCAACTCCATCGCCCTCGAGATGCTCGATCGCATCCAGACCGGCGACCTGCATGGCGCCAAGGTCCTCCTCGATTGGCTTCGCGAAGACACCCACCTCGAAGGCGGCGACGATCCCCTCGGCGGACCAATCTTTCCGCGCTTCTGGATCAAGGGACAGGCCCCCGACGCAGCAAAGATGAAGCTCGCCGCCGCATCCATCCTCGCCGGCTCGCGCCCCACTGCCGCACGCGGCGTTACCATCCTTGAAGAAGCCCTCAAAACAGCCGCCACCGATCGCGACAAGACCAACATCCGTCTCGCTCTGTCGCTCGGATACTCCGTGCAGCAGAACTTCCAGGGCCTCCTCGACGTCTCCTCCACCCTCCTCGATCAGACGCCCGAATCGCGCATAGCCTTCCTCGACAAGGTGCAGGCCCTCATGGGGCTCAAGCGTTACAACGACGCATTCGCCGTCGCCGACGATCGCCTCAAACTGCTCGAGAACGACACCGACGCCCTGCGCGCCCGCTCCAACATAGAAACCGCACGCGGCAACTATGATGCAGCGCGCACCTGGCTGAAAAAGATCGCGGATCTAGGCAAGCAGGATGCCGAAGTTCTCAATGAAGACGCTTGGCTCTCCCTCTATACCGGCCACGTCGACGATAAGGACTTGGCTACCGGCATCAAGGCCACCCAGCTTGCCAAGGACAATCCCCACATCCTGCACACCCTGGCCTGCCTCTACGCGGAGACCGGCAAGACCAAGGAAGCTCGCGATCTGCTCATTCGCAGCATGGACGAGCTTAACCTCGACGAGCCAAACGACGACTACTGGTACGCCTTCGGCCGCATCGCCGAGCAGTACGGCGAGCGCGATATCGCCATCGCCGACTATCGCAAGCTGCAAAAGCCCACCCAGATACTCGCTATTCCGACCTCCAGCTACGAGCTTGCCGACATGCGCCTCAAAGTGCTCAATGCCGGCCCGGCCGCGACCCAGACAGCCACCAGGTAGCGCCCCTGGCGGGCTGTCAATTCATGTGCCGAATTCAATTGCGTCTGTGATGTTTACCGGACGAAAGAAAACCAGATCTCGTTGTACACTACCCGCATCTCAGCACTCCATGAGGGTTAGGTTGAGCTTTATTCCGGCGGTTCGCGAACGGGCTTTGATTGACGGGCGGGACGAAATCTTTCTGGTGGTTTCTGTCGATTTTGAGCGAGGCGTCGCCGATCTCATCCCCCTCACCGATGGAGGCCGGCCGGCGGAAGATGTCCCGTTCTCGGCGCTGAGGCGCCCAAACCCTCTCCTCAACGGCGCGGCCGATCCCAGCCACGGGCACCCCACATCCAGCTAACTTCTTGTGGACGCGTGCTTTGGCTCCAGCCCGGTCGCGCAGTCGTGAAGATAGTCCAGCAGCACCTGCGGCTGGACGGGCTTGGTGAGAATGTCGAAATGGTAGCCCCTGGTGTTGGCAGCCTGGATCAGGTCCATGGTGGCGGCTTGTCCTGAGAACAAAAGCACCCGGCAGCCGGGAAAGTGCTCGCGCACATGGATCGCCACCTCAATCCCGGTCAACCCGCGCATGACGACATCGGAGATCAGCACATCCGGTTCGAAAGATGGCGCCAACTCCAGCGCGCGCTCCCCGCTGTAGACACAGCGTGCCTCAAATCCGCTGGCGCGGAAGATGAGCGCCAGGCTGTCAGCGATGACGCTCTCGTCGTCGACGATCAGTACGCGCATATTAGCCACTCTCGCCCGGCCGAATAACTTGCATCCGGCTTGCGCCTGACCACTGGAGGGACCCTACCCTGATCGTAGAAAGAGTGCATTGATAAATTGGGTGATTGCTACTGGGTCTTTTCCCTGAAAAGTGGTGTTGGCAGAACGGGGAATGGTTGGAGTGTAGCACTGCTTTCATTGTGAATTCAGCTTGCTTAGGTCAATTTCTCTTTACCGGGTAACGTGACCCTGCGCCTCGCATCCCGCGTTTGAATGCCTGCTCCGCTAAGTGGCAAATAATTCGTGACTTACGGACATAAGTTTGCGGTCCGGCAACCAATCCAGCTCCCGTTCCATGTCAAAAAGGTCACGTCGTATATAAAAACCGCGGCGATCACGCCAAAATTCCCGGACCCAGACCCCGGGGAAACGGTCATGATCGCTGCGGCCACGGGGTCAGCACCTGCCCCCGCGGCTCCCTAATCCACCTTTTTTGCGCTCGCGCAGGCATGCATTCGGTAGAAGTTACCGTGGTGCGTAAAAAGTACTGTGGCCCGAGCCTGCAATTCTTTCCTCCCATCCAACAAGATGACAATGCCGTCATAATGAAACATTGAATCTAAACGGCTTACTCTGTATTTCTGAACCCGGATCGTTTGGCACGCCCATTGCTATATAAAGGGCGAGCAGATCGAACGCTCTGCCCGCAGCTCCCTGCGGTGAAAGTAAAGAGATTATGAGGAGCAAATTCAAAATGAGAGCCCCCGCTCACAATTTCGTTTCTGGCCGTCTGGCCATCCTCGCCCTGGCATCTGCTATTGCGATTCCGGTCTGTGCCCAACAGGCATCGGACCCCGGTTCCCAAACCCCTCCCGCAGCGCAGCCGCAATCCCCGGCGGATCAGACGCAGCAGTCTGCGGCGCAGTCGCAACAGCCCTCCCCGGATGTGAACCAACAGCGACTGCAAAAAGCCCAGAAGGAGGGGTTCTGGGGAAGAGTACAACCCTTTGCTCGGAAGAAGTGGGTAAAGAAGCAAACCGACCCCATCAATGATCGTCTCTCCGAACTCGACCAGGTGACCGCCAAGAACGCCAAGGATATCCAGGACGTGGATTCCCGTGCGCAGGCCGGCATCCACCAGGCCCAGTCCACCGCCGATGCAGCCAACCAGGCAGCCACAGCCGCCGGTACGCAGGCCCAGCAGGCCAGCACTGTAGCGCAGGGTGCTTCCGGCCGCGTCGACCAGATCAACACGACGGTCAGCGGTCTCGATCAGTACAAGCCCGTCAACGAGTTCGACGTGCCGTTCAAAGGGGCCTCTCCGATTCTCTCGGACGCCGCCAAGGAACAGCTCGATCAGGTGGTGTCCAGCGTGAACGGGCGCCAGGGATACATCATCGAAGTTGAAGCGCACTCCCCCGCGCGGGGCAGTGTTGGCATCCAGAATTCGCAGCGGCTGGCCGCAGTGGTCAATCGCTACCTCGTTGAACACGACATTCCCATCCACCGCATCCACGCCGTGGGCCTGGGCAACGCCCAGCTCCAGACTGCTTCCGCCGATCAGGACAGCAACAAGCCTCTCCGGACCAGCAGCGTGCACATTCGGTTGATGGAAAACACTTTGGCGGCCCAGGGCACTGCATCACCCCAGGGTGCAGCGTCCTCGAATGGTGCGGAGCGGCCGTAAGACCGCTCAGCCACTCCCCCGAGGCTATTTCCGCGCCATCGGCTCCCCCGCCGAGGCCGCCAACCAAGCTCTCGTAACAGAGAGAACCAAGGCAACTTGGCCCCCGCCGAAAACGGGGGCCGTTTTTTTTGCCTTTCCACATCGGCTCGAAACGTCCCCCTCCGATTGCGGAAGCTCCGCCTCCCGCGTATCGTAGACGGTATCCTGGAGCACGCAATGTCTCTGCCTGATTCCCCTCAGGAACCAGCGGCTTTGCCTGAGCATCAACGGGCCGAGATCGCGCCGCCAACGTGGGAAAATCTCTTCGATGTCTCTCCCGACGCGATCCTCGTCACGGATCCTCAGGGTCTGATCCGCGGGTCCAATCCCCGCGCCTCGGAGCTCTTCGGCTACACCACCGCCGAGCTCGACGGCCAGCCCATCGAACTCCTCATCCCCAAACGCTTTCGCCCCGGACATCCGCGCCACCGCGAAAACTTCGAAGCTCATCCGCGCACCCGTCAGATGGGCGCTAATCTCAACCTCTTCGCCCTTCGCAAAGACGGCGCCGAATTTCCCGTCGACATCATGCTCAAGCCCCTCGACCACCAGGGCCGGCACGTCACCCTCGCCTTCATCCGCGACATCACCGAGCAGCACCAGGCCCAGCAGGCCGCCCGCCAAAGCGATCTCCTTCTCCGCTCCATGGTCGACGGCGTGCGCGACTACGCCATCTACGTCATCGATCCCCAGGGTCACATCAAGACCTGGAACCCCGGCGCCCAGCGCATCAAGGGCTACACTGAAGACGAGATCGTCGGCGCGCACTTCTCGCGCTTCTTCACTCACGAAGACCAGGAGCGCGGCCGCCCCGCCGAACTCCTTCGCCAGGCGGCCGAACGCGGACGCATCGAGCTCGAAGCCTGGCGCGTCCGCAAGGATGGCTCCCGCTTCTGGGCCAACATCGTCCTCACTCCCATGCACGACGATACCGGCGCCCTCACCGGCTTCATCAAGATCACCCGCGACTTTACTGACCGCAAGCGCGCCGACGAAGCCGTCATGCTCCAGCTCAGCTCCGCGCTGCTCGCCAACATGGAGGTTGCCAAGCTCCTCGACGCCATCTCCGCCAGCATTCGCGACGTCATTCCCCACGACGCCGCGACCCTGGCTGTCCCCAATCAGGACGGCGCCACCTTTACCGTCCAGTTCCTCGGCTCCGACCAGGACAAGCTGCGTCGCGGCCACGCGCGCCTGCCCATCGTAGACTCACCCGCCGGCCGCGCCTTTCTGTCCCGCGAGCCGCTCGCCCTCAACGACATCGCGGCCGCCAGCTTTCCTGAAGAAACCGTCCAGCACCTCACCAGCCTCGGCATGCGTTCCGCCTGCTGGGTCCCGCTCATTCATCATGGCGATGCCCTCGGCGTTCTCGCCATCGCCCGCCGGCTCGAGACCCCCTTCACCGCACACGAAGTGGACATGCTCGTTCAGATCGCCGCACAGGTTGCCGTCGCCGTCAGCAACGCCTCCGTGCTGCGCCATGTCTCCGAACTGCGCGACCGTCTCACCCAGGAAAAGCAATACCTCGAAGAAGAAATCAACCTCGAGCATCGCTTCGAAGACATCGTCGGCGAGAGCCCCAACCTGCGCCAGGTCCTCAAAGAGATCGAAACCGTCGCCCCCACCAATGCCACCGTGCTCATTCAAGGTGAAACCGGCACCGGCAAAGAGCTCCTCGCCCGCGCCATTCACCGCCTCAGCTCGCGCCGCGACCGCACGTTCGTCAAGCTCAACTGCGCCGCTATCCCTGCCGGCCTCCTCGAAAGTGAGCTCTTCGGCCACGAAAAAGGAGCTTTCACCGGCGCCATCGCCCGCAAAATGGGCCGCCTCGAACTCGCTCACGAAGGCACGCTCTTCCTCGACGAAATCGGCGAGTTGCCCCTCGACCTCCAGCCCAAGCTCCTCCGCGCCATCCAGGAGCGCGAGATCGAGCGCATCGGCGGATCCCGCCCCATCTCCGTCGACATCCGCCTCATCGCCGCAACCAATCGCGATCTCGCCTCCATGGTTGCCGAAAAAACCTTTCGCGCCGACCTCTTCTATCGCCTCAAAGTCTTTCCCATCTCCTCGCCCGCCCTGCGCGATCGCCCCGGCGACATCGTCCTCCTCGCCCAGCACTTCGTCGCTGTGCACAGCCGCCGCATGGGCAAGGTCATCGAGTCCATCCCCGACGCCACCATGCAAGCCCTCATGCGCTGGCCATGGCCCGGCAACATCCGCGAGCTCGAAAACTTCCTCGAGCGCTGCGTCATCCTCACGCGCGGCACCGCCCTCTACGCGCCCCTTGCGGAACTCGAAACCGACCTCCCGGATCCAGAGCCCGCGGAGTCTCAGCCCGCACTCCACCCTACCCTCCACGAAGCCGAACTCGAGCACATCCTCCGCGTGCTGCGCGAAACCCGCGGCCAGATCGGCGGAGACGACGGCGCCGCCGCGCGCCTCGGTCTCAAGCGCACCACCCTCAACTCCAAGCTCCAAAAGCTAGGCATCGACCCCGTCAAATTCCGCTGAAAACAAAAAGTGATCAAGTGAAAGAGTGATGAAGTGATCAAGGAATCCGAACAGCCGTGCGATCCGCGCGATTGTTCGATCGAAAGGTGGGATGGCACTCATTGCTTCATCCCGGAAGACCAAAGGGCCTCAGGAGCGGTTAACTCCTGAGGCCCTTTCACTCGATCACTCGATCACTCGATCACTCGATCACTCGATCACTCGATCACTCGATCACTCGATCACTCGATCACTGTTCTTCTCACGCGCTCGCAAAATTCTCCAGCGCCCGCGGATTCGGAATCGTCAGCACCGATCCATGCAGGTTCACCAGGTTCTTGCTCTTGAACGTCGTCATTACCCGCGTCACTGTCTCGCGCGACGCCCCGATGCACTCGCCCAGCTCCTCATGCGTCATGCAGAAGCGGAACCGTGCGCCCGTCTCCGTCATCTGCCCGCTCTTGCTCCAGTCCAGCAGCAGCCGCGCCAGCTTCTGCGGCGCGCTCGACGACAACACCACCGTCCGCAGCTGTTCGCACGCCTTGGTGAATTCGCGTCCCAGCTCTTCGCTCACCACCCCGTACGCATCCGGATGCCGCAGTAGAAAATTGCGAAAATCGTGCGCCGCAATCACCGCGATCTTCGAGGTGTACACCACCTCCACAGTCGTCTCCTGCGGCTTATTGCACAGCATCGAAGCCACGCCCACCAACTCGCCGTTCGTCGCCATGCCCAGAATCAGCCGCCGCCCGCCCGTCGAGTTGATCGAAAGCTTCACCGTTCCCTCCAGCAGCAGGTACGCAAAGTCGGGCTGGTCTGCTTCAGAAAAAACCACGTCGCCCGGCTCGTACGTCCGCGTATGCGCCACTGCCAGAAGCTCGCGCATCGTCTCCGGCGCCAGCTTGTCGAACAATCCACCCCGGTGGCTCGTCGGGCTCTTGCGATACATAGGGGAATTTTCCATCGCGTGCATCGTCGTTCTCCTTAGCGGGTTGAGTTCGTGTCGCGAATCTGCGCGACAAGTTGGCGGGTCCACGGCGTTGAAGCAATCAGTTCGGCGTGCGTCTCGTTCTCAATCTGTCGCAGAACCTGCTTGCCCTCTTCATCGATATAGGTCACGTCACGAAGGTCCAGCGACACAGTCCGCGCATTCAGCTGCGCTGCCGTCTTCGACCAGACCCTGGCAAGTTCCTCGGCCCAGGGACCGGCAACCCGGCCTTCGAGGTTGATCTCCAGTTCCTCCGGCCTTTCGTGAATCGTGATCTTCAACATTTCTTGCCTATTTCTTGTCCGTCGGCTTTCATCCGGACACACCCATAAGTGCAGGCCGCGCGCCAAACACGCGCACCGCAGCGCTGCTGCCCACAACCTATTGTTTTAAAGTGATTTAGATCACAGCCGGCGTCCGTCACCATCTCCAGTGACGAACTCAGTGACGACAGACGAAGTGACGAAGCTTCGTCACTTCTGACGGAGCATCGTCCTCGTCAACTCAATTTCGCTCGTCACATCCCGTCGTCAGTGCCCGCCGCCCGCGCCCTTGAAGCCCAGCCGATGATCCCGCAGGAAAAATGCGATCGGAAGGAACGCCGCAGCCACAAGACAGATCACCATGAATGCATCCAGATACGCCAGCAGCCGCGCCTGCTGCCCCAGCAACGTCCCCACATACGCCTGCGCATGCTGCATCGCTCCATCGCCGAACCGGTAGCGAAGCCTCTCCGCAAGACTCCTCACCGCAATTTGAATCGAAGAATCCGACGAGATCAGCCTCGCGCTCAGCACACTCTGATGAAACTGCTCCCGCCGCGCAATCACCGTCGTCATTGCGGAGATGCCAACACTGCCGCCAAGATTCCTTGCCAGGTTATAGAGCGCCGATGCCTGGTTCACCTTCTCCCTCGCCAGAAACGAATACGCCGCCGTGCTGATCGGCACAAACATCACCCCAAAGCCAACCGCCTGGAAGACCCGCATCAGCGCCGCCCACCCGTAGTTCATCTCCAGGTTGAAACTGTGCGCCATCGTCCAGTTTGCTGCTACCGCAAAGACCCATCCCGTCACAATCAGTGTGCGCGCGCTAACCCGCTTCAAAATCATCCCGGAAAAGATCGTCAGCACCGCCACCGTCGCCCCGCCCGGCGAAATCAGCAGACCCGCGTCCGTTGCCGTGTACCCCAGCAGTTCCTGCACAAACTGCGGCAACAGCACCGTGCTCGCAAACAGCACAAACCCCAATCCAAACACCTGCAGATTCGCCAGCCCGAAGTTCCGATTCAAGAGCAGCCTGAAGTCCAGCACAGGCTGTTCCACGTTCAGCTCGTAGATCACCGCCCCAATCAGGCAAACCGCCGCCACCACGATGCAGGTCGCGATCAGCCCAGAGCCGAACCAGTCATCCTCCTGTCCCTTGTCCAGAACCACCTGCAGTGCGCTCAGCCCCACTGCAATCAGACCAATGCCCACGTAGTCCACCTGCAGGTTATTGAGCAGCTTCCACCGCTGCGCCACCAGCGCCGGCGGATCCTGCACCAGCCTTGCGCTCAGCACCAGTGACAGAATCCCCACCGGCAAATTGATAAAGAAGATCCAGCGCCAGTCAAAGTTGTCCGTGATCCATCCGCCCAGCGTCGGCCCAATCGTTGGCGCCAGCACCACGGCCAGTCCGTAGATCGAGAAAACCGTCCCCCGCTTCTCCGGCGGAAACGCATCCGTCAAAATCGCCTGCTCGCTCGGCGCCAGCCCTCCGCCCCCAATTCCCTGCAGTACCCGGAACACAATCAACAGCGGAAGCGAGGGCGCCAGCCCGCAAAGCACTGAGCTGACCGTGAAGATCGCCACGCATGCCATGTAGAACCGCTTGCGCCCGATCAGTGTCGACAGCCACCCGCTCAGCGGCAGAATCACTCCATTGGCCACCAGGTACGACGTCAGCACCCACGTCGCTTCGTCCTGCGACGCTCCCAGCGAGCCCGCAATGTGCGGCAGCGACACGTTCGCAATGCTCGTATCCAGCAGCTCCATGAACGTGGCAATCGAAACCGCGACCGCCAGCCACATCGGGCTCTCCGACGGCTTCTTCACCATCTCCCGGAACTCAGTCCTCTGCGGTTCAACGACAACGGGATTCGCCGCCACCCCGGCCTCCAGGACTGTCTCGGATATGCGACCGATCAGTCTCTTAGCTCGGTTAGAGGCGCAAGCGACCAATCGGTCGCAAAATTTGCTATAATCGCGACCATGCCGCAACCACAACCTGCGGCTTTGAAGAGGCAGGTCTTGACGGGCTGCGGAAAACTCTTCGGGAAGGCACGAAGCGTCAGGGCACGACTTTAGTCGTGCCGAAAAGAACGGAAGAGACACACTCTTGACGGGCTGCGGGAAACTCTTCGGGAAGGCACGAGCGTCAGGGCACGACTTTGGTCGTGCCGAAAAGAACGGAAGAGACACACTCTTGACGGGCTGCGGGAAACTCTTCGGGAAGGCACGAGCGTCAGGGCACGACTTTACAGGCTGCGAAAAAATTCCCAAGGAAGTGCTAGAAGTGTCAGGGCACGACTTCAGTCGTGCCAAAAAGGCAATAAATCCAATGGGCTTTAGCCCCTGAGGGACGCTTCTCACTCACATTCTGTGGCCTGGAATGACTTTTTCAATAAGCTGTTTAGTCGTGCCGAAGAAAACGAATGAACTCGGTGGGCTTTAGCCCCTGAAACGGCATTCTCCAACGTCGAGGAGCGAAATGCGTAAAGGCGAACAAACCCGACAGCGAGTGATTGAAACAGCCGCCCGTGTCATGAACCAGCACGGCTATAACGGCTCAGGCATGTCGGAACTCATGCGCGAGACCGGCCTGGCCAAGGGCGGCCTCTACCGGCACTTTGAAAGCAAGCAGGCCCTGGCCGTCGAGGCCTTCCAGTATGCCTTCTCCACAAACCACAACCTGCGCTTTGCCCATCTCGACGAAGTGCCAAACTCCGTCGACAAACTCCACAGGTTTCTCGAAAACTATGCCGCTGTCCCGTCGTCTATCCCCGGCGGATGTCCCATCCTCAACACCGGCACCGAAAACGACGACGGCAACCCCGCCCTGCTCCAGTCCGCG
Source organism: uncultured Acidobacteriota bacterium (assembly GCA_963846375.1). Taxonomy (GTDB): domain Bacteria; phylum Acidobacteriota; class Terriglobia; order Terriglobales; family Acidobacteriaceae; genus Telmatobacter. The sequence goes on from CAWJVV010000011.1 coordinate 83,865, forward strand.
CAGCAGGCGTTTGACGCCACCGTCAAGCGCCTCGCCAACATCATCCGCGACGGCCGCGATCGCGGCGAGATCCGCCCCGAAATTGTCCCGCACGACCTGGCGCTGTTCCTCTTCTGCGCCATCGAGGGCGGCATCTTCGCCAGCCGCCTGCAGGGCTCCCGGCAAAGGCTCAAGATCGTAACCCAGCAATTAAGCCGTTGCCTCGAAACTGACGTTCGCATGCGCAAGTCCCGGCGGGTACCCCGTCGCTGAATTCCAGAGTCCCCTGCCATTCAGCATCATCACTTCCCGGGCAGCAACCCATACACATCCACCTCGCGCTTGGCCCCCACGTAGACATGCCCGTTGGCAATCATCGGCATATTGAAGCGTAGCGCCGTTCCCGCCCGGTCGCGTCCTGCATTGATCTCGCTGTTGTACAGCTCATGCCCAATCTCCGCGGCATCCGCCGCATGAAGCACGGCGGTCCGGTCGGGCGAATTCCATCCCTTCGAACTCACCACCCACACAATTCCGTCTCGATCGCCATTGGCGGAGATCTCCGGCGTCGCCGCATTGTCCCGGAACGCGAAGCTGCTCGCGCCCTGGAACTCCAGCCTCCCGCCATTCATCCCGTAAGCCCGCAGTGCATCGCCATCGCTCAGCACATACACATGGTGATTCCAAAATGCCGCAGCCCCAAAGATCCCTCCCCGCGTAGGAACGGTCTGCACCGCATGCCCGTTGTTGTCTGGATTGAAGTGCCCCATCCGATCGCGATCAATCAGGTACAACAACGGCGCCTTCCCGCCAACAATCGCAAGATGCGCATGCTCGTTCTTCTGAGAGGGAATCAGCACAGGCCCACCGGAACCCAGGTCGTTGTCTTCGGCATCCAGCCGGTCGGCATTGAACGGCGTAAAGTAATCCAGTACCCGCAGATCCGTTCCGCTCAACTTCAGCAGACTGTCTCCATAATCCCGACCGCCGTTCGCAACATCGAATCGGCCGTTGCCGGTTGCCACAAACACATTCCCATCTGCATCCGCAGCAATGCCCGTGTCGCTCTCCCAAATGCCACCATCATCGGCATCCGGCGAATCGTTGAACACCGCCTTCTGCTTCAGCGTCGCCGCGTCGTAGGCCATCACCCACCCGTGATACGGCCCCACATCGCACGATGATGCCCATGACAAATACACCGTTCCCTTCGAAAGCAGCAGCGCCGCGCGCGGGTTCTCTCGCCGCGGCCCGAATGCCACCATCCCTCCGCTGCTCCCATCGCCCTTGCCTGGTATCTTCGCCGCGATCTCCACCGGCCCGCCGAACTTCTCCACTCCCGTCGTAATCGCCAGCGCATGCAACCTCTGGTGGAATCCATTGGCCGAAAACATGTGCTCGTCCTTGGTCCGCGCCAGCACGTAGAGCGTGCCGGTCTTCAAATCAATTACCGGCGTCGACGTAATCCCCACCTCCGGACGAATGAAGAAACACTGCACGTCTCCTTCCGGAATTGTCGAAGCGCCATCCGTCAGAAGGTTCACCTTCCATAGCGGCATTGCAGGGTTTCCGTACGCGTCGAAGGCGTACACGCTGTCATGCTCGGTGGCAATGAAGATCACGTCGTGACGGCCTTTGCCCGGAATCTCCACTCCCGGCACAAACAGCGGTTGCGCGTACACATCCCCATCCACCTTCATCACAAACAGCTTCCCAAACTGCTGCGCATTCACGTTGCGCGGCGTGAGGACCGTCTCCTTGAGATTTGCCCCGGTGCGCGCGTTGTCGACTTGAGAAGTCGTCATCTGCGCGCCGCAACCTGCAGAAAGGCCAAACAGCGCCAACATTCCCAGACCGCGTGCCACAACTCCCGCAATCGTGAAACGCAAGGTACCCTCCTCACCACTGACCCGGGCCGTCCGCATCAGCTCGATACCTATGTAGCATTCTACTAATGCAGTGTCAACATCGTCGCTCACAAAAAGCACCTCGACTCTGTGTTCCTGAGTCCGAGCGAAGCTCGTGCGAAGGATCTGCGTTTGCTCTTGTTGCTGTGTTCCTGACACCGAAGCGAAGCGGAGGGGGAAGGACCCGCAGTTGTTCTTGCGTTTGCATTTCCTCATCAATCGCGAACACCGCGACTCACAGTTCCGCCCCTGCAGAAGTAACTTTGTTCGCGGCGAAGCGACCAAAATCCTCCAAAATCTTGTCAAGCCTGTGGATGCCTGTGGAAAACTGCCAAACGGCCATAAGTACCTGGATTCACGCTTCTTCCGCGCCAAAAATAAATGTCAGAAGTGGTGCAATCCGTTGGTATTTAATTCGCCGAATCTGCCATACTAATATCAGTGGTGAGAAAAAGGCCCGCCGGCGAGCGGGCCTTTCGCATTTCAGCAAAACAGTAGAAGCCGAACCATGCGCTCACTCCGCACTTGTTCACTCGTAATCACCGACCACTGTTCACTAGCGTGTGATCCTAATCACACTCGACATATTTGCAGTGTCTAACCGGCTGAACCCGAAGGGGTTGGCCGATTTTTTTTTGTGCACACTCAGGAGAACCCCGATGAACCTAATGCGGTTGTTCCAGATGGCTGGCCGTCTGCTTCGGCGCCGCGGCCGGCGCTTTGTAGCTGGTGATCAGGAACTGGCCTCCCAGGATCAGCAGCCATATCCAAAGCGCCAGCCGCAGCGGCCGGCGGGGGACTCGAACACTCAACAGCGTCCCGGCAACCGCGCCAAAGACGCCTCCAATCACCAGCTTCGTCAGCAGTTCGGGACTGGCGCCTTGCGAAAAGAAGTGCGCCCCGCTCCCGACCAGCGACACCAGGAACCCGAACGCAATGTCGGTGCCGACCACCTGCGCGGGGCTCAGCGGAGTCAGCGTCAGCAGAGCGGCCGATCCCAGCGCCCCAGCCCCGGCAGACGAGAACCCGACCTCGGCGCCCACCGGCAGCATCAGCCACGGCAGCCAGCGGGAACGATCCGGCGCCTCTACGCTGCGGTGTGCATTCCGAAAATGAAAGACCAGCTGCGAACCGGCCGTGGCCACCAGCACCAGCCCCAGCAGCGTATTGAGCAGGATCTGCTCGTGGCTGCTGATCAGGTGCTTCAAAAACAGCGACCCGATCAGAACTCCGGGAGCACCGCCCAGAAGCATGAAGCCCAGCGTCTTCCAGGCCACGTTGCCCCGCGCCACCTGCGCGGGAAACAGGATCAGCTTGACCGCCGTCGAGAACATCAGCCCGATGCCCACCGCCTCGGCTGACGGCACGCCCAGGAACAGCACCAGCGTCGGCACCGTGATGGTGCCCGCGCCCACGCCCGTCAGGGCGATGAACATTGCGATCAGGAATCCGAGGATGTACGTCATAAAAGCTGCTCCGGGCTAGTTCGTTGACGGTGCTGCCTGGATGTGAATGCCGCACTCCACCTTTTGCCCGGCCCAGCGGCCGGAGCGCGGATCGTTGGGATCGGTGGGCAGCGTGGTACAGGGCTCGCATCCGATCGACGAGTAGCCCCGCTCGTAGAGAGGCAGCAGCGGAATCTCGAGCTGCTGGCAGGCGTAGTAAGTGTCCTTCGTGGTCCACGAGGCCAGCGGCGCCAGCTTGAGCACCTGCTTGCCTCCTGGCAGTGCAAACATGGCCGACTCCTCGAGCGCGGTGCGGCTGCGGGCCTGCTCGCGGCGCAGGCCGGTAACCCACACGCGGTAATTGGCCACGGCCTTGAACAGCGGCTCGACCTTGCGCAGCTTGCAGCACTGGTCGGGCGAGGTGCGATAAAGAAGGCCGCGCTCGTTTTCCTGTTCCTCGACGGTCTTCTCGGGAAGCAGATTGATGAGGTTCAGATTCCAGTCGCGCGCAATCCGGTCACGATATTCGTAGGTCTCTTTGAAGTGGTAGCCGGTGTCAAGAAAGAGCACGGGAATCTTCGGATCGAGCTCGATGGCAAGCTTGGTAAGGAGAACGTCCTCGGCCTGGAAGCTGCAGGTGACGCAAACGTCGCCCGCGCCAGTGATCTCGCGCGCCAGCGTGCCGCGCACGGCATCGATGTTTGAAGTTGCCTGGTTGGCCAGATCGACTGTACTCATTACAAACCCGCCTGTTCTGTCGAGGTAAAGAAGCTGGTGCGGTGAAGAAGCTGGTGGATGGCGGAGACGGCTTTCATGGTCTCGCCGGATTCGAGCGTGACTTCGTGGCCTTCAGAACTTGCGATCAAAAAGCCATCTTCACCCGCGCGCGCGACAAGAACGAGGAAGCCTGCGTTCGTCTGCAGCTCGACGAGGCTCTGGAGAAGCGAAGGGTTTGAACGGAACGGTTCGGCATCGGGATCGAGCCGCAGGGAGACGACGCCGACGGTGAACAGCGAGCGCTCGATGGAATCGATGAGAGGCGCGGGACCGGCAAGCTCGAGGACGGCGCCGCGATGGCCCCATCGCTCCTCGCGATCGCCCGCCGTCACCGGCCCCCAGGAGCCAACCTCGAGGTTCTCCTCGTTGTCAGCCGAGTGCGAGGTCGCGGTTACCATGCCGGCGGCCACGGTGCCGTTGGTCTCGGCGTCGATGAGGATCAGCGCGCCGGTCGTTCGGTTGAGCGCATAACGATCGAAGGCCGCCGGGCGCAGGAGAGCGATATTCACCACGCCGATGGCGTTCATCTCCAGCGTTGCTGACGGCTCGCGTTCGAGCGTGGCCACGTTGGTGCGGTGTTCGATGCTGGCCACAACGGCGGGAACCAGGTGGCTGGCGTGCTTGAGGAAGTAGCGGCGGTTCAGCTCCAGCGGCCGCTGATCCATCCAGACGAGCGACGCCTTGATGTGGTTAGTAAGTTGGCCGGGCTCGTCAGCAGCGGCAATCAGATCGCCGCGGCTGATGTCGAGCTCGCGATCGAGCACGAGCGTAACGGAGAGCGGGGCGTGGGCCTCTTCGAGGTCTCCGTCCCAGGTGACGATGCGCTCGACGACGGCGGTGCGGCCGGAGGGCTGCACGATGACCTGATCGCCGGGGCGCACGGTGCCCGATGCAATCTGTCCGGCGAACCCGCGGAAGGTATGGTCAGGACGCGTGACGCGCTGCACCGGAAAACGGAACGGCTCCAGGGTGGTATCGAGCGAGGGCGGTAGCGACTCGAGCAGTTCGAGCAGCGACGGGCCCGTGTACCAGGGCATGGCGGTCTTTGCTGCCCGGTGCACGATGTTGTCGCCTTTGAGGGCGCTGACGGGAACGAAGACGGCATGAACGGAGTTGCCGGTATCAGCCGCGATCTTGTCGAGCACAGCGTGGAAGTCACGCTCGATGGCGCGGAAGGCAGCTTCGTCGTAGCTGATCAGGTCCATCTTGTTGACGGCAACGATGAGGTGCGGCACGCGAAGCAGTGAGGCTATGTACGCATGGCGGCGCGACTGCACGAGCACGCCCTTGGATGCATCGATGAGGACGACCGTGGCGTCGGCAGTCGACGAGCCGGTGGCCATGTTGCGCGTGTACTGCTCGTGGCCGGGCGTGTCGGCAATGATGAACTTGCGCCGCGGCGTGGAGAAGTAGCGGTAGGCGACGTCGATGGTGATGCCCTGCTCGCGTTCGGCGCGCAGACCGTCGGTGAGCAGGGCGAAGTCGAGAACGCCGGGCGCGGTAGTGCCTTTGCCCTCGATGGAGCGGACCTGATCGTCGTAGACGGACTGCGTGTCGTAGAGCAGGCGGCCGATCAGCGTCGACTTGCCGTCATCAACCGAGCCGGCGGTGGAAAAGCGCAGAAGGTCCTTCTCGCGCTCGTGGGCGAGGAATTCGGCGATGGAGAACTGGTCGGCGATGGCGGGCATTTAGAAGTAGCCCTCCCGCTTCTTGAGCTCCATGGAGCCTTCCTGGTCGTGATCGATGACGCGGTTGGCGCGTTCGGAGGAGCGGAAGCTGAGCAATTCCGCGATGATGTCGGGAATGGTCGCAGCATCAGAACGGATGGCTCCGGTGCAGGGCGTGCAGCCGAGGGACCGCAGGCGCGATTTGACCAACTGCGGCTTTTCTCCGGGCAGCGCAACGAATGAGTGCTCGATGGGCAGCAGCATGTCGCCGCGGACGTACATGGGACGTTCTTTGGCGTAGTAGAGATCGACTACGGGAATCTTTTCCTCGTGGATGTACTGCCACACGTCCATCTCGGTCCAGTTGGAAAGCGGGAAGACGCGGATGGATTCGCCGGAGTGGATGCGCGCGTTGTAAAGGTTCCAGAGCTCCGGGCGCTGGTTTTTGGGATCCCACTGTCCGGCTTCGTCGCGGAACGAGTAGATGCGCTCCTTGGCGCGAGACTTTTCTTCATCGCGGCGCGCGCCGCCGAAGGCCGCGTCGAACTTGTAGTGCCGCAGGGCATCCAGAAGAGCGCCCGTCTTGAGAAGCGCGCAGCAGCGCTTGGTGTCGAGCGCGATGGGGTTTGTGCCGGCGGCAATCGCAGGCTCGTTGCGCCAGACCAGGAGTTCGGCGCCGATGGAGCGCGCCATTTCGTCGCGAAAGGTGAGCATCTCCGCGAATTTAAAGCCGGTGTCGATGTGCAGAAGAGGGAAGGGAATGGACCCGGGGTAGAAGGCCTTCTGCGCCAGGCGCAGCATCACGGAGGAGTCCTTGCCGATGGAGTAGAGCATGACGGGCCGCTCGAACTCGCTGGCGACCTCGCGGAGGATGGCGATGCTCTCGGCTTCGAGAAGCTTTAAGTGACTTAAGCGCCGTGAGCGCTCTTGCGCCGGTGTTTCGTCGGATTGAGATAAGTTCTGTGGAACAGCGATCGGCATACAGTCCTCATTGGATTCGGAGTGCTGATGGCCGATGCGTTAAAAGATGAGGGCAATCCCGGCCGTTCAGCGGCGGGTGCAACCTCTGGATCGTATGGATCTATGGGATCAGAGAGAGATGCGAGGACACCCGTCGAAGATGTTCGAGGGGCGACAACAAGACCGGCGATGAGTGGCGCGGAGCATGTGTAGGTCTATGGTAGCAAAGCTCCGCGCGCAGGGCAAACGGGCGGTTGCTGGGGGTCAAACAAGAGCTTAGTGGTCAGTAGGCGAAGAGGTGAAGAAAGTGACCGCGTTGCCTGACCTAGTCTGCGCGATATCTCCGGATGGTGAAGGCAAGGGAGATAGCGGTCAACAGGACTGGAGAGGTCATGTCGAGAACGCTGGCTGCGCGAGTTCCCTGCATCGTCTGAGCCCAGATGGCCACCCAGAGCAGGAAGCCCAGGGTTGAGAAGATGATGCCGACGTTCCTCTGCGGTGTAAGACGGGCCGTTACTTTCGTAGTGGTCATCACGGACCTCCGGTTTTCGCACTTTCAAATTGACAGGGTATGGACACCCGCAGTTTGTTGAACCGCAAGGTTAGCGGGCGGGTTGGGGTACTTCCGTCCTGTTTCAACTTGAGGACCATTGGAACGGATGCGCGATTTAGAAAAAGGCAGGAACAGCCGCGCTGGAGCGGTCTCTTGCGTTGCGCTATTCCCAGGAGTCCAGGTGTTTGCGGGAGACGATAAAAAATGCGGGCACTCCGGTGTGGAGTGCCCGCGCTGCTGACGGCTAGAACAGCAGTTTGAGCGCGAACTGGAGCTGGCGCGAGGCTGTGGCGGTTCCGGTCAACACGCCGGCGGTGGGGCTCAACGCATCGGCGGTGGCAGGCTTGGCAGGCGTTGGGCCCGTGCTGAAGACCACCGCGTTGGGTGTGGTGAAGTTGGTGTGGTTGGCAATGTTGAAGTACTCGGCGCGGAACTGGGCGCGCACATGCTCCGTTACGGTGGTGGTCTTGGCCAGCGAAACGTCCGCATCGATGAGACCGGGGCCGACGAGCATATCGCGCCCGGCGTTGCCCAGGGTGCCTGCAAGCGGCGCTACAAATGCAGTGGGATCGAACCACTGTTGCGGCGTGCGCGGATACAGCTTGCCGGTGTAACTCGGATTCAGGCTGGGACGCACGGGATTGCGTGTGTCGCCGTTGCCGCTGGGGTTATAGCCGAGTTGAGGGCTGAAGGGAAATCCGCTCTGCACAGACACGATGCCGCTGAGCGACCAGCCGCCGACGAAGCGATCCGCACTGGACGAGATGCCGTGGAAGAAGATCCGGTCCTTGCCGAAGGGCAGATCCCACGAGCCGTTAAGGGCGCCGGCATTGGTGATGTCGGTAGCGGCACGTCCGTAGTCGAGCCTGGGATCGCTGGGAAACGAGACGTACGCTGGAGTGTTGGAAGAGACGCTGGTATTCCACGCCGAGCCATCGTCGAGATTGCGCGACCAGGTGTAGACGCCGCGCAGCTGGAACCCGTTGGCATATTGCTTGCGAACGTCCACTTCAAGGGCGTTGTAGTTGCTGATTCCCGCAGAGATCCACGAGGTGGAGTTGGCGAGGTTGGGATTGGCGAGCTTTGTGCTGGTGTAGTACACGGTGCCGTTGGGCACGTTGGCGGGGCACTGCGGATCGGGGCAGACAACCCAAGCCGGCGTGTTCTGGTCGAGCGAGAGGATCTGGTGATAGGCGTGCGAGCCCACGTAGCCCAGGGAGAGGGAGGTGCGCGGCGCGACTTCCTGCTCGATCTTGAAGGTCCACGCGAGGACAGTGGGCGTTTCGATGTTGGGCTGCACGTTGGAGGGCGAGATGAGGCCGCCGGTCGAGGAAGCCGTGGAGAGCGACGGCAGCTTGTCGACGGTGGTGTTGCTGTAGGAGAGCGTGGAGTTGAACGGCGCAGTCTGGTCGAGGCGGTAGTCGAGTGTGTCGAGCAGCGCGCGATGCAGGCCGAAGCTTGCTTTGACCGCGGTCTTGCCGTTGCCGAGCACGTCCCAAGCGAAGCCAACGCGCGGCTCAGGCATGAACACGGCGCGATTGTCACTGAGCGCGGAGGAGCCGATGGTCGGCGTGGAGTTGATGACGCCGTTGGTGAAGCGATAGTTGGACGCCCGGTTCTGCGCTTCATTCCAGCCGGTGGAGCTCTCGACGCGCAGGCCTGCGCGCAGTTCGAAGCGCGGATGAATCTTCCAGGCATCTTCAACGAAGCCCGCGCTGAAGAGCGAGCGCCAGGCTAACTCTGTGGGTGCGGGCACGATGGTGTACTTGGAGACCTGGCCTTTCTCGAAGGCGGCGAGCGTGGAGAACGAGGCCTGCCCGTACTGATTTTGCGCGAGGAAGTCGTTGGACTCGAGGCGCTGCAGCCACACGCCGGCTTCGACCTGGTGCTTGCCGGCTGTCCAGTAGACGTGGTCGTCGAGGGTATAGAGATTGCGGGCCGTGAGGTTGTTGGCGCCGGTGTTGGCGCCTGCCAGCGTGATTTGCGATGCGCCATTGGAGGCCGTGCTGCCGGAGATGACGATGGCGCCGATGGGACCGTTGGCAGCCCATCCGGGAATACCGCCGGGAACGATGCTCTCAAAGCCGAAGGTGGCGCGCGAGTAGCCGACGCGCAGCGTGTTGAGCAGGCTGGGCGAGAAGACATGCTGCTCCTGCGCGCTGAGGACCTGCTCGCGAAGGCGCTCGTAAATTGATGAGTAGGGATTGGCGGTGGGCGTGGTGGCATCGCTGTCGTCGATGGTGTAGACGGCGAAGAAGAGATCGTTGGCGGTGATGTTGCTGTCGATGCGCGTGGTGCCGAAGTCTTCGCGCACGTGCTGTGGCGGGTTGGAGTAGGCGATGCCGATGCCCTGGCCAAGGTCGGCGGTGGCTTCAGGCCATAGCGCGAGCAGCGGCTGGACACTCGGACTAGCGGCGGCGCGGGCAGAGGCGTCAGGGACGAAGGTGACGTCGCTCAGGCCCAGGTGCTGGCGATAGCCCTCGTAGTTGCCGAAGAGGAAGAGCTTGTCTTTGTGCAGAGGGCCGCCGAGAGCGGCGCCGAAGTCGTTGCGCTGGAAGGGCGGGATGTGGGCCTGGTCGAAGTAATTGCGGGCGTCGAGGGCGGAGTTGCGGAGGAACTCGTAGACGGAGCCATGCAGCTGGTTGGCGCCGGATTCCGTGATGATGCTGATTTGTCCGCCGCTGCGTTTGCCGTAGTTGGCGCCGTAGGTGTCGGTTACGACGTTGAACTCGCGCACGGCTTCGACGCCGAGTAGTTGTCCGCTGGTGCCGCCGGGCGTGACGTTGATGAGCGAGGCCCCGGTGTATTCAATGCCATTGAGAAGAAAGAGATTGTCTTGCGGGCGGCGGCCGGAGATGGAGAACATGTTGCCGACCGAGGAGTTGGATGTGCCGACGGAGCCGCTGCGCTGGGTGGTGTAGCTGACGGCGGCGGGATTGAGCTGGAGTAGCTGATCGAAGCTGCGGCCGTTGAGAGGGAGCTGCTTGACCTGCTTCTCGTCGACCAGGCCTTGCGATTGCAGCGTGGATGTGTCGACCGAGGGTGGCGTGTCGACGACGGTAATGGCCTGCTCGATTTTGCCCACCGTCAGGACGAGCTGCAGGTTGATGCTCTGGCCAACGGTGAGGTGGATGCCGGTGCGTGTGAGTGGCGAGAAGCCGTCGCTCGCGACCGTGAGCGTCCATGTGCCGACGGGGATGGAAGGCGCGGAGAATGTGCCGTCGGACTTGGTGACGAGATCGCGCTGCGTGGAAGTTTCTTCGTTGCGCAGGGTGACGCGGGCGTTCTCAACGAGCGAGCCGGAGGGATCGGCGACGGTGCCGTTGATGGTGCCGCCGACAAGCTGCGCGATTGCGGCGGGCGCGAAGGTGATGAGGCCGAGAATCAATGCGATGATGCGATGATGCGTGCGTACTGGCATGACGTGCTCCAAAAGAATGCGAATGAAATGTGGGAAGGGGGAAGCGCGCGGGTGATCAGCGACAACAACAGGCGCACGCGGGGAGATGCGTGTCGGCTGCTGTTCGAGATGGGAGATGCAGGGGCTTCATGGCTGCGGGTGCTCCGAATGCAGATTGTGTATGGATGCTTTGCTGAGCCGCGGGATGCGGAAAAGCGTGATCGAGCGAGGGACTAGCGGCGACAACAACAGGCTGCGAACGCATTGATAGCGCTCGAGCAGTGGAGGTGTTGTACACGGTCGATCACACCGTGACCATACCACAAAGTGAGCTCACGGCAAAATGAGACGGAGCAAACAAGGGGCGGGAAGGGTAGCCGCGGTCAGCGCTGATTGCCTGTAGCTGCTTGTGCTGCTTGATGTTGGTAGCGGTCGAGATTGGCGCGGAGATCGGTGACGAGGGTAACGTCATGGCGCTCGGTCGCCAGGTCGATGGCGTGCTGAGCGGTGTCGATGGCCTGTTGATATCGGCCGTTCTCGGAGTACATGGCGGCGAGCATCTGGAGGATGGCAGGCTCGCGATTGCCGGTGAGAGTAGCGGCTGTTTCGAAGTGGGGGAGGGCATCAGGAAATCGGCCGGCGGCTGCGAAGGCGCGGCCCAGGTTGTAGTGGCACTCGGCGGATCGGGGAGCGAGATCGACGGCGCGCTGCAGTTCGGCGATGGCTTCGTCGAGACGGCCTTCGCGGGCGAGAATAACGCCGTAGATGTTGTGGCCATCGGAAGACCTGGGCGCGAGCTCGATCCCGTGTTGGAGTTCGGCTTTCGCTTCATCGCGATGGCCGCCCATGACTTCGAGAATATGGCCGAGGTTCACGTGTGCGGCGCCGTTGTCGGGATTGAGTTCGATGGCGCGGCGGATGTGCTGGAGGGCTTCGTCGGTGCGGCCGGCCTCAGCGAGGGCGCTGCCAAGATTGTTGTGGGTCTGCGAGCTGTCGGGGTTGATGGCCAGTGAGTGCTGATAGGCGTCGATGGCGTCAGCGGTTTTGCCTGTGGCGGCCAGCGCTATCCCCATGTTGTTGAGTGGGCGCGCGTCGGTGGGATCTTTCGCGGCTGCGACCTGCCAGGCGGGAACAGCAGCCCCGTAGTTGTGCTCGTCCTGCAATTGCTGCGCGGCGTCGAACTCGCGGTAGAAGTCGATGGCCGGGGTGTCAATGTGGTCGAGGCCTTCGGAGCCGAGGTTCACGAACTCGGGGATGTTGACGGCGCGGTTGGAGGCAGTTGCGTTCTCGACAACGACGGGTGGGCTGGCGTGGCCTTGCTCGTCGATGTGGGTGAGGTACAGGCGCGTGTAGAGCGAGGGGCTCTTCGACGAGAACGCGAGCCAATGGCCGTTTGGTGACCACGAATGCCACGAATTCATGACGGGAAGGTTCGATTCGAGCGGCCGCGCTTCGCCGCCGGCGAAAGGCACGATCCACAGCTTGCTATCGGGACGCATCAGCAGGCCGTTCTTGCACTGCACAAAGACGATCCATTTGCCGTCGGGCGAGACCTTGGGAAAGTTATTGCTCATGCCGTTCTCCGACGCTCCCACAATGCGCTCGGGCGTACCGCCGCGGCCCCCGTTGAAGGGGATGCGATACAGGTCGTACTGGATCTGCGTCTCGTTGGGATCGTTCGCGTAAAGCGAACGCTGGTAGCCCGGCGGATATGGATCGCGCGCGGTGGCGCGGGAGTAGACGAGGTACTTGCCGTCGGGGCTCCAGAAGGCCGAGGTCTGCACGTAGTTGGGATTGTCGGCTCCGGGCAGGGTCTGAAGCTTGCCCGTGTCCTTGCTGTACCAGGCCAGAACGCCGCGGGTGGGATAAAAGACCTGGCCGAAGCCATAGTCGGGATAGAAGCCGTTAAAGAGCCGGTCGAGCATGCGGACACCGTGGGCGTGCGGCACGTCGATGGAGTTGACCACGTATTTGCCATCGGGTGAAACCTGGCTCATGAAGCCGAATCTCTTCTGGCCGGCTTCCTCAGAGAATGCGCTCCAGCGCAGCAGGTAATCGTTGGAGATGGTGCTGACTCTGTGCAGCGGGACCAACGCGTACAGGCCTTTGTCATTCGCAGGACCGTCGACATCAATGCCGAGCGTTTTGCCGTCGCGCGAGAACGAATGGCAGTTTCCGCACGTGGGAAGGTTGGTCATCATCACCTTGCTGCGGGGCTCGCTGACATAGCGGAGCTGCCACTTGATCTTGGGCAGCACGGAATCGGGCAGGGGCTTGATGACGCCGCGCTGCTCTGTCTCGGGTGCGGGGGGTATGAGTGGGACATCGCGATAAAACAGCGGTGCGCCAACGGGATCGCGCGAAGTGGCGAAAGTGATGCGGGCCGTGGAGACCGGAGCGGAATCGTTGTTCCTGGCGAAGCCACTGATGACGAGCGTGGCAGGTGCGTCCACCGAGCGCTTCTTGATGTCGGCCCAGGCGCGGTCATCGGGCCGCCACGTGTGCATCTGCTGCTCTTCGGCGGTGAGACTGGGAGGCACATAGCCTGTGAGCGTGGTATCGAGCTCGCCAACCTGCAGCTTTTCTCCGTCGGACCAGGCACGGAAAGGCCGTCCATGGCCGAAGACGATTTCGATGCGCCACACGGTCGCCGCTGGGTTGTTGTCGCGCCACGCAAACTGGGGGGAGATGATGTCGGTGGGGTAAAGGGTGTTGTTGACCGGAACGTCGATTAGCACGTTGTTGGGCGCTGACGCGGCCGGCGCATACATGGAGGCGACGCGGAGCCATTCGGGGACAGGGCGCTCGGGCGCGGAGGCGGTCTGGCCTGCGGCCAGGACATGCCCGCTCGTGATGGGAATTAGAGCCAAACCTGTCATTACGGCCAGCGCGATCGCGCCAGCCATCGCCGGTCTCATGCTGGGGTCCCAAGCCTCCTGGGACAGGATTGCCGGTTTGAGGGCCTGCGGGCTGTGATCCAGCACACATTAATTCGCCTCGACTGCAGGTCTGGCGGCTATCGTCGCTAAGGCCTGCGGTTTCTCTCATGATTTCCATTGCTTTATTCTGTAGGCATGAATCCGCGTCCAAGCTCCAGAGTTGCGCTGCCGCTCGCGGCCGCACTGTTTCTCGGGCTCGTTGCGGGTCATCTAAAGGGAACGGCCCAGGCGCCCCTGTCGGCCGAGGATTTTTTGCGCAAGGGGATCGCGGCTCAACAACAGGGCGACATGCGGGGTGCGATAGAAGATTACCGAGAAGCGCTCCAGCTGCAGCCGAGGCTAGCGGACGCGCGTGCCAACCTCGGAGCGGCGCTCGCCGCCGTTGGTGACCTTGACGGAGCGATTCGGGAGGACTCCCAGGCTCTCGAGAATGCCCCTGACAAAAGCGCCGTGCGCATGAACCTGGCGCTGGCCTACTACAAGAAGAGCGATTGGAGCCATGCACGAGGAGAGTTCGCCATGGTTCATGCCGCCCGGCCGCGCGATGTCTCTGCAATGATGTTGCTGGCTTACTGCGACGTCAAGACTGGCGTGGCAAATGAAGCTGTTGGATTGCTGGCGCCCCTCGAACCTGTGCAGCAGAGGAATCCGGATTTCGAATTCGTCTATGCATACGCACTTATCGAGTCAGGCAACGAGGCTCAGGGGCTTCCTAAAATGGAGAAATCGGCGCGGGAGACAAACTCGATCGACGCATGGGTCATCGCTGGCGAGGCGCGTTTGCACCATCGCGAGTTCCCTGAAGCGCGAGTCGACTTGGAAGCCGCGGCGAGAGTCGCCCCAGATTTCCCTGGATTGCAGACCATGCTGGGCCAGGCGCGCGACGCCTTGGGTGATACCGATGCTGCACAGCCTGCGTTTGAGGCGGCGCTCAAGCAGAATCCCAGGGATTTCATGGCCAATCTCTACTTGGGAACAATGCGGTTGAAGCAACGCGATCTGGAAGGTGCACGCGTCCTTCTGGAAACGGCCCTCCAACAGCAACCCAATATGCCCCAGGCGTTGCTGCAGATGGCCAAACTCAACGGCATGACAGGCAAGCTTGCGGAGGCAGCTTCAACTCTCGAGACCCTGGAGAAGGCCGATCCTCGGTGGCTTGACCCCCATGTCGAATTAGCTGCGATTTATTACAAGCTCCATCGTCCGGAAGATGGTCAACGCGAGCGCGAAATCGTGCAGCAGCTTGAGGCGAAACAGCAGAAGCAGGGGCCGCCTGCTCAGTAGATCAGTTCTGAGTTTTCGGCGTTGGTTCAGTTACTTTAAGGATCTGATTCCCGTTAACGTTCTCGAGTGTCTGCGTGATGCCGCTGGGCCAGCTCATCTCGATCCTGAGAGCCTTAGTCTCCATCCCCAGGCCAAAATGAACCGGACCAAGGCTCGACGAGGCGTAACAGACGCTCGATGTTTGATGGTTATACTGCGTGCCCGCCTTCGTGGTCACCGCGATGCGAGCGCCGATGCCGTCGCGGTTTGACTTCACACCTGTCAACGCAATGTCCATCCAATGGCCTGAATTGGGGCTGTGATTCATCCACAACTCTGCCTCGCCATCAAGCGATGTCACAACAATGTCGATGCGCCCATCGCCATCAAAGTCTCCCAGGGCGCATCCTCGATGGCGCGCCGCTGTCGAGGACCCAAAACCTGCTTCTTCGGTGTACGCTGCCCATTTTCCCGACG
Organism: uncultured Acidobacteriota bacterium; assembly: GCA_963846375.1. Lineage (GTDB taxonomy): Bacteria > Acidobacteriota > Terriglobia > Terriglobales > Acidobacteriaceae > Telmatobacter. Next base: position 99,232 of record CAWJVV010000011.1, read on the forward strand.
CACCAAGGTTGCGAAAGACGGTGTTTGGCTGCTTCACGACGGTTCCCGGAGGATTGGTGGCGGAGACATGGCCTCGCGATACGAACAAATCTTTCCAGCCGTCATTGTCAAAGTCGTAAAGGGCTGCGCCAAATCCAGCCATTCCCATGCTCTCCGCACTCATCCCACTCGGCGCAGTCACTTCCACAAAATCCTTCTTGCCCGTGTTTTTGAAGATGGGAAATGTCTGCCGGTTGAGCGCCACATAGGCGATATCCGGGTATCCGTCATTGTTAAAGTCGCGAAAATCCAGGCCCATCCCCGAAACGAACGCCCCTTCTTCGGGTAACGCAACGTTCGACTGGAACGCGACCTCTTCGAACCGCTGGCCGAGGTTGTGGAAAAGAAAACTATACTCCGCGTCGTTGGTCACAAACAGATCTGGCTTCCCGTCGAGGTCGTAGTCGGCCACACCGACGCCCATGCCTTTCCCTATCTGTTCGCGGATGCCCCACTCTTTTGAAACATCCTTGAACGTGCCGTTGCCCTGGTTGATAAAGAGCTGATCGGGAAGCCCCTTGTAGAAGCGTGGATGGCAATACTCCGGCACCGTGCCAACCAGGCACATCGGCTTATCAGAGTATTCCCACTGCAAATAATTCACTACGAACAGATCCAGCAGTCCATCGTTGTTCACGTCTACCCATGCCGCTGCAATGCCCCACAACGGACCGAACTCCGGGTCTTTCCATTGATCCATGCCGGCTTGCTTGGTCACGTCGGTAAAGGTGCCGTCGCCGTTGTTGTGGTAGAGCTTGTTTCCGTGCACGCCGGTCACAAACAGATCCGGGTGCCCGTCGTTGTCGTAGTCCGCCACCGCGACTCCCACATCGAAGCCCGTGCCCGCCAAGCCAGCTGCGGCCGTAACGTCGGTAAACGTGCCGTCGCCATTGTTGCGGAACAGTCGGTTGGAATACTTGGCGGAAGACTTTTGCAGTGTCGCCAGGTCGGCGCCGTTGGCAAAAAAAATATCCGGCCGTCCGTCGCCGTTGTAGTCAAATACCGCCACCCCGCCAGCCATGGTTTCCGGTATATTCCTTGCCTGCGATTCGTCGCTGTTCAATCGGAATGGCAGACTCTTCAGCTCAAACCGAATCGGCGAAGGCTTTGATTGCTGGCCACAGATTGAAAGGGCCAGCAGAACTGCGGGCAAAGCGGCGATGAGGAATTGCCAATGTCGAGCAGAGACGATGCGCATAGACACAAAAGAAGGGGCGGCCGAAGCCACCCCTTCTGTGATTGTACCCTTCAGTCGAGATTAGAAGTAGTACTTGGCTGCAAACTGGATCCAGCGATATCCCTGCTTCGCTGTCGGAATACCGGTGGTGCTGGCATTGCTGTTCAGCACCATCGATGATCCGCTGCTGTATCCATTGAAGAGGAGATGGTTGTCGGCATTGCCCGCCAGGTTGAACGCAGAGTTCGGGTGATTGAGCCAGTTGGTCGCCGAGACGCGGATCTCTGCGCGCTGGGCATCCGTCACGCGGAACGCCTTGAAGATTGCCAGATCGCTGCCCCAGTAGTGCGGGTTGCGCAGATAGGGCCAAATGTACTGACCCTGCTGACCGTACGTGGTGGCAGTCGGAGGCAGAGGAGCCGCAAAGCAGTTCGGGTTGAACCACTGGTTGCTCTTCAAGCCCTTGCGAGGATCGCAGACCAGGATGGGCAGCAACGCATTCGGGAACTCGTTCGTTCCGAACCAGGTGCTGGGACTGATCGACGTGCTCGTCTGTCCGCCCGGCATGGTGAAGGCGGTTGACGCGTTGTTATACTGCGCGTTCAGAACAGGATTGCTGGCCTGCAAATTCGCGCCATCCTGGTAGGACGTGTAGTTGGAGAGTTGCCAACCGTTCACCGCTTCCCCGACCAGACGGTTGCCGTGAATCGGGCTGGGCAGCTTGTAGCTGGCGGAGAAGTTGAACACCTTGGTGTGGTCGTAACCCAGGGGACCGTAGTTGTCGCCCAGATTGAACGGATTCACAACGTTTCCGTTGCCGTTTCCGTTCGCGGTGCTGCCGTCACGAGTTCCAAGGACTTTGCCAAAGGTGAAGTTGCTGAACAGGAACAGGTTGCCCGACTGCTTCTGCGCCGAGACCTGCAGCGAGTTGTAGTTGGCGTAGCCGCCGTGCGTGTACAGGTTGATCGCCTGATAGTTCTTCAGCACCCGATAGTCGTTGGTTTGCGGAATGTTTCCAGGATTGTTTACGGTACCGGTCTTCGGGTCGGCCTGGAAGAAAGCTCCCAGCGGAACCGGGTTCGCGTCGCTGGGCACCACGTGGCCGTTCAACAACTGATTGCGGCTGGCGCTGCCTACGTACGACACTTCCATCACCGTGTGGCTAGGCAATGCCTGAGCCACGCCGAAGCTGTATGTGTCCGCGTAAGGAACCTTGTTGTCGTTCAGGGCATCAACGCTGATGCCGCCGCCAGTCTGGTTAAGGCCACTGGGAACCGCCAATTGCGTGGTTGTGGTATACGCCTGATTGGTGAATACCTGCCCGCCGTTCACGTGATAGCCGTAGAACGCAGGCGTCTGGTAGTTGAACGATCCCAGCGGGCCGTTCATTGCGCTGCTGGAGTCGTTGCCGGAGACCTGGTACTTGTAGATGCCGAATCCAAGACGAACCACGGTCCTGCCCGTCCCGAAAACGTCGTACGCCACGCCGAGGCGCGGGTCATACTCGAACAGCCGGCTCTTCCATCCCGAACTGGGTATCGACGAATCGAGCTTGTGCCAGGAGATGCCGGTGTTGGCTGCCGGATTGGGGCCATTGTCGTACTTGGCCGGTTCCCAAACCTGGGTATCGCCAATCTTGTCGTACCACTGGCCCATGTGGTCGAGACGCAGTCCGGCATTGATCGTCAGTTTGCGGGAAGCCTTCCAGGAATCCTGTCCCCAGAGCGACCACTGATGCCAGATCAGGTCGGGTACGGCCTCCAGGCTTTGCTCCGAGTAGGAGGCGTTGCGGCCCAGGAAGCGGTCGAGGACTTCGTTCCCGGTTCCGTTCGACCCCCATGGACTCACGTCGTACTCAGCCCAACCGCCGCCGGGACCGAAATTGTTGCTCTGTGCCTGCAGGTTCTCTTGTGCATCCCAGTAGAACCCGCCCTTAATCGAGTGCGTGGCGATGATTTTGGTGAAGGTGTCGGCAATTGAGGGAGCCTTGGAGGTCTTGCCAAAGCTGTTCTTCCCGTAGATGCCGCTGTTAAAGCTCATTTCGCCGATCGCGGCGTCTTGCGTCCCCCACGAATCGAAGAAATTGGGAATCTGATCAACTGCGTGCGAGGAGCCATAGAGGCTCTCGGACGGGAAGCCCAGGGTCTTGTCGCTGACTCCGTTTGGAGTGGTGTCCGTGTTGCTGTTGACGAACTCCGAATACGCGAAGACGAATTCGTTGGTCGAGGTCGCGCTGAAGATATGGGTGAAATTGGCCAGGTAAACGTGAGCCGTCTCCTTGCCAACCGGTGTGCCAGGATAAGGCACGGTATTGGCCGGCGCCCACCAGATCGACAGCGGGTGATCGTCTGTTTCTGACTGATACGCGTAGGATCCCCACAACTTGTTGTTGTCGTTGAACGCGTACGTCACCTTGCCGGTCGCCTCCCAGCGGTCTTGGGGCAATACGGGCGAGAAGACGTAGTTGTTCCAGGAGTTGGCCGCGGTTGGCGTCTCGTTCGCTCCTGGAATCAGTTTGGTGGCGATCACACCAAGCGGGTCGAAGTACGACTTCAGGTTGGGAACGGTGCCGGCACTAAGACCCGTTGTTGGGTTCGGGTTCCACGGCGAATTCGTCGAGTCGCACCCGTTTCCGTACTTCGCAACGCAAGGAATAACGTAGGCCTCGCCATTCGTGCTCAGAACGTGAGGGTCCACTCCCACGTTGTTGAAATCGCCGCCCAACTGTGCAGCGGTCGGAACGTTGATGTTGACTGGCTGGTTATACGGGTGCTGGATCATCTTCTCGTAACCGGCCCAGAAGAACAGCTTGTCTTTGTTCCGGTTGAAGTGCGGAAAGAACACCGGCCCGCCAATGTTGCCGCCCACGTAGTAGAACGACTGTGGCGTCAGTGTGTTCGGCTTGTTCTGCGCGAGTTGCTGCGCTTTGTTGTTCCAGTCGTTGGCGTAGCCCACAGCCGTGTTGCGGGCGTACAGGTAACCTTCGCCGTGGAACTTCTGTCCGCCGCTCTTGGAGAAAGCCTGCAGAACCGCGGGGCCCTTCGCATACTCGGCGCTGTAGGACGCGGACAGATACTTGACGCTGTCGGTCATGTCCTGGTTGATGTTCGCAACCTGCGTGCCGGCGTTGCCCGGGTCGATCAGATTGGCGCCGTCCAGGTATACGTCGGTCGAACCATAAGGCTGCGTGCCGTTGGCTGAGAACGAGCCCGCGGGACCATTGTTGGTGCCCGTCACCTGGCTGTTGTAAGCCGATCCAGCGCCACCGTTGTTGTTGAACACCACGCCCGGCATCATCTTGATCAGTTCGGCGGCGTTGCGTCCGGTGAGGGTTGCCGAGTCGACCAGTTCATTGTTGAGCGTGGCGCTGACTTCTGCATTGTCGGTGGGCACTTCGGCGTCGCTGCCAGAAATGACCGTAACCGCCTGCGTTTCACTTCCCACCTTGAGGTGGATGTTGGGAAGCGTGCGGCTATCGCCCTGGTTTAGAACGACTCCCGTCTCTTCCCAATTGGAGAAACCTTTGGCGGAGATCGTGATCGTGTACTTGCCCGGAATGAGAGCGGTCACCGAGAAGAATCCCGATGAGTCGGCGGTGGTCTTGCGCTCGTCTCCCGTGGACTCGTTCTTCACGACGACCGTGGCGTTGGGAACACGGGCATCGCTTTGGTCGGCTGCGAGACCGCTGAGCGTCGCCGTGAGTTGTTGCGCGCTGGCAAGCGTGAACGACAGCGCCATGATTGGCAAAAGCAACCAGGGCAGCCGACGCAACCAGTTAGACAAAGAGGATCGTACCGATCCTTCAGTGTGGGTGAACATCTTATTTTGCCTCCTGAATCCGTACAGCAGGTTGAATCGTCATGGTGTAAGCCCTTGGAAATCTGAGGCGAAATCCGAATCGACGCGATTCACCGCGTCCAAAGGCTATTTTTGTGAACCTCGGTATCGATATCACAAACTATGCACAACGGGCAAGCAGAAACCGCGAAGAAGTCTTGACTAAACCGATTTCCCATGACCAATGGCAGTTACCGGAAGGGCAGGCCGAAGGCCGGGAGACCGGCCCCATCTCGCGTTCGATTGCCTCAGGACAAATTGGATCCAGATCGGAGCGTTGAAAGAAAAGGAGGTTCCAAATAGCGAGCTGAAAGTGGATAAATCCGGGGAGGCAATCGCCGAGGATTTAGCCCTTCCCAAACGGCCGCCCGGCCACGATTCCTTTTCCTTCCTGGATCGTTACCAGCCGATCGGCGTTCTGACCTGGAAATTTTTCAGTCACTCCGGTTGGCCAAACCACTTCAATGTCCGCCAACGTCTCTTTTCCCAGCCCGAAGTGCAGCCGCGGATCGTTGGAAGACATGTAGCTGGCCTGGCTCAGAACTGCCTGGGCCTGGACCTTCCCGCCGTAATGCACCAGAACGCGCGCACCGATCGCACTACGGTTGCTCTTTGTCCCTTCCAGCCGCACCTTCAGCCAGTGATTCTCCTTAGGGCAATCGTTGCGCAGGAGCGTCGGCGGAGCGTGCTGGTTCATGATCACGATATCGAGATCACCGTCGTTGTCGAAATCCCCAAAGGCGCAACCGCGGCTCACGTAGGGCGCGTTCAAATCGGAGCCGGCATCGATTACTCGCTCGAAGGTCCCATTTCCCCGGTTGCGATAAAGAATCCGTGGACCCTTGTAGGGGAACCTCGGATTGATTCGTTCCACCTCGGCGTACACATTGCCGGTGACCCAGAAGATGTCGGGATGCCCATCGTTGTCCAGGTCCACAATACCGGTCCCCCAGCTCACATAAGTACGTTCCCCGGAGATGCCCGCCTCGTGAGCGTTGTCTTCAAACTCGCCTTTCCCCAGGTTGTGATACAGGCCAGTAGGTTGAAGCTGGAAGTGTGTCTTGACGATGTCCAGCCGCCCGTCCAGATCGTAGTCGCCCACGCCGATCCCCATGCCCGCCATCTCCATGCCCTCCGGGCTGATCGCCACGCCCCGCATCAGACCCTCTTCACGGAACGTGCCGTCGTGATTGTTCAGCAGCAGCAGGCTTGAGGTTGTGTCGCAGGCCACAAACAAGTCCGGCCAGCCGTCCTCGTCGACGTCGAAGCATACCGCAGTAAGGCCGTAAGAACCTCGAAACGACGAGATGCCGGACTCATTTGAAACATCCGTGAAGGTGCCGTCGCCATTATTGCGATAAAGAAACTGCGGCGGAGCCTTCAACCCCTTCGGCCCGCAGGCCACCGGCACGCCCTCGTAGTTGCAGTTCAGAATATCCAGGCTCGGCTTGGCGGCGTGTGCCAGATCGATGTCAACGTAGTTCGACACAAACAAATCCAGGAGACCATCGCGGTTGTAATCAATGAACGTGCATCCCGCCCCAAAATGCGTTCCCTCGTGAAGAAGGTTGGCCCCCTTGGTCACATCGGTAAACGTCCCGTTGCCGTTATTGCGATACAGCTTGTTCTGACCGTAGTAGGTCACAAACAGATCTTCGAAGCCGTCGTTGTTGTAGTCGCCCACGCAAACGCCCACACCCCACCCGGCATCCCACAGCCCGGCTTCCTTTGTTACGTCCTTGAATGTGCCGTCGCGGTTGTTGCGGTACAGGCGGTTCGACGCGCCCTCGGGTATTCCCTCCAGCGTTCGCCCGCCGACAATGAAGATGTCCATCCATCCATCGTTGTCGTAGTCGAAGAAGGCGCACCCGCCCCCCATCTCCTCAATAATGTAGGTCACCCTCTCCGGCGTGCCGTAATACATCGTTGCCGTCAGGCCCGCTGACTTTGCGACATCCGTGAATTTCGAAAAATGCCTCGCCGCTTCAGACGCCTTGGGGTCTGCCGTCGATTCGCTCCTCATTATTTGGGGAAATAAGGCCGACGCCCAAAGAGCAGGAGTTGTTCGCAGCAGATCCCGCCGCGTCCAGCGGGGAGGTGAGGCTGGCTTGGTCATGTTGCGGGCTGTTGCAATTCCTTATCGATAGTGGGAGGCCTCGGCAGTCAAAGGCAACCCAACCGTCAACGAGGGGCTGTCCTCGCATTCAAGCTGAAGACACTCCCTCAGGAATTGCCGTGATTCAATTGTGCCATTCTGGAAAGGAATGCGGCAATCACGTTCTGAGGATCAGGGGTGTTCTAGCGTCGCGGCGGGGTCGTGCGATAGCCGATCCAACAGCTTCTGCGCCTGTGCGTTGTCGGGCTCAAGCTCCAGGGCTTTGTTCACGGCCTCCCGCGCTTCCGGAAAATGCGCCCCCATCGCCAGTTCGGCCGCCAGGTTAATCCACGCTTTTGTCCACCCGGGAGCAGCAGCCGCAGCCAACCTAAAGTGCTCTACCGATCCTTCCACATCGCCGCCGCGGCTCAGCAAATATCCCAGGGCATTCTGCGCGCCCGCATTCTTTGGGTCCAGCTTCACCGCTTCCTCAAGTTGCTCGCGTTCCCCGGCCAGATCCCCCGCGCGCTCCATCGCAATCGACAGCTTATAACGATAGTTCGAGCTCTTTGGCTGGCCTTCGACGGCTTCGTGGTAATGGCCCAGCGCCTCCTTGATCTTGCCATCCCTCAGATCACTATCGCCCTGCGAGGCGGCCTCATTGGCTTCCAGCTCAGCCTCCTCGTCTTTCTTCATCTGCTGGTATCGCTTCATCTCCTCCCCGGATCGCTCGCTGTCCCCCAGCCCGCGCAACGCCTTGGCCAGCTCAAAGTGAAGCTCCGGCTCCGTATCGCTCAGCGCAATCGCTTTCTCCAACTGCTGCTTCGCCTCCGGCCACTCCCGCAGTTGCACGAGCGCCATCCCGAGGTTTGAGCGCGAGTAGAAGAAGTTTCCATCAAGGGAGACCGCCTTTTCTAGTAGCGTCTTTGCCTCTTGGTAATTGCCCTTGTTCCGCTCAATCACGCCGTTAAGGTAAAGCACCTCGGGATCTTTGGGCCGCGCGGCCAACAGTTTTGGGCCGAGCGGCGCTGCTTGCGTATAGTGGTTGGTTACCACCAGGAGCCGCAGAAATTCCACCTGCGCCTCCTGGTCGTTGGGATGACGCGCCGCCACTCCCTCAAACATGTTCACTGCTTCCTGATATCGGCGCAGCTTCACCAGCACCACCGTCATTGCGTTGGCCAACGGCAAGGAATCGGGATTGGCCTGCATCGCCTGGTTCAGCACCGCCGCCGCCTCGTCCAGGTAGTTCAGCAGCCCCAGCGCCTGCGAAAGCTTAATCGCCAGTTTCTCGGTGCGTGCCGCCGGCTCCAGCAACTTCACCGCCTCCGCGTAATTCTGCCGCGCAATCAAATCGCCCGCCAGACCCTCCAGCGCAGCCTCCGATTTGGGATCCATCCGAAGCGCCTGCTTCCACTGCTCTTCCGCCTCGGCGCGCTTGCCGTTCTCCTCATAAATGGTAGCCAGCAGCAAACGGGGTTCCATCTGATCGGGCGCCAGCCGTACTGACGTCTCCAACTCCGTCATTCCTTCCCTGGGGTGCTTGCCCGCTTCCAGAGCGAGACCGAGAAGATAGTGCAGTTGTGCCGACTCTGGATTGGACTTCACACCCGCGCGCAGCGTAGCCGCCGCACAGTCGAACTGCTTGTGATCCGCAAACCAGCTTCCCAGCTTAATCGCGCTTTCCAACCTCGGATGGGCACGGAACGACGCCGAGAGAGCCGGCGGACCGCTACAAGCCGCGTGCGCCGCCCATGGGATTCCGAAACAGGCTGCGACCAGGAGGCCGGCGGTCCCAGGTCTGCGTATCCTTGTCATCCCCACATCTCCGCTTGTCAGGATACAACAGCCCCACTTTAGCGCCCGTCGTCCACCGTAGGCCCTGAGGTCTCTTCGCGCCACTCTCACTGGCGTTGCGCCCATGCGATGATCCCATTGAAATTCCTTCAGTTAGCCGTAACCCCAGCCGCCCTGTCCGGTCCTAGAAGTGAGGGCTTTTCTTCCGTTCCAGCAATCGGGAGGGTAAAGATTCGCCATCAGCGATAAAATCGTTCTGGATACCCACGTGAAACCTGGGACGCAGCTTGTTGCGTCCTCAACATTAACGCCCCCGGGTGAAATGTTATGCGCCGCTTTCCGTCTTGCTGCTTTGGTCTCTTGATTCTCGGCCTTCTCCTGCCGCTCGCCGCCCACGCCCAGTTCCAGCCGCCCAGTAAGGAAGAGCTGGAGATGACCTCCGATCCCAAGGCTCCCGGCGCCGCTGCGGTTTATCTCTACCGCGAAGAAAAGGTCGACGACCCCCACTCCTTCAAAACCATCTACGAACGGGTGAAGATCCTCACTGAGGCGGGAAAGGAACTCGCCACCGTTCACATCCCTTACCAGAAACGCTTCGTCTTCAACGCCCGCGGCGATAACTCCAGCCGCATGGGAAGCGGCTACGCGAACCACTGGGACGCACCCGACATCAACCATGCCGGCGAAGATCGCCCCTGGGACACCGAGTCGTTCGTAGGCCATATTGAAGTGGCAGCCATTGAAGGACGTACCATCCACCCCGATGGCACCATCGTCCCTCTGTCCGGCTCCCCCGCCGACCTCCTCAAGGAACACCGCGCCGGCAGCGTCATCAACGAGATGACCTTCAACCTGCCCAGCGTCGAGGTGGGCAGCGTCCTCGAATACCGCTACCAGGTCCGCTACGACCGCTTCCTCGGCGCCCCCGACTGGCAGGTGCAGCAGCCATACTTCGTGCATAAGGCTCACTATCTGTTCATCCCCGCGGACCAGTTCTCGCCCACCCGCACCCACGGCGGCGCCGGCCTGAATACCAGCGCCATCATTGGAGCAAACGGCGAGGTTGAAACTGACATTCGCGCCGCCATGGTCCTGCCCCCGGGTAAGACTGTCCGCCAGGACGCCCTCAATCAGTGGTCACTCGACCTGACAGATATACCCGCCATCCCGTCGGAACCCTACGCGCCCCCGCTGGGCTCGCAAATCTACCGCGTCAACTTCTATTACATCTACACCCCGGATCCCAAAGAGTTCTGGCAAAAGGAGATGAGCTGGTGGATGCGCGACGTCAACCAGTACATTGCGCCGACACCCGTCCTGAGACAGGCCGTCGATGAAGCCTGCTCTCCCAGCGATTCCCCGCTCGAAAAGGCTAAAAAACTCTACGCGATGGTGCAGAAGATCCAAAACGTTGACATCGGACGCACCAGCACCACTGGCCTCATTCCCCACGGCAGCGTCGAACTGGTCCTGCAGGACAAGAAAGGCACCAGCAAAGAGATCGCCTTCCTTTATCTCGCCCTCGCGAGAATCGCCGGCATTAACGCCCGCCCCGTTCGCATCTCGACCCGCGAACGCGGCACATTCGATCCCAACTTCCTCAATGCCGATCAGCTCGACGGCGTGGTGATCGCCCTGAGCATTGACGACAAGGAGATCGTCGTCGACCCTGGCGTCAAATCCGCTTCCTTCCAGACGCTCTATTGGTCGCACACGGGCGCCGCCGGCATCGCCATGCCAAACGGCAAGGTGGAATCGATGGTTACCCCGTTGCAGGAGAACAAGGACAACACTACTGTTCGCGTCGGTACCCTCAACATCGCACCCGACGGTGCCGTCTCCGGCACTCTCAAAGTGGGCTTCACCGGCCAGCAAGCCATCCGCCTGCGCCAGATCGGACTGCGCGCCAATGAAGAAGCCGTCAAGGCCGAGCTCAACCAGATGCTGATGTCGCAGGTGCCCCCCGGTGTCTCCATCCACGTCGACCGCGTCGCCAACCTCGATGACTCTACCAAGCAGTTGGTCGCCATCGTTCCCGTCTCCGGCTCCCTTGCTTCCAGAACCGGCGGCCATCTCATCCTGCCCCGCCTGTTCTTTGAAACCCGCGAGTCCAATCCCTTCCCTGAGGTTGCCAATCGCACCCTCCCCGTCGACATGCTCTATCCCTCCCAGGACCAGGAGCAGATCACCTACGTATTCCCGGCGGGATACGCCATCGACGGCAAACCGGAAGACACCGCGTTCAAATGGGAAGAGAATGCAGCCTATCAGCTCCGGTCCAAGCTCGAGTCCAACTCCGTAACCACTGCCCGGGTGCTTGCACGCGGCTTCACCATGCTCGATGCCAAGGAATACACCCCCCTGCGCGACTTCTACCAGAAGGTTGTCACCGCGGACCAGCAGCAACTCGTGCTCTCGGCCGCGCAGGCCAATAAGGCCCAGTAATGTCGCAGCCGACCGGGTATCATCGGGCGGCCGCGTTTCAATCGTCCCGGTTTCGGCCCCTTTCCCCAGGCTGCATTGGAGAATCGGAGATCAGTCGACCCTCACTGACCGCTCTTCGCCGGCGCCGGAGCATTTTCACTCGTTGGCGGAACAATCCCCTTCAGCCTCATATAAGTCACCATGTTTCCGTAGTGCTCATCGGTGTGGGCTGTGTTCAGCGAGAGCAGAGTCAGTTTCGCCATCTGGAAGCTGCGAAACTTCGTCATTTGGGTTCCGCTCGCGTCCGTCATTCCGTCAAAGACCTTGTTGCAATAGGCCACCGCATCCTTCACCGCGGCCACCAAATCGTTCTTGGCGGTCATGGTCTTCTCTACGTTCTTTCCCGGGTTCGGTTCGCCCGCCGCCTGGGAACAGAACATATAGTTCGCATCAGCTACATGGCCCACCAGTTGGCCGAAGCTTCGCACCTCCGGTGTGGGCTTGAAGTCGTAATTCGCCTCCGGCATCTTCACTGCTGCCGCAACCACCGTGCCCGCAATAAACGAGTAAAGGCCCTTTTCGCTTGCGGTCATCGGATTAGCCGGCGCCTGCTGCGCAGCGGCCACTAACGGCAGAGTCATCATTCCTGCCAATACAACTTTCAGATGTTTGTGCATTTCACCCTCGTTCTCATTGGAAGTGGGAAACAGGCCATCAGCATATCTTGCTCCGCAAGGTGGCGGCTAGCGCAAAGCCAGATTAGGCGAGGCCTGTTAACGTCCTTTAAACGCCCTCCGGGTCTTTCTCGGTCCGCAAGCAGCGGATAAAATGACAGCACCCTCAATCCCCTCACGATCCAAGGGTCCGCAAATGATCGGCGTCAACAATCTTGAAAGTCGACGATTGGAAACACGGGATCTGGGCGAATCCCTGCAATTTGTGCTCAAGCGAAATCTCGGATGGGGAAACGTGGGTGCCGGGCTGATCGTCATTGGCGCCTTCATTTTCGTTGGTTGGTGGCGACACAGCGTCATTTTCATCGTCTTCGCGGTTGTTGGAATCATCGGACTCGTCTCCAATCGGCTGCGTGGCCGCGAAACGACGTTGCGCGTAAGCCGGACCGAGGTCGTCGCGCACCGAGATCCGGGGAACTCGTCCGGGGATATGACGATTCCCCTGAATGAGATCACCTCCATGGGATGGAGCGGCGGGGGCCAGGACGACAGCGGCGGCCTTTTCGTCGCCAACGGCTGGACGCGGTCCTATGTCGTACCGGGGGCCACCGAGTCGCAGGCTCGCGAGATTATCGCCACCATCACGGGAAAATTTCCTGGTTTTTTGATCGACGATAAAACCTGGGCTTCGTTGATCTGGGGCGATGAGAGTGTGCTTCTTAACCTCGACCTTGATGAGGGCAAGCAGGGCGAAGGGCCTGGCCCCAGCAACCCATCAAGCTGATGATGGGAGACTGGCAGCCGGACATTCCTCTCCAATTCCGAGTTCCTCTTTGCGGAAAGACACTCGGTTGAAAGCCGTCTTCTCGCTAGAATGCTCAAGAGCCTCCGGCCAATCCCCGATCTCGCATCGAACCGCTGAAAATCTGAAAGGTGAGTCCGCCGGCTCGCCGTCCATCGCTGCACACGTAGTCTGCCCCGACTCAGGAAGAAAGGTCCAGCCATATGGCGCAGCAGGCCGTCGATCTCGCACGGCAGACCAAAGCGTCGTCTCTGCCTCGTTGGCTGCCCGGCGGAATCAAATCCCTTCTACCGGCTGCCTGTTGTCTGGTGGTCGCGCTCTTCTATCTCTCCGCCTTCTTTCCCAAACACCACGTATGGGAGGCCGTCGCTTTCATCGTGGTGGGATTTAGTGTGCTCGCGGGACTGCATCATGCCACTCAATTCCGCCGCCGTTCCGCTCTTCTTGAACGATGTCATCCATGTCGTGTCGGGCGCCTTGGCGGTCCAACTCGCCATCCGGACCGGCGGCATGGCGGCGGTTCAGGCGGCGCCGCTGGTGGGCGCCCTGGCATGGCTCAGCGGACGAATTGGCCTGCTCGATCAGCGAGTTTTGCCCGCCTCTCTGTACTGCGGAGCATTTGCCGGCATGACCTCCTCTCACGTCTTGCCCGGTACCCCTTGGGTCTTCCTGGCCGGCATCGTCGCCGGGATCCTCTACTCCCTGGCGAAGCATTTCTGGGTCGGCATCGGCGGCAAACTCGGAACCATCGCATTTGCCGGTACCGCGGTTACCGTCATGGTGGCGCGCTTGTCAGGATGGAATCAATGGGACCCGGTGGTTGCTCCCGTCGCTGGCGCCTGGCTGTGGGCTATATTCGGCGTGGGTATCCTGGCTGCCCCACTCACATTCTGGATATCGGAGCCCTGCAAATTCGGCGCCGTGTGTGCCTCGGCCGTGCCGTCCGCCGTCCTGGGGCTGAGCCTCGACCTGCTCAGCCCGACGTGGCATTTCAACATGCTTCCTCTGGCCGCCGCTTGGCTCGGCGCCAGCTTCGTCGGGATGACTTCGATGGAGCGCCTGGCTGGCCGCTATTGGATGCTGCCCTTGTTCGGCGCGATCTTCGCCTTCCTGTTCGTCGGTTCGGGTCCTCGCGTGCACGGTTTCGGTGGACTTCTCGGCACCACCGCCCTGGTTTCGGTGCTCGCAGGTTTGGGCATTGCCCGGTGGTGGCCAAGCAATGCAATCAGTTCGTCACAGAATGCTTAACGCACCATAAACGATACATAGCTTGCTCCGATTTCGAAACCAAACCCCGGAAACGTTGACCCATCACGACGGCAGTCCACTTGGATTCGGTTGGCACTTTGTCGTTGATGAGGCTCGCTAGAAGTCTTCGCCGGTTTCGGCGGCCGGCAGGACATCGTCTTCTCTGGCAAACCAGACATAGAGCGCGGGCAGCAGGAAGATGCCGATGACCAGATTGGCGAGCAGTCCGCCTACGATGACGATGGCGAAGGGACGCTGTGAGTCTGATCCGATAGCGTGGGAAAGCGCGGCAGGAAGCAGGCCGAGCGTGGCCACCAGCATGGTCATCATCACGGGGCGCAGGCGGAGGACCGAACCTTCGACCGCGGCTTCGACGATGTGCTCGTAGCTCGATGCTTCCATGCCGCGGCGGCGGCCGCGGAGCTGGTTGATGAACTCAATCATGATGACGCCGGTTTCGACGGAGACGCCGAAGAGAGCGAGGAATCCGACGGCGGAGGAAACCGAAAAGTTGGTGTGCGTAAGGAACAGGGCGAGCGGGCCTCCAATGGAAGCCATGATGACGGAGACCAGAATAACCACCGACCACTTGGCGGAGCGGAACATGGTGTAGAGGATGAGGAAGATGGCCAGCACGGTGATCGGGCACGACGATGGCCATGCGCTTGTTCGCGCGTTTCTGGCTTTCGTACTCGCCGGCCCACTCGAGGTGATAACCGGGGGGTAACTGGACTTGGTGGTCGACGCGGGAGATCGCTTCTTCGACGGTGGAGCCGAGGTCGCGGCCGCGTACGGAGTACTTGATGGCGATGTAGCGCTGGCCGCTTTCGCGGTTGATCTGTTCGGCGCCATCGTCGGTGAGACACCTTGGTCAGCTGGTCGAGGGAGACGCGTTCGCCGGAGGGAGCGAGCAGGCGAATCTCTCTGATGGCCTCGCGGCGTGTCGCGGTACTGCTTGAGGTAGCGCAGTGTGACGTCGTAGCGGGCTTCGCCTTGCTGCAGTTGAGTGAGTGCGTTGGAGCCGACGGCGGTTTGAATGGCGTCCTGGACGTCGGCGACATTGATGCCGTAGCGCGCGGCCGCGTCGCGGTCGACGCGGAAGTTAAGGTTGGGCTGTCCGACGATGCGGAAAATGCCAAGGTCGCCGACGCCTTTCACGCCGCTCATGACGGACTGGATCTGATCGGCCTTGTGCTCGAGAGTGCGGAGGTCGTCGCCGTAAAGCTTGACGGCGAGTTCGCCTTTGACGCCCGAGACGGCTTCTTCCATGTTGTCGGAGATGGGCTGGGAATAGTTCCAGATCACCCCGGGGAAGCGGGAGAGCTCCTTGTCCATGGCGGCGATCAGGGCTTCCTTGTCCTGATTGAAGACAGGACGCCATTCCTTTTTGGGCTTCAGGTCGACGAAGTACTCGGTGTTGAAGAAGCCCGCGGTGTCGGTGCCGTCGTCGGGTCGGCCGGTCTGCGAAACCACCTGAGTGACTTCAGGGAAGGAGGCCATGATGACGCGGGCTCGATTGGTGAAGTCGATGCTGGGGGTGGGGCCTTCGCTGGGCGGAAGGGTGCCGCGCACCCAGATGGAGCCTTCATCGAGGTGAGGCAGAAATTCGGATCCGATGGGACCGCCGACGGTGAGGTAAATAGCAATAGCGAAGAGGAAGAGGGAGATGGCGAAGGTCCAGCGGCGGTGGACGATGGCGGCGCGGACCGCGGTGCGATAACGGACGGTGAGCCACGTCATGAGGGGGTTGTCCCACTCCTTTGCGCCCTTGCGGAAAAGCATGCTGGAGAGGACGGGAGCGACGAGGATGGCAAAGATGAGCGCGCCAATGAGGGCAAAGGTGACGGTCCAGGCCATGGGCTTGAAGAGCCGCCCTTCGACGGCCTGGAGAGTGAAGATGGGCAGATACGAGGTGATGATAATGCCACGAGCGAAGAAGACAGGGCGCTGGACCTCGTGTGCAGCGTCGCGGATCTTGTTGAGCGGGGTGCGGGTATCTCCGGTGTGGGCGAGGTGGCGTATGACGTTTTCGACCATAACGACGGAGCCGTCGACGACCATGCCGAAGTCAAGCGCGCCGAGGGATAACAGGTTGGCGGGGATATGGCTGATGTCGAGACAGATGGAGGCAAAGAGCAGGGCGAAGGGGATCGTAAGGGCAACGATGATGGCGCCCCGGAAATTTCCGAGAAAGAGAAAGAGGATGACGGAGACGAGAATCATGCCCTCGGAGAGGTTGTGTTCGACCGTCTCGACGGTGTAGTGGACAAGGTCCGAGCGATCGAGGAAGGGCACGACCTTGACGCCCGGAGGCAGGATACCCGGGTGGGCCTTGTCGCCATTGAGCTTCCGGACCTCTTCGTGAATACCCTGGAGGACGGGATCGGAGTCATCGCCTTTTTGCAGCAGCACGATACCTTCAACGGTGTCGGGATTATCGAGGATGCGGCCGTCGGATAAGTGGGTGGCGCGGCCAATCTGGCCAAGGCGAATCTTGGGACCTTGTTCCACAACGCCGAGCTGTCCAATTTTGATGGCGCTGCCGTTGGACGATTTGATGACGGTGTTGGCGATGTCCTGGGCGGTTCGATAGAGGCCGAGGGACTGGACATTGACCTGCTGGGCACCCTCTTCAATAAAGCTGCCGCCGCCGTTGCTGTTATTGTTGGCGAGCTGCTGCTCGACCTGGGCGATGGTGAGGTTGTAATCGATGAGCCTGTCGGGATCGAGACGGACTTGGTACTCCTTGATGGGACCACCAAAGCTGGAGACGTCCACGACGCCGGTGACCCCCTTGAAGCTCTTTTCCAACGTCCAGTCTTCAAGCGACTTTTTCTCCATCACGTCGTAGGCAGGATTGGAGCTTTCGACGGTGTACCAGAAGATCTGCCCGACGGGACTCCAGTCAGATCCCATTTGCGGTGTCAGATTGGCAGGGAGGTTGACCTGGCTGAGGCGCTCCAGTACATGCTCGCGATTCGTGTCGCTGGTGGAGTCATCATCGAAGATGAGCGTAAGGCTGGAGAGGCCGGCGAGCGTGGTGGAGCGCAGGTGAGTGAGATGGGGAATGCCGGCCATCTGAATTTCGATGGGCACGGTGACCTGGCGCTCGATCTCTTCCGCTGAACGGCCCTGCCACTGAGTGATGATCTGGACGTAGTTGTTGGCAACGTCGGGGTAGGCCTCGATGGGAAGATTGCGGAAGGCGAAAACTCCCCAGGCAGTGAGAACTACCACGCCGCCGAGGACCAGCCAACGGCTTTTTAGCGCGAAATCGACAAGAGCGCGAATCATCTGGAGCGATCCTTTGCTGCGGCGATTGCGCCGGCTGCTGCGCGCAGAACGCGGGTTGCTGCGCGGATTACGCAGGCGGTTGCGAGCGCGGTGATGTTATCGGGCTGGAGTCGAGATTGCATTATTGTGTCCCCGCCGTTTCAAGCATCAGTGCATTGGCGATAACCTGCTGGCCCGGCTGGATGCCGGACATAATGACCTGGCGTTTGCCGTCGAGAATTTTGCCGGCCTGGACCTCGACGCGGCGGAAGTTGTTGTTGCCTGCTGGGACGAAAACCCAGTCGCGGTCATGAAGATGAAGGACGGCTTCAGACGGAACCACGGCGCGGGCTTCTGTGCGCTTGTCAGTAAAAGTGGCTGTGACGAACATGCCGAGCTTGAGATAGCCGGGATTGGTGACCTGGATGCGCACTTTGGCGGTGCGAAGCTGCGGGTCGAGCACGGGGCCGATATCGCTGATGGTGCCTTTGATGAGGCGATCAGGGTAGGCGGTCGGCTTGATGCGGGCTTCCTGGCCAACCTTGATGCGAGGGATGTCGTGCTCGTAGACGTCGCAGAGGACCCACAGGGTTGTGAGGTCGGCGATGGTGAAGGCCGTGGCCGATCCGGAGAGAGTGACGCCGGCGGCGGCGGCGTTGGTGACATTCTGACCGATAACGACGCCGGAGATGGGCGCGTACACATTGACAACGTTGTTGGGATGGCTCTTGTCGGCGCCATAGAGCTTGAGCTGCTCTTCGGCGGCGACGAGATCGGCCTTGGCGTCGCGTTCGGCGTTGTCTGCCTGCTCGAGCATGGCGGCTGAGATGGCGCCGTGTTTGAACAGATCTTCGGCGCGGAGATAGGCCTTGTTGGCGAGTTCCTCGTCGTTGACCGCCTTGAGGTAGGCGTTGAAGGCGGCGGTGATGTCGGCGCTTTGCACCTGGAAGAGAAGTTGACCTTTGTGCACGAAATCGTCGAGGCGGGTCTTGATGTCTACCACGCGGCCGTTGGCGAGGGAGATGACGGGAACTTCGCGGGAGACGTCGGGAAAGACGGCGCCCGTGGCGCTAAGCTCGTTGGACAATTCGGTCTTTTCGGCAGTGGCGACGGGGAACTTGGAGACATCCTTCTGATCGATGGTGATCAGGCTCATGTCCTGCACGGGGATGACTTGTGCGGGCGGCGGAGCGCCGCTGCCCCCCTCCTTATTGCCGCAGCTTGAGAGGAAGAGCGCTGCGGCTACGAGCAGAGCAGCAAAACGTGCGGAGGGATGAGATTCTCGGCATCATGGGATTACCTCGCGTCCAACGGCAAGATTCATTTGCCCGGCCGCAGTCAAATAAGAACCGATGAGTTGCAGATAAGCGAGCTGGAGCTGGCGATAGTCGCTTTGGGCCTGGAGCATATCAACGAGCGACGCGCCGCCGTGCTGGTAGGAGTAAGTGACCGTATCCCGCACCCGCGTGGACTGGTCTTTATATTTGGCCTTGTAGGGCTTGAGCAGGGCGATGTTGCTTTCGATCTGGGCGTAGGCGGAATCCACGTCGCTGAAGACCTGGGCCTTGGCGGCTTCACTGGTCTGGCGGCTGCGATCGATGTCGATGAGGGTGCGTTGTTTCTCGCCCTGGTTTCGGTCGAAGACGCGGAGAGGAACGCTGACGCTGAGACCGAGGGTGTCGATGCCGTTGGGATTGTTGTTCGACGAGTTGTGCGTGTACCACGCGCCGAACGTGGGATCCGTGGATCCGTTGGCAATCGCGAGCTTGTGGTTGGTCTCAGATTGCTGAATGGTCTGCATGGCGGCGCGGAGGTCGGGCCGCGCATCCAGGGCGGACTGGCGGAAGTCGTCGCGAGGCTTCAGTTCTTCAGAGAAGTCGAACGGCCCGTTCACGTCGAACTGCTCGACGGGCGTACGGTCATTGAGCAGGGTGAGGAGCTGGATCTTAGCGGTGCGGAGATCGACGAGAGCGGTTTGAATTTCGGACTCGTATTGGACGCGCTGTAACTCGATGCGATCCAAGTCGATTTGGGCGATGTCGCCGGCGTTGAAGCGGTCGCGGCTGATCTGGATGATGTGGTCGTAGTACTCGAGATCGGCGCGGGCCAGATCGAGAACCGCTTTTGCCTGCAGGGTGTTAATGAAGGCCGTGCGCAGGGTGAACTCGAGAGTGCGTTTGAGGTCTTCATGCTGCGAAGCGGATATCTGCGTGCCTTCCTTGGCGCTTTCGAGGCGAAGTTCGCGCTTGTGATCGCGCTCATGGAGATAGCTGAAGTTGGGCTGTTCGGAGGTGCCGGCCAAGGGAGTCCAGGTGCCTTTGTGCGGAGCGATCTGAGTGCCGTCAGCGCTGAGCGTGAACTGTGGATTGGGGCGCAGGAAGGCTGTGATCTCCTGAGCTCGCATCTCGTCGACGTTCAGAGCGTCGGCTTTGAGGGTGGGATTATTCGACTCAAAGCGAGCCTTGACCTGGTCCCACGAAAGGCTTTGCTGTGCCGTAGCCCAAAGCGGCACAAGCAGCGCGGCTACCGCCCCTATGGACAGGGTAGAGATTCTTTTCATAGCAGACCTTATGCCGTGAGGTTAGTCGGCGAAACCGATGAATGAATGTGTGATGTCTGGAGGGGGT
Source organism: uncultured Acidobacteriota bacterium (assembly GCA_963846375.1). Taxonomy (GTDB): domain Bacteria; phylum Acidobacteriota; class Terriglobia; order Terriglobales; family Acidobacteriaceae; genus Telmatobacter. The sequence goes on from CAWJVV010000011.1 coordinate 119,225, forward strand.
CTGGGGACTCAGGCTGCGGGCGGCGCACGCTCGCCGGTCACTCCGAGATCGGGGTGCTCGAGGGAGGGAAGCGGAAGACTTTGCGCGGCAATAAAGCGAGGAGGCTCGTAGCTTACGTCGAAGGCAAGCGCAATAACGACGGCCGCGAAGGGGGGAACCGGATGCGGAGTGGACGGTGCGAGGTAATCGCGGCGCTGGCAGGTGTCGGTCTCGGTGGCGCTTTGTATGGCCATCAGATCATCGCTCACGGAGATAACGGGAAACAGAATGGCGATGAGCACTGCGATGGCGATAATCTGACGGCGACGGTCGCTGCCGGAAGCGCAGCCCGTCCGGAGCCAGAGGCACACGATTGAGAGGGCGAGGGCAGCCCAAATCAGATTGAGCAGAATTTCCACTTATCCGAGCCAATTCTACAGCAGGCGATGATGACCGATGATCACAGAAATTATCGGGGTGATCGTCGGTAATGGTTTAGACGAGATCTAAGTGATTGAGAAGCTGGCAATAAAGGAGAATCAGCGGTTCGCGGTCTCAGGCTAAGGGGGTGCAATGTCCATCAAACGTACCTGCTGTGCCGTGCAGCCTCTGAGTTTGACGGGCCGCGTCCAATCCTCCTATGATGAAGGGGTTGGATTCTTTGCGCCCGGTGCCAGCCGGGTTGCGGATCATCGGTATTCAAGCCCACGAAACTGAGCTTGTTGCCCCCTCGTTCAACGGCAGGACAGCTGACTCTGGATCAGCATATCGGGGTTCGAATCCCTGGGGGGCAGCCAATACTTTCAATAGCTACCTTTCCTCACTGAATCTTGATCCTCACGGTGCCACAAATTCTCGTTCGGGTGATTTCGCGGTGTTACTTTCGCGTTTCGTCTTCCCAAGCGCCGCTCCATAAAACGAAATTGAGCGTTTCATATTGCTGATCGTGACGAATCGCGCTCAGGCATATTTGTCCTTTCGATTCTCCAACTAAGCAAATAGCGGAATCGTTCCGGGAACTGTCTAGCGCGCGAAGATCACTTCACGCTCAATCCGCCATCAACATCGACGACCACGTCGTCCCCTTGAATTTGAATAGAGTGAATCTTCAGTCGATCGAGCGTGACCTTGTACCCCGACGTGGCGGTCGAGCCCTCCAGTGCCTTGCGCAGCAGCTCGGCCGCGTTCACCTTCATGCTTGAAGGAACGGTATGGGCCAGGAACGGCGTCAGCAGAAAGTTCAGCTCGCGCTGGGTGCTGACCCGCTCCAGCCGGGCGTCGCGGAATCCCAGCGTCTCGCCTTCGCCGTCAGGAGCCAGCGAAACCTCCGAGATGGGCGACAACGTGATTCCCACGCATGACCCGTGCAGGCTGGTTCCCATTCTGGCATGCGTTTTCATCCGGACCACGATCCGGTCCTGATCGAAACGCACCTCGGGGTTCTCTGCGTACACAAAGCAGCCGCTCCGAGGCGAACCCTTCAGATAGTAGCGGCCCTCCAGTCCAGTGAAGAGCTGCTGCTGGAGCGTTCGCTCGAGAGCCGCTCGGCTCACCCTCAGTTCCACTGCCCGGGCTGCCGGTCCCGCATTCACCAGGCCCAGGACCAATGCCAGGGCGAAGAGTTCAATCCGCCCGATTGTCGTCATAACATCTATCGTTACACCATGGGGAGGCCCTTCGAAAGGTATTGACTAAGGAGTAAAATTCGGCTTTTCCCCCAAGTGGGCGCCGCTAAATCTTTGACTTGCAAACGATTGTCTGCCTTCAATTTCTGCGGGAAATCGCCGAAGATGAAGTCATTTCGAACGCAAATGCTATTGATTTTTGAAGAAAATATCCCTAAAATAGGAACAGTGAACGAGTGCCTCAGGACCCAAAGTATCAGCTACCCCCAAGCGCGCGTCCGAGGATGCCACAAATCTTACCCCTCTTTAAGGACACCCAATGGCAAAGCGTCGTGGAAACCCGAATTGGGGCAAGCCGGAGCCCATCGGCCCGGTAGTGCCCACCGTGACCTCCTTTGAACAGATCGTGAAGGAGTTCAAGCTCACACCAGACCAGTACATCCGGTCAACCCGCCTCCGGGAGTGGGCTCGTCGCAACAAGAATTCCAAATACATTCCTGAAGCCCTTCTGGAAGCATGGGGCTTCGAGATCGAGTCGACGTTGTAGGCCCTGAGTCGGATTTGTTCCAAAAGCGCCGCTCTTTGCGGCGCTTTTGCTTTGCACGAATCTTTCAAATCGGACTCTCTCGCTCTTCTCAAGCATCTTTGCCCTCTGTACCGGATTGGGAGACAATAAAGCCAATCATGACTGCCACTCGCATGCACGACGCTCCGTTCATTGATGTTCCCGGTGCCCTGGAAGAGATTCGGGCCGGGCGCATGCTGGTGGTTGTCGACGACGAAGACCGCGAAAACGAAGGCGACCTCACCCTGGCGGCCGAGCACGTCACGCCCGAGGCCATCAACTTCATGGCCCGATATGGCCGCGGCCTCATCTGCCTCACCCTCACCGAAGAACGCGCCGACTACCTGCGCCTCTATCCCATGACGCAGCAAAACTCGTCGCGCTTCGGAACGGCGTTTACCGAAACCATTGAGGCGCGCGAAGGTGTCACCACCGGCATCTCCGCGGCTGACCGCGCCCATACCATTCGCACCGCCATCGACCCCAAATCCACAGCCGCTGACCTCGCCCGGCCGGGCCACATCTTCCCCCTGCGCGCCCGCCGTGGCGGCGTCCTGGTGCGCGCCGGGCAAACCGAGGCGTCGGTCGACCTGGCACGGCTGGCCGGCCTCAATCCCTCCGGCGTCATCTGCGAGATCATGCGCGACGACGGCGAGATGGCCCGCATCCCCGACCTGATTCCGTTCTGCCGCGAACATGACCTCCGCATTCTCACTGTCGCCGAGCTGATCCGCTACCGGCTGCGCAACGAGCGCTACATTGTGCGCGCCGGCGAGACGCGGATTAACACCCCCTACGGCGAGTTCCGCATGATCGCCTACGAGAGCGAAGTGAACGGCGGCGAAAGCCACATGGCTTTGGTGCGCGGCGACCTTTGTCCGGGAGGGTGCCCGTCATTCCTCGAAGGACCAGCTGGTTTGCCTGGCCAGGCCAACTACCGGGAGCCCTGCGCCCACCCGGTGCTGGTCCGCGTGCATACCCGCTGCACCGCGGGAGACGTCTTTGGCGCCGACTGTCACTGCCGCGAGATCCTCGACCAATCCATGCGCATCATCGCCGAAGAGGGCTGCGGCGTCGATTCTCTATCTGCACAACACGTCGCGCGGCTTCGCGATCGACCACACTCCCAAGGACGCGTTTGCCCCCGGCGGAGTCGGTCGCGCCATCGGCGGTCGATCCGCGTCAATCCTTCCGCATCATCCTTTTACATCAGCAGCTTCGGTCCCGCGAAGGTTCGCAGGACCGCTCCGGCCGCATCCTCCGCGCCATCGGTCTTGGGCGGCCAGATCCTCTCCGACCTCGGTATCCGCCGCATCCGCCTGCTCTCCAACACGCCCATGCACATCCCCGCCCTGGAAGGGTTCGGCCTCGAAATCGTGGAGCAGGTGCCCATCCCCGTCGAGGAATGCGATCGGGTCGTGTAACCCGCCGTCGTTTGCATTCCATCAAAAGATTTTTATCGGACTAATAACCTAGGACTTTCCCCAGTTACGTTTGCCGGGTGTATGATTTTTTGGCGAACTCCTTCAGAACGCCTCCCGGCTGGCAAACGCGCCGCCGCGCAGTCGCTCTCGCATCCACTGCACTTGCATCGGCCCTTAGAGCGGGCACCGCGAAAGGTAGGAGCGTGAGCGTTCATCTGGTCAATCCCAGCGACAATTCCTTTGGCACCGCGGTCATCACGCCGCGTTGGTTGTTTGTTCTGGCCGCCGCCACCCCCGAGAATGCCGGCGACCCGATTCTGGTCGACGAATCCCTCGAGCCGATCGTCCCGGAGAGCATACAGCCCGGCGACATCGTCGGCATCAGCGTCCACACCGGCAATGCGCTGCGTGGATACGCGGTGGGCGAGATGGCGCGCTGCTCGTGGCGCCTGGGTCGTCTATGGAGGCATCCACGCCACCTTGTTCCCGGAAGAAGCCCTGGAAAAGCGGCGAAGGTCATGCGGCGGTCAAAGGCGACGGTGACGTCGTCTGGGGCAAGGTGGTCGCCGACTGCCTCGCCGGCAAGCCGGACCGGATCTACGAAGGCGGTCGGCATCGAAGGCTGCCAATTCCTGGCCGCGCGCTGGGACCTCATGGACCCCGCGAAAGTACATGTGGGCCTCGGTGCAGACCATCCGCGGCTGCCCCAAGCACTGCTCGTTTTGCAGCGTCTGGCGGACTGACGGCCAGAAGCCCCGCCAGCGCAAGTTTCAGAGCGTCGTCGACGAGATCGTCTGCCCTGCGCCGGCTCGGATTTCAAGTTTCATCGCTCTTGCCGACGACAACTTCTACCCGGTGACCCTTACCGATCTCCGCCTTGCCCGCGAACAGAAAAACTTCGCCAAGGTGGAGGAGCTTACCGCCATCCGCAACGAGCGGTTCCTGCTGATGGAAGAGCTGGCCAAACTGCCCAGCGACATGGTCTTCTTTACCCAGATGACCATGGAGGCCGGCGAGGACGGCGCGTATCTCGACGCCATGCGCAAGGCCAACATCAAAGGCGCCCTGGTAGGCGTCGAAGCGGTGACCCCCGAGGGACTGAAGGCGGTCTACAAGGACTGGAACTACTCCGGAGAAGCCCTCGCCCGGCAGCTGCAGACCTTCAAGCAGCATGGCGTGCATGTGCTTGGATCCTTCATCTTCGGGCTGCCCACGGATCGCCCGGCCACCTTCGACGCCACGGTCGAGATGGCCATGAAGGCCGGCGTTACATTCGCCCAATTCGTGATGATGACGCCCTTTCCCGGCACCGTCGACTTCGGCCGCTGGGAGAAGGAGCAGTCGCAGAACCCCACCATGGTGGGCGGCGTGCCCATCACCCGCTACTGGCTGATTCCCACGGAAGTCCGGCCCAAGATGTTTACGCCCCACCCCACCATGAGTTCCGACGAGATCAGGGAGCGGACGCAGAAGGTCTGGGATCGCTTCTACAGCTGGCCGGCAATCTGGAAGCGGTCGGCGTGCTGTCCCAACTTGAGTTCGCGTATTGCATTCATCTTCCTCTCCAAGCTTTACCGGCAAATGTACGCCGGGACGGGGATATCGACCGACAGCGCGCGGCGGAAGAAGGCGAAGACTTCAGCACGCTGGATCGCCCGACAATGCAAAAGGCTCTTCCAAGCCAAGCCGATGCCGGAACTGCCTAGCCGGCATTGGGAAGGTGGGCCGTCCGTACTGGGACAGCCTGCCTTTGCCGGCGGATCGGGACGGGAAGCGTCAGCGCCCTTCCTGATTCTGCCGGACGAATAAGCGCGGTCCATCGGCCCCTTCTTTGCGATGGCGGGCAGGGATTTCAGGGAACAGCGGGCGCGGGAATGGCGTACTGTCTTGACGAGAGGTTATGCCATGAACTCCCTGCGCCTGGCCGCATTTGCCTTTACCGCGTGCTCCGTCTTCGCCTTCGCATCCCTCGCTCACGCTGACAGCGACTGGCAAAAGACCTATCCCGTCTCGGGAAAGCCATCCCTTACCACCACTTCGGGCGACGCGTCCACTGAGATTCGCACCTGCGGCGACTGCCGCGAGGTGCGGATCCGCGTCGAATGGAACGACCGCCATGCCTCGGACTACAACCTGACCGAGTTCCAGTCCGCCGATCACGTCAACTTCGAGCTGCGGGAAAAGATTCACATCGGGTTTCACATCAGCATCGGCAATCGCCACGAACCGCACATCACCATCGAGACGCCGTCTGCTGTCGATCTCGAGACGCGCACCGCCGACGGCGGCCTGAAGGTCTCCGGCATCAATGGCAACCTGCTGTTGCACACCAGCGACGGCTCCATGGACGTGTGGGACGTCTCCGGCGCCCTTCGCCTGGAATCCAGCGACGGCTCAATTCAGGTCCACAACGCCTCCGGCACCCTGGAATCCCGCTCCTCCGACGGCCACGTGAAGATTGACGGCAAGTTCAGCGGCGTCCAGGTGCACACCTCCGATGGCGGCCTGGAACTCACCCTGGCCGAAGGCTCGCAGCTGACTACCGCGTCCCGCGTGGAGACCTCCGACGGCAGCGTTGCCATCCACGTGCCGCGTAACCTTGCCGCCGACCTTGAACTGCGCGCCGGCGACGGCCGCGTCAACTGCAAGCTGCCGATTGTCATGGAGAGCTACGACTCGAAGAACGACTCGGGCCACAACATCCGCGGCAAACTGAACGGCGGCGGCGTCTCCCTGTCGATCCACACCCACGACGGCAACGCGACCATCGACGCCCTCTGAAAGTCCGTGACGTGGCCGCCGGATCCGTGCTTCAGGCCGGGCGACCGGCGGCGGCCATCACCAAACTTGAGTTACACACGTCACTGCCGACTGTTCCCGGCGCTGGTATGCTCGTAGGCACTTTACAAGTAGAAACAGGGCTGCCAGCGTGGATCGTGTGTGTCGTGTCAGATTTGTCGACGGGTTCTTTTTCGGCCTTTTCCTGGGCATTTTCCTGCTGGTGATGGCGGGCTGCGGGTCGAGCAAGTCCACCAGCGCCAATCCCGGGCCTATCTTCACCATCACTCTTCCTACTACGCCGGTTGTGGTTCCCCAGGACGGCGCCGCGGCCCAGGCCACCATGACCATCGACACCACCAACTACACCCCCCAGGTGACATTCTCCGGACTGCCTGCAGGGGTGCAGGGCAGCTACTCGGCCACAGGCACCGGTCCATCCGGCACCCTTTCGTTCACCGCAACCAATGTCAGTCCCGCGGGAACCTACACAACCCAACTGACGGTCGCATTCGATAACCAAAGCAAGACAGTCCCCTTGACGCTGGTGGTCGCCCCCGTGGTTAAGGTCGGGTCGGCTGTGGATACTTCGCTTGGCGTGAACGGAAAGCTTGAGCAGTTCATGGCCACGTCGTTCCAGATTTTCCAGTACACGGGCCAGATCTTCGGGACCGGCTCGGCCGTCACCACGCGCGAGCAGCAGCTCACCAGCCTCGGCGCGCAGCACAATCGCATGCAGGTCATTGCCGGCGGCATGCCCATGCTGTCGAATACCGGCACTTCAGCCGACTGGGATTTCACCATCCTCGACACCACCGCGCAGCCGGTGCTGGCCTCAGGGGATCACAGCCCGGAGTTCCAGATCGGCACCGCTCCCGCGTGGATGTGCGACAGCCAGGGACATCTGCTGGTGGCCACCCACAAGAACGACTTTGCCGCCTACGCCGCCAACCTGGTGCGCTACTACAACAAGGGCGGATTCGACTGGGGCGGCAAGCACTTCCAGTCGCCCGGCAACAATCCCATCACCTGGTGGGGAATCTACAACGAGTACAACATCAACGGCATGAGCGCCGCCGACTACGTAACCCTGTACAACGTCACCGTTCCCGCCATGCTGGCCGTCGATCCCACCATCAAGATCTCGGCGCTCGAGCTCTCCGACTACGGCCTGGGCTCCGGCATCAACGGCGATCCAAAACAGTTCCTGCCGGCGTTTCTCGCGCCCATCGCTTCGGGAGGCGTCAACACACAGGTCGACGTTCTCTCCACCCACTTCTACGCAACATGCAATCAGGCCGACACCGACGCAACGCTCTTCGCGCAAGTGCCCGTCTTCGCGCAGAACGTGAGCTACTTCTACCAGGCCCTCGCCAGCCGTCCTGACCTGGCGAATACGCAGGTGTGGGTGACGGAAAACAATGTGAACGCGGACTTCTCCGATGCCAACGGCAAGAGCGTCTGCAACCCCGGAACGACCTTTGTGACCGACCAGCGCGGCAGCAGCCCGTTCTTCGCGGCGTGGCGTCCGTATGTGTTTGCGCAATTAGGAAAGGCCGGGAACCGCGCCCTCTATCACTGGGAGTACTCCGCCGACAAGCAGTACGGCGAAACCGATTCGTCGAGCACGCCCTACCTGGGCTATTGGGTTGATCGCGCGCTGGGGAACGAGTTTCCTTCGACGCCGGCCTCGCCCAGCTCCGACATTCTTACGGTGACGGCGACGGACACCACAACGCTTGAGACACTGGCTACGCGTTCCTCCGATGGCAGCGTGCGGGTGATGGTGGTCAATCACGCCATTCAGAACGCCGGCGACAACAACGGAACCGGCGTTCCGCGCACCGTAGTTGTGGATTCGTCAAGCTTTGGGACATTCGGATCCGCGAGCGTGCTGACGCTGGATGCAACCACCAACGTGACAACCGGGCCGACGGGCGCCGGGGTCGCACCCGGTTCACGCATCGCCATCACGCTGAACGGCTACGGAACGGCCATCCTGACGCTGACCCCGTAACGGGGGATTCATTCCTTAAATTCCATTTGGCTCAGCTCGTCATCCGAGTACTTCAAGAGAAAATCTGCGTGGATTCGAAGACCCTTCTCGATCGCGATGATGCTAAGGATGGCCCGAACATCTTCCGTAGTTTTTGCATGCAGGACTTCCGTGACTCCGATCTCCGCGAACTCGCGAATCGCCCGAAAGTAGTCATCCGACAACCATTGCGGAAGGTCAGGGTTCTTGCCGCCTGTACGTGCCAATTCGATGATCGCCGCCATCGCAAAGGCGTTCCAATTAGTCCCCCCTCGTTTGCGATAACTCGCGACCAGGAATGGAACCGCGGCGTAGGAAGCTTCACCCACGTTCCCTTGGTGATGGAGTTCCTCCCAGAGTTCGCGCCAGATCTGTGCAGTATCACTCTCAGTCTCAAGTCTCTTGAGCAATGGCCGAGGATCGAACGGGGTTTTGTATCCGCCGGTCATCTCCGACCAACGGTCGTCTTCGATGTTGATCATCGGAAGCGAATATACCACTTGTTCGAACGCTGACTGTGAGACGGGCTTGAGCGGCGCGGGCTTCGCGGCTTCGGCGGCATTCGTGCGCTACAGCTGGAGCCGGATTTCGCTCACCTGAATGACCGGAGCAATGTTGGTGTACTTGGGAATGTCACTTTGAAGTACATCGGCGTTGGGCAGAAAGGCATCCGTGAATGCCTGTGCGCTCTCACAGGTGAATCCGCAGATGGCCGTAAACGGCGGCAGCTGATCGCGGGTTCCGCCCAGCATTCCAATCTCGACGGATACAGCCTTGACGGCACTGCCGAGCAGGCCGATGGCGAGCGGCATGTGGGTGTTGAGGTAGTAGTCGACGTCGAAGTGGCTGTCGGGGCTGCTGGGGTAGAAGATGGAGACCTTGACCATGCTGACTACGATACGACAGTGAGCCAGAGATCGCGGGCTACAGATTCGAGTCCTCGCTCCGCTCCATCGACACGTCCTTGTAGTGCTGGCAGCCGAACAGGCGAAAGTCCGTCACGCCCTTCAGCCGCAACTGCCCGCTCTGCTTCCTCTCTGGAAAGCGCATCCGGAACAGGTCCGCTCCTTGCACATCCTCTAGATGAACTGCCGGCCGCAGGTCGGCAATCCTGGTGGAGATCTCCACGTTGCTGAACTCAACGTTTTTGGCGTGCCGCACAAAGAATCCGGTAGCCGGCAGATCCCCGAACATGGTCGGCTCGGGATACGCATCGGCCTTCTCCGGAGCCTCGATCTTTGCCATCTCCGCGCCGCCGCCGCCCGCCTGTTCGAGATACAGATCGCTGATCTTGAGATCCTCAATCGGGTGGTCCTGAATGCCGGCGATGATCGACGGCATCATGTCGGCATTCGAGCTGGTCACGTTCGAGATGAGCACACGCTTGATCGTTCCCGGAACGGTTTGCGGTTTGGGCCCGCGCAGCCTCGCACCCAGCCGCAGAAAAATCGGCGCGGTGTTCACGTTGCGCATCGCGATGTTCGTCAGCGTGATGTCTTCGCAGATGGCGCCGTCGACGGTCTCCAGCGCGAAGCCGCGGCACGTATCGAAGACACAGTTGGAGATGGTCACGTTCTTGAATCCGCCGTTCGACTCGGTGCCCAGCTTGATGCGTCCCGTGCCGAAAGCGCGCTTCTCCGGCTTCATCAGCTTCCACGTGCCGTCGAGCACGGAGCCGAGCTCATAAAGGCCTGCGACGTAGCAGTTGGTGATGGTGAGATTCTCGGTGGCGCGCGCATAACCCAGCGCAAACGAGCTCTTGGGGCAGATGCCGTCGTCCCACGGCGAGTTGACGGTGCAGTTGGAGACGCGCACATTGCGGCAACAATCGATGTCGATGCCGTCGCGGTTAGTGTCGATCTTGAGATTGTCGATCGTCATGTTGTCGACACCGGTAGCGAGAATGCCGAACCATCCGCCCTGCAGGATGGAGAAGTCGCTGAGGATGACGTTGTGGCAGTTCTTGAGCGCGATGGCCTTGTTGCCTACGCCGCCTGCCTTGGTGTCGGGCAGCGTCTTCTCGTTGTGCCCGCGGCTCAGGCCTTTGCCCCAGATGAGGCCCGGCCCGAAGATGCCGAAGTCGTGGATGTTCTCGCCCCAGATGAGCGAGTTGTGCCAGTGATTGTGGCCGTAATCCTGGTAGGGCTCGAAGTCCCCCTGCGGCTCGGCGGCGTCGTAGCCGTTGCTGGCGCCGTCGTAAGGCGTGGGCGCGGCCAGAATCGTGGCGCCCTGGTCGAGGAAGAGGGCAACGTTGCTCTTGAGGTGAATGGAGTAGCTGGCGTACACGCCCGCCGGGAAGATTACGGTTCCGCCGCCCACGTTGGCCGCCGCTTCGATGGCGGCGTTGATGGCCGGCGTATCGATGGTGCTGCCGTCGCCCTTGGCTCCGTGCGCGCGCACGTCGAAGAAGGCGGGGCGCTGGCCAGCGGTTCCAGCCGGCGCGGCCTGGGCCGATGCGCGCGGGCTCGGCGAGAAGGGAAGTGGCGCCGCCGGCCACAGAGAGGCCGGCCATCTTCAGAAAGTCGCGGCGGAAGTCCTGCAAAGTGCCTCCTCGGGGGTGAGGGTACAAACGGACTCGGGCGAATCCGTGGACAAGTATAACGACGGGGTCGTTTTGCCGAGACCGGAGCTGTCCCGCTGGAAGAGATTTGCCTGAGCTGGCAGACCGGAGGCGAATGAAACGACGACATTCGCTTTTTGTTTGCCTTAATTTGTGAGCGTAAGATATTTATTTTGAATTATTTAGCAGATAGTCGTTGGCGATCAAAAGGCGAAAAACTGCACAATTTTTTTTTCTTCGGAGCTGGGTCGTCCGCAGCCGTGCCGATGGTTGTCGAGAGCAATCGATGGGACAAGACTGGATTTTGCCGACACTTTCACAACCTAAGTGTAGAGGCGATTCAGAGCGGGAAACTGTGCCCTCGATCACAAGTCATCTTCCCGTTGAACAGCCGGGCGCGGCTTCCCGCAGAATCGATCCGGATATTGTTCTAAAGTGCAGGCGAGATAATGCGGGCCACGAGATCGTAGTCGTGGGCCTCGGTGATTTCGGCGCGATAGAAGCGGCCCTGTCTCCAGACGCATCTAGATCGCCGAAGTCGTTGACGTAGACCTTGCCGTCGATCTCCGGCGCGTGAAACTCGGTGCGCGCCTTCCCACAGCAGCGGAGTCTCTTCGCTTTCGCCTTCGGCCAGGACCGTGAGCTGGCGGCCAATCCACTCCTGCTTGGCGCGCTTGCGAGATGCCCTGCTGCAGCTTCATCAGGCGACGCTTGCGCGGACTCAATGGTGCGCTTGGGCAGCCTGCTCGCTCATCGCGTAGGCTGCTGAGCCTTCTTCGTGCGAGTAGGTGAAGACGCCAAGCCAGTCGAACTTGGCCTCGCTTGATGAAGTCCTCGAGGATAAGGGTGTCCTCGACATTCTCACCGGGAAACCCGACGATGAACGACTGGTCCGCAGCGCGATGCCGGGAACGGCGCTGCGAACCTTGTCGAGCGTCTTGAGGAAGATGTCAGCGCCGGCGCCGCGCTTCATGCGCTTGAGCACGCGAAGGCGACGCGTGCTGCAGCGGCACGTCGAGATACTTGCAGATGTTGTCGTGCTTCGCGATCGTCTCGAGCAGGCGGCCGGTGATGCGGTTGGGATAGGCGTAGAGGAAGCGCAGCCAGCGCAGGCCTTCAATGCCGGCCAGGGCGTCGAGCAGCTGCGCAAGGCCGTCTTTCAGGCCGAGATCTTCGCCGTAGCAGGTGGTGTCCTGGCCGATGAGCGTGATCTCCTGCACGCCGCGGCGACCAGCTGCTCGGCCTCGGCGACGACGGATTCGAAGCGGCGCGAGCGGAACTTGCCGCGCAGGTTGGGGATGACGCAGAAGGTGCAGGGGTGATCGCAGCCCTCGGCAATTTTGATGTAGGCCGAGGTGCGGCGGCGTGGCTAGCAGCCGGGGCGTGGTTTCGTCGTAGAGATAGGTGGGCAGCATGTGCGCCGCGCCCGGCCAGTCGTCGCGGCGGAAGCGGCCTTGCTGCTCGCGCAGGTCGCCTTCGGCTCTGGAATCGTATGCGTGCGATCGGCGGTGTCTTCCAACTCCTGCCGCACCGCAGGCGCTTTGTGCGTGCCGGACTGGGACTCCTTGCCGGAGCGCGTGTCGGCGACTGCCGAGCTGCTGAGGATGTTGAATGGCGACGGCGTAACCGGCGGGCGGCGCGATCGCCCGCCGCTTCAAGAATCGATTCCAGTTCGCCGGTGCCGACCACGGCGTCGACTTCAGGGATGTTCTTGCGGATCTCGTCGCGGTAACGCTCTACAAGGCAGCCGGCAACGATAAGCTTGGTGGCGCGGCCTGCGGATCTTGTGGCGCGCCATCTCCAGAATCGTGTCGACCGACTCCTGCTTGGCGGTGTCGATAAAGCTGCAGGTGTTCACGACCAGGATCTCGGCATCCTCGGGGCGGGCGGTCAGCCGCGCGCCGGCGCGGTCCAGCAGGCCCATCATCACCTCGGAGTCGACGAGATTTTTGGGGCAGCCTAACGAAATAAAGCCCACGGTAGGAGCCGTGGGTTGGGGAACTTTGCTCACGTTTCTATTTTACGGTACATGGAATTTCGTCCAACCCGCAGGCTGGAGAAAGTGAGCTAAGTGCTTTATTTCTTTGCTGGCTTCATGGCGACACCGGCGGCGGCCAGCAGGCTCTTGGCGTCGGCGGCGTACTGGCCGGTCGGTTCCAGGTCAATGTACTTCTGCAGGGCCTCGACGCAGCCGGCCGGCAGAACCAGCTTCTGCGTCTTGGGGTCAACGGTCGACTGGGCGGCGAGCCCCTGCCCTTTGAAAAAGTAAAGCGAGCCGCGCGCCGGATCGGCGGCGATGGCTTTCTCGGCTGCCTCAACCTGTTCCGGCGCATGTCCGGTCTGCAGGAAGAGAATGGCCTCGTTGCGGTAATAGAAACCTGAGGAAACCGGATTGGCCGAGGCGGCCTTGTCGAATGCTTCTTTGCCTTCAGCGATCTTGTTCTGGTGGATGTAGACTTCGCCCAGTCCCGAATCTGCCGTCCCCTGCACCTCGCCCTTATCTATGCCCTTGGGCGGCGCCCCGCCTGAGCTCACGCTCACATGCGCAATCGTCCCTTTTCCTTCGGTGTAGAAAGCAGCAGGGTGCTCCTGAGCCTGTTTCGGTGCGGTCTCTCCGTTGCTCAGCGCCGCCTTGAAGCTGGCTTCGGCTTCCTCATACTTCTTCAGTCCCAGCTGAGCCTGCCCCAGCTCGAGCCACAGGTAGGGCATGGTGGGACGCGCGGCCGTGTCGCGCAGCATGATTGCCTCGGCGTCGGCGTAGCGTTTCTCCTGGTTTGCCGCGCGCGCCTGAATCAAGTCGGCATTGGCTGCGTCCACGCTCAAGGAGCCCGATGGGGCCTTGGCCGTGCCAGGTTTGGCATCGGCCGGCGCGCCCAGCGGCGGAAGTCCCGATGGAGGGGGCGGCGGCTGTGTGCCGCTGCCCAGCGGCGGCAAGCCTTGCGCCATGGCGATCGAGGAAAGACAACAGGTGAGCAGGATCGGCAATATGCGCGCAGCCATAAACTCTCTCCATTTATCTGAGTTTGCGGGCGCAGACAGAATACTCCAGCCGGAGATCGGAAGCCATCCGTCAGGCGCGACCGAGGTTCTTGAAGATATCGCGGATGTTGCCGTTCACGTCATTCTGCAGCGGAGAGTCGTCCACATCGGAGAAACGCGGGTGTCCTTCTCCCTGGATCCGCGTAAGAAACGCGGCATACCCGTTTGACTGCATGGAGCGCAATGAGGCGACCGTGAAGCGCTTCTGCATCTCTTCGACGCTCAGACCGTCGCGCTTACCTTCTTCAACCTTTCCGGTCAGCTCCTCAATGTAGTTCCGCTGGTTAGTCATCACCGTACGGTCGGATTGCATGGGTCCATGCCCGCCAAGCACATACTTGAACTCGCTCTTCATCACCTTGTCGATGGTCTCCGGCCAGGCGTGAGGATAACCATCGCCGAGATTCGGCACCCAGCCGTGACTGGCGTCGCCGGTGGCCAGCGCGTGCCGCTGCGAGCAATGCACAAAGACATCGCCCGCCGTATGCGCATGCCCGTGAAATTGCAAATGCAGGTCAAAGGCCGGATCCTTCAAATCGTAAGAATCGTCGAAGGTGATGTCAGGCAACTCCAGGGTGAAGTTTTTGAGTTCGGCCTCGTACGCCTCCATCTGCCGGATCTGTTCCGCGCAGAAGCTCTTCTCCGCGGCCGAGCCGGCCGTCTCAGATCGCTTGCGCATCTTCTCGATCTCCAGCGCAATGTCGTTGGCAGACTCATGCATGCGCTTCATCGACATATCGGTCATGAGCCGCTTGGTCGCGTTGGTGGCGATGATGTCGACCTTCGAGCCGGTCTGGCGATAGGCATGATCGCCCTGGGTGTGGTCCCAGTGAAAGTGGGTGTTGATGACGTAGCGGACCGGCTTGTCGCTGACCTCGCGCTTGATCTGCGCGATTAGCGAAGCCGCTGCCGAAGGCTTGGAGTGCGCATCAACGACCACGACATCCTTAGAGCGAACAAAGACCGCGCCATTGCAGTTGATAACCGCCTGCGCGCGAGCCTTGGCAAAGTAGACGCCGTCGGCGGCCTTTTCGAGGTCGAATAGCTTGCTGTCTGTGGGCGCTGCGGCGCGGGCCCACGCCGCCCGATGCCAGGCAAGCTCCACGACGGACGCCCCGGCCAGCGTCCCTCCCATCAGGACGCGAAGGAACTCGCGCCGCGAGGGGTGAGCGTGCTCCGGTTCCACATGATTGCGAACGTGAGCATGAGGGTGACTGTGATGAGGGCTGTGGCCGCGCTGGCACATGGCTGTCTCCTGTTGAACTGATAGCTACCGGCGAATCGTATGCGCCAAAGGCTACCACGAGCACCTGGGCTGCCTGCAGAATTTTGGCTCGTCTGCGCGGGTGATAAAATCGATCAGTGCCGGGTCCTACGCGACGTAATCCCGCCAACCCCGCCAGGTCCGGAAGGAAGCAACGGTAACGGGCTAGTACGGGCGCAGTAGGTCACCCGGTACTTTTTTGGGGACGCCCTGGGGGCGAACAGATCTTGAGGCTCAGATGGAACCGCGCATGATCGGAGAGGCTGCGCCTGCAGACGGGCTTGCCCATGCGCGCACACGATCCCTACATTGGATTGGGCGTCGAGCCGGGTTCTTCAACCTGAGTTCGCGGATCAGTTCGCGCATGGAGGAGAAAAACATTGACTCTTACCGTTCGTCCCGTGGTGGGCCGGCGCGCCAAGATTACTGCGCTCGGAACCTACGTCCCGCCTCGATGTTCTGACCAATCAAGGACCTGGAAAAGATGGTGGACACCAACGACCAGTGGATCCTGGAGCGCACCGGGATTCGCGAGCGCCACGTGCTGGCGAAGGGGCAGGGCACCAGCGACATGTGCGTGGAGGCGGCGAAGAAATGCCTGGCGGCGCGCGGAATCGCGCCGAGCGAGGTGGAAGTCATCATTGTTGGCACGGTGACGCCGGACATGATGTTTCCCTCGACGGCATGCCTGGTGCAGGACAAGATCGGCGCGCCAGGGCGCATGGGGATTCGATGTTTCGGCGGGCTGCTCGGGGTTTGTTTTTGCGCTGCAGGCGGGCGTGAAGCTGGTGGAGAGCGGCGCGCACAAGAAAGTGCTGGTGTGCGGCGCCGATGCCAACACGCGCATGACCGACTACACCGACCGCGCGACCTGCGTGCTGTTCGGCGACGGCGGCGGGCGCGGTGCTGATTGAGCCTGCCGAAGAAGGCGAGATCGGCTTGATCGACTTTGTGCACGAGATCGATGGCGCGGGCGGCGTGTCGCTGAATCTGCCGGGCGGCGGAAGCCTGAATCCGCCGACGCCACGAGACCGTCGACAAGAAGATGCACTACATCCACCAGGATGGGCCAGGCGGTGTACAAGTTTGCGGTGCGCAAGATGGCCGAGGCGACGACGAAGCTGCTGGAGCGCAACGGCGTGACGGGCTCGGACCTGGGATGCTTCATTCCGCACCAGGCGAACAAGCGCATCATCACTGCGACGGCGGACCGGCTGGGGATGGATCCGGAGCGCGTGATCATCAACATCGAGAAGTATGGCAACACGTCGGCGGGAACGATTCCGCTGGCCATGGAAACAGCGATCGAAGAGGGCAAGCTGAAGAAGGGCGACCTGGTGCTGCTGGCGGCCGTGGGCGCGGGATTTACGGTGGGCACGGCGCTGCTGCGGTGGGAGATCTGACGCGACGGCCGAGGATCGCGGTCACCGCACTTCAGCGGGCGGCGGTGACAGTGGCCCATCGCTCCGCGATGCGATTACCTTCGAATCGCCACTCTACGAAGCCATGAAACTCCATGCTCTTGCCGGTCTGCGCGTTGGTTCCGTGCCAGCGATTACGGCACACCACCTTGTCGCCTTCGGCGATCATCTCGTCGATGTCGATGTGCAAATCGGGAAAGATATGGTACATCGAGCGCATCATGGCTTCGTCGCCTTCGACGCCGGTCTCCTTGCCGCCGGGACCGTCGTGATCGAGGAAATCCGCGGTCATATTATTGCGAATGACCTCGGCTTTCTTGCCGTTGACAAAGTCTTCAAAGTGGCGGAGGACGAACGCCTTCATCTCGCCGGGTGAAAGTGTGGTGGCCATGGGTTCCTCGTTGGTTGGGATTGTACTGCGGATGTCGTAACGGGCAAATGAATAGATCTCTTGAATAGCCAGCAGGGGGCAGAGTCACGGTTGGTGTTTTGCAAGGGCCGGCGATTCTTTGTGCATCGCAAAGCGCAGCGGCTCATCACTTGTTGCAACAGATATGCAATCGGGAGAAGCTCGATGAAGGTTACGCTTTACGGCGCTACCGGCCAGATTGGCCGCCGCATCTTCGAGGAACTGCTTCAACGTGGTCACTCGGTAACGGCGGTCGTGCGCGACCCGGCAAAGCTCGACGCGCGCGTGCGTTTGACCGTGATCCCGGGCGATGTCGACGATGTTGCAGGTATCGTAGCCGCGAGCAACGGCGCGGACGCGCTGGTGAGCGCTTATGGACCGGGAGCGGAACACCCGGAGAACCTGCTGTCGGTAACGCGCAACCTGATTGCGGGCGCACAGCAGAGCGGAGTGCCGCGCTTTCTGTTCGTCGGCGGCGCCGGTTCGCTTGAAGTTGCGCCGGGAGTCACGCTGATCGACAGTGGACATCTTCCCGAGCAGTGGAAAGGCATCGCCATTGCGCATCGCGATGCGTTGGAGATTGCACGCGCTTCGGCAATCAACTGGACGTGCCTTAGTCCAGCCGGGTTCATTCAGCCGGGGCAGAGAACAGGAAAGTTCCGCCTTGGCACCGACCGCTTGCTGACTGATGACCGGGGCGAGAGCCGCATCTCCATGGAGGATTTTGCCATTGCGCTCGTGAATGAGCTGGAAACCCCGCAGCATGAGCGCCGGCGCTTTACCATCGCATATTAATGTTGGATGACCGCATATTATGTCATTGGGTGACAGAGCAACGTACCAGTCTCTCGTAAGCATCGAACTAAATGCGTTCGAATGCCTATCCGAGAGTACCTGGTCTACTTATGTCAAAAATCCAAGCTGCTTGCGGTCTGACGTGTCTCCTTGTTCTATCTCTCCTGCTTCCTGGCTGCGGATCATCACACACCAGCAACCCTCAAAACGTACAAATTAGCGTAGTCAATGCGGGGACCGGCTCAGGAACGGTAAGCAGCACGCCTGCGGGAATCAGTTGCGGTCAGACGTGCAGCGCGAGCTTTACCGCCGGCACAGCCGTCACCCTCACGGCCACGCCGGCCACCGGCTCGACATTCGCAGGCTGGTCCGGCGCGTGCAGCGGCACGGGCACCTGCAGCATCATGGTGGCGTCAGCGACCTCGGTTACAGCAACATTCAATACCGCTGTCTCCAGCAGTCCGCAGCTAATGGTGGCGCTATCCGGCAGTGGCAGCGGCTCTGTAACCAGTTCTCCGGCAGGCATCAATTGCGGCACAGCCTGCACTGCGAATTTCGCCAGCGGAACCGCCGTGACACTTACGGCCGCCGCCAGTGCCGGATCAACCTTTGGCGGGTGGTCGGGAGGCGGCTGCTCCGGGACCAGCACCTGCACAGTCACCTTGTCCGCCAACACAACGGTGACGGCCACCTTCAATACCGCAGTCGCCGGCAATCCACAGCTCACCGTGGCGCTCTCCGGCAGTGGCATGGGCTCCGTAACCAGCTCTCCTGCAGGCATCAATTGCGGCACGACCTGCACAGCCGGTTTCGCCAGCGGAACGGCCGTCACGCTTACGGCTGCTGCCAGCGCCGGATCAACCTTTGGCGGGTGGTCGGGAGGCGGCTGCTCAGGGACCGGCACCTGCACAGTTACCTTAGCGGCCAGTACAACGGTCACGGCCACATTCAACCCTGTCCCCACCAACAACCTGACCGTTCAGCTATCGGGAACGGGAACGGGAACGGTGACGAGTTCGCCTGCAGGAATTAGTTGCGGAACCACGTGCACGGCGGCCTTCGCGACGGGGAGCGCCATTACGCTTACGGCGGCCGCGGCAACCGGGTCGACCTTCAATGGGTGGTCCGGTGGCGGCTGTACCGGAACAACCGCAACGTGCACCGTCACTCTCTCGGCGGATACGTCGGTTACGGCAACATTCAATGTTTCCGGTACCATCAACTCCCTCAACCACATCATCTTCCTCGCCCAGGAGAATCGATCGTTCGATCACTACTTCGGCGCGCTGCGTGGATATTGGGCTCAGAATGGCTTCCCGGATCAGTCATTCGACGGTCTACCGCAGTTCAATCCCACAACAGGCACGGCGCCATTGCAGGGGCCTGCTCCCACCAATCCAGGATGCAATCCGAGCAATCCACCGCCTTCAGACTGCGTCTTCGACACCAGCAATCCGGTGCCGTCCTTCCATTTGAAGACAGAGTGCAACGAGAACACCAGCCCGTCGTGGAACGAGGCCCACGTGGACTGGAACTACAACGACCAGGTGGACTCGTACGGTATGCCGGCTCTGAATGGGTTCGTATACTCTGCCGCGCATGACTTCCGGAGTAATCTAGCGAACAACGCCCCGCCCAACATCGACGTAAACGGCAATACCGCCATGGGCTACTTTGACGGCAGTGACCTGAACTACTACTACTACATGGCCTCGAGCTTCGCGACGTCGGACCGCTGGTTCCATCCGGTGATGTCGCGGACGCCTCCCAACCGGGATTTCCTGATCGCGGCCACTTCCGGTGGAACCGTGAACCCGCCCGGCAGCAACGCCAATGACTCTACGCCGCTGGCAGCGACGACAATCTTTCAGGAACTGCAGGCCGCCGGTATCAGCTGGAAGATTTACGTGAATCCGACAGGGAGCACCTGTACCGGGCCGCCCTATGATGCTGCCTGCCTGGTGAACTTGAGCTACGTGAAGAATTTCGCGTTTGGCCAAACCATCGTGTCGACGTATCCGCAGAATATCGCGCCAATTTCGCAGTACACGACTGACGTGCAGAATGGGACGCTGCCGCAGGTGGCGCAGATCGAGCCGGCGACAGACGCCGGTTTCGATGAGCACGGGTCCAATGGGGATACGCAAAACCAACTGACCGACGTCCAGTTGGGAGCAAACTATGTCTCAGGGCTGATCAACACCCTGATGCAAAGCCCTTCGTGGAAGGACTCGGCCTTCATCCTCACATATGACGAATTCGGCGGCCTGTACGACCATGTGCCCCCGCAGCCAGCAGTCAGTCCGGATGGAATCAAGCCTGTCGACTTTCAGCCGAACGATGTTTGCACCAAGACAACGCCACCGACAGGCCCGACCTGCGACTTCCTGTTCACCGGGTATCGCGTGCCGCTGATCGTGGTTTCTCCGTTCACCAAGAAAAACTACGTATCACACACCGTCGCGGATTACACCGCGATCCTGAAGCTGATCGAGACGCGCTTCAATGTTCCGGCGCTTACCAAGCGGGACGCGGCGCAGATGGACATGACGGAGTTCTTCGACTTCGTGAATGTGCCATGGGCGACGCCACCGAGCCCGCCGGCCCAGGTCACGAATGGTGCGTGCTCTGTGAACCCGCCTCCGACTCCCTAGAATCGCGGAGAGCTTAATTCGATTGGATCAGCGCGTGGCCAGGACACATTCCTGACCGCGCGTTCTCTTTAGAGCCGCACGTTGTACGCAGGCAGCACGCCTGCTTCGCAGCCATCCTGAAGAACCCGCGCATGCCTTCGACGCACTCTTGATCGAGTACATAGTGGATATTCACCTGCAGGTAGTTTCGGATGGTGTGCTCGGCCAGCGGCAGCTTGCTGCTCCACTCGGTCGCAAGCGCCACGATGTTCCCCAGGCCATGATCGCGGGAGCTTGTGAAATCGGCTTCAATCACCTGCTGCGTCAGGCCGGATCTCTGCAACGAGTCAGCGCGCGCTGCCCACACCGCGGAGACGAACGGCAGACCGGTGAGCGCACGCCACTCGTGCGCAATGTCGTGGTAAGCCAATTCCTCTTCGTGACGTTCACTTCGATTGGCGCGCTCTTCCAGAGCCAACAGGGCAGGGTCGCCAATGAGGATGGCCGCGTCCGCGGTCTCGAGCATGGCGTCGAGATCCGCAGCCATCGGTAGAAACTGCACCGCGGCGTTTCCCCATCGTTGAAACATGATGCGCGAGTAGGCAATGGTGGTGCGGCTGGCCGTGTCGGCAGCCACGGTTCGAATCTCTTCAAGCGCACAGCCCGCGCGCCGCACCAGCAGCAGCGAGCGGACATGATCCTTCGAAGCGATGGTGCAACCCGGTAGGATATGCAGTTCGGGGTTCCCTGCGAGCGAGGCGATGGGTACAAGCCCAATGTCGGCACTGCCTGCGGCGAGCCGGTCGGCACACTCTGAAGGAAGCATCCAGTCGATGCGGTAACGCTCAGCCAGCGTGGCAGCCAGGGGAGGATGCTCAAAGTCCCACATCAACGGCGCGGGGTTCAGGAAGCGGATTGCAGCGATGCGCAGCGAGGTCTGGCGGTCAGAAGACACCTCTTCAGTTTAACTTCCGCCCCGCCGCTGCCCAGCCCAGGCGCGTGAAACGACGACGCAAACCCGATTTCCTGTTGCGATGCTGTGCCGGCTGACCTTGACATTCCACTCGGCCCCGGCATAACGTGAGCGCAAATCTGCACTTCATCTTGAATACCTGCGCGGTCCGGACTTTACGGTTCCGCTCGCGTAGAGAACGCGCTATGAATACTGCCATCATGAACGAAAAGCCGCTGAAGCCGAGTGTGGAAGATCATCTCGGCTGGCTTGCTCTTACTTTGACCCCCGGCCTGGGCCCGAAGCCGCATCCTCGAAGCCATGAAGGAACTTGCGGCCCCCAGCCGGATGTTCGAGTTATCGCTCACCGGACTGGAAGCGCTGCAATTTTCCGCGGAGGCATCGCAATTTCTGTTTGAGGGCAAAGGCCGCAAGGCGGCCGAAGCAGGAGTGGGTTGCGCTGGACGCGGCCGGTGCGAACCTGGTGGCGTACGACGATAGCGCATATCCCGAGCGCCTGCAGCGAGATCTACGATCCGCCGCCGGTGCTGTGGGTGCGCGGCGATGTTGAGCTGTTGCAGCGCCCCGCGATCGCAGTGGTGGGCACGCGGCATCCCTCGCCTTACGGCTCGGGCGTTGCGGAGATGCTGGCGCGCGATCTGGCGGCGCGGCGTCTGCTGGTTGTGAGCGGCATGGCGCGAGGCATCGACTACCTGCGCGCACAAGGGTGCGCTGGCGGCGCGCATGCCCACGGTTGCGGTCTGGGGCACGGGCGTCGATGTCGTCTTACCCCAAGGAGAACAAGAAGCTGGCGGAGGAGATTCTGGCCACGGGCGGGGCGATTGTGAGCGAAGTGCCGCTGGGTACGTTTCCGGCGCCGCAGAATTTTCCCCGGCGCAATCGCATTCTGAGCGGCATGAGCATCGCGGTGCTGGTGGTGGAGGCGGCGGAGAACTCCGGGACGCGGGTGACGGCTCGCTGCGCAGCGGAACAGAATCGCGATCTGTTCGCCGTGCCGGGCAACGTGACCAACAAGAATTCGTGGACGCCTAACACATTGATTAAACAGGGCGCAAAGCTGGTGGCGACGTGGGAGGACGTGTGGGAAGAGTTGCCCTCGCAACGTGCGGCTGGAGCTGGAGGCGGAAGCCGGAGTTGCATCCAAACCAGAGGCTCAAGCATCTCTTTTGCCTGATCCCGTACTGCGGCCCGAAGAGGCCATGGTGCTTGAGGTGCTGCGTTCCGACGAGTCGCTGCAGATCGATGAGATTCTCGAATTGCTGGAGACGCAATTGACGTCGTCTGAGGTATTTACCGCCTTTTTGAACTGGAGATGGCGGGCCGGATACGGCAGCTGCCGGGAAAAAACTACGTGCGCACGCTCTGAGGCCGGAGTCCTTCAAATTCATTTCGGATTAGGCGGAACCCGGCGCAGATTGCGTGCATTTTCGGCTGATTTGCGCGTAGAGTCTTGGGAGCGGTTCCCGGAGGCATGCGTCCAAAAGCTGGTAATGACACGGCGCCATCCGTGATAGGTTGCAACTTCGCGGCCCCTCAATCACTGGAGAGTCGCGCAGGCCGTATTACAGGGCCGGTCGTGAAACCTTGAGCCGCATACTGTAATCAGAGATGAAACGGAAGCCCGCTTCCGAGTCCAACAGGCCGAAGCGGGGTCAGTAATAAGGATGGCAATGAGCAAATCACTGGTGATCGTCGAGTCGCCCGCCAAGGCGAAGACGATCGAAAAATATCTTGGCAAGGGCTATCGAGGTGCTGGCTTCGGTCGGCCACATCATGGACCTGCCTAAAAACGAGATCGGCGTGGAGCTGGAGAAGCGCACGTTTGAGCCGACGCTGGTCGTGTCTCCCGGCAAGGAGAAAGTGGTCGGCCAACTGAAGAAGGCCGCGCGCCAAGGCCGACGAGATCTTCCTGGCGCCTGACCCTGACCGCGAAGGCGAAGCCATTGCGTATCACCTGGCACTGCAGCTGGGAACATCGGCCAAGGAACGGAAGAAGATTCGCCGCGTCACCTTCAACGAGATCACCAAGAAGGCCGTGCAGGATGCGTTTCAGCACGCTCGCGACGTGGATCAGAATCTAGTGTACGCGCAGCAGACACGCCGCGTTCTCGATCGGCTGGTGGGTTACCAGATTTCGCCGCTGCTGTGGGACAAGGTGCGCCGCGGCCTCTCGGCAGGCCGCGTGCAGACCGTTGCCGTGCGATTGATTGTGGAGCGCGAGCGCGAGATCGGCGCATTCCAGCCGGTGGAGTACTGGACGCTCGACGCGCTGCTGCATCCGGAAGAGCAGGCGGAGAGCCAGTTCAAGGCGCGCTTTATCGGCATCGACGGCGAGCCGGTGCGCGTTGCCAACGGCAAGGACAAGGACGGCAAGGATCAGTTCATCTCCAACGCGCTGCCCGACAAGAAGTCGATGGACGAGGTGGTGGCCGCGCTGGAGAAGGCAAGGTGGTCACTGGTTTCCGTGCAGTCGCGCGAGCAGCAGCGGCGGCCGCTGGCGCCGTTCATCACCAGCCAATTGCAGCGCGATGCGCCGGCAAACTCGGCTTCAATGTGCGCCGCACCATGGGCGTGGCGCAGCGGCTGTATGAAGGCATCGATCTGGGCCCGAGGGCACTACCGGCCTCATCACATACATGCGTACCGATTCTCCGCGCGTCTCGCCCGAGGCCAAGCAGAGCGCCCGCGAATGGATTGGCAAGAATCTGGGCCCGCAGTATCTGCCCGCGACTCGCCAATGAGTACAAGGGCAAGAAGGACGCGCAGGATGCGCACGAAGCCATCCGTCCCACCGATGCGTCGCGCACGCCGGAATCGATTGCGAAGTATCTCAGCGACGAGCAGCTCAAGCTGTATCGCCTGATCTGGCAGCGGTTCGTCGCTTCGCAGATGATGCCTGCCGTCTTCGACGTAACCACGGCGAAGATCGCCGC
This sequence comes from uncultured Acidobacteriota bacterium, assembly GCA_963846375.1. GTDB lineage: Bacteria > Acidobacteriota > Terriglobia > Terriglobales > Acidobacteriaceae > Telmatobacter. Next base: position 143,658 of record CAWJVV010000011.1, read on the forward strand.
TGTCTCCTCAAAAACGCGCAAGACCTACGATTTCCGCGCCAGTGGATCGGTGCTGCGCTTCGACGGCTTCCTCAAGGTTTACGAGATGACGGAAGACAAGGGCGACGATGACGACGAATCGAAGAACAAGCTGCCCAACCTCGACGGCGTGAACGCGCTGGCGTTGGAGAAGCTGGAGCCGGAGGAGCATTTCACCTCGCCGCCTCCGCGCTACAACGAAGCATCGCTGGTGAAGATGCTGGAAGAGCGCGGCATCGGACGCCCCTCGACCTATGCTTCGATCATCAACACCATTCAGGATCGCGAGTACGTAACCAAGATCACGCGGGCGTTTCTATCCCACTGAGATTGGCGTGGTGGTCTGCGATCTGCTGGTCAAGAACTTCCCCTACATCTTCGACACCAAGTACACGGCCCGGCTTGAAGAGGAGCTCGACGACATCGAAGAAGGCAAGGAGAAGCTGGACCGATCTTCTCAACGGCTTCTACGACCACTTCGAAGAGGAGCTCGAAGTAGCCGAGCAAGAACATGGAAGACATCAAGCGCATGGAAGTGAAGACCAACGAGAAGTGCGAGCTGTGCGGATCGCCGCTGCTGCTCAAGTGGGGCAAGTTCGGCAGCTTCTATGCGTGCTCGGCGTACAACAAGAAGGACCCGACGAGCTGCACGTTCACCAAGGAGAACACCGCCGCCAAGCCCGACCTGAACACGCCCGAGGCGCAGGAGGCCGGCGAGCAGGAAGAGTACTGCGAGAACTGCGGCAAGGTGATGGTGCTGCGCCGCGGACCGTTCGGCATGTTCATGGCTTGCCCGGACTACAACGCCGATCCGCCCTGCAAGACGTTCCGCAAGCTGAGCCAGAAGCAGCAGCAGAAGCAGACGGCTCCGCAGCCCACCGGCGAGGATTGCCCGGCGTGCGGCAAGCCGCTGGTGCTGCGCCAGGGAGCGTATGGCGAGTTTGTGTCCTGCTCCGGCTATCCCAAGTGCAAGTACGTGAAGCAGAACCTTATTGAAGGCATGAAGTGCCCCAAGTGCGGCGACCGGCGACATCGCCGAGCGCAAGGCGAAGCGGCGGCAATATTTTCTGGGGATGCACGAACTATCCCAAGTGCGACTTCACTTCGAACTACAAGCCGGTGCCGCAGAAGTGCCCCGAGTGCGGCAGCCCGTATCTGCTGGAGAAGACGCTCAAGTCCGGCATCTTCCTGGAGTGCCCGAACAAGAAGAAGCGGTGCGGAAGAGGAAGCGCCGAAGAAGCGCGGCAAGAAGACTGAGCCGGATCCGCAGGCGACCGTGGTTTGCACGCTATTCCAAGCGCATCGGCGATGCGCCGCCTCCGCCCACGGCGGAGACGCACGGTCCGGTGCCCGAGAAGGAAGACAAGAAGAAGGGCAAGCGCGAACTGCAGCCCGCCTGATTCCAGCATGCAAAATCAAAGGGCGTCCGGCGAGAGCCTGACGTCCTTTTTATGTCTGGCCGCTTGCGTTTCGCTCTGGCGCAGCGGAATTCCTCCGCCGGGCTCGTGTGAGAAAATTAGCTATACCGTCGAAAAGCTAACTGAGCCTTCGCCGGCAGAGTCGCAGTATGGCCCTACTCCGCTCCGCGTTTATCGCGCTTTCTCGCAATCGCAGCCTGCGCCGTTTCGGCGAACGTTCGGCTATCGGTACCCGTCTCAGTTCCCGCTTTGTTGCCGGCATGGAAATCGACGATGCGCTGCGCGTAGCAGAGGCGGTCAACAAGCAGGGTATGGCGGTGTCGCTTGACTCGCTGGGCGAGAGCGTGACCTCAGAGAACGAGGCCTACAAAGCGGCGGAGATTTACCATCGGTTGATTGACGCCATTGCCGCGCGCAAGCTCAACGCCAATGTCAGCGTGAAGCTCACGCAGATGGGACTGGGGCTTTCTCATGACATCGCCGAGAGCATTGCAGAGAATCTGACCGAACACGCGCGAGCGGCCGGCAGCTTTGTCCGCATCGACATGGAAGATTCGTCGCTGACGCAGGTGACGTTGGACATCGTGCGGCGCATTCACGCGCGCCCCGGGCTGCGCGGAGCCATCGGCACCGTGATTCAGTCCTATCTCTATCGCTCCCAGGCTGATGTAGAACAGTTGCTCGCCGACGGCATCCGTATTCGCCTGTGCAAGGGCGCGTACAAAGAGCCGGCCGAGGTCGCCTTCCCGCGCAAGGCCGACGTGGATTCGAACTACATCCGGCTCAGCTGCATGCTTCTCGACAGCCCCGTCTATCACGGTCTGGCCACCCACGATATCGCCATGATCGGTGCGGCCAAATCATTTGCGCGCCAGCACGGGATCGAACCCCAACGCTACGAATTTCAAATGCTATTTGGCGTTCGCCGCGACCTGCAGCGCGAACTGGTGCGCGAGGGATACAACATGCGCGTCTATATTCCCTTTGGGCGCGAATGGTACCCGTACTTCATGCGTCGTCTGGCCGAGCGCCCGGCCAATGTCTTCTTCATCGCCAAGAACCTGATGCGCAAATAAAGAAGCGAGACGGCTTCCACTCCGTCTCGCTCATTCTCGCTCCCGTTATGGAGCTACTCCACCGGTCGCGCCTTTCCGTTCTTGAGACTCTCATCGATGGCCGACTTGATTTTGCGGTCTGCCTCGCGGGCTATGCGGCCCTGTTGTTCGCCAAGGCGGCCTTGCTGGGCTCCCAGTTCACCCTGCTTGGCGCCAAGGTCTCCCTGCATGCGGCCGATGTCGCCCTGCTTTCGACCCACCTCGCCCTGCAAGTCGCCTAGCCTTCCCTGCAGTTCAGACAGCTTCTCTTGCAAACCAGAGAGCTGATCCTGAGTGACGGTCTTACCCTGCTTCGCATTCAATTCAGCCATCGCCGCGTTCAGAGCCGCCATCTCCTTGGAGATATCCGGACTCGGCACGCTGGCTTCACTCATCTGCTCGCCCAGTTTCTCCTGCTGACGGCCCAACTCTTCCTGCTGCCGACCCAGCTCTTCCTGCTGACGGCCAAGATCCTCCATCGGCTTGTAGAGCGCAACGAGACCGGAAACGATGGCGGGATCATCGATCACGTACGATTTGTCGTCGCGCGTGAACCAGAGAAAGTCTCCATGGGCGATGCGGCGCGCTTTATCCAGCTGCTCGCGGCGGCCTTCCATCCATTCGCCGGAGAACGACACGTGCTGCTTGTCGTTGCCGGTGATCAGCGCGTACGACTCGCCATTATCAGAGTAGGAGTAGGAATAATGCTGGCCGTCAGAGGAGTATGACGAACGGCTCCGATGTTCGCTGGCACTCTCGGCTTGCGCACGCGCGTAGGCGTACGAGTCGCCGCGGCCGATACTCGCGCCGCCAACGATCCTGACACCGGGCGCAGGCGGGACTGCACTCGGCTCCGATGGCGGAAGGAGTGGGACCACATCGGAATCCGGCGCGGCCGGCAGCTGAGGCGCCGCGGGCGGTGTCGGCGCCTGATCAGGAGATGCCGGCAAGCTCGGCGACGCCGGAAGCGCAGGCGCAGCTGGTCCAACTTCAGCCGGCGAAGCGGGAATGGAGGGAGCGGCAGGTGGGGCCGGCTCCTGGCCCGCGGCCTGCACGCGAATCAGCGATGTTGCCGCAAACAGCGCCAGCGGCGCCAGGAGCGCCGCCACGGCGATGCGTCCGCGCCCGCCGGCAAAAGCCCGCCGAAAGCTGTTCTCATCCAGAAGACGTTCAATGCGATCGCTTAACCTTCCTGTACGCGCCATGGCGACTCCGATCTTTGTTGTGCGCGGCAAGGCCGCGAATTCAAGCAAAACCTGGGCATAAGAGGCGTGGGTGGCGGCCTCCCGCACCGCAGCGCGATCGCTGATGGCCTCGCTCAGGTCACATAGTGTGTGCTTCAGCCACCAGCCGAGTGGGCTGAACCAGAACATGGCGGCATAGATCGACGCGCAGAGCTGCAGATAAAAATCGCCTTGCCGCACGTGCGAGTTTTCGTGCGCAATCACAATCCGCAGCTTCTCCACGTCCCACGAGCGTAATCCTCCGGCAACAGGATGCCTGGCCCGACGGTGACCGGCGATGAAACATCGCGGCTCCAGCGAATCAGCGCATCGGTATCCACGGCGATCTCCAGAACCGGGCGAGCGCCCTCCAGAGCCGAGTCGTCGCCATCCACCCCATTGCGATCCGAAACATCAAAATCAATGCGACTGCTGCATACACCAGAAACGCAGTCTCGCCCAGGCTGAGATTGCGTATCGAGCCTTCAAGGCTCCGGCTTTCACCGGCAGAGCGATGCGCATCCATCGAAATTGTGGGGGCAGGGAAGCGATCTCCGACTAAGGACGGCCGCAGACGCGACGTTCATTCGTCACGGCGGGTCGATCCTGTTCAGCGGCGGCAGGCTTCAGCCCGCGCAGGGAAGATATGGCGTGCGGGAGCTGCGAGGTCGGGCGCCGCACTGCTATTCCCGGACGCGAGTCTCAGCTGCAACCCACTCTCTCACCGGAACCGCGGCATCGTATCGGCAGCCAGGATTGGCTCTCCACCCACGGAGCCAGCGCCGGCATCGCGAAGGCGCTACAGAGCACCAGCGTCCACGCCACCTTGCGGGCCATCACATTGCCAACACGCAGCAGGCTGAGTCCGAAGCCCACGGCGGCGGCCATCAATAAGGAACGCGCTGCGGCATCAGCCAAATTCCAGAGCCAGGAATCGGATGGGGCCATCATTTCTTCTCCTCCTGCTTTCCCTGGGTGTTTGCGATCTTGCTTTTTTGCGCGGCCGCGATGCGATCGGCCAGCCGCTGAAGCTCGGCGCGGTCCAGCACCTTGGAGTCAACCATGCCCACCAACAGCGCTTCCACGCTGCCTTCGCAAAACCAGTCCACGATGCGCTGGACCGCCCGCCCCGCCACCTTTTGCCGCGACTCCTACGGTTGGTAAACAAAGGTCCGGTTCTCCTGCGAATGAGCCAGGTAACCCTTCTCTTCCAGACGCCGCAAAACCGTGCGAACCGTCGAGTCCTTGAGCGGCTTCTTCAACTCCTCGCGCGCCTGTTCGGCGGTAGCGGCGCCCAGCCTCCAAACAATGGACAAAATCTCGCGCTCCAGCTCTCCAAGTTCCGACGGATCGTGATCGGGCGGGGTGTTACTCGTCATAATGTTACTTACTGTAACACATAGAAGAGGTGAGCACGCAAGACAAATATTCAGGGGAGGAACCTGGGCTCGGACTACTCCAGAGGATGGCTGACCGTTGCGCCCCACTCTGCCGGGTCCACGTCCTGCGCGTGCCGCGCGAATATCCAGCGGTGACCTTCCGGATCTTCTACGCCGTACTGCAGTTCTCCGTACTCGGTCTGGTGCAGGTCTTCTACGATCTTTGCGCCGGAGGCCTTTGTCCGCGCATGATGCGCTTCCACGTCCTCAACGAACACCGAAAGCATCTGTGTCCCGAAGCCGAGTTCTGCAGGATTCCGGTATCCAGCCCGTCCATCGGAGAGCATCAGCCAGGCATTGCCAAGGTGAACCTGTGACCCGGCCACCGGATTTCCGTATCGGAAATGTTCGACGAATCCGAACGTTCTCGTGAGCCAGTCGATTGCGGCAGACAAGTCCTTGTACCTCACGTGAGGCAGGATCGCATCCACCGGCACGGACCGATTCCGAAGCATGACTCAAGATAGCGCCGGGTTACAAGGGAAGCAATCGCCATCCGTCACGGAAATGCGCCTCCCCGGTGCGATAACCTTTCTTTCGGGGGTATGTTGATGGGCTTGAGAAAGTTGCTGTATGGAATCCTGTAATCGTTGCTTTGTCCTTTGGGTCGAGCGGGAGGACACAGGAACCGGCCCTCAACCCCGCCTTGCCGCTGGTTCACACCGACAACGGCCCGAATTCTGCAGCGGCACAACAGGCACACTACCTCGTGCTGGTTTCGCTCGATGGCTTTCGCTGGGACTACGCGCGGCGCGACGGCGCTACCCATCTGCTGGCTCTCGGCAAAAAGGGGGTCTGGGCTCCACAAGGCATGCTGCCCAGTTTTCCTTCGCTCACGTTTCCCAATCACTTCACCATCGTCACCGGTCTCTACCCGGAGCACCACGGCCTGGTGGCAAATAGCTTTTACGACGAGACCAAGGGCGCACGCTACGGCATGAGCGATTCGGCGGTGGTGACCGACGGCAGCTGGTACTCGGGCGTCCCCGCTCTGGAGCCTTGCCGAAGCGCAGGGCATGCGTGCGGCCTGCCTCTTCTGGCCCGGATCCGAGGCGGAGATCGCCGGCCATCGTCCCACGTGGTATGCGCGCTTTGACAGCAAGACGCAAGCCACCGATGAAGTTCAGCAGGCCCGCATCGACGACGCCGTGGCGCTGCTTAAATTGCCCGATGCCGACCGGCCGCACTTCATCACCATCTATTACTCCGAGCCCCGACCACGAGGGTCACGAGTATGGCCCGGACGCCCCGCAGACCAAGGCCGCTGTTCTCAAGATGGACGCCATGGTAGGCAAGCTCAAGTCTGCGCTCGACTCGAC